>JANLHN010000002.1 GCA_024654505.1 Nanobdellota archaeon | reverse complement strand
TTATCTCCCGTCTCCCAAGGCTTTTTACTCTGCACATATTCATTACAAACATCAATAAAAGCAAAAATCTCATTGAGGGCCTGGTCAACCTTATACTCTGAAAAATATTTCTCAACAGCTTTTAGATTAAACTTTTTAATTAATTTATTCTCAGTTTTAACGATTCCATATTTTTCCACAAGAGCAGAAACTCTCGAAACAAGATTTCCCAACTTATTCGCAAGCTCATTATTATGTCTTTCAACTAAAGCATTCTCAGAAAAATCTCCATCACTTCCACTAATAAAAGAAAAATGTCTTAATAAAAAATAACGAACAGTATCGGAACCGTATTTCTCAACCAAAACTTTTGGAGAAATTGAATTCCCAAGAGATTTAGAAATCTTCTGCCCATTAAATGTTAAAAATCCATGATTAATTGTTATTGTTGGTTCTTTAATCCCTGCAGATTTCAACATTGCTGGCCAATAAACAGTATGAAACCAAGTATTATCTTTTCCTAGAATATGTACAACCTCTCCATCCCAAAACTCCTCAAGACCTTTTTTTCTCGTCGCTGTATAATAATTTATCAAAGCATCAAACCAAACATAGACTACATGTTTCTTGTCTAATGGAAAGGGAATCCCCCAATCAAAGTTTGTCCTTGTTATTGAAAGGTCTCGAAGACCTTCATTTATCTTATTTTCAATTTCTTTTCTCTTTGACTTTGGTGTAATAAAATTTGGATTATTTTTATAAAAATCTAGGAGAAACTTAGAGTATTTTGAAAGCTTAAAAAAATAAGTTTCCTCATTTATCTGTTCTAGTGGACGATTATGGAAGGGACATACTCCCTCCACAACATCTTTTTCAGTATAATACGCTTCACAACCAGTGCAATAAAGTCCAGTATACTCTCCCTTGTAGATATCCTCCGCCTTGTCACACTTTTTAATAAAATTGATAACTACTTTTTCATGGTCTTTATCTGTAGTTCTAATAAATCTGTCGGGAACAACATTCAAAATTTTCCAACTTTCTTTAAACTTTTTAACCGTTTCATCAACAAACTCTCTCACCGGAATTCCAATTTTAGCCGCCGATTCAGCAACTTTCTTCCCATGTTCATCAGTACCAGTCACAAACAGAACATCTCGACCAATCAATCGGTTCCATCGGGCCAGAGCATCAGCTACAACTTTCTGATAAGCATGACCAATGTGTGGTTCAGCATTCACATAGTCAATTGCTGTAGTTACATAAAATTTATTCTTTGCCATAACCCACACAAATCTATAAGATATTTAAAGTTAGCCATCCAAGAAATTTCATATGAACATTGCGTGAGTGGTATAAAGTGCCCTTCCTGGGCTCGAGAATACAACTCACGAAAAAACCTCGCGTGAGTGGTATAGTGGTAGCATATGAGCTTCCCAAGCTCGGGACCCGGGTTCAATTCCCGGCTCGCGCATTTGTATTAGGGAATGACCTCACCAGAGGTCACTACTGGGTGAACCCTGTGTGAAATTGGCCTCGGAGAGGTCTGCAACTTATTGCCCAGGCTCGCGCATTTATTCTTTCGCCATTTTCCAAATCAATTCAAAATAATTTTTATATTCCTCTGAAATTTCTCTATTTTTAATTACTATTGCTAGGGGCTGTGAGGCCCAAAGAATAATTGCTGTTTTATCTCCATAAATATTAATTGCCAAAGGACTAGCGTACTTCCCTGGCAGATATCTTATCTCCGCATTCTTCATTTTTGAAAACTTTCGAGACCTGGCAATAATCCTTGTCTTAATCTTCCTTGCAACCCTCTTTTCATTATACCATTTAAAATAATACTGCAAAACATCAGAAGCATTTTCATTTGCACCTAGAATCAAAATCTCTTTTTCGTTCAGTTGGTCCTCAAATACTGTCTTCAACCCCTCTTTCCCCTTATAAAAATTAGTCTCCTTTTTTTCATTAGTCTTAGAATACTTTATCTGAAGTTCAGAAATCATAGGGGTTAAAATATCTTGTTTTTCTTGAAGAATTTTTAAAATCCTATTTGGATTCTCTGCCTGAAAAAGTCGGCGATTATTTTGTAAAATATATCCAATCAGCCCCTTATTAATCAACATTTCAGTCGTATCATAAACAGTCCGACGGTGAAGTCCAGCCTTTCTTGCAATTTGTCCTGCAAGACTAGGGCCCAAATCAAGCAAAGCCAAGTAAACTTTAGATTCACTCTCAGTTAAACCCGCCCTTGTCAAATCAATCATACAATTCTATGGGTTTTTGATTTATAAATATTGAGGTGAATCGACTCACCTCATAAAACTAAAAGTAATTTTTGACTTCAATGATTAACTAAATAACATGGAGGCAAAACATGGGAAACACAGAAAGACAACTAATCCAACTGATAGCAACAGATAGAATTGACAAACCAATCTCAAGTATGTCCGGAAAGCTCAAAAGAGCAAAACCAAAACTAGCTAAGGCAATAGACCTTTCAGAATTTGGTGGAAGTTTTGTTGGCGACAGGGCCTATGGCAGAATAGAAAGCGAAGACACGATGAAAGCCCGAGGAATGAGAGATGGAGTAGAGATGTTTAAACAAGAATATCCCACTCACGGGACAATCCTCGAAGGAATGATAGCTGAAAAAAGACTAGAATCAGAAACCCACCTTTACTTTGGAATGCATGAAGGCCGAAGACTAACTGGCGATGATTATATGGGTGTCATGACAGACCTAGGATTTACACCGGCAGTAGCAGAAAGGCTATATGGGGAATTAATGGACATCAGTTACAAACTAGCCAGAAGCAGAGACGAAACAGAAAGAAGCGTCCTAATAGGCTAATCCAATAAAATATTTTTATTTTAGTTAGTTTTTTATATTCAACTAACAGATAATTCTATGAAGGGGATGAAAAAAGTGATAACGGCTGAACACCCTATAGTTGCGAAGAAAATTGATAAAAGTCTGAATCTAAGTTTAAAGGAAGGCTCTATTAACTCAAGTGCTACAGCAGTGGGACTCTCCTATTTCTCTCCATTTGCAATAGCAATGAATGCAACGGCTAGCCAAGTAGGAATACTTGGCGCAATAATTAATCTTTTACCAAGTTTAGTTCAACTAAAAGCAGCGAACCTACTAAGATACTTTTCAAGAAAAAAAATTGTAAGAGTAATGGAGTTATGTAGAATACTCTTATGGATTCCTATGATACTAACTGGCTATTTATTCTACATAGGTATCCCCCACATGGTCTGGATATTAATTGCATTAGTGGGAATTTATTATTCTTTATTTTCAGTTTCACAAATGGCCTGGTTCTCTTGGATGGGTTCTTTAGTCCAAGAAGAAAGAAGAGGAAAATATTTTTCAAAGAGAAATGGCATGGCTGGATTCTTTGGTCTTTTAACAATAGTCATTGGGGCCATTATCCTTGATGGCTTCAAAAAGCTTGGAGAAAGCCAAGGAGATTTATTAGGATACACACTTTTAGGTTTTGGGCTACTTTTTGTAATGTCCTCTATCCTAAAAATATGGGGTCGAAGTTTAATCTCTAAACAATATGAACCAAAAATAATTGTAAGAAAAAAAGACTATTTCAGCCTGAAACAATTTCTTTCTACTTGTACCTCTACTCCATTTGGGAGATTTACTATTTTTAGAGGTGTTTTCAGCCTAGCAATTGGAATCGCAACACCATTTTGGACTGTTTACATGCTTAGAAATTTAGGATTTTCATATGTCTGGTTTACAGCAATTGTTGTCTCCGGAACTGCATTTCAGCTTCTTTTCCTCCCCCTTCTTGGAAAAGCATCTGATAAATTTGGCAATATAAAGATAATGAAAATTTGTTCTTGGATAATGTTCACGACACCAATAGCCTGGTTATTATCTGCATTAATCACAAACCCAACAGCAGTTAAAATCTATCTCCTCATCGTACCCGGAATTACGGGTGGTTTTGCGTGGGCCGGCTACAATCTCTCTGCGAATAATTATATTTATGATTCAGTAAGTCAAAGAAAAAGAAGTTATGGGCTTTCTTACCTAAATTTATTTGTAGGAGTTGGAATGTTTTTAGGGTCCCTAATTGGTTCCTTATTGGTTTCCTTAAACATATCTTTCATGAGCTCAATACTCTTTGTATTCTTAGTCTCAGCAATTTTGAGATTACTCGTTGCCCTAGTAGGACTAAGATATTTAACAGAAGTTAGGCATGTAAAGAAATTCTCTTCACATTATATGATAAGGGAATTTGTTCCAATGCAAGGTATCGTCCGAGAAGTTCATCATCTAGAACACCTAGTCCAAAAAGTAGAACATAATACTCAAAGATAACACCCTAAACAACCTATAGACAAATTTTAAATAGGGAGAACCTCTTCTATTAAAATGTTAAAGAAAAAATGTCCGGCATGTGCTATAAAAATTGAAAGAAGGTTTAACTTCTGCCCTCATTGTGGAAAATCATTTAAAGAAAGAGAAGAGAAGGAAAATTATGGGATGCTTGGAAGAGAAGACAACACAAACCAAATACCTCGAGAATTAAAGCTTCCCTTTGGACTTGAAAAAATAGCCGGACCATTAATAGAAGAATTAATGAAAAATGAAGATTTGAATAAGATAATGAATGATATGACAATGAACCAGAACCCAAATAGGAAAATCCAGATAAAAGTAATTAGGGGGAAACCACCAATGATACAACAACACCCACAATCAGAATTGGCAGAAGTAAGAAAGGAGATAATAATTCCAATTTCTGAAGAAGAAATGAAAAGAAGAATAACACTTCCAAAAGTCGAAGCAGAATCATCTATAAAACGTTTGGATAACAGGATAATTTATATCATAGACACCCCCGGAGTCAAACAAAAGAAGGATGTCATAATAACCACCCTCGCATCAGGAATAGAAATCAAAGCCTATAGTAAAGACTATTGCTATGTTAAGTATATCCCAATGACTGTCGAAGTAATTGAATACAACCTCAGAAACGAGAAACTCTTTCTCGAGATAAAGGCATAATAAAATTACTCAAAATATCCTATGTCAAGAATAAAACCAAAAAATATTGAACCTATAATTCATAAGGGAGTGAGGTACTCTGTGCCCCATTTTGTTGGAGATACAGAGAATATGAAACATGTCGGAGGATATGTAGAAGCCATTAATGTTAAAACCAATGAACGAATATGGCTCAAAGAGATTTACAAACAAAAATATGTTCTTGGATTAGAATCTGATATTCAAGAAGTATACATCACTTCAATAAAAATTAAGAATAATAAAATAATTATCCAAAATGAGGCAGGCAAAGAATTCACTCTAGATATTGATTGACCACACTCTAAGACCTTCTAACACTTAATTTTATAAATCAATATTCCCCTAAACTTTCACAGTGAGCTCGTAGCGCAGCCCGGTAGCGCACCGCTCTGATAAGGCGGGGGTCCTGGGTTCAAATCCCAGCGAGCTCATAGGATTTAAAGACAGGACAGGTCCTGGTGAGCAATTCGCTTTGAGTAGCGCAAGAATAAAACAACGCTACGAAATGCAAATTGCGAATAGTTCAAAAATCCCAGCGAGCTCATAGGATTTGAAGACAGGACAGGTCCTGGGCGAAAGATTCGCTTCGAATGAATAAATAGCTTATTTAGATAATTCATGAGATGCAAATCTTGAGTAAAATCCCAGCGAACTCATATTTAACATGAAAAAAATCATAAAAATACCTCTTGGGTTAATTATTACCACAATAATAATTCTTGCCTTCCTCGGAATAATCTTCTTTTACTCAGACGAAAGCGGTTTAACTTTATTTGATAAGATTAAAAAGAACCTCTATGAAAAAAAATCTCCTAATGAATTAAAAATTCTTTCCTACAATGTTTTTCTCAGGCCATCAATTATTAGTATTTCTGACTACCCTGAAGAAAGAGCCCAACTCATCGGAGAATGGATAGGAGAATCTGATTTTGATATTGTGACTCTTCAAGAAGCATGGACTTCTGAAGCAGTTTCGTTGATTATAAATAACTCTAAAAAGAGATTCCCTTATTATTTAACAGACCAACCAAAAAAAGAATCCGGCAAAGCTACCTCTGGAGGTCTTCTAGTTCTCTCCCGTTGGCCAATCGAAAGTCAGAGGGTTGTAGCATATAACGAGTGTAGCGATTCTGATTGCCTCGCAACAAAAGGTGCAGTTCATCTAGTCATCCAAATGACAAGAAAAGAATCTATAAATGTAATCACCACACACCTTAATTCTGGAAATTCCAAAGAAAATCATGAGTCAAGAGATTCACAAATAAAACAGCTAAAAACATTTATTGACGAAATTGACAATAAAGGACCCCTCATAATAACTGGAGACTTCAATATAAATTCTCTTGACGGAACTGGAGAGTATGAAAAACTTTTAGAAACTCTAAACTTTGAAGACTACCACACTGAAGACGAACTAACTATTAACTGCGAATTAGAGGACAGCCTTTATTGTGAAGAACCAACCATAACTGAACGGCTTGATTATATATTCTTAAAAACTGGAGAAACAAGACTCTTACGTGTAGAAACCCAACATTTGCCAATGAGAACTGAAGACGAATTCAAATACCTATCAGATCACCGAGCCGTACTCTCAACATTCGAGACCAATTTTAAAAGATAAAAATTCTTTAATCTCTCATTTTCCCAACCCCTTTTTAGGAATAGCATAACTTTAAAAACTACCCGTAAATGAGATAATAAAATAGTTCCCAAACTAAATTTGGAGAAAATATAAAATGAGCTATGATGAAGAAGACTTCGAAGAAGATGTCAAGGAAGAAGATGACTCAGATGATGAAGAATAAGATTAGCCCATATAGTGTCTAATCCCAAATTTATTTTATTTTTATTAATTTATCAAAAGATAAAAGAACTTAAATACCTCCCCGCTTTCTTAAAAAAATGGTGATAACTACATATACAATACTTGCAATAATTGGACTTCTTAGCATTATTACTGGAACACTAATGGTTTCAATGAAAAGAAAAATTCGAAGAAGATACACCTACCCCCTACTCCTTCTTGGAGGAATTTGCCTAGAAATTTACAGCATTTATATTGGAGATACAATATTTATAATCCTCCAAGCAGCCTTCATAATCTCCACAATTTATGGAATTGTAAAAGTCAATGAAAGATATCTCCAAAATTTTCTAAAGGTGAAGATTTAAAAACCAATTTTCAATCTAACAATCATGGGATTAGCAAAATATCTTAGAATGGCTTGGAGAAAGCCAGATGTTCTGACTCTTAGAGCTAGAATGATAGAATGGAGAAAGAGTGACGCAATAGTTAGGGTAGAAAAACCATTAAGACTAGACAGAGCAAGAGCACTGGGATACAAAGCAAAAAAAGGTGTTGTTGTAGTCAGAATTAGAGTTAAAAGGGGTGGACATAAAAGAACAAGACCCTACAAGGCAAGAAGAACGAAGAGACTTCACATCAGAAAGAATCTTCGAATGAACTATAAAGAAATTGCAGAACAAAGAGTTGCAAGAGAATTTACAAATATGGAAGTTCTAAACTCCTACCAAATCGGAAAAGATGGAATGAATTATTTTTATGAAGTAATTCTCGTAGACAGAACAGCCCCAACAATTCTAAGTGATAAACAACTAGGACAATTCGTTAAAGCTCCAAAACAAAGGAGCCTTCGAGCATTAACATCAACTTCAAGAAAAGCAAGAGGATTAATGAACTCTGCAGTTAAATCTCCTAAGGTCCGACCAAGCCTAAGAGCAAACAAAAGAAGGGGAAATTGATGATGGAAAAGAAAAAAGAGAAATACCAAAGACTGTATCGTGCAGAACCAAAGGACTCTATGATTGGAGGTGTTTGTGCTGGAATTGCTAATCACCTTAATGTGGACCCAACATTGATAAGGCTCTTAACAGTTCTTATTGCCCTAGCAATGGGGAGTGGAGTATTAGCCTACCTAATCCTTTGGTTGGTAGTTCCTAGAAGATAAAATAAGCGACCAGGGTCGCTAATACACAAAATGACTATTAGGTAATCTAGTCAAGTCAAGTTTGATAAAAGTGTGAAAGTTCTTGGCATTTATTAATTTTCTCTTATAAAGCGAGAACTTTGGACTTGTCCAGGTTCGAGCGATTAGATATCACAGCCTCTCATCTAACCAATCCCTAACTGCAGCCTCTGGCTTTGCCCCAACAAACTCATCAACAACCAATCCATCTTTAAAAAGTTTAACGGCGGGAATAGACATCACACTAAATTTTCCGGGAGTCTCTTGATTTTCTTCAACAGACATCTTTGCTAAAACAAACTTCCCTTTATATTCTTTAGCAATTCTTTCCAAGATTGGCTTAAGCATCACACAAGGACCACACCAAGAAGCCCAAAAATCAACAAGAACAGGAATCTCCGCTGACCTCTTAATAACTTCTTTTTCAAACGTCATATCTGTTACATCAATTCCCATAAATCAAGATAAAACTTTTTAGTTATAAATGTTTGTAATCAGCGCAAACCAAAGGATTATCCTCTTAAGAAACAAATATCATTAAAAATATAAACTACTCTTGGAACAAATACTTATGGAATACTCAAAACTCTGTGATGTTTACCAAGCCCTTGAATCAACTACAAAAGGTCTAGAGAAAACAGAAATCTTAGCCAATTTTCTCAAAAAGATAGAAGATGAACCAGAATTAGTCTATTTGCTCCAAGGAAACGTTTTTGCAGATTATGACCAGAGGGAACTCGGTATCTCACACCAATTAGCAATAAGATCAATATCCAAGACAGCAGGGATACTTGATTCTGATGTAGTTAAGGAATTTAAAAAACTTGGAGATTTAGGGAAGGTTGCAGAATCAATCCTAGAAAAGAAAAAGAAACAAACAGCCCTTTTCTCTAAACAACTCAGCACAAAAAAGGTAGTAGACAACCTAACAAAAATCCCAACATTAGAAGGGAAAGGAACAGTTGAACAAAAGATTGGATTAATCATAGAGCTCCTACACTCTGCAACACCCCAGGAAGCAAAATATCTGATTAGAACAATTCTTGGAGACCTAAAAATCGGTGTTGGCTCTGGAATCTTAAGAGATGCCATAACAACATACTGTTTCAAACCAAAAAACCTAGAAGAGAAAAAAGAATTTTCAACAAAAGTTCAAGAAGCCTATGATAAAGCAACCGATTTCGCAGAAGTTTTTGAAAAGGCTTGTAAAAATCAATTAAACAAAATAAAACTTGAACCAGGAAAACCAGTAAAAGTCATGCTCTTCCCAAAAGCAAAAGATGTAGAAGATGCATTCAGGATAGTTGGAAAACCTGCGGCATTTGAATATAAATATGACGGTTTTAGAGTTATGATAAATAAGGATGAAAAAGGCTGGATTAAAATATTTACAAGAAGATTAGAGGAAGTCACAAAACAATTCCCAGAAATTTTAGAATATGTTAAAAAGAATGTTAAAGGAAGCTCTTTTATCATCGACGCTGAAGCAGTTGGTTTCGATGCAAAAACAAAAGAGTACACAGACTTTCAGTCAATCAGCCAAAGAATAAAAAGAAAACATCAAATTGAAGAAATGGCCAAGAAATTCCCAATAGAATTAGCCATATTTGATATAATATACTATGAAGGAAAGAGTTTAATTGAAACAGAATTCAAAGAAAGAAGGAAACTTATTGAAAAAATAACAAAAGAAATTCCCTACAAAATAATCCTTGCAAAACAAATAATTACTGATGACGAAGAAGAGGTTGAAAAATTTTACACAAAGGCCTTGGAAGATAATCAAGAAGGCCTAATGGGGAAAAACCTCTCCGCCCCATACAAGCCGGGAGCAAGAGTTGGTTATGCAGTTAAACTGAAACCAGAAGACAAAGATTTTGATTTAGTAATAACCGGGGCAGAATGGGGAACAGGAAAAAGGGCCGGATGGCTAACTAGTTTTGATGTCTCATGTAGAAACAATGGAGACTTACTTGAAATAGGAAAAGTTTCTACAGGATTAAAAGAACTAAAAGAACAGGGATTAAGTTTTGAGGAAATAACTGAAAAACTTCAAGATATAATAATTGAAGAACATGGGAGGAAAATGAAGGTCCGTCCAGAAATAATTGTTACAGTCCAATACCAGAATATACAAAAATCCCCTACATATTCCTCTGGTTACGCCCTCAGATTTCCTAGAATAAAAGCTCTAAGACCCGACCGTGGCCTCGACGACATCGCAACAATTGAAGAAATTGAGAAAGAAGTGGAAAATTCATAGCGACGATACCTTTATAAATGAATTTTTTCAATAAATGATATGACTCCTGAAAATAAGAACACTTCTTTAAAGGTTCAGAATATTGTAGCAACTACCTCTCTTGGCAAGGACGTTTCGTTAACAAAACTTGCAAGAACACAGCCAAACACAGAGTATAACCCCGACACATTCCCCGGATTAGTTTTAAGAATAAAAAAACCAAAGTCTGCAGTCCTAGTTTTTAGCTCTGGAAACCTTGTTTGCACTGGAACAAAATCTATTGCCCAAGTAAAAGAAGTTGTCCAGCAAGTTATAAAACAATTAAGAAAAATCTCAGTTAATGTAACCACTGTACCAAAAATAAAGGTCCAAAATATCGTAGCCTCTGGAGCAATAAACTTAGACTTAAACCTAAACACTCTTGCTCTAGAACTAGAAAACACAGAATACGAACCAGAACAATTTCCCGGATTAGTATACAAGCTAGAAGACCCAACAGCAACGTTTCTATTGTTTAGTAATGGAAAGCTTGTCTGCACAGGAACAAAAAACAAGGCCCAACTTGACGATTCTATGATTCAGCTTAATAAAAACGTTCGAGCAGCTCTAAGAAGAATAAAAGAGATTCAAAAGAACAAGAAAGACGACGATTTCTAAAAATTTTAATTAACTAAATCCAAATAGTTATGATTACATCTAAAAGAATAATTCCTCCAGGAATTAAATCTGACCATCTCCAAGGATAAGAAAGAATCCTTTTCTCGACCCAAAGATACACTAAAGGCATTAATATAAAGAAAAAACTTATTTGATACATCCCAATCCACACAAAAAAGATAGTAAGGTAGTTCAAGAAAAACCAATTAAGAACTGGAAAAATCACTAAAAAGAAAAACATCAACACTAAAACTTTCTGCCAATGTTTTAATGATTCTCCTTCAGGTCTAGTTCTAAGCTTCCAATCTGGAGTAAATATAATCACTCGAATGCATTCCACAATTAGAAAATAGACCATCAAAGAGTTAAGAATAGCAAATAAATCCATCATATCAGGCAATGTCTTTTTATTTATTTAAACCTATCTTATTAACAAACAATTTAAACCACCCACACCTAGACTCCTTATGACAAATTATAGAAAATACACCCTATCCACTGGAAAGATTATTTTTGGAGGAAGAGACGCAGAAAATAATGATGAATTAGTAAAATCAGCAAAAAGAAATGAAACCCTCCTCCATACAGAAGCCCCTGGAAGTCCCTTCGTAAACGCCGGAGAGTCCCCTACAAAAAAAGAAATCCAAGAAGCTGCAATCTTTTGTGCAAGACATTCGCAAGACTGGCGAGATAATAAACGAGATATAAATGTAAATATCTTCCTCAGAGCAGATATGAAAAAAGGACTTTTAATGAAAAAAGGAACATGGTCCGTAAAGAAACAAAGTAAACTTAAGGTTAAAAAGGCAGATATACAAAAATTAACAAATGAAACAAATTAAAAGACTCCAAATAGGAAAAAAAGGCTTAACACAAGAGTTCATCGAACAAGTCAATACTATGTTTAAACATGAAAAGGTAATCAAAATATCTATTCTTAAATCAGCATGCAGAGACAAAAAAGAAGCAGAGGGGATAGCTAAAGAGATTGTAAATGCTCTCGGAAAAAGGTTTGATTATAAGCTTGTAGGATATGTTCTAACAATAATTAGATTTAGAAAAGACCAGAGGTAATGTTAAGAGACTTCATCACAAATGTTCCTCTCCATGTTATCTTCAACGATTTATAAATTTGACAGAACAGTTCATCTAAGAGTTATAGGAATTACTTAATGTCTTCAAAAAGCGAGCACCTAGACAAAGTCAGGTGCGAGCGATTCCCAAAACCTTTAAATACCCAAATCCTCAACTAATTTCAGGTTAATCGACTCCGGTCGATCTATCTCCGAAAGGAGAGCCGAAATAATAAACAAAACCAAAATGGCAAGACTAATATTTGCAAAGGACCCGGTAAAATATATCCCGGCAATAGCAGAGGCCCTAAAGAAGATTCCAGAGTTTGGAACTCCCGAATGGGCAAAATATGTAAAAAGTGGAACCTCTAAAGAAAGACCCCCAGCAAATGATGATTTTTGGTTCACAAGAGCAGCTTCAATTTTAAGACAATTATATATCCAAGGTGTTGTTGGTGTTGGAAGACTAAGAACAAGATATGGTTCTAGAAAAGACCGAGGAGGAAGACCAGATAGCTTTAGAAAAGCTGGAGGAAAAATAATTAGATCAATTTTACAACAGGCAGAAGCCGCAGGACTTGTTGAAAAAGTGGCTAAGAAACAACACGGAAGAAAATTAACACAAAAAGGTAGAGATTTCTTGGATTCAATAGATGTTGAAGAGAAAGTTGGATTGAAAATTGAAAATTTAAAAATTAATCAATTGCCCTCTATTGGAACCGAAGATAATGGAGAAATAGAAGAAAATTATGATGAAGAATCTGTGGAGGAAGAAGATGGTAGAGAGTAGTAGAAAGGCAAAAATGAAGAGTAGTAAGAAAAGACATTTAGACAGGGCAAAGCGTCAAACAAAATGGGCACCCTTCTGGACAGTTGTAAAAAAATTTGGTAAGGGAAAGAAAATTCATCCATCTCAAATTACTCATGTAAAGAGATCTTGGTTTAGAAAGAAATTAAAAATTAAACCAAGAAAGAATACTAAACAATATTTAGGATAAAATGGCAGAAGAAAAAACAACCCCCGAAAAGAAAGTTGAAGAGAAGAAAGAAGAATCCCAAAAAAAACCAGAAATGAAAAAAGAAACAAGCAAGCCCGCAGTAGAAAAATCTTCAAAGAAGAAAGAGGAAAAAACAGGGATTGTGGAGTTAGAAAGAGAATATATTATCCCTTTGAAGAGAGGGGTTCTAAATGTCCCACACTATAGAAGGGCAAAGAAAGCAATTAGTGTTATTAGAAAATTCTTGGTAAAACATATGAGGGTTGAAGGAAGAGATGAAAAGAAGATTAAAATTGATACTTACCTAAATCAAGAAATATGGTTTAGAGGAATTAAGAAACCTGCGAATAAAATAAAAGTCAAAGCAATAAAGAGGGATGGAATTGTTTATGTTGAACTAGTAGATATTCCAGATAGAATAAAGTTCGAAAAAGCAAGAGAAGAAGAAAGAAAACTTGCAGCAATGCCTAAGAAGAAAGAAAAGAAAGGAGAAGAACCAAAGTCAGAAGAGGAAACAAAAACAGAAGAAGAAAAGACTGATGAAAAGGAAAAGGAAAAATCAAGTGTTGAAGCGGGATTCAAAAGGCAGGAAGCTGCAGCAAAAACACAAAAGCACACTTCCCAAGGCTCCCATAAAGCTAAGACAAGCCCTGTAAGAATGAGTTTGAAGAAATAAGTTTATAAAAATCAATTCTTAGATTATTTTATGAAACAATTAAAAGCAGCCCTCAAAAAACATACTAATCTAAAGAAGATTCCGGATTATCAAAGATTTTTCAAGACGGGAAAAGGTCAATATGGTGAAGGAGATATTTTTCTTGGAATTTCTGTTCCAGTCCAAAGAATGATTGCAAAAGAAACAGAAAAAAGATTTTCTTTAGACCAAACAATAAAACTATTACAATCCCCAATCCATGAAGAAAGATTAATTTCTCTTTTAATCTTAGTTGAAAAATACAAAAAAGCCAAAAACAAGAAACAAATATTTAATCTGTATCTCAAAAACGCAAAAAGAGTAAACAACTGGGACTTAGTAGACCTATCCGCTCCAAACATCATAGGCAATTACATCTTAGAAAATCAAGACCAAATAAATGTTTTATACAAACTATCTAAATCAAAAAACCTCTGGGAGAAAAGAATTTCTATCCTAGGAACATTCCCTTTTATCAGGGAAGGTTATGTCGATGAATGCCTAAAGATATCAAAACTTCATCTAGAAGACAAACACGACCTAATCCACAAGGCGATAGGTTGGATGCTCCGAGAAGCTTGGAAAAAGAAACCAAAGAAAGTCGAAGACTTCATAATCGGAAATTATAAGAGCCTCCCAAGAACAACTTTAAGATATGCTATTGAGAGAATGCCTGAAGATAAAAGAAGAGGCTTCCTAAAGGGAGAATTTAATCTAAGACCAAACAATCTGTAAGGCACTAACTAATGGGGTGAAGAAATAAGTTTAGAGTAATCTTTTTAGAGATTATTTAATTTTAATACTTTTTAAATCTTTTAATCTCTTTTTTATTAAAACAAAGTCTTCCTTAGAAATATTTGATTTTTCTAATCTTTCTTTTATTATTTTATCGGGATATTTTGAGATATCTTTTTTCATTTGAGAAATCATTTCTTTAGGTAATATTTTCCCCAAAGGACATTGTGAGAGATAATATTCTTTTTTTCCGTTTTTAATCTCTGGGTGAACGGGAAAACATTTACAGGCAAGAGGTCTTACCTCATAGATACCACAACTATTATTTTTATTAAGATATGGACAAATTCCTTTTTTGCTTATAAATTCCCAATGATTTGTAGATATTTCCTTAGTATAGTCTGGATATCCTGCATGAATAATTGCGTTTCTTTCTTTTGTAGAAAAATTAGAGCCACCCAGTTTACAACATTTAGCACCGCATTTTGTGCAAACAGCTAAAATATTCAAATCACCCATATAAACTAAATAATTAAATTTGTTTAAATAGTTTATCTAAAAAGATTATTTCATTTAACGTCACGATTAAAAAAAGTTCTGAACAAAGGCACAACCCCTGACAAATTTAAATAAACCTTTTATGCAACAGAAGGATACTCATCAGAAAGTCTTTCCATTAATGTTCTAACAGAAATAAATTCTCCATTCTCATCTAAACAACTTTCAGGTGTAGCCCTATAGGCATTCGCTCCAGCAAATGCAAAACCCTCATTAAAATTACCTTGCTGAGCCCCCGCCAAGGCTACTGCAATACAATAGGGTGATTCTTTAGGTTCACAAGTCTTAAGACAATTAAACCCGCATTTAAAATTAGTTCTTTCTCCAGCCATCACACGGTCTAAAAAAGGATTTCTAATAGCCCTCCCAGGCATCCCCACAGGACTCTTAATAATCACAATATCCTCAGGAGTTGCATTAAGATACATTCTTTTGAACGCATCTGCGGCATCACATTCACGAGTTGTCACAAATCTCGTCGCCATTTGAACCCCTGCCGCCCCCAATCCCTGATAATGAGCAATATCCTTCCCCGTATAAATTCCTCCAGCCACAACTACCGGAACAGGTTCTCCAAAGTTTTTTGGGTCATTTGCAAAATCAATTACTTCTTTTGAGATATCTTCTAAAGAGGGAGCAGTACCATTAACTAAAGAATCATAGCTAAATCCTAAATGCCCTCCAGCCCGAGGACCTTCAACAATAAAGGCATCCGGAACTCTCCCATACCTCTTCCAAGCCCTAGTGATTATTCTTGCAACCCTAACATCAGAGACTATTGGAACTAGTCTTGCAGAAGAATCTCCTGCTAAGAGGGGAAGGTCAGAAGGTATACCTGCTCCACAGATTATTAAATCAACACCTTCCTCAATAGAAGCTCTAACTAGTTTCTCATAATCAGTTACCGCATGTAATATATTCGCTCCAATAACCCCATCAGACATCTCCCTAGCACCTCTTATTTCTGCACGAAGAGCCTCTTGATTAGCATCTGCATATCTTCCAGAATAGCCCTTCAACTTCCCAAGACCAACACTTGCAATAATCCCCGCACCCCCACAATTAGCAACAGCACTCGCAAGATTCTTTCCAGAAACACCCACACCCATCCCACCTTGAATAAGATTCATTTCAAGATTACCAATTTTGAACTTCGGAAGGTCAATCATCAAAACAATAGATTAAACCTATTATTAAATTTTTATATCTTAAAAAACGACTATTATACCACTCCATCCACAATAAAAAATATAAAAAGCCCCTCCTCATCAAATAGGCATGAAAACATTCCTATATTATTCAAAATCGGCAGTCACTGCCGGCAACATGATTAAAGACAACCTAATGCAAGCCGGCCGAATGGACATTGTCTGTAATGTTATCATCTCCGTATTCTTCACATCAAACCATATGAGGGATGATGTAAAACTCCACCTTATCTTTGATGGACCCCCAAACGCCCCAAGACACCTAGTCCTAGAGTCTAATAAAGACCTTCCAATCTCTAAAAAAGATGTTGCAGGGCTAATTAAAAAAATGCTCTACAAATCTCCAAACGAAGAAGGTCTAAGAGAAATATTCCCTGGTGCAAGTATTGAAAAAAAGAGCTTTGAAAAAGTCATAAAAGAACTAGATACAGAAGGAAAAGATGTTCTCCTTCTCGACGGAAAAGGAAAGGATATTAGAGAATTCAAATTAAAAGGGAATGAAGTCTTCATAATCGGCGACCAAGACGGCTTTCCAAAAGATAAAGACAAATTCCTAAAAAAGATTGATAAAATCTCTGTTGGTCCAAGAGTCCTTTTTGCCAGCCAAGTTATCACTATTCTTCATAACGAGTTAGATAGGAAGCTATAAAAATAAAGAGTTATTCTCCTAGACATGGCAAAAAAAGCGGCAAAACTCATTGTAAACGGAACCGTCCAAGGAGTATTCTTTAGACAGTTTGTAAAAGAAAATGCAGAAAAATTATCCCTAACAGGCTATGCAAGAAATTTAGATAGTGGAGAAGTAGAGATTGTTATAGAGGGAGAAAAAGAAAAAATAGAAAGCTTCGCAGGAATTGTAAAAGAAGGACCAAAACACGCCCAAATAAGAAATGTTAGTTTTGAAGAAAAGAAATGGTCGGGAGAATTTAAGGACTTTAAGGTTTTAAGATTCTAAGATGGCAACAGGAAGAGAAAAACAAATCATTGATGAGAGAATAAAAAAGATTGAAGCACTTAGAAAAGAAGGTATCAATCCTTATCCACAAATATTTGAAAAGAAACATTGGACGGGAGAACTCCAGAAAAAATATTCTACATTGAAAAATGAGGGAACCTCCAAAGATGAAATAGTAACTGCTGGAAGGCTAATGACTAGAAGGTCTATGGGGAAGATATCTTTTGGTACTATCCAAGACAATGAAGGTCAAATACAAATTCTCCTCCAGAGTGGAGAAACACCAGAAAAAGCCGTGGATATTTTTAAAACAACTGATGCAGGAGACTTTGTAGGAATTATGGGAAACCCCATAAGAACAAAAAGAGGAGAACTTTCTATACTAGTTAAGGAACTAATCCTTTTATCTAAATCAATAAAACCCCTTCCAGAGAAATGGCATGGACTAAAAGATAAAGAAGAAAGATACAGAAAAAGATACCTTGATTTGATTATGAATGAAGACGTTAGGAAAGTTTTTGAAACCCGAGCAAAGATAATATTTACACTAAGAAAATTTCTAGAAGAAGAAAATTTTATGGAAGTTGAAACACCTTTAATACAAGCAGTTTATGGAGGAGCATCAGCTAAACCATTTACTACCCATATTAATGCATTAGACATGAATGCCTACCTTGCAATCTCTCCAGAACTTTATTTAAAGAGACTAATCGTCGGGGGTTACGAAAGAGTTTACACTATTTGTAAGAACTTTAGAAATGAGGGTATTGACTTTACCCATAATCCAGAATTTACTATGATGGAATATTACGCAGCTTACAAAAATTATGAGTACCATATAGACTTCATTCAAAGGTTCTTTGATAAATTAAGAAAAGAATTAAAACTAGGAGATTCTATAGACTATCGTGGCAAAAAGATATCTCTAAAGACTCCTTTTAAAAAAATCACCTTCAGAGACCTTATTTTAAATTCAACTAAAATAGATATAAATAAGGTTGATAATTTTGAAAAATTAAAAAAAGCAATAAAGGAATCAAAAATTAATTTAGATATTTCTGAATGTAAACATTATGGGTCTCTTCTTGATGAAATGTATAAAAGAATAGTAAGACCGGGAATTATTCAACCAACAATTCTGACACATTATCCTGTTGAAATGATTGCTCTAGCAAAAAGAAATGAAGAGGACCCATCAAAGATTAATTCTGTACAATTGATTATAGATGGTGCAGAAATAATAAAGGCCTACGATGAACTAAACGACCCAATCGACCAAGATGAAAGATTCAAAGAACAACAGAAACTTTTGGAGAAAGGAGATGAAGATGCAATGCCTATGGATGAAGATTTTGTTAATGCTTTAATGCATGGAATGCCTCCAACCGCAGGGTTTGGAATGGGGATAGATAGATTAACAATGCTTTTTACAGGGAAAGATTCAATTCGTGATGTTATCTTCTTTCCTTTCATGAAACCAGAACAAGATGGCACTAATAATAAAGAGTAATATCCGGAAATATGTAGAGCTCTCAGTCTCCGACGAAGTAGAAGTTGAATTAGAAAAGAAGGTCGAAGACATGATAAAAAAGGCTGAAGAACGAGCAAAAGCAAATCAAAGAAAAACTATTTTTGCTAGGGACCTCTAAATTAAATACCCACGAAAACGCCTAATTTGAGGGTCTAACAAACTATCAAGATATTTATCCCTTCTACCCCCACTTCCTTGTGAATAATACCTATGAAGCATGTTCGCCCTATTATCTGCCTCATTAACTAATCTAACCCTTGTATCAAGAGCCGCCCCAGTAAAAAGACCCATACCAGGACAAATAGAATGAAGAATTTTTTCAAGGGCTCTTGTTTGTGCCTCATTTAACTCTCCATCAAGATACACCCCTCCCAATTTACTATAAGCCCCATAAACAAAACTCGCAAGAGTGCCCACAGCAATTAAAGGTAAATTAGGGGCCCCAACAATTCTTTTATGGTCCTCGGAAAAAAGAAGATGTTTAAACGGAATCTGAAAACAAGGACGTTGGATTTGATTACTTCTTCTTTTGGAATAAGTCCCCTCCTCTTCAATTAAAGCATCTTCTGGGTTCGCAGAAAAACATCCAACAAAGATCTCTGGAACCTTTCCATGATTGGATTCATCAACCCCCAAATTCATACTGAAAAGAAATATTTATCCCCTTATATGGATTCCTAGTCTTTAATATATAGATTGCTTATCTTAACAAATAATATAACTGGAGAATTTTGTTTAAAGACAAACTAAATAAAAACCGTTCTTGCTAGGAATATTAAGAACATAAAGATAATTTGCAAATAAAAATTTTATTCAAATCCCAACCTTCTAGCTTTCCTCTCTAAAAATTCCCTCTTGCATCTCTCATGAATCTGGTATGCCTTATTACACCACCCACCAACTAAGGAACTTAAAGCTGGAAGTTTATGACTAAGAGGGGTCACTCTAAATCTTCTTTCACCACCCCATACTCTAGGATTAACAGCATAAGCATTGATATGGGAAAATTCTTCTCCCTCTCTATCGGTATCTGTCATAAGAACATGAACATTTCCAAAAGTGGCCCTAATATCTTGAGGTGAAAGAGTCCTAGAACCCTCTCTAATTGCTTCATGAATTGTAGGAGTTACCCCATGATCTAAAAGATAATCAAATATTCCAGAATCCACGTCTCTTCTTAAAGATTCTATAAACTCTTGACCACATTCATCAGGAGTTATTGTTGGATGATTATGGTATTGGATAGTTACCATGTTGGGAAAAGCTTCTTTAAGCCTGCGAGTATAGAAATTATTAAAATTTCTAAACTTGGGATCAAAGGAACAACTAGTCCTAGACCCCTCACCAAGACAAGTAGACCCTACAAAATATACAGAACCACCAAAGATATTGCCGTATAACAAACCACTAGTTTCCACATAGTTACGACTAACTTCTCTGAGATGTTTAACGTTTCTCCTAGGAATTACTAGTTCGCTAACACTTCTATCTACTAAGGGCAAAACTACCCACCCTTCTTTCTCATTTGCCATAATTCTAAAAAAATAAATTGATTTATAAATCTTTCTCTACTTAAAAGGAGTAACTAATAGAATTAATAAAAACCTCATAATTTATAACTTTCTCCTACCTTCTTTAAACATGGAACTACCCTCTCCAGAAAAAGAGTCTGAATACAAAGCATCTGTAGATGATGAAGGTCATGTTGTCCTAAAGAAGAAAGTCAAGATAAAAAGTGGAAAGAAAGCCAAAGCTTCCGGCGGGCAATTTGAACTAAAAGTAAGAAAAGATTTAGAAGAAAAGGGATGGATTGTAGATAAGTGGTCAAACAATGTGGATTTAGATGAAAAAAGAATCGTCCCAGCAAAAAGAAAGTTCAATCCCTTCGCAAAAATTATGACTATTGGAACAGGATTCCCAGATTTTATCGCATTTCAATTAATAGATGGAGAAAGATACAAAATCATTGGTGTTGAAGTCAAGATAAATGGCTTACTAGGTAAAGAAGAAAAACAAAAGTGTTCCATCCTCTTAGAAAACAAAACCTTCAATGAAATTCTCGTTGCAAAAAAAGTCAAAGAAAAGAATCGGGTCCGAGTAGAGTATACCGACTTTAAAGACATTGAAAAAAGAATGAGATGAAATACATCATTATAATAATCCTCCTAGCAACATTTGTATCAGCTATTGAAGTCGATTTTGATTGCCCAGAGACAGTCACATTAAATGAAGAATTCACATGTTCTCTAGAACTCTTCAATGCGACGGATCTTTACGATTTTAAATTTAACTTACAAGAAAATGGTAAAACAATCGCCAAAATTTGGAACGAAGAGGAATCTTCTTGGAAGTCAACATGGAACTACCTTCCCTCCTTCATTGGAAACGAGGAAAAAAAAGAAATCAGATTGAAAATAGAGTCTATAGGAGAATTTCAAGACCTAATAAAATTAAGACAAAAAAGTAAGATAGAATCTTTTAATTTTGCAATAAAGGTTGAAGAACCAAATGAAGAAATTATTGAAGAACCAATCTTAGAAGGAGTTATTGAAGAGGAGGAGGTTATTGAGGAACCCACAAAAAAAGTTATACAAAAAGAAGAAACATCAAAAGAAGTAACCATCAACGAAGCCCCAAAAGAGAAGAAAATCATAACCCTCTCCAATCCAAAAACAGAACAAACAGAAAAATTAATCTACAAATCAAAGAACAGCAAAATCATAAGCTTCCTCCCATATGCGTTCTCTATATTCTTAATCTTAATAATAATTATTTTGTTAAGAGAGAAGTTTTAAAAACTCCCTCCCATTCCATAAAATATGATACGTGCAATAATGATTGTTGAAATGGCGGGGATGCCTCCCCAACATGTAAAAGAGAAGTTGACTGAACATATAGAAATTCTAAGAAAAGTTAATGATATAGAAGTTCATTCAATAACAGTTAGTGAACCTGCAGAGATTAAAGATTCTAAAGGAATTTACACTTGTTTTGCCGAAGCTGATTTTGAAACTCAAAACTTTGCCAGATTAAGTGAAACAATGTTTGACTTTATGCCTTCTTCGGTGGAAGTTATTGAACCATCAAGCGTAATAATGGACGCACCAGAAGCAACAAACCTTTTAAACAACATCTCTGGAAGGATGCATCGTTATGATGAAATTGCAAAAATTGCCCAATTTAAAATAAACCAATTAACCGCCGAACTACAAAAGGCAGGACATAAACCAGAAGTGCAAATAAAAATCCCAAAGAAAAAAGAAGTAAAAAAGAAAACTGCAATCAAAAAGAAAGTAGTCAAGAAAAAGAAGAAATAACTACTAAAAATTCAGTATTACCTAGAATCTCGAAGTCTCTTTAAAAATTCTCTTTCTGCCTTATCACGAGGATCTTCTTTGAGAAATCCCCCGCAAGGAGTAGGCTCACAATCAGCACAATATTCGACTTCTCTCTGAATAGTCCTTCCACTACCTGAAAGAGGAAAAGGTCCATCGTGGATTGAATCAATCACACTTGTTTTGGTTTTCGGGCCAAGACATTTATCGCAATCTCCAGTTGTAGATTCAAAAGGATCCATTAACAATACAACCCTTGCAAAACCCTCGGCAGCTCGGACAAATCTTGCCCTTCCCTGTGCAACAGGAAAATCTCTTCTATTAACAGAATAAATAAAAGGGTCATTCAAAAAATCGCCAGCAACTGAAAAGTCCCTCACATTCTTTTCCAAGGTTTGTCCTTGAACAACATATTTTGCAATATCTAATCCAGATTGTAATGAACAATAAGGTCCAGGATGGGTATTACATTCATTATACCTTGGACAAATTTCCCTTCCCCTCCCTCTTGCTTGTGCTAAAGTAAGTAATGTTCTATCGAAATAATTAGTATCACAAGGAGAACCATCCAAAATTAGTCTTTTCTCTCTTTGGGGCTTTTTTTCACTGGTTTCTTCATCAGCCATAAAAACACCCCCACAGAGAAGTTTAAAAAGATTATTGTAATCAGCTTCTCTGAATTCCGCCACTTATCCTCGTAGAATAACTCTTTGCAGACTCATCTAACTTTTCCTCAGCTTCTGCAGGTTTTGTCTGGTTATATTTCTTCCAAATAAAATATCCCACAACACCAAGAACCAAAAATATTAATATCCCCCAAAGCCATCCAAGTCCTCCACTAGGGTTGGGCGTTATTCCCCCATCATTACTATAGGGAACACAATTCCCTAAACAACAATATTTCTCATCATCAGTAAACATTGCCCTACCATCACAAGACTCTGGACAAATTTGTCCACCCTCACTGGCACAAGTCTCTCCAGATACATTGAAATCACTAACATTACTTTCCTTTGGCAAAACAAAAAGGCTAATTGGAATAGTTATTTGATGACTTTTATTGAATTGTGAATAATTAACCTCTAAATGGCCCCCTATATGGCCTCCCTCTTCTGGAGAAATTTTCAAAGTAAGATTTTGAATACCCCGTGCAGGAAGTTCTGAAAAATCCTCAAAACCAATAAAATCATAAGGAGAAACAACCGAAACTCCGGTGATATTCTCATCTCCCAAATTAAAAAACTGTAGAACTATTTCTGTGGAGTCTCCAATAATTATATTAGCAAATATAATTCTTGGGTCCGACCGAAGGAGTAATGCACCATCGGGAGCAACATAAACACTCCCATTTGCGGAAAGATAAATTATAGGTACAGAAAAATCCTTATATGTAGAGAAATTAGCAAAAGAAAATGCAGATTCTGGAATAAAACTAATTTCTTTAGACTCTAAAGGTTTAAGAGAAACAATATCCTCTCCAAAACTAACATTCAGAAAAGAGGTTCCCTTATTAATAAGTTTAATAGTGGGATCTTGAACAGAAAAGAAAAACCCTGGTTTTATTGAGAGACTATCTCTAACAGTCTCGTTGGCCTCTTCAGAAAAATGACTCCCTCCAGTTACATTTAGTAGAACATCAAAAGTTTTCTCCCCCAAAATCTCTGCCTCCTTATATAAAACCTTTGAGACCTTCATGTTAAATTCCCCAACCCTTGTAGTATAAACATAAAAATAATAAACACCATCATAAAAAATAATATCGTGCTCAAAAGAGACCTCTTTTCTACCCTCAAAAAAAGTGATGTCTGAAGGGGAAACAGCACTAACAAATTCCCCTACAGTTTCTATACGTCCAAAAACAGTCTCTCCCGCAAATGTTTCGTTATGTTGAAGAATCAATGTTGGCACAGCCGAAGCCAATGAAATAAACAAAACAAAAGATAATAATACCACACACTTTTTCATAATCAAGAACGGTTTAACACGTTAATAAATTTTGGCATTACAGTATAATAAACCTTTTAACTGCAAATTTACCAGCCAATTATGATGGGAAAGGTATTGACTCCAACCAAGGATGAAATAAGGAGGTGGCTAGTTTCAACCCTTCAACATTCTTGTCATGTAGAATATTTTTTAGGTAAATTGGGTCTAGGGAATAAAGACCCTGAAAGGCCCCATGATTTAGTTGGTCTATGGAACAAATATGATTGGGAGATAGTAAAAGGCTTAGCATTACAATACAGAAAACCAAGACCAGATTTTGAAACCTATATACTCCCTGCATTAAAATTACATAGACAACAATATCACCATAGAATGTGGAATGAACCAGACCCTAATGATAAAACAAGGCCAGTTCAAGAAGCTTCTGAAGAAGATATGCTTTTGGGTGCTGTAGACGCGGTTTGTTCTCTCCTCGAATGCAGAGATTATCAAGGGGGAGCTCACAATTATAAGGAAATTGAGGAAATAGCAAGAAAAAATCCTCCCCATCAGACCTCTTGGATGTTAGAGGTTCTTCCTGAAATGGAATTATTAAGACAACCAAATTTAGAACAAATAACTTCTTTAGGAGATTTCCCAAATATTGGAATTAGAAGAGATTTACATGATCACTTTGTAATAAGAACGAGAGAAGCAGTTGAAACATTAAAAGAAAAACAAGGAATTTTAATAAGATAAATCTTACCCAGACATATCTCTTAGCTTCTTGAATGTGTCAGACATTGCTCTGTCTCTTCTATCATAACCTCTTGCCTGTGGTCGCTGTGCTCCGGCCGGTGCTCCCTGGGGAGGCATTCCTGGTCGTGGTATCATTCTCCTTGGTGGCATCCCTCGTGGTGGCATTCCTGGTCGTGGTCCAAAACCTGGTCCTCCAGGGCCTGGGCCTGCTCCATCCTCTTTCTTAACTCCCGACTTCATTTTAAACCACATCATCCTAATATTCTCTCTAAATATCCACATTACAATGGCAATAACAACAAGAATTATCAAAACCCATAACCACCACAAACTGCTTCCAGAAGTCGAAGTAGATGTTGTCTTTGTCCTACAACAAACCTGGGCACCATCACAAGCATAATTCCCTGCAGATTCTTGTGAATCTAAGCAAGAATCCATACAATAATAGAAGTTTGCCTCACACTCAGTCTCTTGAGGCCTAACAACACATTCTCCAGTACAACATGCTTCAACATCGGAAGACCGTCTCTCATTACCTGTACAAACCGAATCTCCTGTACAAACTTCTCCACCATAACCAGAACATGTCTTCAAGTTTTCATTCATACAACAAGTCTCTGACAATGAATTACAAAAATAATTATTCCCCACATTTTCAGCAGAGGGACAATCTCCCGTAGGAATACAAAAATAATTAGCTTCTCCACAAAGAGTTGTGCTTCCTCCACCCCCTCCACCACCAGACTTACCGGCACGACCTTCAATTCCCCACAAGACTATCGCTGTATCTCTTATAGAATTTTGCCAGCAACCAGTGGTTGCTTGTGAAAACAATAACCAATCCTTAGATTTTACAACTTGTTCGGAAGAAGAACTCCCCAATGCAACAAGAGCTAGAGCAGTATCATAAAACTTATCATAGGCAGAACCAGCAGCCAGCCAATAATTCCCTAATTTAACATCAGAAACCAATTTTGTCGCATAATCATTATAACTCGTCGCCATATAAATAAAAGCAGCTGGAAGGAACCTTTCATTAGTCTCTGCAATAGCAACAATATAAGGAATATAATCAGAAACATCATGTCCTGTTTTTAGGAGAGCAATAGTTGCCCAAGCAGTAGCCTCATATTCACATGAGCCGGTTCCAAAACATTTTGAATTTACTTTTAATTTGATAGAACCATATGCTGGAGAGGAATCCGTTCCTTCTAAAATATGGATTGTAGGAGAATTAGTATTTTTATATAAAAGAGTTGCAATAAAATCTTTGTCACACTCGACTGAAAATTCATTATCATAACATGTTGGAGAAATCTTTAACCAAAAGTTAGATTGTGCTCTAGTTAAACATGAACCAGCATTACTCTCAAGTTTTTTGTTTTCCCCAATAATTACATTATAACTATTCGCATCATATCCAAAAGAACATTCTGTCTCAGAATTAGAATCTTGTTCAAGATACCACTCAAGTTCTGTAGGGGTTCTAGTCTGATTAAGAAGCCATTCTTCAGCAACCTGAGTAGATTCTCCCGCATGATGTAAAGCTAAAATAGCAAGAGAAGTATCCCGAACATTTCCCCAATGATCGCTTGCCTTCCTATCTTTTAACTCCGCAACACAATCATCAAAAACATTATCATTTGGAGTAGCCAAAATTGTTAATGCAATTTCTTGAGTAGTCAAAGCCGAACAATCTCCCACTTTCTCTTCTAAACATTCAAACCCTTTCTCAACTTTACTTACATTTTGTTGAGATTCTGCTGCAGCAACAAAACCAAATGCCATAACTAACAGAATTATAATTGATACACCAACTTTTCTCATATTAGGTTAAGAGGTTCCTCATTTATAAATATTGTTACATTTGGAAACTAATCTTCTCTTTTTCCCTTCTTCCCCTTCGCCCTCATTGCCATCTTAATAGTATAGTTAATAGGGTTCTTCATCCCAGGTTCTGGTGGGGAATTTATCCCAAACAATTTATAGATAGGATTACCATAATTTGGAGGTAGTCTTTTATTCTTGATGTACCATACAATTTGAGATTTAATATATCCCATCTTTAAAGGATGATAATTCTTCTTATTCCAAGCATCAATCTTCTCTTCGATAAAATCTTGTGGAAACTCCAAACTAGTAAAAAAAGAAAGTAAAAAAGAAAGAGCCCTTTTCCTCCCATCACTTTTAACACCTTCAAGAATCTTTTTAATAACTGGGGGGAACATGTCCTCAGTAATTGTCAATCCCCCTAAATCAATTGGTTCTCCAGTGTACTTCTTTGTCTTTTCTTTTGGAGCATTCTCTCTTCCCCAATCTATCGCCTGAACAAGCAACGACCTTGCCTCCCCCTCAATACTTTTAGGCATAAAAGATTTAGTTTTGTTTATTTTTAATGGGTCAGCATCAGAAGGTTTGAAATTTTGAATGTCTTCCTTCCCCAAAACAATTGAAGCAAATGCAGTTTTTTCATGAAGAGAATAGGGGGCCCTAAACAAATGTCTGGGAGAAACAAGAACTATATCTACCGAATCTTCCGTAGATTTCATAGTCTCCTCAGTTCTAAATTTTTCTTTTTCATGAAGAAGTCTTTTTTCACCACCCCTCATACCACTTCCCTTGGCTTCAATTTTCGCAGTATTAATTTTACAAGAATCACAATAGAAAATTTCCTTTTTTTCAACCCTGTCCATCTTATCATTACAAGAAGGGCAAATCATCTCTTTCCTATTAGACACCATGCTCTCTACTCTCCCCTTACATCTAACTTTATCCCTACACTCATAAATCCCAATTACTTTTTTTCCAGAGGGGTTACCACAAGATGGACAAAGGTGTTCAGATATAAGCTCTCCCTTCTCTTCTAGCTTTTCCCGACTACTTAGTTTGAATATTTCCTCATTCATTGCATCTTTAATCCTACTAAAAAGATATCCTGCGATTAATCTAGGCCACTCTGGAAATTTATCCTTTGTTAGTTCTCCATCAAATTCTTTTGGAAATGCTTTGAATGGAACAAGAATATGAAAACCCTTAGAACCAGAAAACTTTATCCCATAATTCCTCACCCCATGGCGCTCCAATTCTTTAATCAGCAAACGAGCGGCAATCTTCCCATAATCCAAAAAAGGAGAATCAATATCAATCAAAAAATCCCAACCAATCTTAATTTTATTATATTGCTCTGGAGTCATGTCTGTATTAATGTCTAGAGGGTTCTCCCAAAGTTCCTCAGAACAATGAAATGAGGTCGCTCCCTGCTTTGCAGAAGTAAAAACATCAGTAGGGTAATCAAGACAATCCGGCCTCTTAGCAAAAAACTTATTGTTAAAGTTAGCCACAGTTTCCCTATGCTTACAAAACTCAAACATTACCTCTTGAATGTCCTTCCGCGCATAATGAGATAGAGCTACAACCTGCACTTTCGAAAGCGGTTCTGTCTGGTATGGAGCCATACATATTTCACACTCTTTTTGTTAATAAACTATTTGTATATCTATCACAACAATCCTTAAGTGCGAAAGCGAGCACAACGAGAACGTACTAAAATGAATGTTGTAGTCTATTACAACATACTTTAAAAACTTCCCCCTCCCTTCTCGATTATGATACTAAAGATGGACAAACCAAAATTGCTAAGCGACGCAATATCTATCATTTCTGAGGTTGTAACTGAGGTGAGAATCAAACTTTTAGAAGATGGATTAAGCATAGTGGCTGTTGACCCCGCAAATGTAGCCCTAGTAATATTCAGACTGCCAAAAGAATCCTTCTCCCAATATGAAACAGGCAAAGAGGTCTGGGGAGTAAATCTCGATGACCTAAAACGGATTCTAAAAAGAGCTTCTTTGTCTTCAAGTATTGTTCTAGAACAAGAAGATAATCAATTAAAAATCTCTATCTTTGATAAAATAAAAAGAGTCTTCACCCTAGCCTTAATTGACATCGAACATGAAGACAAAGACATACCCGAATTAATTTTCGGAGCAAGAGTAGAGCTTGATTCAATTAGTTTTTCACAAGCAATTGAAGACGCAAGAGTGGTCGCAGACTCCTGCTCCCTAATCGCTGGAGAGGGTTTCTTTATGATTGAGGGAATAGGAAAGCTAAATTCTGCAAGAGCCGAATTTTCTGGAGATGAAGCAAAAATAAAGGGGATAGCAAAGTCAAAATACTCCTTAGAATATCTAATGAAATTCATTAAAGCGGCAAAAACCTCTGACACAGTCGTTGTAAACTTCTCAGATGATTATCCTCTAAGACTTGACTTCCCTGGAGAGAAGATGGGAATAGGATTTGTTCTAGCCCCAAGAGTTGAAAACGATTAATTCTAAGAACTGAATAAAAACATTTAAATATCTAAAGTATTACTTAATATGACTAAATATTATTAAATATTACAAAATATATTTAGTAATACAAAATATTACGGAGTATTACCATTGTAAAAGCAAAATTAAAAATGTTCCATGAAACCATTTATGCAGTGGGAGCAGTGCAAAATGGTTAAAACAAGAATCTCTGCAACAGTTGAGGAGTCTATAGTAAAGACTATAGAAAAAATTCTAAAAAATAGTAAGTACAGAAATAAATCCCATGTAATTGAAACTGCAATTGAAGCATTGGCGGAGGCAGAAAATGAATAATCGTGGCCAAGTTACAATATTTATTATTGTAGCAGTAGTCCTCGTAGCAGGAATACTAGGGGTTGTTTTTTTGGGTGGTGAAAAAGAAGTGAAGACTCCTCAAGAAGTCAGTCCTGGTCAGTTTATTAAAAGTTGTGTTACCGAGGCAATTGAAGAAAAGGTAGATATAATATTAGGCTATGGAGGAAAATTAGACCCTCAAAAAACAATCCTTTATGAGGGAGATAAATATAATTATCTTTGTTATCAAGCCGACTATTATCTTCCTTGTTACAACCTTCAGCCAATGATAGAATCGTCAGTTGAAGCAGAAATTAAGGCATCAACAGAAGAACAAGTAAGAAATTGTTTTAATATGTTGAAAGAAGACTATGAAGACCGAGGGTTTACTGTCGAAGGAAATGAAACAGAGTATTTTATTGATTTACTTCCGGGTTCAATCAATATTCAATTAAGAAAAAACGTAGAAATCTCAAAGGAAGGAACATCACAAAGGTTTGAAAATTTTGATATTAAGATTTTGTCTTCACTATATAACTTAATTGGAGTAACAAGAGATATTGTAAATGCCGAATCAGAATATTGTTATTTTGAATATGGGGGTTACATGATGTTATACCCAGAGTTAGACATAAAACAAGTAAATTATAAAGGCAGTAGACTTTATTCTGTAGAAAACAGAAAAACCAAAGAAAAATTTAAATTTGCTGTGAGAAGTTGTTCACCAAAACCAGGAATATGAAATTAAATAAAGAAAAAGCAATCGCTAGTTTTGAATTAATTATCTTAATTATTTCTATCTTCGCATTTTCATATATCTTAGACTCAAATACTCCAACAATTGATAAAGAAACTTTAACAAAAGTGGAGGAATATCGTGAGAAAAAAATATCTGTTTTTGGAGCAGTCCTTATATCTATCGTGTCTCAAATCAAGAAACCTATGATTCCCTTCGCTTCGGCAATAGATGAACCGATCTTGGGTTGCTGTCTACAAGCAACTAATGGAGACCAATGTGCAACAGCCTCTATAGAAAATTGTCCTTCAACATCTACATTTATAAATTCTCAAACGTGTGGAGAAACATCTTTTTGTAAAAGAGGTTGTTGTTATAACGATGCTTTAACTGTTTTTGATGATGGAGTATTACAGACATCATGTAATCAAAATTGGGTCGATGGTTCATGTAGCAACATTCCCACAGCACAAAAAGGGTGTTGTGTTATTGACGCCCAAACCTTTTTTGAAAACTCTGCACAATGTACTCTGAGAACAACTCAATTGGGGTTTGGGGAAGGAGGAGCAGATTGGAGAAGTAATCTTAATGAGGAAGAATGTTATTGGCTTGCAGAACTTCCTGGAAAAGGAGCCTGTATAGGTGAGGGAGGACTTTGTAGATTTCAAACAGGAGAACAATGTCAAAATGCTGGTGGCTCATTTAATGAAGGAAAACTCTGCACCGCTCCAGAATTAAACACTGTTTGTGAGAAAACAACAGAAACAACCTGTGTTGAAGGTAAGGATGAAGTTTATTTTTTAGATTCTTGTGGAAACACCGCAAATATATACGACTCTTCAAAAATCAATGACGCAGATTATTGGAGACTTATAGTAAATAGCTCTGAGAGTTGCAATTATGGAGACTTAGATGGAAATGCAAATTCTAATAGCTGTGGGAATTGTCAAGCCGCCCTTGGTGGAGCCTGTGCACCTAAAGATGGTTCCCATAATACCGACTACGGAGAATTTTACTGTAGAGATACCTCATGCACTTTTGATGGAGAACATTATGAGAATGGAGAAAGTTGGTGTGAATATGATGGCCAAGTAGGAAATGGAGATGACGTCGTTGGCTCAAGACATTGGAGATATTCTTGTAACCAAGGTGTTGTAGACATCTCTCCCTGTACAGATTATCGAGGAGAAATATGTATTCAATCAGAAGAGATTGAAATGGGAGATGGAACAAAAATCCCCTTTAAACAGGGAAAGTGTATTTTAAACAACTGGGCTACTTGTATAACCTTTAACAGCAAGAAAGTAGAAGGGGATACTGGAGAAACCATAATAACAGACTGCGACGAAGCAATGAGGATTATATCTGATTTAGAAGATTGTTCAAAAGATAACCCTGTTAAAAGATGTACAAACCTTAATGGAGTTTATAATAAAACTTCATCTCCTCCAAAATGCATGGTGGCACCAAACTCTGAAGGGGGTTGCGACAGAGGAACTTTGGAAGTAATAAATGGGCAACCCAAATGTAAGGTTATAATTGGTGTGGATGTAACAAGTGAAAAACAAGAGTGTACTAATCAATTATCAATTATGAGAGATAAATGGAAAGATTGTTACACTGATATTGGAAAATCCCAATTTACTGGGAACATGAGACTCTGTGACGAAGAACCAAATTGTAGAGTGGCCCAAGTTGACATTGCTGATAGTTTTGCCTTTGATGTTTGTGTTCCAAAATACCCTATAGGGTATGATGTTAATAACGAGGCATCCGTAGCCTCAATGAAAAGTAATTGTAAGGCAGCCACAGTAGAATGTGAAGTAGTTTATGTACCAAAAACCTGGGGAGGATGTAAAATTGAAGCAAATGAGGATTGTTTAAAGGTAGGATTTACAGAGAAAATGAATGACTTTTGTAGGGGCCTTGGAGATTGTGGTGGGGAAGCAAATTATATTGGTAAATACACAAAAAATTACGATGTAGTAAATGCCCCTGATGTGGGAATGACCTATATAAACAAAATAAGGGCATTAGCCATCCCCACAGATGATAACTTCGCAAAAGTAGAGAACTATACTAAAATTTATGAAGGTATGGGTGGAGAATCAACCCTCGCAAACAAATTATTATCACAAGGTTATGGGCTTGCGGGCACTAATTATGGTATTCTCGCTTCTGGTTACACATCTTCTCAAGGGGTAATGACTTCCCCAGGAATTACTGGACATATTGTTGAGACTATCGTAGCAACTGCAGGAGGGGCAGGGGGAGGAGGAGCTGGATTATCAGGAATTGGTCTTTTAGGAGCCTTCGCAGCAATAGCAGTAGGAGCCTTATTAGGCGCTGCTCTTGGAAAATATCTTGCAAAAGAAATGGGGCTAAGTCCAGGTGGTACTTTACTCATGACCATTGGTGGTGCAATGGCTGGAGCCGGTTTAGTGGCATTATATGTACTTGCATCCATCCCAATTATAGGATGGATTCTTCTTATTATTGGAATAATTTTAATGCTAGTATCCCTCCTTTTCCAAAGCGATTGTGATAATGAAATCGTAAAGTTTAAATGTAATCCGTGGAAACCGCCTTACGGAGGAAGTGACTGTGAAAAATGTAATGAAGACCCACAAAGAGTTTGTTCTGAATATCGTTGTTGGAGTCTCGGAGCCGCATGTGAATTCATAAATAAGGGGACCGAACAAGAACTCTGTGTTGAAGATGACCCCCTTGATGTAAATCCTCCTGTTCTTGGTCAAGACACTACAATTTCAAACAGCGATGGAACAACCACCACACCAACATCTACAGGATTTAGAATTAATATGGAGGATGGAGGATGTTTAGAACCATACACAGATTTAGTAATAGGATTAACAACTAATGAGCCTTCTTGGTGTAAGGCAGATTTTGAACCAAAAGATTTTGAAGAAATGGCGATACCTTTTGACTCTGATTCTTTTGCATACTCTCATAATTTGACAATTAATCTTCAAGACCCAAGTCACGGCCAAAGTCATGGACTAAATTGGAGCACAGACTCAAAACTCTATTTTAAATGCATTGACCGTCACGAAATAGTAAGTTTAGGACATTACACAGCAGAATATTGTGTTAATCAAGGACCAGATGGGAGAGCCCCCCATATAGAAAAAATAACCCCTTTAAGTGGAAACATTGTTAAATTTAACGCAACAGAAAAAGATGATATCAAAGTGATGACAAATGAACTTTCCACATGCAGATGGGACACAACAGATAAAGAGTACTCTTTAATGAGTAATGAAATGAATTGTAATGACCAATATTTAAATCCCTCATCTATTTATGGTTACGTTTGTTCAACCACACTTCCAACACCAAACGCTGAAAATCATTATTACTTCCGTTGCATGGACCAACCATGGTTGAAAGATACTGATGAAGAAGGAGATAGGAATGCCAATACAATCGGAGAAGAGTACATAATAAGAAAACCTACAAAAATAATAACTATAGATTCCATCAAACCAAATACTGATTATGAATCTGGAACAAGACTAAACCAAATTAATTTGGAAATTGTAACTTCTGGAGGAGGAGAATGGCACACTTGCTCTTATTCTAAATCAGGGTATAACAACATGATTCCGTTTTTTGAAACTGGAGCATCCAGAACACATACACAATCCCAAACGCTTTTGGCAGAAACTCACCACTATTATATTAAATGTGGGGATGAAACTGGAGATTTTGACACAGGAGAAACAGAATTTAGGATAATCCAAGATACATCAACCCCACAAATAGCGAGAGTCTGGCAAGTTGGAGGGACTATTCACTTTGTAACTACCGAAACAGCTGAATGTAAATATTCTACAACTGGTTGCGGATTCAATTGGAATGAAGGAGAATCTGCGGGAAGTGGAACAGCCCATACAATAAGCACAGCCCATGGAGAAACATATTCAATTAAATGTAGAGATGAATTTGGGAATGTTCCAAGCGGTTGCTCAATGCAAGTAAGAGCAATATAAAAAATAGTCGAGGATAATAGAATTTATAAATAAGCAATGGCTAAAAAGACAATGAGAGAAATAGAAAGTAAAAGAGGACAGGTTACGTTATTTATAATCATTGGAATTATTATAATTGCAGGAATATTAGTCTTCTTTTTATGGGTTAGACCTACATATATTACCGGTTCCACAGAAAACTTAGGATTCGAAAATTGCGTAGCAGATGCCATAGAACAAGACATAAGCACTTTAGGAAATACTGCAGGACTACTAAAACCAGAATTTAGTTTTACACATAAGGGAGAAGAATTCGTTTACCTCTGTTACACAAATGAATACTACAAACCCTGCATAACTCAACAACCTTTCTTAAAACAACAATTTGAAGATCAACTTTCTCTAATGGTAAGAGAAAAGATTCTTCTTTGTTACTCAAGTTCTTTAGATGAATTAAAATCAAAAGGGTATGGTGTAGTCGAAGGAAAATTAGATTATAAAATCTACCTCGAACCTGGAACGGTTCGGGTTGAAATTAATGCCCCCACAGTTATAGATTCTCAAAGTTTCAAAAAGTTCAGTGTTCAAATACCTTCTGCAATATATGAAATGGTAATGCTTGCAACATCTATCATTCAGGGCGAAACTCATTATGGAGATTTTGAAACATCTGGAATGATGATATTATACCCAGACTATATAATAGATAAATTAAAACAAAGTGAAGGAACAACCCTTTATATTATTCAAAGCAAAATATTTAATAATAAATTCCAATTTGCAAGTAGGAGTCTTGCTTGGCCTATAGGAAACATACTATGATTAACAAAAAATATTTACTTTTAACAATTGCGCTTTCCCTATTTACAATCTATCTCTCTACACTTACTCTTGCAGAAGCAACAATGTCCGAACCAAGTACCTGTTGTGAAAAAACAACTAATGGGGCTTATTGCATAAACACCAACATTTCAAATTGTAACACAAATTTCAAAACCTCTTCTACGTCATGTGAAACTACATCTTACTGTCGACTTGGAACCTGTTATGATTCTGATGAAGGAATCTGTATGGAGAACACACCTCAAAGAGTCTGTGATGCAAATAATGGAACCTGGGACCCTCGAGAATTAAACCAAGTTCCACAATGTCAATTAGGTTGTTGTATTATTTCAGACCAAGCAGCATTTGTTCCCTTAGTTAGATGTAAGAAACTTTCAACACTCTTTGGAGTAGAAAATAATTATGATACCTCTATAACTTCTGAAGTTCAATGTATTGCCGCAGCACAATCACAAGATATGGGAGCTTGTGTTTTTGAAAAAGATTTTGAGAGAATATGCGAATTTACCACTAGGAAAGATTGTGGAGCAGAAGAAAGAGTTGTTTCAGTCAATGAAACAATAGGTTCTAATCAAAAAGTATTCTATAAAGATTTACTTTGCTCGGCAGAAGAACTTAATACTGCCTGTGCAAGACAAACTTCAACCACATGCGATAAAGGAAAAGTTTATTGGGTAGATTCTTGTGGAAATAAAGAGAATGTATACTCTTCAGATAAGGTAAAAAGTTGGAATAATGGGAGAGTCGCAAAGCCCGAAGAAGTTTGTGCCCCAAATAATGGAGACCCAAGCAAAAAGAATTGTGGAAATTGTGATTATTTATTAGGAAGCCGATGTGCTGCATGGAATGGTTTCTTAGGAATAGGAAAACCAGAAGGAAGTGATAATTATTGTCAAAGAACAGAATGTGTTGATAGGAATGGAGACCCAAGAATGAATGGAGAAAGCTGGTGTGTTTATGATGGGGAAATGGGCGCAGGAAAGGATAAGGTCGGCTCAAGATATTATAAAGAAGTTTGCGTCGACGGAACAGTAAGAGTAGAACCTTGTGCAGACTATAGAGAAGAAGTTTGTTTAATGGGTTCAATAGAAACAAGTGAAGGAACATTTGGAACAGCAGGTTGTAGACCTAATAGATATGTCAGTTGTGTATTACAAACTGAAAAAGAGGAATGTCTGAATATAGACCAAAGAGATTGTCAATGGCTTCCATCAGTAAAAGGAATGTGGGTTACTGAGAGAATTGCTAGTGGGAATATAGGCTCATCAAATACCGGATTTTCAAACCCCACTACAAACACATTTAACAATCCTACAGCCAGTCCATCCCTCTCTCCAATCACTGGAAATGCCATAGCAGGTGAAGGAGGAGATACAAAAACAACAACCAATCGAGGTGGTGGAATCTGTGTTCCAAATTCTCCTCCAGGGTTAAACTTTTGGAGTGATACACGGTCTCAACAAGTTTGTGGACAAGCAAATGCAAAATGTGCAGTAATCTATGAAGAGGGACTTCTTGGTGGGAAAAAAATAATTGATGGAGAAGAATGCCTAGAGGAATCTTGGGCACTCGCAGCAAATAGAATCTGTACAAGCTTTGGAGATTGTGGAGGTTACATAAATTATAATGGAGTCTATACTGACAAAGGTTACAAATGGTCCATAGACAAAGAAAAAAAGAAATTCACACCAAGCAATGTTAATGTAATCAGCAGCGGCTTCAATGCCAGAGTAATTCAAGAACTAAATGACCAAAATAATTTCAATGAAGTTAAATAATAAAAGGGCAGCAGCAAGCATCCAATTAGTAATTCTCATAGCTTCGCTATTCGCATTCGCTTTTATTATAGGTGGGGCAGATGTTGTTAGTGCCGAGGATAAGCCAACAACTCCAGGAACAACAGACGGACAAACAAGTCCTGAGAGAGCATGGGTGTGGAGAGCAGAAACCAATACTTGGAATGAATTAGGAGCCTCTGGAACAGAAAAAGCAGCAGAAGCCGTAACCACTGGAACTCAAGTATTAACTTCTGCACAAAGTCTCTTAGGGAAAAAATCCCCTGCAGAAAAAACCACGAGTACTGCAAAAGACGAATTAGAAACTGCAACAGACGATTACAAAGACGCATCTGGTGAAGGTTCGTCTGGAACATCATCTCTCGGAGGTCTAGCAGGATTATTGGGTGCAGAAGGAATATTCGGTGGTCTTATCAATGCATTTTCTTACGCAGCGCTAGCCTATGGTATAGGACAAATGCTCGGAGGAGCATTTGGATTGGATGATAATAACACTAATGCACTCTCAAGTGCACTTGGTCTGGGAGTTTTCGCAGGACAAATGGCCAGCACCCTCGGAGCATCTGCAGGATTATCTTTTGGAATAGGAGCAGTAGTTGCATTAGCAGTCTTCTTATTAATGTATAAAAATTATGAGATAGTAATCGTTCAATTTGATTGTATGCCTTGGCAAGCACCAACCGGAGGAAACAGTTGTGAAGTATGTAATGACCCAGACCTTCCTTGTTCAGAATATCGTTGCCGTTCCCTAGGACAAAATTGTGAATTAGTCAATTCAGGAACAGAAGAAGAAAAATGTGTAAATGTTAATCCCTATGATGTAGACCCACCAATAATAACTCCAAATTTACAAGCATTAACTTCAGGTCACAGATATGCAGATGTAAAGAACTCTCCACCCGGACCTGGATTTAAGATTGTAAACATGAACAGCAGCGACGGTTGTTTGAAAGCATTCACTCCATTAAAATTCGGAGTCGATACAAACGAACCAGCACTTTGTAAGATTGATTACAATCACACATTAGGAATGGATGATATGAGTTCTTACATGGGTGGAACCAATATGTATCTTTACAACCACACAGAGGTATTCTCCTTACCAGGTGCAAAAGCATTTGAGAACAGCTCATTCATTTTAGAAAATGGTGGTTACCTAAACTTCTTCATAAGATGTCAAGACAAAAACGGAAATGAAAACTCTGCCGAATATAATGTAAGATTCTGCATGGACCCAACGCCAGATACCACAGCTCCAAAGATAAAAGCAACTTCAATATTAAATGGAGGATGTGTAGCAGAAAACACCGACAGCGCAATAGTTGAATTCTATACTGACGAGCCTGCAAGTTGTAGCTGGAGTCACACAGACCAAAGTTATGAAAATATGTATGAAACAATGAATTGTTCAATGAACCTATACAAACTGAATGCAGAGCAATTATATACTTGTAAAGCAAACTTAACTGGAATTGCAAGAGATAACACCGACTTTTATGTGAGATGTAAGGACCAACCAGGAATGCCTGACAACGACAGAAACAAGAACGAACAAAGTTTCAAGTTCTCACTACATGGAAGCACAGCATTGAAAATGAATAACCTTCAACCAAATGGAACAATCTTTGGAGCAGTAAGCCCTGCACCAGTTGAACTCTATGCAGAAACATTATTTGGATGTGACGAAGGAAAATCAATCTGTTTTTATTCAAAAACGGGAAACCTCAATGATTATTTAATGTTCTTTGATACAAACAAAGATGATGGAGTACATACACAAAGACAAGATGTTGTTGCAGGAAACCAGAAGTATTATGTCAAATGTGTAGACTCTGGAGGAAATGTAGCAGAAGATAATATCACATTCAACATAGAAATTGATACAACCGCACCAGTAATCGCAAGAGTTTATGAAGAAAATTCAATGCTGAAGATAGTAACAATTAGAGACAGCCAATGCTCTTACACTATGGATGATTGTGACTTTACGTTCGAAGAAGGAACAGAAATGCCCTATGCAAACTCAACAACCCATGTAGCCGAATGGAAAAATGATGAAACTTATTATATCAAATGCCGAGATGAATTCAGAAACGAAAACGCAGACTGTTCAATAGTTGTAAGACCTGGACAGAATTTCTTATAAAATCTCTCATAACTTTTTCCTCCCCCCTAAGATTATCCCAAGACTTAAATAGAGAGGTATTTCTTTCAACATCCTTGCCCTTATAGAGTAACAACAAATAAAAATGCTTAAATACTCTAATATCCTAGATTTAGTATACCCCAGAACCTATGAAAGAAAAACAATCTCCAAGAGCAAGTAAGGAGAGTATTCCCAGTGGAGAGTATGTAAATTCTTCCCATCAGGATTTAAGAGAACCATCACAAGTTGGCCTAACTCACCGAATGCAAGAGCCTTATGGAGGTATTGTTGACCTTGAGACAAGACTCGAAGCAAAAAGAGAAATAAGAGAAACTCCTAATTACATTCCCCAAGAAGAAGGTGGTTTCAGAAAATATATGGCAAACATCAGAGACGCAGTAAAAGGAATCTTTGAGAAGGGGCTATCGGGAAAGATAGCCGCCGGAACCCTAATTCTTGCAGCAGGACTAGGTAGCCCAGGATGTAATACTGCAGGCAAAGCTTATTCAGCCCAACTTTCACGAGGAATGGCAGAAAGA
>JANLHN010000001.1 GCA_024654505.1 Nanobdellota archaeon | reverse complement strand
ATTTCTGAGGAATCCCATTTGGCAGGCAAGGTTAAAAAAGAACAGCCAATCTTGGTTATTCTTGGCAATCCACCTTATTCAGGGCATTCTTCTAATGTTGGCGAATGGATTTCCCGGGAAATTAAGGCTTACTATCAGGTTGATGGAAAACCTCTGGGAGAGAAAAACCCAAAGTGGTTGCAGGATGACTATGTAAAATTTATTCGTTTTGCCCAGTGGAAGATTGACCAGGCAGGCGAGGGAGTTCTGGGATTTATCACAAACCACAGCTACCTTGATAATCCAACCTTCCGAGGCATGAGGCAATCCTTGATGAATAGTTTTGATGAAATTTATATCCTGGACCTGCATGGAAACAGTTTGAAAAAAGAGAAATGTCCCGATGGTTCAAAAGACGAAAATGTCTTTGATATTCAACAAGGAGTAACTATTGCCATTTTTATCAAAAGGAAGAATAAAAAAGACGGTTGTAAAGTTTTTCATTCTGAAACCTGGGGATTAAGAGAACAAAAATACCGTTGGCTTTTGAAGAATGATATCAATACAACCAAGTGGAAAAGGTTATCTCCCAAATCAGAATTTTATCTCTTTATTCCCAGAGAAGAAAAACTTTTGAAGGAGTACGAAAGTTATCCAAAGATAACTGATATCTTCATTCAAAATAGCGTGGGGATTGTTACGGCAAGGGATAACTTTGTAATAGACGCCGACAAAGAAAGACTCAAACAGCGGATCAGAATGTTTCTTGATGAAAAAATGCCAGACGAATATGTCGGACAAACCTTTAATTTAAAGGATAAATCTAATTGGAGATTAAAAGTCGCACGTGAGAAAGTGAGAAAAGATGAAAATTGGCAAGAATCAATAAAACAGATTTTGTATAGGCCGTTTGATATTAAATGGATTTTTTACCACGATGCAGTTGTTGAACGCTCCCGCAAAGAAGTCATGCAACATATGATGAAGGAAAATTTGGGATTAATTACCTCAAGACAAACTCAAAGCAACTTTAGACATGTATTTATCACTGATAAAATTGCTGAATTTAATATAACAGGAACTGCTGGTAGATATGGAAGCGGCTATCTTTTCCCTCTTTATCTTTATTCAGAGCCGAGAAAACCTGGAAAACGGCCTTCAATTCGCAATTTAATGCTTTTTGAGCCGCAGGCAGATTATGGGACAAGGAAAGCAAACCTATCTCCTGTAATAATCGAACAACTAACAAAATCTTTTAAGAAAACACCGTCTCCTGAACATATATTTCTTTACATCTATGCCGTCCTTTATTCAAACATCTATCGGACTAAATACTCAGAATTCCTGAAGATAGATTTCCCACGAATTCCTTTTGCAAAGGATTACAAATTGTTTGGTAAAATGGCTGAATATGGGCAAAGGCTCGCAGATTTACATCTGCTTAAATCACCGGAACTTGACCCGCCTATCGCCAAATTTCAGGGCAAAGGAGACAACAGAGTTGAGAAATTACATTATGACCGTTCA
>JANLHN010000011.1 GCA_024654505.1 Nanobdellota archaeon | reverse complement strand
ATAAAAGCCATTCAAGCTCAGGGGAGGTTGATTTGATTAAAGAGTAGGAGTCTGCTATAATAAGGAGGATTAGGGCATTCCGCCCTCATAGAAGAAAGTAAAAAACACGAGAAAATGGACAAGAAAACAAGATCACAATTTATGCAGGATTTTAGAGATGATTTAGAGAAAGACTTGATTGCCAAAACCTTGAATTATAATGTTTTGACTTCTCTTGTAATGGGACAAGATAAAACTGAAAACACTTTAGCTTTACAAACTCAATCTAAGAAAGAAAAAGATATTGTAGAATTGCAAATCAGACGGCTAGACGATATGATGAAGGAAGAAGAAAGTCGGGAGTAAAAAAAAGAACCCCTTAGCTTATTGCTTATCAGGGGCTGGATAAACCATTTACATCTTCTGTTATTTATGACGAAATTATAAGATTTAAATTACCTTATGGCAAAGAAGACTAATCCCAACAAAGCGAATCAGTGGCGGCCAGACCCTCGCCAGTCTCTTTTTTTACAATACTATTTAGACCCCAACAGTGAAACTTTTAGTAACGCTCTTCAAAGCGCTTTAAAGGCCGGGTATGAACAGTATTACGCCGAAACGATTACCTCGAAGATGCCTACTTGGTTGGCAGAAAGTGTAGGTGATAGCAAAATGATAAAACAAGCTGAGAAAAACCTGGAAGAATTTCTTACAATGGATACCGTAAATCAAGGGACGACAAAGACGGGAGAAACCTTTGAATATGACGACCCAAGAATGAAAAAAATTAAGTCAGATGTTTCCCAGTTTGTTTTAGAGAGACTTTATAAAAAAAAGTATTCGCAAAGGAATGAGTTAACGGGAAAAGAAGGTGAAGATTTGAAAGTAGAGTTGGGATTGAATAAAGAAACAAAGGAGATTTTGGAAGAGTTGATCCGAAAGCGTAAGGCTAAAGTTTAACATGTTTATATTTTTGCTGATTGTTCAAATTGTTCTTTCTCTGCTGATTCTTTATTTACTTTTCAAACTAATTCCTCAAGAGAAGAAACAAGAGGTAATGCGAGAAGCTAAAAGAGCGATTGGTCTTCCGCTGGAAACTAAGATTATAGAATGGCAAGCGAAAGAGGATGGAGCAAGCAAAGCTTTCAAAGAGCAAGTGGAGAAATTGAAGGGATGAGTTATACAGAGAAAGAATTGAATGATATCCAACAACCCTTAGACCCTAATACTGGATACTCTAATGAAAGATTCAATCATCTTTATGGAAAGGGAAAGAATCCTTGGAGTGGAACGGAAAGAGATAGTAAAAATAGACAAAGAGAGGGCAGAGGTTTTAATTTATTGTCTTGCCAGAGATGCGGACTGGAAACTTCAGATATAGTAAGGAGCATAAAGAACGGAGAGTTGGAATATCAGCTTTGCGGAAAATGTTATATAAAATATAAATGCTCGGATTCGACCCACAACAAGTCAATGAGTTTGTCTGGCGCAATTCGCCGTTTCTTTGGACACTGGATAACCGGATTAAGAACGAGAAAGGGAAAGAGTTAGAGTTCAGCAACCATCGTTTTCTAAAAGATATTTGGGACGATTGGACACCTGTCCAAGTCTATCGGAAAGCTTCTCAAGTCGGTTTTTCCACGATGGAGATTCTGAAAACAATAGTAGCGGCCAAGTATAGAGATTTGACTACCATTTACTGTTTGCCGACTTCTTCTGATGTTAATCAGTTTGTTTCTTCTAAGACTAATCCGATTATTTCCAATAATAGAATTCTGACAAACTGGATAAAAGATAAAGATTCAATCACTCAGAAACAGATTGGGAATAACTTTATTCATTACCGGGGAACTTTCAGCAACAAGCCGCAGGCGGAGAAAATGGAATCAGGAGTAGGCATTATGATTTCCGCCGACATTCTTTGTTTTGACGAATCAGACAGAAGTGATCAAGAGATTCTCCAGCAATATGAAAGTCGGTTGGATGCCAGCGAATATAAAGGTAAATGGTATTTCTCTAATCCATCCAATCCCCACACTCTTTCTCAGAAGATTTGGGAACAGTCGGACCAAAAACATTGGTTTATTAAGTGCGAACATTGTAGGCATTGGCAGTATTTGGATTTTTGGAAGAATGTGAAAGACGGCAAGTTTGTTTGCCAGAAGTGCGGGAAAGAAATTTCGGATGAGGTTAGAAGAAGAGGCCAGTGGGTTAAAAAGAGAAATAGTGAAATTTCCGGTTATTGGATAAGCCATTTGATGTGTGTTGACGAAAATAGTTTGATTTTATTAGGTGATGGTGAGAGAAAAAAAATAAAAGATATTAACATTGGTGAAATAATCATAAACAAAAATGGATTATTAACAAAAGTTTTGAACATTAAAAAGTCAAAGACAGATAAGAAAATACATCGCATATACTTTGGAAATAGTGGAAGCGAACAAATAGAATTGACCGATGATCATAGATTGTATGTTTTGGAACTTAAAACTGATAAAAGGCATAAAGCAAGAGATTTTAAAAAAGGCAGATTTATTTGGAAGGAAGCGAAAGATATAACGGATAAAGATTACCTGACTTGTCCAAAACCAAAAATAAAAGAAGAAAAGGTTAAATTAGATTTGTATATTAAAAAAACAAAGATATTTTCCGGAAAGTTTGATTATGATTTAGGAAGATTTTTAGGATTATGGCTTGCCGAAGGTTCAATTAGTCAACAACGAGGATGTTTGGCAATAATAAATTTTTCTTTCCATATCAAAGAAAAAGAATACATTGATTTTGTTCAATCAGTTTTCCAAAAATTAGGGATAAAAAGTTGGTTAAAAATAAATCCAAAAGTAAATAGAATTTCTGTTGAAGCATATAATAAATCATTAGCCAATTATCTTTTACAATTTGGAAGAAACGCCCATACCAAAAAAATACCATTTGTTTTTGATAAAAATGTTAGAGAAGGAATAATCAGGGGAGTTTTTGAAGGAGATGGAAGTAAAACAAGAGAACATTTTATGCTGGCGACGGTGAGTAAAACCTTGATTGAACAAATGAGGTTCTGGTTGATGGAGAGGGGATTATTCTCGGTTATTAAAGAACAGGAAATAACACTAAAATCGGGGACGAAAGTTAAAAGTTGGTATATCAGTTATTGGGGAGAACAGGCATATTTACTGGATAAGATTTTAAAAATCCAAAACATACCCCTCAAGAATGGACGAGGAATAAAACTTTTTCAAGATTATTTTCTATTAAATGTAAGAGAAAATAAAGAGATAAGAATTGGTGGAAATGTCTGCGATATCACGGTTAACGAGGGAGAAAGTTTTATAGCGAATGATATTGTAGTTCATAACTGTTCTTGGATACCAGCCTCTAAGATCCAGCAAGAGTTTGAAACGAAGAGCAAACAGTATTTTTATAACTTCGTCCTGGGCTTGCCTTATATTGGTTCTGATATTACAGTCAATCAGGATGTGATTCTAAAGGCGATAGATTTAACCGAACCAAACTTCAGGCAACACAATGTTTTGGGTTGCGATAGTGGCCTTAAAAAACACTATGTTTTAGGAAACAAACAGGGCATTTTCAAAATTGGAGTAGTGGATAAGTGGGAACAGATAGAGGAGTTGATAAAGATTTACGATGTGGAAACAGCCGTCTTTGACGCTTTGCCTGATTTGACTGAACCGAGGAAATTACGGGATAAATACGTTGGTAAGATTTGGCTTAATTACTACAAAAAGGAAGTAAAAAAGGCGGATTTTGTTAGTTGGGATGAGAAGACTCATACAGTCTATTCTGACCGGACAAAGTTGTTCCAGGATACTATTGATGGTTTGGTAAACCGCAAAACAAGATTCCAAATGCAGATAGCAGATTTGACAAACTATATTTCACAGTGGCATAATGTCTATAAGAGGGTTGAGAAAGACAACTTAGGATTAGAAAGAGATATTTGGGAGAGTAATGGCGATGACCATTTTCCGCACGCTACCAATTATTTTAAGTTAGCTTTAGAGAAAGCCGGTGGCGGAGAAACAAAAATTGTTGATTGGGAACAAAGACAGAGAGTCAATACAGGATTAGCTCCCAATGTTCAACAGATGGTGAAAGATAGTCTAAAGAAATACGATTAATAAAATAATAAAGCGGAGGCAAAACGCTTTAAATGCCAGAGGATAAGAACCAAGAGTTAGAACAGATTGTAGCCAGTTTTCGGGCCAACTTGGAATTTGAGGCCGAGGAAGATGATTTGGTTGCTGCCATCAATAAGGCTATAGAGGAAAGCAAAGACCTCAAAGCTGAGATTGATAGGGTCGGCAAGCAAAACAAGTTATACTGGAAAAGGGGAACGATTAAGGATTTAGATAATCTTCATCCCAAGAAATCCAGGATTACTTCCAATCGGATTTTCACCGACATTGAGACGGCGATTCCTATTTTAACCGCTAATCCGCCAGAGCCTACGATTATAGGTTCTCTTGATAATGCCGCAAAAGAAGTTTTGAAGAAGGCGCTTACTATTGCTTATGAAGTTAAATACCGGATGCAACAGAAAATTCAGCATGTTATTCGCCATTGGATTTTATTCAGAGTGGGTATCCTAAAGTATAGGTGGGATAAGAGTAAAGGTTTTGTCACTGAACCGGTTTTGGCAAAGAAGATTGGAATGGATAAGCGGGCAAGCAATACCGAGACTTGCGAATATATTTGGGAGGAACTTGAAGATAAGTTGGAAGATTTGGATAATAAGTTTCCTAAACAAAAGGTTTATCTCCATCAAAAAGCCGGAGGGGATAATCCTAAGACGAAACTTAAATACATTGAGTTCTGGGGTGGCAATGGCGAGTGGGTTGCTTGGAAGTTAGGAGAGAAGATTTTGGACAAAAGCAAGAATCCTAATTTTGATTATGAGAATGAAGAAAACAACATTTTTGAAATTCCGCACTTTCCTTATATTTTTATAAATGTTTTCAACATTGGAGACGAGACAGGGCTTTATGACGAGACTTCTTTGATTGAAGAAGCGGCACAGCTCCAAGAGGGAGTTAATCAATTGGAGCAACAGATACTTGATTTGAATGAAGGTCAGAAAAGAGTTTGGATAGCTTTAGGTAGGGCGATTTCAGAAGCTAAAGCGCAGGAGTTGGTTGATAAGACTGGAGATTTGATGATTTATGTGGATAGAAACGGTATGCCTGGAGATGTTCAGCAAGTTCAATCAGGCAAACCGGATGCCGCTCTTTTCAACCATCTTACTCATCTTTTGAATGAAATAGACAATACTATAGGAATGCA
>JANLHN010000008.1 GCA_024654505.1 Nanobdellota archaeon | reverse complement strand
GCTTCGGCCGGCAAGGCAGTCGCTCGGGATTCCTTCCCGCCTCCGCTTTCGCTCCGGCGGTTTTCCGATCAGCCCCCTTTCCCTTTTTGGGGAAGTCGGAAGACAGGAGAAGGAGTTGGGCGACTGGCCTGGCAGTCGCCCTTTGACCGGAAGATACTCAACCGGTCAAGTCAAACTAATTTTAATTTCGGTCATCTTTCTCTGTCGTTCGGTTCACTCCAGTTATATTTGATTTGATCCGTTCTCCTCTCTCTGTCGAAAGACTCCCTTGATAAAACTAAGGTAAAGGCAAACTGGGGAATAAGGAATATGGTCGAAAGAAAATGCCCGTCCCTAAATTATAGTAACCTTGGGGGAATACTTGAAGAAGTTGGGTTCTATCTTTCTCTCTCAGTTGATTTGGGATAATCAAACCATAAAGGTAAATCATAATCCAAATCAACTCAGAGAGATATCATTGTAGTTTGCTTCTATAGTTGGGCAAAAATAAAGTTATCGGGACTCGCTCCATTGCGGGTGGCAAACCCCGCAATCGAGCGGCATAATCAATCGACCAATTTTAATCTTCTCTTCCTCTGCCTCCCTCTCTTCTTCCGGCAAGACGAGAGGGAGAACTTGCTGGTTAACCGCTTGTGTGTTCCGGTCGGTTATACTTCATTTTGCTTTTTAGTAAGTAGTCCGACCGGTTCAAGTTGAAATAGTTAAATAGCTGGGTGTAATATAAAGGTATAATGAAAATTATCCGTAAGATTACTTCATCAGGTAAATATTCAAAAGTTATAACTATCCCTCGTGAATTCCTAAAAGCTTTGAGCTGGAGACAAAACCAAAACCTTGAATTTGAGTTAGATGAAAAAGGCAAGAGAGTTATTATTCGAGACGCAAAAGACAAATGAAAAAGAAAAATAAACTTATCTCGTATTTTCTAATCTTGTTACTGGTGCTTCTGTCTTTCTTTGGTGGCAGTTTCTATGAAAAACAAAAAATTAAATCCTCCTCATATCCCACAACTCCCTCAATACCCTCAAACCAAAGCCTTTCAGTAGTTGAAGTTTCCGATGGAGATACTCTTAAGTTGAGCGATGGAAAAACATTCAGGCTTTATGGAGTCAATGCTCCCGAAGTTAAGGAACCATTATTTGAAGAGGCAAAGGCTTTTACTGAAAATCTTGTTTTGGGAAAAGAAATTAGTTTTGAGCAGGAAGAGAATTACAAGGTTGATAAGTTTGGGAGAACTTTAGGTTATGTATTTGTAGACGGAGTTAATCTAAATATTGAGTTGGTGAGAAATGGATTTGCCAGAGTTGTTCTTTATGAGAAAAGAGCCAAGATTAAATATCAGGATGAGTTATTGTCTGCGGAAAAATCTGCTAAAGATTTGAGGTTGGGGATTTGGAGAAAGTAAAGTCAAATCACATATATACTTTGTTATGGTGTAGTTTAATATATTTAAAATATTGGCATTCCATCTACTCCAACTGTGTACTTAATTGGAAGACTCGGATCTCTTTTATTTTCCGGGATTTGTATTACGCAAAGGGGGTCTTTGATGTTTCTACTCGCGGTCATAGCTATGACATCTTCAATAAATTCAAAAACATTATTCGACATAATACTTACTACTTCATCCAAATCCTTATCATTTATTTTTGGAATATAGACAATAACATTTCCACCTATGTCATGATGATATTTTATGCGTCCTAAGGAGAAACCACCATGTTCGATTGCGATCCTAATTTCATTAAATGTAGTATGCCATTTTCGATCGCTCGTCAACATTTCCACAACCGCTTTTGTGTCAGATCTTCCTTCTGCCAAGAAATGTTCTGCTCCTTTTTGGAAAGCCTTATCGTCCTGAAAGAAAAATCCTATATCTAGTCCATAAGTTTTAGTAAGTTTTTGTAAACCCTTGAGTGCTATTTCCCCTTTAATAAAGAAGTCCTTAAATAATCTATTCATTTCTCTATCGATGGATTCATGTATTTCTAAAATTGCTCCATTATTTTGAAATCCAACAATTTCCTTGCTACTTATCTTCTTCTTATGGAGGGTAATCAAGTCCACAAATTGTTTTTTGCAATTTATGCAATCATCAAGGCTTTCGAAGATGGGTTGATATAAATTATCGAACTTGAGCCTTTCTTCTTCATCATTCTTTATAAAGGCATCACGTAATTTCATTACACCAAACATCATTCTTGCGTTAAACGGATCTTCTGTTCCTGTGTCTTTATATTTAATTAATACACCTTTCATACTCGTATTTTCTCATGTTTATCATTTACTTCATAATGGATTTTTGAGTTAATGGCATACTGGAGATGAAAATGTATTGTCACATTCTAACTTAAAAGTCCTATCAAACCAGAAATAAACAATATCGTATAAATTATCTGCCTAATACTTGAAAACTCTGGTTTAAAACCTACTACTTTATTTTTTTTTGATAACTCAGTTCCGTATCTTCCCACCCCGCTTGCAATAATCAGACCTAATGAATAAAGAATTCTAATATCATGATCAACTATTTTTTCGTAAGCAATGACCGAAACCAAAACCATTATTATCAGTGACACTAAGTTCAACTTATCACTGTAATTGTCGATTTTTTTGTTATAGAAAACATATACAAAAATTACTGCAAT
>JANLHN010000006.1 GCA_024654505.1 Nanobdellota archaeon | reverse complement strand
AGTCCTTGCATGTATACTTTGGGAGTTATCTATCAGAATAGAAATCCCTTCAAGGATTAAATTAAGTTTTTCTTCATTATCCTTTGCCACGTCTTTATTCGGTTTTGTGGATAAATATACCTTTCGATTTTAAGTTATTATCTCCAAATATTCTAATTAAATTTATATAGGTTCGTAGTTTTTGTTTGAAATGGTTGAAAAGAGACGAGAAATTATCCGTCTAAGAGATGTTGAGAAATTTTATCATATGGGGGAGGGAGTCGTTAAGGCCCTCAATGGAATCCAATTTAAAGTCTATGAGGGAGAGTTTGTGGCAATTATGGGTCCAAGTGGTTCTGGAAAGTCAACTGCGATGAATTTGGTTGGAAGCTTAGATATGCCTACGCGAGGGAAAATCTTTTTGGAAGGGGAAGACATTTCACTGTTGCCTGAGTCTGATTTGGCACAAATTAGGGGGAAGAAGATTGGATTTATTTTTCAATCATTTAATTTAATTCCCAACTTAACTGCCAAAGAAAATGTTATGCTTCCTATGATGTTTCAAGGAGAGGGTTTAGAAGAAAGAGAAGAAAGGGCTGAGGAACTTTTGGCATTGGTAGAGTTAGAGGACCGGATGGATCACTATCCCAACCAACTTTCGGGGGGACAAATGCAAAGGGTGGCAATTGCTAGAAGTCTTGCAAATGACCCAGAGGTAATTCTTGCTGATGAACCTACCGGAAATTTAGATACTAAAACGGGAGAAAGGGTGATGGATTTTTTAGAAAAATTGAATAAAAAAGGAAAGACCATTATTATGGTAACTCATGATGCTGAGCTTGCACAAAAACATGCAGATGTGGTCTATTGGTTACTTGATGGAGAGTTAGATAAAGTCACAAAGGGGAAAAAGAAAATTTATCAAAACAAAAAGAATAAAATAAAGGGGAAGGAATAATATGTGGAGAGATTATATTTCTCTTTCCATTGGAAACCTTAAACACCGAGGTATTCGTTCTTGGTTAACACTTATTGGGATTTTTATTGGGATTACTGCTGTTGTTGCATTAATCTCTGTGGGAGATGGATTACAACTAGCAGTTAGTTCTCAGTTCGGAATTGATTCCACAGAGGTAATCTCTGTACAGGCGGGAGGGATTGGATTTGCAGGACCACCTGGATCAGGAGATGTTAATCCTTTACTTGTTAAAGATTTAGAGGAAATACAAAAATTGAGTTTGGTGGAAAGAGCAATTAGGAGGAATATTCCTTCAGGTAAATTAGAATTTAATAACCGTGTGGTGTTTGGATTTGCGACCAATGTTCCTAATGGAGAAGATAGGAAGTTTATGTATGATACCTTAGGTCTTGATAGTGTAGAGGTTGGAAGGTTGTTGAAAGATGGAGATGACACAAAAGTAATGTTAGGTTATAATTTTTATGTAGATAAAGTGGGGCTTGGAAAAATAGTAAGACCTGGGGACACAATACTCCTCCAGGGACAAAAATTTGAAGTAGGGGGGATAACAAAAAAGAAAGGGAGTTTTATTTATGACAATATTGTTTATGTTAACTCAAAACCTTTAGAAGACCTTTTTGGGTATGGAGAGAATATAGATATTATTGGGGTTCATATAAAAGACCCTAAACAAATGGATAAAGCAAAAGAAGAAATTGAAAAGGTTCTTAGAAGAACGAGAAATGTTAAATTGGGTGAAGAGGATTTTGAAGTTTCTACTCCACAAGCAGCCTTAGAGACAGTGAATAGTGTTCTTGGAGGGGTACAGGCGTTTATTTTGATTGTTGCTTCCCTTTCGATTATTATTGGAGCCATTGGGATAATTAATACAATGACCACATCTGTGATGGAAAGAAAAAAAGAGATAGGGATTATGAAGTCCATCGGAGCAACTAATGAACAAATATTCTTGCAGTTCTTTTTTGAGTCTGGTTTATTGGGTTTGGTTGGAGGGTTTGTTGGGGCTGTTTTTGGAACAATTATAGGGTTTGTTGGAACCTCTGCGTTAAATAGTTTTATTGGTTCGGATATTTCTCCAAAAATAAATTTTGTATTAATTGGTTTTTCTCTTTTGGGGAGTTTTTTGATTGGGGCGGCAGCAGGAATAATCCCTGCGTTAAGTGCTGCTAAAGAAAATCCTGTGGAGGCATTGAGGGGTTAAGATGGTAATAAGTAAAGAGAGTATGAAATACTCATTGAATAATTTAAAAATGAGAAAATCTAGAAGTCTTCTGACGATACTTTCGATCTTTGTTGGAATTTCTGCAATATTTATTTTTGTAAGTTTTGGTTGGGGTTTATATGATTATGTTAATGAATTTACTACAGAGGGCTCTGCCAATAAGGTACTCATACAACCAAAAGGTACGGGAGCACCAGGGCTGGATGATACTTTTGGGTTAACTGAAATAGATATAAGGGCAATTAAAAGAGTTGCAGGAGTTTATGATGTGACGGGGGCCTCGTTCAGTGTTGCAGAGATACAAAAGGGGGTTGAAAAAAGATATGTGTTTGTTCAAAGCTATGATCCAAAAATACCCCTTATATGGGATATTTCTAATGTGGGTTTATTTGCTGGAAGAAGTTTGCAGAGTGGTGATACTGGAAAAGTAACTTTAGGTTATAATTTTTATTTAGATGATAAAATCTTTTCTAAAAGTTTAGGTTTAAATGATAATTTTGAAATGAATGGTAAAAAAGTAAAAATTACAGGGTTTATGGAGGCCATAGGAAATCCTCAAGATGACTCTAATATCTATGTCACTCAAGAATTTTTTGACGAACTCTATCCTGAAAAAATTGGAAAATTTGGGTGGGTAATTGCAGAGGTAGAGATTGGGGAGATGAATAGGATTGTAGATGATATAGAGAAGGCTCTCCGAAAAACTAAAGGACAAAAAGTAGGGCAAGAGGATTTTTTTGTACAATCTTTTGAAGAGATGATTGAATCCTTCTCGGGCGCCTTAGATATTATTATTGGGTTTGTAATTTTAATTGCTTTAATTTCTGTTACTGTTTCCGCAGTGAATACTGCAAATACAATGATAACCTCTGTAATTGAACGAACAAAAGAAATTGGAGTTATCAAATCTATTGGGGCGAGAAACTCAGAAATTTTGAAGATTTTCCTGTTTGAGTCTGCGTTTTTAGGATTTGTTGCAGGGGTTGTTGGTGTTCTTGTTGGATGGTTATTCACTTCTGTTGCAGAAAGTGTCTTAGAAGGCTTAGGGTGGGGTTTCTTAAGTCCTCATTATTCTATTAGTCTTTTTATAGGATGTATTTTATTCTCCACATTAACAGGGGCAATTTCGGGAATTGTGCCCGCTATTCGTGCTTCGAGAATTAATGCTGTAGATGCTTTAAGGTATGAATAATCTTAGAGGTGAGCTTTCTTCAACTTGTCTTTCTTCTTTTTTCTTCTCCTAAGGAACCAATAAACTACTGCAAAGATTATAACTATCCAAAGTACATAAGTTCTTGTAGAGGTTCCATTTTGGTCAGCTTTTCTTCCAAAAAAATAAGAAGAATCAAAATTTATGGCTTTAGTAACTTCTCTTCTAACATTTATAGAATCTGAATAAATAAGTCTCACATTAAACCATCCGTCCCCTACTGTTGCTTCAAATTCTGCAGTAGTGTACTCATTTGAATCTAAGTCTCCAACAACAATTCTATTGGGTCCTTTGATAGAGATTGTCTCTTGTTTTGGAATTTCTACAGTTAGGGCTTCTATACCTGAAGCTGCAATATTTAATATCTCAATTGTTAGTTCGTTTGTGTTATAATCATAGTCTTTAACATAAACTTCAAACTCTGCCTTTGAATCTTCTACCTCAACA
>JANLHN010000007.1 GCA_024654505.1 Nanobdellota archaeon | reverse complement strand
TCAAACCCAGTGTTCGATTCCTTCGTCGTGAATGTAATGAACAACGAGCGAGGATTTTCCTCTGGACCTACCTGGTCAATCCGAAGTCCTCTCCTCATTTTACGGATTCGAACGAAGTGAGAACCGTTTAGAAGAATTCTAATGCTCAAGAGAAAACATACTATTTGATTTTTGCGGGAGTGAGCTTTTAGCTCTTCGACAAAAGGGAATATTAACAAAGAGGTGAAAGCGAGCAGAATCTTTCTCATTTAAAATTAAGTAGAAACTACTGACTAAGTTAAACCAAGGGCCTTCTTTATAGATTCAATCGAAGTCAACTTAATAATATAATTATCATGATTTGCAACATTGATAACATCTAAATCAGAAGATTGAGGAACCCAAATAGATAGATATGTCTTTGTATAACTTGAAGGAGATGCTCCCGGACTTCCAAAGTCTCTAGCAGACCGACCTGGCCCATCTCTGTAAAAAGAATAAATTTTTTGGACAACTTCTTCCATAGAACGTGATTTGACCACTTCCCTAATCAACGCTCTTTCATCTTCATATAAACCTCCCTCATCTCCCTCTCCTTTGAATCCTTCAAAAGTTTCTATGTCATCATACCACTTTTCAGTCTGACTGGAAGAAACAACAAAAGTCCCTTCATTAATCCTCATAATAGTTTGAACCTTGTTTAATCTGGAATTCCATCGGAATCCGAAATAATCCGGTCTTCCTTGGGGATAAGTCATTCCTATGACTGGATATCTCATTGAGGAAGCACTGATAAGATGTTCTATATTATCATCGATTATTTCATCAGTTTCTAATTCTGGTAACGGACTGACAGATGTAGGAATGTCCACTATTTCATCATCTAATACATATTCTGCTCCATCAGATAAATCACTTCCATCAAAAAAAAGATAATATTCTTTAATTTCGCCAGAGATATTAAAATAAATTGTATAATAATCATTGCCCCATTTATCAGGAATCAAATTTCTTACAACCTTCACAGATTCTCTTCCCCCCCAAATAAAAACATCTTTATTGAGATTATAAATCACCTTCGGGTTTTTGAAAGAATTAACTTGAGGGATTAAACGAGAATCCTCTTTTTTTTTAATAAATTTCCCCTCAATATAATGATATTCCTTTGCTATATTGGTAAACAATACACCAGAAATAATCTCCGCATCTTCTTTAGAAATCCTAATTGTACCATCAGATTCAATTCTTCCAATAGGAGTGTCTACACTAAAAAAGTTATTTTCCATAATAACTCTTTTCCCCTCAGAGGCATTCTTTAAATAAAAGTCTGTCTCTTCCCCATTATAATGAATTATCTCTTTTTCATCTTCATCAACAACTACTTCCACAGGTGATTTTTCTAACCCTCCATTCTCAGACACACCTTGCCTTAACTCCTCCTTTTGTGGATTCCCCCCACTCCCCCCCTCTAAAAAACCATAATATTCATAACCTTTCTCTCTTAAAGGTTCAATATCTTCGACGGTCTCTGGAGATGTTATTTCCCTATTTCCTAGGGATGAAAGTTCAATATCAGCAAACATTCCAAGAGATTCTTCAATAGAAGTTATCCTTTCAACAACAAAATAACTATATGGGCTTCTCTCTCCTTCAAGAGAAAGAAGATTATACAAAACGTCTCCAACCCGAACATCTTTCCATTCATTTACCTCGTCAAAATTATAAATGTCTGGGATTACATCATCTAGAGGATTCTTTTCTACAATCTCTGCCGTCCTCGCCGCAGGCATCACCGCCGTCGACCCAGAAACCTCCGCCTTCAACTTCTCATCAACTATCAATCTAAATAACTCTGCCTTCAATGCCAAAGCCTCAGCCTTTTGCTTATTAGAACCTCCTCCCCTAATGTCTATAATAGTATTTAATCCAATTATAATCTCTCCAATAGTCATCGCTACCTCTTCACCAGAAGGACTTAATGAAGGTCCGGCATATATATATTTTTTAAGGACCTGTGGTTTCAACGACTTTATAGCCCTATTCAATCTATCCAACTCCTTCGCAACATCCCCATAACCCTTCCGAGTATTATCAATTAAATTCTTCTGTTCATCTAATAATGAAATTGATTTATTATCAATAGCTGCGATAGCTCTCAAATCTTTTTCCACACTATCTAAATCCAACCAACATTTCAAATTAGAATCTCCACAATAACCAACTTCTTTCCATCTAGCACTCTCACCTACTGCAGCATTTGGATTTCCTGTCGCACAAATTCTTACAATTCCTCTCAAAGCAATCTCAGGATTAATTGCCTCTTCGGCACCAGCCTGCAAATTAGGAGAAGCTAGTGAAAGAGCTGATTGACTTCCAGAAACACATTCCTTCTCAGAAGTAATATCAGTCTTAGTAGCCTGTTCCTCCGTATATTTCTGTTGAACATAATTCAAAGCAAAGCTCGTAGTAACTTGTTTAAATCCACATTCTTCATGTGCATCTATAACTACACAAAGTTCTTTATATCCTGAAGGGAAAGTGAAATCCTTTGCCTCATCAGCCTCATCACCTTTAGCGATATAACCTGAAGCAACGGGAACCGTTGGAGTCGAAACATAATAACTTGACGCCGGAGGATTCTTTAAATAAACTTGATATTGAACCCCTTTATCCTTTCCTGCGTAAATATGATAATAAACTTTATAATGTGAAGTCGCGGGAACAGTTGCTTCACTAAAAGTATCTTCTGAAAAATATGCATAAAATTGATGTGGACTTTCAGGTTCTAAAAGGCTATCAAGTAAACTTGCAGAATTTGGAACACTAGTCCCAATAAAGGCCTTACAGAATGTGCCTCCAGCTTCTGCTGTGCTCCTCATTTCAAAAGCCCTAAATGCATTTGGCGCATAAATATTCTTAAAGAAATCAACACTCTTCTCAAGATTACTAAATGCACTCTGTACTAAAAGATATTCTCCCCCACCCCTAACTTTCTCATTTTTCTCAGAAAATCCACTAAGAAGTTTTGGAAGAACCATCTCTATCAAAGGAGAAGCCTGTTTCCAGAAGAATTCACATTTGTAAATAGAAGCAACCTCATCGCAAATACCAACGTGTTCCCCCGTATCAAGACTTTTTTGTAAACATTCTCTCTCTGACCTTAATATAGATACAAAACTATCAATACCTGCATGAATTCCACTCAAACAAATTGGGACATAAATCCCTTCAGCAGCATTCGGCAAACATAATGCAATACTCCCAATAATTCCTGTTTGAATAACATCTGCAACAGGCATCTTTCCTCCAAGGTCACAGCGAGATGAAGGGCAAATCACAGGGTCACAAACATTAAACATTATCTTACAATCTTCATTACTCATAAAGTCTTGACATTCAAAACCTCCAATCTCACTCATAGGTGCACCCACTCCTATCATCTGGTCAAAAATCGAAACAGTCTTTTGTCCACTCTGGGCAGAAGCCTGGCGAATTGCCTCTCTTGCCTTATTATACAATTTCTTAACATCGGTTGAACTCAATTCCCCAGGACAATAACGAAATTCATCAACTGAATCAGCAGAATTCATACTAAAGCCCTGACAAAAATCATCTCCCAAACCATTCTCCATAAATTTGTTCGCTCCAATATTACAAATCTTAAAATAACTCACATCTGCTGAAGCAGTATATCCTTGAGGTTGATTATCTAAGAATGTCCCCCCAGAATTTGGAACCATTGCATACCATCCCGCATTCAAATCAAATGGAACAATCGCAGGCAAGCCCTTATTAGAACCAGATTCATAATAACTAATCATAGCCTTTCCCTGAGGCCATGCATTAGAACAATCTCCCTTCTTCTGCCCTGCAGTGGAAAAGGCAAATTTTTGAAGAGCTGCTACAATCCTAGAGTCTACCAAAGAAGATAAACTATCCAACCTATACGCTTTGGAAGCTATCAAGTTCTGTGCCTGTGAACTGCCATCAAGCAAAAGCAAATATACAACATTATCATATTCAAAGAATTGTATTCTCTGAGAATCATTTCCCCTTATTCCATTCTTTAAATCAGGATAATCTTTAAGAAATTGCCCATCCCAAACTCTTTGCTCCATTCCAGAACCCAGAGCAGATTGGAGATGAATAGCCGGTACTCCTGTCCCTACAAGCTTTTGAACTTCAGCCGCAGCCGCATCCGTCGCTATTTTTGACTCTTTCATCAAAGCAATATTCCTCAAAGTAGAATCTACACCACTACGAGAAACGTTTGGCAAAGCGCCGCCCTTCCCTTCAAGTGCCTTATCTAATAAAGCAACCTGAAGCTGGGTAATCGTCTGCAAATCATTTTGATTTACCTCAGTATTCCCAATCTTCTTGCTCCAATTCCCCAATTCTTTCCTAAGGTCCTCTTTATACTTTGTCTCATTTCTCACTGAATCCTCTCCAAGCCCTCCATCAATTGTGTTTCCCTTAAGAGCATTATCCATTTTAGAATTAACAACATTAAGCGCAGTAGTCATTTCCTTAACATCTTTTTCTATTTGAGGTTCTAATAAATTATAACATTGCTCTTTAGACATTTCCTTGTAGTCTCTATCACAAATCATTTTGTATTCTGCCATAACTTTTTGACGAGCAAGACCCCTCCCATCCATTCCACTAAGAGCATTCTTAATCATTAAGACTGTAGAAGTAGCAAGACAAGCCCCTTTCCACCCCTTAATAACATCTCCCAACTTTTCATTAACTTCTTCAAAATCCTTTATAGATTTGTTAATATTTGCTAACATCTCTTTTGTCTTATTTGGAGAAAGTTCTATACCCCTCTTTTCAATCCCAATTCTAAAAGTAAAATTAGCTTCAGTTCGAGTATTTTTAATCTCTGGAATTAAAGAGATATGAGCAACTTCTAAAGCATCAATTCCATCGACAGTAACTTCCCACTTTCCAAAAGAAACTTTACTGTCCTCATAAACTGTCTCTGTCCTAGTCTTTATAGCCGCGTTAAGGTCATCATTAACATATCTCATTTGGACTTTGTTAGGATAAATTTTTTCAATAAAAATATATTCTCCAACATCCAACTCTACTCTCCCAAGCTCTTTCAATCCCCTTTGAATTCCCTTACCACTAATTCCCAAATCAATACTCTTCTTCCCTTCCTCAAAATTCTCAAACTTCACAAGATTCACGGAATGGAATCCTCCATTCGCATAAATCATTCCATACGCTCCAGAATAATCTAAATAACCTAGTCTTTGTCTTTCCTCCATTAAACCATTAACAGAAGTAGAGGTGGGATACTTTTCTAAAAATAAATCAATCAGAGCCGCCTTTGTTACAAACTTGCTTGCCCTTCCTGCCAATTGAATCTGTTCGAAAAGCGCTTCCTCACTATAAAGACCAATCTCCCCATCTTTCATTTCACTAACATAGGAACTTACTAATTCCTCAACAGTATTTTTCCCCTCCTCAAATACGGCATCGATATTAGGGTTTGTCTTATCAGTCCCCAAAGAACCTATAGAACCACTTCCATCTTTTGCCAAATCTGCAGCACCCAATTTTAAATCAATAGTCTTTCCAGGACAACTGATACTAATAGAACCAGTTTCAAAGTCCTTTAATGGCAATGTAGACGAAGTTACAGACTTGTTAGAAGCATTTTTTATCCTATCAATGTAAGACTCTTTCCAAATTGTTTTTGGACCAGGGGAACTCAACGAATCCGTTTCAACATAATAAGTAATCTTCTCTGAGATATTTGTTGGATTATCAAAAGTTACCTTAAATCCACCAACAGTTACTTCTCTCTGATTCTTTATTGTTTTAAAGTTTATTAAAGAATGACCTGCAAGAGCTATTGGCTTAACATTATGCCCCAAGGTTAAGTTGGTCCCATCCGAAGTAACAATTAATTCTTCTGGCCAAGTCCCGCTTTGATTTGGAACTATTGTTTTACCTACAGTGTCCACCAACCCAACCTTCAATGCCCTAACACTACAAGCCCCATTCAACAACTTTGTCCCTTCACGAACCCATATATTAGAACCATCCATATTAATCAAAGCCATATCTGCAGGAGTATCTAATCCATTAAGTCTAACTTTTAATCCAGCCCTACAATAATAACCAGGCATGTAAGTCAAATCACTCGTCTTCCCCTCTTCCAAAACAAAAGTTTTCAAAACACGGTCTTTATCAGATAAAATTTCAATTGTTGCACTGTTTCGGTCAATTCCCGTAACTCTCAAATATCCTTTTCCATTCCAAAAAGAATATGCTTCGTAATTCATGCTCCAATTTCTTTCGTTCATTACTGGAGAATAATATTCCGAACTTCCGGTACCATAGGCCTGGTCCGCATCGTAACTAATCGTAGCAGTTAAATTTCCTGCAATCCAGTCTTCCATTTCACTTTCAACCTTATTCTGTTTCAAAATAATTACAACATAACCAATATTATTTATCAAAGGGTCTCCAAGAAGAGTTGTGTAAGACCTAATCGCCGCCCTTGCCGGATGAAAGCTAATCCCACTAACCCCCTCGGGATAACTTCCTTTAAATGCAATAGATTTTATTGAAGACACCTTAATTAAAGGATTAACTTTAATAGCATACAATTGGCAAAACACAGGAACATTTTGTTCTTCAAGTAAGTCACTTCTAACAACCATAGGAGTACATCCACCAGGGGGAATACCAATAACAAAATCACTATTTGCTTCACACTGGTCATTTTGTATATCTCTCAAAATAGGCCAATAATTATTCATCTGTCCAGAATAAAGTGTTTGAAAATTTGGTTGATAAGACTGCCAATTATTTGTTGAACCTGAAAATGCCGGGCTCGTTTGTCCAGAAAAAGCTGCACCAGATACATTTTGTAAAATAATTCCAAATAACAAAACCCCCATAACTAATAAAATATTTTTGCTTCCCATTATTCAAAACTCAAATATACTCTCTCAGATTCAACTAGAGCCTGATTCTTCTGTAAATCATCTAAACTCGTAGGCAAACCAAAAAGAGGAATATTTATATTTAATTCTTTTGAATCTTCTAAGACACTATCAAGAACATACTCTTGAGTTTTTCCACCACCAACAATTGCAAAAGATATATCAGTTGCTGGAATATTAATATCATAGCACTTCTCCGTCTCAGCACCAAAAAACCCTGCGATTCCACTCTCAGGGACATCAACACACTTCCTTTCGTTAATCCCAGGGAATCTCAATGAAGAATTTTCATAAACATAGACTGTAACATTATAATAGGCTTCAATCAGCTCAATAGACTTCATCTCCGGATAAACAATCGTGGTAGAATAATCATCTGAATTAAACGAGACCATTGCCTTCTTGACATTCCCCAAATCTATAGAAATATTATGTTTTTTATTCATGAGAATATTTGAAAGCCTTTCTTCGTTGGTAGAAATCTCGACCTTAGAATCTGCATAACCTTCTGCTTGAGCAACAATAAATCCATTTACACATTGGGGGAATTGTCCATCTAAGAAAGCATCACCACCTTTTAAAGAGGTCTTGCCAATATCACAAACAGAATTCAAACACTTAAAACTAATTCTTGCTGGAACAGGATTCAAATTAAGATCATAAGTATAAACATCGACCTGTTGATTTTTATAATCACAAATAGGAGACTCTATTGAAGCACCTCCAATTGTTGGCAAGGCTTCTCTAGGTTGATTTTTTGAAATAATCACTGCAAGAGGGAATTGAAAGATTTCTTTCTCATCAAAAAACTGCACAAGAACTGGAAAATCAATATCATAAACAAGATGATAAGGAGTATAACAGAATCCCATCATTCCCAGCCCCTGTTGTAAACCAACGGGTTCAACAACTTTATCCCCAGAGATTTCAATTCTAGTTGGCCAATCAGCAGAATATACAAAGTTCAAATTTTCTCCAATATTTAATCCGGCATCCGTAACAAAATAAGACCTCTCTTGAGAAGATAAATCGTAATAGTCTCCATCAAGTTTTATGGCTGGAATATTTGATACAAGCCCATTAACAATATCTTTTCGGATTTCTTCGTCAATAAAAACTTTAGGTGAACACCCAACCTCTGTACCAGTCACGGGAGCGTAAAGCCTCATAACATCTAGAGCATAACTTTCTAAAAACATATTTGTTTTTTCAAAATCGTAAACTTGTTTCGCCAGAGAATAGAACCTTCCAAGCTTGCTATCCACCGAAACCTCATGAGCACTAACAACAGCGGATTGATTCTCAAAGAATATTGTCAAAACATTATCAATATTCAAATCAACATTATAATCATTAATCTGAACCCCAACAAAAGCATCTTCATCAACATAAATATCATAACCAGCCAATTCAAAATCAGTAAAATCACAATAACTTACTCTTTCACGAACATATTTAGACAACTCCTCTTCCATAGAAGTCTCTGTTGGAACCTGTTCCCTTAGAAGATTATTCCCCGAAACATACATCCAATAGGGAACTGGTTGTCCAAGGAAGTCCAACTGAGAAGAAAAGGGCATGTATTGCGAACCTGGAACAAATTCTGGAACTTCGATATAACCCCCTTGCTCCCCCAACAAAGAAATCCCTTCAAGTGCCGTCGCCGTTAAACATTCTTTATAATAATCATAGACGGGCTCCATATTAACAGGAAGTGTTTTAGAAAAATTCCAGTCTATAGCAAAATAAAGAATAATTCCAACAACTATCACAATTGCAACAATGATGAATATAGTCACTTGTCCTCTTTTCATTTTTTATTCTCCTTTTTAATCCTTTTTTCAATCAATTCCAAAATTTCGCTGTTAATATCTTTTTGTATACTTTCTTTAAACTTCTTCCAAAGCTCTTCATCCTCAATCAAAAGTAAATACTTTTTCATACAATCCTCTAAGAGATTACAAGAAAAGCCCACTTATAAATATTTCTTAGTTAATTACTTACTAAGTTAGTTACTAACAATATTATAACTTAGTAAGTTTCATAGAAAAATGACCCTGCCAAGAATCGAACTTGGGCCTCATCGAAGTCAACGATACGTACTGCCATTAGACTACAGGGTCAGTCTATAACCATGTTGTCTTCTCGAAACGGCTAGGCCGTTACTTTAGACTACAGGGTCTTAGATTTTATCAACACCTAAAATTTTTAAACCTTCTTCTTCCCTAACTTCCCTCCCTTAATCTGTCCCCAACTTCCCCCAACAATTTCAAAATCGACACTCACCCCACTCAATTCAATTAAATCATCAAACAAATCTTTAGGTATCAGACGAATTCCGGAATAATAATTCTTCAACGAAGAATATTTAACATCAAATCCAAATTGTAAAAGCCCTCGAAGAGAGGGAGAATTTAATTTCTCAACCATCAAATCTAAAAACTTTCTCTGACTTATACTATTAATTTTAATTCTATCCATCAATTAAACAAATCAAGACTATTTAAATAACTGCGTGTCCACTCCATAAGAAAACAACAAACTTTAAAAAGCAAATTCTCAAGACAATTACATGAAGATGCCAAGGAAAGTAAACAGGTTCTGTCCTTATTGTAAAAAGCGAACCGAACAAAAGGTAAAAGAACAAAGTCACGGGAAACCTTCCACTCTAAAGAGGGGCTCAAAACAAAGAGCTATGCTTAGGGGACTCAATAGGGGAATTGGAAATAAAGGACGTTTTTCTCGTATGAAAAATCAGGCAAAACAAAAAAGAAAGACAACTAAAAAAACAGCAATCGTTTACACATGCTCTGTCTGTGGAAAGGGTAAAGACCAAAAGAAAGGCAAACGAACCAGTAAAATAACTATAGAATAAACTAATGGCAGAAAGAAAGAAATACATTGAAGTTGAAATTCCCCTGATAAGTGACTCTGTAAGGGTTCTCGGAACCTTTGAAAACCTAAAAGATAAAACAATCAAATTAGACTTAACTCGAAGAATGAGAGGAAAGGGTCTAACAATAACATTCAAAATTTTCCAAAATGAGAAAAAACTCGTGGCTATCCCAAAGAAGATGGAATTAGTAAAAGCATATATTCGAAGAGTTATGAGAAAGAGAACAGATTATGTAGAAGACTCTTTTCTTGCACATTGCTCAGATATTCAAACGATAGTCAAACCACTATTGATAACTAGAAAGAAAGTTTCCAGAGTAGTCAGAAAAAATCTTAGAAACACCTGCAAGGAATTTTTATTAGAATACCTCAAAGAAAGAAGCTATAATGAAATTTGTTATGAACTTCTTGAGGGAAGTCTACAGAAAACACTACTTCCAAAATTAAAGAAAATCTATCCCTTGTCTTTCTGTGACCTTAGAATCTTTGAAACGAAAGAATTAGAGAAGGTAGATATCCAAAAAGAAGTCAATATGGGCAAAAAAGGAGAAATAGAAATCCCCCAAGAAGACACTGAGGAAAATCCAGAAGAGGTTGAAGAAGAAAAGGAAGAGGTTGAAGAAGAAAAGGAAGAAAAACCAAAAAAGAGCAAAGTAAAGAAAAACCAAAAAGAAGATGATTGAAAAGACATTAGTCTTAGTTAAACCAGATGGGGTAGTAAGAGGTCTTATTGGAGAAATAATCAGAAGATTTGAAGTCGCTGGATTAAAAATAGTCGGAATGAAAATGAATCATATAACTCCAGACTTTGCTAAAAAACATTATTTCGCCCATACGGAAAAAGATTTTTACCCAGAATTAGAAAAAAGAATAACTTCTGGACCAGTAATCGCAATGATTTTAGAAGGAATAAAGGCAATAGAAGTTGTTAGAAAAATAGTGGGGTTAACAGACTCCAGCAAATCCGGGCCCGGAACAATCCGAGGTGACTTCGGACATGTTAACCTTGGTTACAAAGGAACAAAAAATTTAGTTCATGCTTCGGGGAATTTAGACGAAGCTAAAAAAGAAGTTGAATTATGGTTTAAGAAAGAAGAGTTGTTTGGATACAAAACCCTCTACGAGAAACATATAGAGGAAGACTAATTATCTCTAGAAAATTCGTCTCTTAATTTTTCCATCTCTTCTTTTGAAACAACCCCCCACCGAGGAATTCCCTCATGGGCAGAAACCAAATCTCGAAAGCCCCCTTTTGTTGGGAGAAGATGACAATGAATATGTCTCTGTGTTCCGTGCCTCTCAAAGTTCATATGTAATGTGGGTTCCTCATTAGATATTTTTAATATTTTATCTTTATACCTTGAAACCATTTCAAAAAGATCCTTAGACTCTTCCATAGACAAATCCTTCCAATCAAGAACATGGCGCCTCGGTAAAATAAGCAAATGTTTCGCCTTTATAGGACTTAAGGCAATTAAACAAAAAGAATGGTCCGTTCTTTCAATTACTCTATAATCTTCGTCGATAGCTAAACAAAGTTCACAAGGTTCTTCCATGATTATAAAATGAATTCTAAATTTAAATAATTGCCTTTACTCAACAACTTTCTTAATAGATTTCTTAGCTACTTTCCTTATAACTTTCTTTACCGCAACGACCTTTACAGGCATTTGAGACTTTCTTAGAGGGTCTCTTGAGATAATGGCTGCCTTATTTTTAGGTCTTTTCTTCCTACCCCTTCCAGTCCATAAAATGGCAGCTCTCTTTTCTCTCTTCCTTCTAGCAACTCTCCAACTTCTAGCTCGGTCAAGTCTCTTTGGTTTATTCTTTGATGGCATGTTATATTTTAAGAATGTTCGGTTTTAAATCTTTGCGTCCCAATACTATCAGAATCCCTTCTTATCCATTTTATCTTCTGTTTTTCACCAGGCCTATGCAGACCTAGCCTATATGGGCCTATATCTTCAGGTATCTCTCCCATTATTATATGATATTGGGAATAATATCTTCCAGTACCAATAGTCTCTAAAACCTCTTGCCCAGATTCTGAAGCTATAACTTCTCCCCCAAGGCGCAAGTTCTGTAAATCTCTAAGAATTAATAATACTAACACTAAAGTTGTTGAAAGAATTACTGCAATTACTTGAGTATAAAATGCAAAAGTTCTAAGATGGTAAACACTAAAAATTATTATTGCAGATAAGAGAAAGAGAACAACCCATTTTCCATTTGTAACTTTTTCTTCTAGTAAAACAGAGGTCTTGTTTCTTACCTCTTCTATCCCCCCAAGATAGACATAAATTCTAGAAAGAGAAGTATCTGCAGGCCTTTTTCCTTTTGTTTTGAATGTCTTTTTATAAAGTTCGTTCACAATGTTATAAATTTGTAAAAAAACTTTCTGAGTAGGTTTATAATAATTTTGGTCCTCATAATCATAACATAAAACATAATACTCATCTATCAAACTTCTCATCTTCTTTTGAAAATTGCCCCCTACAGTTTTTGACAGTTCATACACACTTAACCATAAGGCATCCTCTGTTGAGAGATATTCTCTAATATTATCGTATCTGCTATTAGACCTTGAAATAAAAAAGCCTGCTAAAATTGCAAACAAAAAAGTATTTATGGTAAGCATTGTTTTAATTTCTTCATTATAATTTACAACTGGAGTTAAAAAAGCCGTTATTACAAAAACCACTAAAGCTATTCCTCCTCCTCCAATTGAATAAATATACTTAGCCATCTTATCTAAGAAATAATGGGAAGAGAGATTTATTAAGCTTTAGGAAATCAAAGCCCGCAAAAGTTCTAAGATGGTTTGTTACACAACATTCACCTCATGAAGCCTGCAGAGGGAGTCACCTCACAATTTGCATCTCGAAAAAGATTTTAACATTTATTTTCTCAAAGCAAATTGTTCGCCCCCGACTGTCAAGTGTTTAAAGAAATAAGCCTGCAGAGGGAGTCAAACCCCCGACCCCAAGTTTACAAAACTTGTGCTCTATCAACTGAGCTATGCAGGCATTCCCACAAGCGAGGTGATATCGCAAACGAAGTGCGCTTTATCAACTGAGCTATGCAGGAGGCATGTACTTACCTCGAAAAAACTCTTTTTAAGCATTTTGCTGAAGACTAATCCTCCTCAATAACCTCAACCCTCTTATCCTTCTCAAGAATCTCGATAAGCCCGCTCTCTAAATTAGCCATTTCCCCTTTTTCAAAAGGACCTATCCCTTCTCCCTCAAAATTCAAAAATTCTGGAACATGTTCTAAAAACCTTACTAATTTATGCCTCTTCTCCTCTTTTTGTGAACTATCCATATCTGTACCCAAGTTCTTCTCTGCATTTTCAAGACTCCTAACAACCTCTTCAAACAAATCCTTTTCAAAACCAAGTAAATTTTCAAAATCCTTCTTGCTAATCCCTACTTCAGCAGCCACGAAAGCAAGAGAAAGAATTTTTTTCTTCCTAGTCCTTAATAAATCCCTAAAGCTAGAAAGAGCATTCTCTAATTTTTTCTTATTCTTAATAGCCATATCAGAAAATAAATCCTCTTCTTTACTCAAAAACTCCTTCTTTTCAGCAAAATATTGGGCTGAATCCAAGAGAAACTTTCGAGGTAACGCCTGTAATTGCTCGCTATACTTCTCCTTTCGCATAGCCTCGTAAATATCACTAAAAGTTACCATTTCCCCCTATGAAACCGCCTCAGTTTAAAAGAATTATTGTGGTCCCTTTCCAAAGGATTTTAAACGAAAAACCCTTCGAAAAACCATGTTCGGCAAACTAAAAGAGAAGCTTAAGAGCTGGTTGAGCAAAAATAAGAAAGTTGTAGAAGAAACTCCAAAAGAAGAAAAACCTACAAAAGAAAAGAAAGCTCGAGTCAAAAAAGAAAAAAAGAAAACACCCATCCCAAAACCAACAAAAGAAGAAGCTATCGAACCATCAAAAGAAGAAGCCACTAAAGACATTTTAGAAGAGTCTCTTGAAGAAACAATTAAAGCCCCCGTAGATAGTGGTGGGTTCTTCTCAAGGTTTAAAAAAAGATTAACTAATGAAAGATTCGATGAACTCTTTGAGGAGTTAGAAATGATTCTCTTACAAAATAATGTAGCCTATTCTGCAGTCGCAGCCATAAGAGAATCCCTTGCACAAAAACTAATTGGAAAAAACCCCAAAGATGTAAATCTTTCAGAAGAACTAAAGAGCTCTATTGAAGAATTGCTTCTTGACCCCCCAAATTTTATAAAAACTATTAAAGATTCTCTAAAAGAAAAATCTCCTTTTGTTATCCTCTTTGCCGGAATCAATGGTTCTGGGAAAACCACCACAATCGCAAAAGTAGCCAATCTCCTCCAAAAAAATAAATTAACTGTTTGTCTAGCCGCAGCAGATACATTCAGAGCAGCAAGCATTGAACAAATACAACAACATGCAGATAAATTAAAAATAAACTTAATAAAAAAAGACTATGGTTCAGACCCCGCCTCTGTCGGTTTCGATGCAATCCAGTATGCAAAAAAGCACCATATTAATGTGGTCTTAATTGATACTGCAGGAAGAATGCAAAATAAAGATTCTCTTATGAGAGAAATGGAAAAGATTGTTAGAGTAAACAAGCCAGACATGAAGATATTTCTTGGAGAATCCATAACTGGAAACGATGCAACAGAACAAGCCAAAGCATTTGATGATTCAATCAATATCGATGGGATAATCCTTTCCAAAGCAGATGTTGATGAAAAGGGGGGAACTGCAATCTCAGTCTCCCAAGTCACAGGAAAACCCATCCTCTTTCTCGGAGTCGGACAAAGTTATGATGACTTAGAGATATTCAAAAAAGAAAAATTAATAGAGAAGTTGGGACTTTAATCCAAATGAAAATAACAAAAAAAGAGATTCTCAACATAATAGGCATCACATTAATCGTCATTTCCTTGATTAGAATTGCTATATTAATTCTTTACAGCTCCCCAATCCACATCTTTTGGCTATGTAATCACATACCTCTAATCATAGGGATTGCAATACTTTTTAGAAATTCTTTTATACTATCAGCAGAAATTGCCCTCTTATTTTTTGGCTCCCTAAACTGGTCCCTAGACTTCCTTTCAAAACTCCTCTTCAATAAATATCTCTTAGGTTCCACTTATGAAATCTTCGCGGACCTCTCAGCAAATTCGATAATTTCTATTATATCTCACCTAAGCGTCCTCCCATTGGCATTAATTGCCCTTTTCCTAATGAACAAACCAGAACCAAAAGCCTGGAAAATCTCCATCATCCACATGATAATTCTTGTTCCAATTTCATTATACTTTAGCCAATCTTTCAATATCAACTGCCTAGCAAGACCTTGCGTCGTCTGGATGAGTCATTCCACTCTCTACCCCTTCTTCATCTTCTTTGGATATCTTTTAATATTCGTAATCCCCACAAGCATTATTCTGGCTAATTTAATGAAGAAAAAAAGAACACTTAGTTAAGAAAGATACGTTCTTTTCACAAAAGGTTGTTCAACTAAATAATTAAATGTATAAATTCCAGCATGACAAATCGCTACAAAAATCAACCCTTCTTTAGATTGGAAAATTAAGGCACCAAGATACCCATAAAGATATCCAACCCCATACATAGGATTTTTAAATATTTTATATGGACCAGCTTTAATGAATTTACCGACCCTCTTATTTAAGAAAAGATCTTTGTAGTAATAGATATCCAGTCCAGTTAGCCATGCAGCCCAAAACTTACTTCCAAAACTAATTATAAAAATAGGCACACTAATAACCCATAAAATAATTGGTGAAATAAAAACAGTGTTTGAATGGAATGCGATAAATTGAGTAATCGCGAAAGCACTATTCATAAACATCAATCCTAAAATGACTTCATAAATAGAAAATGCCATCTTCTCTCCAAATTTTTTTATCATCCAAGAACTAATTGGGGTACCTAGAATCAAAGCATTCCCCACATAATAAAAAACCCAGAAGAAAATAACATAGGATATCCACCACCCCTTTGTATAAATAAACAAACTTAATAGGTAGGAAAGTATTGCAAGAGGAATCCAAACAAACAAAGTTTTTCCACGATCAAGCCTAACACCCAACATCCCAATGAAAACAAAGATAAATTGCCATAATATATCAAAAAAGCCAATAGTCTTCTTTTCACTCACCATTTTTTATAATGCCCTCTGAAATTTCTTTTCCTTTAAAAACTTACCCAAACCCAAAACTTAAATAACATCCATTTTCTTCATATTATATGGTGCTTGAAAGATTGGGCTCTGCCTTGAAAGATGGAATCAAAAAGATTAGTAATGCAATTTTTGTAGATAAAAAACTAATAGATGGAATAGTAAAAGACATCCAAAAGTCTCTTATCGAAGCAGATGTAAATATCGAGCTCGTTTTTGCGCTATCCCAAAAAATAAAGAAGCTAGCCTATGATGAAAAGATAAGGGGAATTGAAAAGAAAGAGCAATTAGTCAAATTAATCCATGATGAAATATTATATCTCTTAGGTGAAAAGACTGAATTGAAACTTCCAAAGAAAGCGAAGCTAATGTTTTTAGGACTCTATGGTGCCGGAAAAACTACAACTATTGCAAAACTAGGTTTCTATTTTGCAAAAAGAGGAAGAAAGGTCGCACTTCTCGGACTTGACACTCAAAGACCTGCAGCAATGGATCAATTAGAGCAAATGGCCAAGAAAGCCAACGTAGCTGTTTTCATCGACAAAAAAGAAAAAGACCCTCTCAAGATAATTAAGAATTATGAAAAAGATTTAGAAAAATACGACCTAATTTTAATTGACACTGCTGGAAGAGATGGGTTAAATAAAGAGTTAATCAAAGAAATTGAAAGAATAAACAAAGCAACAAAACCAGATTATAGAATTTTGGTAATGCCTGCAGATATTGGACAGGCCGCAAAAACACAAGCAAGTGAATTTCAAAAAGCACTTTCAATTGATGGTGTAGTCATAACAAGAATGGATGGAACATCTAAAGCTGGTGGAGCCCTAACCGCCTGCGCAGAAACAAAAGCCCCCGTCTACTTTATTGGTGTTGGAGAACAAATCCACGAAGTAGAAACATTTGACCCGGAGTCCTTTATTCAAAGACTTTTGGGCATGGGAGACCTCCAAGGTCTTTTAGAAAAAGTAAAATCGGCAACGACAGAAAAACAACAAAAGAGAATGGAAGCCAGACTTGGAGAAGGGAAATTCACATTACTAGACCTTTACAGCCAACTAGAACAAATGAACAAAATGGGGGGCATGGATAAACTAATGGGAATGGTTCCTGGAATATCTGCAGCAAAAGTTCCAAAAGATGTTTTGAAAAAGCAAGAAGAAAAAATGAAACATTGGAAAACAGCAATTAGTAGCATGACTGAAGAAGAAATTGAAAACCCTGAAATTATAGAAAAACAAACAAACAGAATAAAGAGAATCGCAAAAGGTTCAAGCACAACAACCACCGAGATAAGAGAACTTCTCAAACAATATAAACTACTAAAGGAAATGATGGGAATGCAGGGCGGCCTAGCCGAAGGAAAAATAGACCAAAGAACCATGCAGAAAATGGCTAAGAAGTTTAAAGGGAAAATCAAGTTTTAAGATGAAACCACAACTAATAGCCCAAGGCGCCGAAGCTAAAATATTTCTATCAGACAAAATCATTTCAAAAGAGAGAACATCAAAATCTTATCGTCATCCAATTCTTGATGAACAAATAAGAAACAAAAGAACAAAGTGTGAAGCAAAAATCTTAACCAAAGCTCTCGCCTTACAAATAAATGTTCCAGAAGTCATATCTGTTGACAAACACAATTTACAAATCCAATTTATCGAAGGAGACCGACTCTCAGAAACTCTAAACTCCTATCCAAAAGAAAAGCAATACCAAACAATGGAAAAACTAGGGCATCAGACAGCACTTCTCCACCAAAACAATATTATCCATGGAGACCTCACAACCTCCAACACAATTTTAAAAGATAACGAAGTTTTCTTAATTGACTTTGGCCTAGGGTTTATATCTGCAAAAATTGAAGACAAAGCCGTTGATATACACCTCATCAAACAAGCACTCGAAGCAAAACATTTCCAGAACCACGAAGACCTTTTCAAAAACTTTCTAAAGAGTTACAAATGGAAAGAAAAGAATGAGGTTCTGGAAAGGTTAAAAGAAGTAGAAAGAAGGGGAAGATATAAACACTAGCCCCTCCATATTAAAACCCCCCATCAAAACCTTTAGAGAGTCTATGATTTGGCCATTGTTTATGTTACATAAACCTTAAAAATCATCCCATTCTTTCATAATTACACTAGCCCCGTAGTCTAAAGTAACGGCAGGGCCGTTTCGAGAAGACAACGTGGCAAAAATACTAGCCCCGTAGTCTAGCGGTCAAGGATCTAGGCCTTTGAAGCCTGGGACCCAGGTTCGAATCCTGGCGGGGCTATATGCTATCTCAAGATAGCATTAATTCCAGAATTCGAAATCGAATCCCGAACGTTTAGGTCTGGACAAATAAAATAGATAATCGCAGACCTAGGCGTGAGTCGGCGGGGCTATATGGAGAGAATGAGAACTTGGAGGTTCGACGAGCAATTCGCTTCTTTTCTCCTTGGAGAAAAACATGAAACTTCTTTGAAGTTACTTCGAGTAATCTAATAGAGAAATATCTGATTGCGAAATGCAAATTGCGAGCACTGGTGGGACTGTCTCCTACCCTTAACTTTAAAAACCAATTTTTCCCAGATATAACATGGTAAAATTGGAAAAGCCAACATGGGTTAAAATAAATGAGTCAGAGCTCAAAAAAGTTATAGCAGAGCTCGCAGAAAAAAACGCCCCTTCCCAAATAGGACTAATCCTTAGAGACCAATATGGGATTCCAACCACAAAAGTATTTGGAAAAAAACTAAAGAGGTATTTAACAGAACTAGGTATTGAAAGAAATGAGAACTTAGAAAATGCAGAGAAGAAAGTAGCCGGTATAAAGGAGCATTTAAAATCAAATCTTACTGATAGAAAAGCCAAACATAAACTACAAAAAGCACAAAGTAGACTAAACGCTACACAAAAATATTCTAACCTCTCCAAAAAGAAAAAATAGGGTTTGTCACTCTATAAATCACACAAATCTTTTTAAGCTAATGCCATTTTAACCCCTTATGTTAAAAGAGGTAAAGAGGGTAACTAAAGAATTTTTAGAGGCTATAAAGGACAAGCCAGTCAGAATCATCTCCCACTATGACACCGATGGGATAACCTCTGCTGCAATTCTTACAAAGACATTACAAAGACTTGATAAAAAATTTACTCTGAGGATAGTAAAAAGCTTAGACAGGGAAATCTTAGAAAAAGAATTACTACGCCAACCAAAAGAAATCTTAGTCTTTAGCGATTTGGCTTCTGGAAGTTTAGAATACTTTCAAAATTTGAAAGGACCTATTTTCATCTTAGATCATCATGAAATAGATAAGACCAAACTAAATGCAAACATCAATATAATTAATCCCCATCTAACCAATAAACTGGAAGAGAATAATTGTTCTGGTGCAGGAGCCTGTTATCTCCTTTCGAAAGAAATTTCTGAAAAAAACAAAGACCTTTCATACTTAGCAGTCATTGGGATGATAGGAGATAGACAAGAATCAAATCTTTCAAAAATCAATCAACAATTTATAAAAGACTCAGAAAATCTTCAAATAAAAAAAGGTTTAATCCTTTATCCAGCAACAAGACCGTTAAGAAGAGCATTAGAATATTCAACCTCTCCCTACATTCCAGGAGTAACGGGTAATGGTCCTGGAGTAATAAATTTATTGAGAGAAGTAGACATTAGTGCGGGAAAAAGCCTTTTAGAATTAAGCAAAGAAGAAATGTCAAGACTAATTACTGCAGTAATGATGAGGCAGTCAAAGAAAGAGAAACAAAAAGACACTATTGGAAATCTTTACATATTAAAATTTTTTAACACCCAAGAAGATGTTAGAGAGATTTCAACTTTAATTAATTCTTGTTCAAGACTTGGTTTCAGCGACGTAGCAGTCTCATACTGTTTAGGAAATGAAAAGGCTAAAGAAAGAGCTATGGAAATTTACACAAACTATAGGCAAGAATTAGTCTCGGGGCTAAGGGTTGCAGAAAAGATGAATAAAATTGATGGAAAAGGATTCGTAATCCTAAATGCAAAAGACCAAATAAAAGATGTTATTGTAGGAACAATATGTTCAATGTTGTCTTCTTCCCAAACCTATGAAGAAGGAACAATCCTTATAGGTATGGCTTACAATAAAGACAAAATAAAAGTTTCTGCAAGAATGGTAGGAAGAGAAGGAAGAAACTTAAAGGAGTTTTTGGAAAAAACAATTATAACCTTCAAAAACGGAGATTCTAGAGTAAATGTTGAAGTTGGAGGACACCACTTCGCAGCAGGATGCCTATTAGATAAAGACAGAGAAGAAGATTTTATTGAAGCCTTAAAAAAGAATCTAGAAGTAGAAATTATGAAGGTTTAACTCTGAGACCATTTAGCGACTCTTTAGTTTTATAACAATTTCTTTAAGTAAACCTTACTTCACCAGAAGTACCTACAGGGTCGTTTCACCAGAAACGCCTAAAGGGAAAAACTCCTTAGATAGAGATAATTTATAAGACATAAACCTTAAAAACTCAATTTATCATTTTAATCTATGAAAGGAAAATTTATTAGGGTAAGCTGCCCAAAATGTAAAGAATCTCAAACTATATTTGGAAAAGCTTCAACAAAGGTCAGATGCCTTGCGTGTAACACTACTCTCGCAGTTCCATCGGGTGGGAAGGCAAAAATAAGATCCAGAGTCGAAGAAGTTTTATAATTCTAGGCTACTTCTTCGCAAAGATTATAGTAATCTAACACCCCCAGCAATTAATAAATCTCATGACCTTTGTTGAACAACTTATCGAGAAATTTACACATTACCAAACTGTCTCCCTAAAGCGAGCAATCTGACAAAGCCGATTGCGAGCGACAATCTTAAATAACCCTCCTTTCTCATCTTCTCATGAAGGAAGGAGACCTCGTATTATGCACTGTTAAGGAAGTAACGAACACAATTACGTTCGTAGAACTACCAAATGGAAAGGCAGGCACTATCATTTCTTCAGAAATCGCGCCAGGGAGAATTAAGTTCATGCGTCAATACGTTGTCCCAAATAAAAAGATAGTCTGTAAGGTTTTGACTATCTCTGGAGATAATGTCCACCTATCCTTAAGAAGAGTTACTTCAAAAGAAAAGAAAGAAATAATGCAATTATTCCAGCAAGACCAAGCATTTAATATTTCTTTTAAGCAAATTCTAGGAGAAAAAGAAGAATTAACAAAGGGGAAAATTCTCCAAGACTTCAAAAGTTTAACAGAGTTTGTAGAAAAAACAAAACAAGACGAATCTGTTTTAGGGAGATATATCCCAAAAGAAAAACAAGAAGCAATAAAAAAGATAACTAATAAAAAAAGAAGAAGTCAAGAACTCCATCAAATAATCAATATAAAATGCCTAAAAAGTGATGGTTTAATGAAAATAAAAAAGGTGTTTGATTTTGATAACAATGCCATTTCTATTACGTACATCTCGGCGGGAAAGTTTAAACTAGACCTAACTGTAGACGATTTCAAACAAGGAAAAAAAGAAATGACGGAGATCTTAGAAAAATTAGGAAAAAGAGCAAAAGAAAACGATTGTGAATTTTCGGCAATTGAAGAGAAATAATTTGTTCTAGACAATCTTTTTAAAGCCAATATAATATCAATTTTTATGGACAACAAAGACTCTGGACCAATTGAATTAGTAACTCTTGAAGAAAGGGCAAGATTAGAGGAAATAAGACAAGAATTTGAAAGAAATAATACAAATAATCTTTCCTTTCCTAAAGGTCTTTGTAGAAAAATGGCAGAGGCTGTCGAAATTGAGCTTGGTTTAAGAAGAGTGGGAGGAATATTTAGACTAAAGAATGGATTTTGTACACATGAGTGGAACACTACCCCTCAGGGAGGAATTGTGGATATATCAGGGGACCAGTTTGGAGGAAGTATACCCCCTGTTTATGTAGCCCGTATAGATGAAAGATATAAAACATATTAAAATTGCCTTTTCTGCCCAACTTCTTTTTTAACAATCTCTATATCCGCTTCCCAAAGAGGAGTCAACTTCGTCCGATTGTAAATAATCGCTGCAGGATGAAATAAAGGAATCAATTTGAAACTCAGACCATCCATCTTAATCTCGCGAACCTTCCCATGAACAGAAGTTATTCCTAACTGGTCTTTCATTTTATCAACATCTCCCAAAGCCAAAAAAAACTTTGTTGCATAGTTCCCCAGAGAACAAACAACTTTTGGTTTCATATCCTTAATTTGTTTAAGCAACCAAGGTGTATGGGCTTTAATTTCTTCTGGCAGAGGGTCCCTGTTTTCTGGGGGCCTACATTTTAAGATATTTGCAACATAAATGTCTTCCATACTCAATCCCACCGTTTCCAACAATTTGTCCAAATTCTTACCTGCAGCCCCTACGAAAGGCAACCCTTGCTCGTCTTCATTCCTCCCAGGAGCCTCTCCAACAAACAAAATGCCTGCATTAATATTCCCCTTCCCAACAACAATATTTGTACAATTCTTAAACAAATCTGTTCGTTTAACTAATGCGGCTTCCAAAAAGTTGAATTCTGGAGAAGTCTTATTTGACATAATCTAAAATAATAATCTAGATTAATAAAATTATCTTTATTAAAGAATGTTTAATTTAAAAAATAAAAAAATTTTGTTTATTGAACTGTCATTGAAGTGTTCCCTGTCCACCTGTAAATGGTTCGTCCGGTTGTCCGTCAAATTCCCCAGACTCCATAGGTTCCCAAACACCCATTATGTTTACCTTCTTGTTTTCAGTGCCGGCGGAAACCGTTTTAACTGTGTCAGCGGTTGATTCGTATGCGTAATTTGAACCATTAATTAATTTTAAATTACTAAGACTAACCGTGGATCCATCAACATACTTTTGATTACAAATATCAATATTTGTTGGAGGACAATTCAAATATAAGCTATAATCCGATTTTCCATCACCATTAACATCTACATACACTACACCGATATACCCATCACCCAAGGAAAGTCCAGTAGCTGAACTTGTTACAGTTCCTCCAACAGTTGTTCCAGCAGTTGTAGGGCTTAATCTAACATCAGAAAAAACACTGTCAGAGATTTTAGAATAAGATAAAATTTGTAATACCAACATTAATGTTAGGACTACTACAACAAACCATAAAAAATTACCTAACTTTTTATCATTCATTTTAATACCTCCTTCTAAATTCATAAAAATTTTAGCCAAGTTATATATATATATATATATTTCTATTCTTTAGAACTAAAATCTGACTTTTAAAAAAACCCTCACTATTTTTAAAAATATCTTCCTAACTAAAAGTTCAGAAATCCAAACCAATAAAAACTTATAAATAAGGGATTATTAAGGAAAACATGGATAAATGGATAATAATCTCTATAGTAATAATAGTCCTTCTTGGCATAACAAGTTTCATACTAATGAAGAATCTCTCCAACCCACAACCAAGCCCTGAAGAAAAAAAAGAATGTAATACTTTAACTTATAATGGGGAAAACAGAATAAATCTTGTCTTTTTCTCCACCAAGAAACAAGCAGAAAAATATTCAGACTTTTTAATGAGTATTTCCCCATTCAATGAAAATAAAAACGAATTCAATTTTTATTATATAGACAACTATCAACCAGAATGCGAACTATACGAAGACGTAGCCATCCTCTGTTACAACAAAGACTTAATAAAAAAAGCATCTATATGTCCAAACGATTTTATTGTTGTAATTGAAGATAAAGACGAAAAAATAAGAAGCTCGGCATATATGGATGTTTTAAGTATTAACCTTAACCACCAATTAACAGTTATCGCTCATGAATTTGCGCATTCTTTTGCAAATTTTGCTGAAGAATATACTCCTGCGAAAATCCCAAAGAATTCAGAAAACTGTGCAAGCAGTTGTGAGGAATTTAAAGGATACAATAATGAATGCAAAAAGGGTTGCTCCGAAGAGGATTACTATAGGTCAATAGATGCAGGCATAATGAGAACACTTTCTTCAGAAAGCTTCGGAGAATTCAACGAAAATCTTTTAAGAGAAAGAATGGGCTTGAATAGAAATACTCCAATAACAGGTAATGTAATAGAAAACACAAAGGATTGCTCTGAGGAATATTTGTTAATCGAAGGAACATATCATAAAGATGGAACAATGACTATAAGTGACACAAGCACACAAATGGGGTGTGTAGGAAGCGGAGGAGTTGAAGGATTTGAATATAAAGTCACACTGAAGAGTGGTTCTACATCTACCAAGAATTTTAATCCACAACTCATGTTTACAGATTCTCAAGAAGAAGGTGAGGAAGAAATCAGTGGAGAGACTTTTTTAATTACAGACCGTCCATTCTACATTAAAGCCACCTATCCAAATCTAGAAGAAATCCAATCTTTAGAGATTAAAAAGGAAGATTCCACCCTAGCAAAAATAAATTTAGAAGAGAGTTTGGGAATGAGTCCAACCGATATAGACAATATACCATGCAAACAATAAATAAAAAAGCAATCTCTGCAGTTGTAGAGGTATCGTTACTAATTCTTATAACTGTAAGTTTGGCAGGAATAATATATATGCCTTTAAGAGGCATGGTCGACGAGCCACTTTTATCCCCCGAAATTTCTTGTAGTAATCAGGCAGAAAATCCCTTAATTGGAATGTACGCCTGTTACAACCAAGAAACGAAAAAAATAGAGATAGAAGTAGTGAGAAAGAGTGGAACAATAGCTTCTCTAAAGTTTCAGGTAAGCAAGGAAGGTAATACAGACAGTTATAGTTGTGGAAGTGGATGTTCAACTTGTGAGCTTGTGGGCTCTACTTCTGATTCAAAGATTTACTACATCCCCCTATCAGAAAAACCAGACTCCATATCTATAATCACGAATGAATGTGAAGGCACCGAAAATGAAATCCTTAATTGTTAGTTAAATAAATTATAGAGTTATGTAAATATTTCTAGACGTCAAAATCCTTCAAACCATCTTTTTCAATCATAAATGCTGTCGCATCATCAGGCAAATCTGGACTATCAATCATTTTAGCAATTCTAGAATCTTTCTTTCCCCTTCTGAGATAAATACGATAGGTACATGCATGTCCAACGATATTTCCACCAATTGCTTTTGTGGGATCACCAAATAATTGTGCGGGATCTGACATCACCTGATTAGTCACGTAAACTGCTAAATTATTTTGTTCAGCAATCTTCATCAAATCATGAAGATACCTGTTTAGTCTTTGTTGTCTATCTGCTAACTGACCACGACCAGTAAACTCTGCCCTAAAATGTGCAGTCAAAGAATCAATAATTAGTAATTTTATTGGTTCTCCATCCTTAATCATAGACGAAACCTTCTCCAATAATAACATCTGGTGGTCGGAATTAAAAGCTCGAGCAACTAAAATATTTTTTAAAACCTTCTCAGGATTTGCCCCTATACCTTCTGCAAACTGCCTAATCCTCTCTGGTCTAAATGTTCCCTCAGTATCTATGTAAACTGCCTTCCCATTAGCTCCACCCTTCTCCTTAGGGAGTTGAACATTAATGGCCAACGACAAAGCAAGCTGAGTCTTTCCAGAACCAAAGGCTCCAAAAGCCTCAGTTATCGCTTTCGTCTGAATCCCTTTTCCACCCAGAAGATTATCTAAATTTTTACAACCTGTAGTAATGTAATCCACCTCTTTTCTTTGTTCCTCATGTTGAAGTCCATCTCTAAAACCCAAATCCATCATCTTTCTCGCAGCCTGAATAGCCTTTCTAGAAACCGCTTCGCTCATCCCAGTAGTCTCTGCCAGATTGGATGGAGTCAAAACAGCCAAACCCATTAAATCGTATATCCCTGCCGCCTCAAGCTTTGCAACAGCTCCAGGACCAACACCAGGAATATCAATTAATTGAGATTCTTTCTCATCAGATTTTTTAGTAGTTTTCTTGACCTTTGCCAAACTTTCTTCTTCCTCTTCGACCATAGTCTCAAAAACCGGGACACCTTTATAAGGATTTATATGATTCAAAACAAGTAATTAAAAACACCTTTACCGACGAGGAAAATATTCCCTAAGAGTAATAAAACAAATATTACTTCCTCAAAAATCCCCCCAGTCTTAATCCCAAACCCAAACTTTTTTTTAGTTAAAGGCCAAAGAAAAGCAACCCCACTTTTAGTCAAACCATCTATAAAAAGATGAGAGACATAGCCCACAAAAAACCCAAATCCAGCCCATAGATTAAAACTGCCAACGATTAGTGAAAGAAGACTTGCAAAAAAAATGCTATGAACCATTCCTCTATGGTTCAAAAAAAGTTGTAGGGGACGAAAAAACCACTTCTTTCCAAATTTGCTTTTTTTAGTATCAATATCTACAAAGATTGTAGCAAACAAAATAAAGATTAAGAATAATAATTTATTTGGCACTTCCAAAATCCAAATTAAAAAGAAGTAAAGGGCCAAAGAAAAAACGAGGTGGGTTCTAAACAACATGTTTCACCTAAGGAATTATCCTATACCTTGTATTAATCAAAACCCATTCTAGAGTCAAAACAAATAAAATGAATATTAGTAAGAAAAAAGTCAGGTCAAGGGAAGCATTTGTTTTCTCACTAAGAGCAATCTCTTTGTAAACTGCCTCCAAATCTGTTTCAGAAGTAGGACTATAAACTTTCCCCCCAGTATAATCTGCAAGGCTTTGAAGTTCATCCAGATTAATTCCTAACAAAACATCTGTATTCCCTATATCAACAAAATAACCCTCTTCAGTCCCAATACCTATTGCATTAATAACCACCCTATTTTTACTAGCATAATCAATTGCTGCATTTGTGCTAATGCCTAGATTAGACCGCCCATCTGTAAGAAGAATAATAACCTTAGGTTTATTAGAATTCATAAGAAGATTTGTAGAAGTAATTACCGCATCTCCAATAGACGTTCCCCCAGCAACCAAAATTTCTTGTCCTTCAATTGCAGATTTTACAATAGTTTTATCCATAGTTAGGGGTTGATTAACATAGCTCGTCCCAGAAAAACTAATAACTCCCACAGAAGAATAAATAGGCAAACTATCTACAAAACCAATAGCAGACGCCTTTGCAGCCTCAAACCTATTTGGTAAAAAATCTTCTGCAAGCATACTAGCACTGGCATCAATTGCAACAACATAATCCGCATCAACTTGGGAACCAGAATAATGAAGCGTCGTTCCAGCAATTGCAAAAACTATTGCAATAAAAACAAAAACCCTCATAAACAAAACAGAAAAATTAGAAGTCATTCTAATCTTCTCAGAAACTCTTGCCAAAGCAACAAAATTGGCAAATTTAATTGCCCTCTGTCTTGAATATCTTAAAGAAAGAAAATGTGCAATTATTATTATTGGAACCACTACCAAAGACCAGAGATAAAACGAATTCCTAAATACTATCTCCATCTTGAAGCCCTAATTTTAAAAAATTTAATTATCTCTTTGATAAATGGTTTCTCCGTGTCTAAAAACAAAAAATCAGAACCATACTTTTTTAATATTTTTGATAGATGATGAATATCTCCACTAACTACTTGGGAAAACTCTTTCCAAATCTCGTTAGGAGTAACCAAGAGTGTTTCCCCAGAAAATGGGTCTTCAAAAAGAACCTCTCCAGAACCTTTCGGAAGAGTCATGTCCCTTGGGTCTCGGACCATCATCAAAATTAAATCAAATTTTTTAGCAGCTAGTTTCAAAAGTCTTTCACTATTAACTCCATAAACAAAATCAGATATAAAGACTACCAGAGAACCCCTACGAAAATTCTTAAAAGCATAATCCAAAGCCATATCAACATCACTATAACCTCCATAATTAGAAACATCACTAAGCTCATCAGTTAACCTAAAAAATTGGACCTTCCCCCTTTCAGGAAGAACATTTTTTATAATTTTATTAGAAAATAATAATAATCCAAAGGAATCTCCTGCTGACAAAACACTTTGGCTAAGAACAGAAACTAATTCTGCGACATACTCCGCCTTTAATTTTTTTGTAGAACCTATAAGCATCTGAGAAGACGCGTCTACAACAAAAATTACATCTGAATCTCTCTCTTCCTCAAATTCTTTAACAACCATCTTACCTACCCTCTTACTTGCCTTCCAATCAATTCGTGAAGCATCATCACTAGAAGAGTTATAGTTACGATATCCCAAAAACTCTAATCCTCCCCCCTTAAAAACACTTTTATATTCTCCAAGAAAGGCCGTATCCCTCAAGCCCTTAACTGCCAAGTCTAGCCTATTTAATGCAAATTCTGGACCTATTTTCAGTCTTGCCATCTTAAGGCACCTTCACTATGGATAGAATCTCATCTATAATTTTATCAGTCTCAATATTTTCCGCCTGACCCTCATAATTTAACAAAATTCTATGTCTCAAAACATCATGAGCGATGTTTTTGACGTTTTGAGGAGTAATACTTTCCTGGCCCCTTAAGATAGCATCTGCCTTAGCCGCAATTTGTAAAGAGATACTGGCCCTAGGACTTCCACCAAACTCAATATATTTCCCATGTTTTAGCCCATATTTTTGAGGATTTCTAGTGCAATCAACAATTTGAATAATATATTTTTTAACAGGAAGACTAGAATGGATATTTTTTGCAGCCTTCTGAAGTGAAAGAATCTTCTCGGGTGAAAGAATCTTCTTTAAACCAAAATCTTCAAATTTATGAATAGTTATATTTTGGTCTATAATCTTTTCTTCCTCCTCCATAGAAGGATACCCCATTTTTAATTTAAACAAAAACCTGTCTGTTTGCGCTTCTGGGAGCTTATACGTTCCCGCACTCTCTAGAGGGTTATTATTCGCCATAACAAAAAATGGAATAGGTAATTTGAAAGTCTCCCTACCAATAGTAACTTGTTTCTCTTGCATAGCTTCTAACAGGGCAGATTGTGTCTTTGGGGGAGCCCTGTTAATTTCATCTGCAATCACAAAATTCGCAAAAATAGGTCCTTTTATCGTTTCAAAACCTTTTTGGGGAGTATAGGTAGTAAGACCGGTAATATCTGCTGGGAGTAAGTCTACAGTAAATTGGACCCTTGAAAACTCACAGCCTACGGTATAAGAAATTGCCCTAATTAGTAATGTTTTTGCAATTCCAGGAACACCCTCAATTAAGACGTGTCCGTCTGCAATAATCCCTCTCAAAATAGACTCTACAATCACATCCTGACCAACAACAATTCTTGCAACCTCTTTTTTGATTGCATCTAAATAATTTGAGTGATTAATCCCTAATTGAATCTTTCTTGAAACCCTGTCTTCTTCAGAGTGGTGCTTCTTATTTCCAACCTTTTTCAAATGACTAATAGAATTTTTCTTTCTCATCTTCACCTCATTAAAGAATATAAGAGAGAATATATAAACTTTGCCAAAATAAAGATTTATATAATTAAAATCCCTCGATAATACATGTGGTTCTTTAAAAAGAGGGTGGTGAAAAAAGAGGTGTTATTCTATAACGCTGTGAAAAAGATAAATAAACTGAAAAATGAAAAAATCAATGAAAACTCTGTTGTAGAGCTTAATAACATAATCAAGACGTTTTTAAAAAATAAGTATAAACTTGATGAAAGTCTAACTGTAGAAGAACTATCTGACAAGATATCTCAAAAAAGAATTGACAAAAAAACTAAACTTTCATTGATAGACTTAATTCTCCAAATTCAAAAAAAAGAGTACAAAACAAAGGAAAAGATAACAGAAGAAGAATTCAAGAAATTAATAAACTACTCTCTTAAAATAATTAAAATATTGTCTAAAGAAAGAGAGATATTGCACAAAAAAAACAGTGGGGAGAAAATTACTGAAAAACCCCCCCTCCCAAAATATGAAAGAAAAGATAAATCAAAGACATTTGAAAAATTAGAAAGAGAAATTAATTCATTAAATGAGAAATTAACTCCTTCTTTAGAGAATAAAGAAGTAAGGAAAGAATATGAAAAAATTAAGAAAATGTATTCAAAAATAAGTGATGAAGAAAAAAGAGACATATATCCTAAGATTCTTTCAACATTTAGATTAAAATAAATTTAAGTCTCTTTTTCTAATTTGACAATCAATTTTTCAACATTTACCTTTTCAACCCCAGAAGCGACAATTTCAAGATTATTAAATAATTGATTTCTTTTTACTGCCCCTGATAAGTATATCTCCGTTCCCATCAGATCATCTCTGAATATAGCAGTCTTATCTAAATCTTTTAAATCTTCTTCAGGAATTAGTAGATTAATTTGGTTAGAGAACATTACTACCCTCATTGTTTCTGTTCCATCATCTAAAACAAAATTCAAAATAGCTTTTTCCTTAGGAACAACAATTCCATGTTCCATACATTTGTATTTCTCTCCTTCTAAAATCGCTTTCTTATTACACTCAGGGCAAACGGAGTAAAACCTTGGTTGAAAAATTTGGACCACTATCCCCCTAACCCCAATATTTTGTCCTTGTCTTGCCTCATTGAGAGGTATCTCAGAAACAGCCAATTCGGTTTTAACGTTTTTCATAGCGACAAGACTCTTTTTTAATTCAGAAAAACCCGATAGATGAATTTCATTTTCTCTTACAGAACCATTCTTAATCTCAATCACATCGCCTTGTTTGACTTTCCCACTTTCAATCAGCTCAATGTGATTTATATCCCAAAGAACAACCTTGGTATTCCCTGTATCATCCGCAACAATAAGGTTCACAACCTTCCCTGCTCGACCATTCCTCTCAAATTCTCTAACGGGGAACAAATTTATAATCTTCGCAACAACATTTACTTTTCTCATTCCAGGTACAACCTCACTAATTTTTAGGTCCTGATCCTCAAAACTAACTCCCAATTCTGCAGCAATAATCTGGGCAGCACCCTCTTTAGAAATCAATCCAGAAAGCTTCGCTTTTTTCGCTTCCACCCTCCTCTCAATCTCTTCAATATTCAACCCAGCAGACTTTGCTATTTTCCCGATAAGCGACTCATAGTTTTGCATGGTTAAACTGGGATAAATCAGTTTTTAAGTATTATTGGGGTAAAATACAACTTCTAAGAAAAAAGAACCCTCCAAACTTTTATAAACCCCTCAGAATTCCATGTCTTATGAAATGTACAGGTTGTAATAAAGATGCACAAAAATGTGTGAGATTTCCATGTCCTAAATGCGGGAAGGAAATTCTAAGATGCGATAGATGTAGAAACCTCTCAATTGAGTATAAATGTCCTAAATGCGGGTATGTAGGACCTTAATCAGGATGGCAACAGCAGGAATTCAATTTAAGATAATGCCAGAAAACTTAGAGATAGATTTGAAAGAATTAGCAAAGAAAATTCAAGAAAAAATAGAATCTTTTGAGTCAGGGGTCTTTAATTCTACAGAAGAACAACCAATTGCTTTTGGATTAAAAGCTCTTCTTGTGACATTTGCTTTATCGGAAAGTGAAGAAGTAGACAGTGTAGAAAATGCTATTAGAGAAATAGAAGGGGTTTCTTCAATCGAAATGACTGATTACAGAAGAGCCATTGGATAATTAAATTTATAACCTTTCCAATACTAGGTCTTATATGGCCCTCTCAGAAGAAGAATCAAAAAAAATTAAAGAACATCTCTTAAATCAACTCTCTAACTTTCCTAAAGAAAAACAAAGACAAATAAAAGAGCAAGTAAACGCTTTAACACCACCTCAGGTAGAAGAATTTATTCAAGAAAACCAATTGACACACCTTGGAGGGAAATGTATATTCTGTTCAATAGTTGCTGGACACTCGCCTTCGGTCTCAATTGGAGAAGACACCTATAACCTTGCAATTTTAGAAATAAATCCTATAAGCAAGGGTCACGCCTTCATTGTTCCAAAAGGACATACAAAAGAGATAAATCGGTCCACACACGATTTAGCAAACAAAGTTGCAAAAGAAATTCAAGAAAAATTTAGTCCAAAAAAAATCAAAATAGAAGAAATTAAGATTACAGGACATTCTCTTTTAGAAGTTCTCCCAATTTATGGAGATGATGGAGAAAGAAAACCCGCAACAGAAGAAGAATTAAAATCTCTCCAAGAAGAAATTTTGAGAAAAGAAGAAACAAAAGCAGAAATAAAAGAGGATGCCCCATTAGGGGAGATGAGAGAACTTTATAAGATACGAGAAAGAATTCCCTCCTAAACTAACGCTCCAAGAAAACTAGTCAACCATTCTCTCAAAAAAACATATGATAAAAAGGCAATCAAAAATGCAGGAACAAAAGGTAATCCATCTTTAATCTTAATTTTCTTTTTCCCCTTTAATAACTTCAGATTTGCCAAAGTTAAACCATCCCAATCTGCCTTAACAACAACCTTTCCAACATGAACATCGTCGACTAACCAATCTCCTTCTCTTAGCTGCCATCCAGAAACCACCCGAGTCATAGAAACTTCTTCCAAACCTTTCGCAAAAAGATAAAGTATTGGGAAAAAAATTGCAAAAAAAGCAAGAATAAAAAACATTAAATCAAAAAGACCTAGAACAAGAGCAACAACTCCAATTCCTATAACTAGCCTAATCCAAAGAATCTTAAATCCTTCAAGAATTTTTTTGTTAATTATTTTATAGTCTTTAGAATAAAGGAATAATGAATAAATTAACCCATATACAGCGCCAGAAACCATTAAAAAAATAAGAAAGATACCCACATTAGATATAGTATCAAAAAAAGTTGTGCCAATAAAAAAGGCAGTCATCGCAAACAAAAGTTTAGCATCTCCCCCCGCAAAAACTCTGCCATAATACATAAGATTTGAGATAACATACACGCCCAAAAGAGTTAATGAAGTTAAAAGATAAATTGATGAGGGAGAAGTATTATTAAGATAACTTAAAATAAGAATAAAAAGAAGAGATATTAAAAAAAGAACTAAAGAAACTTCTAGCATTTCTTTTCTTTTATCTTTTTTTGGTTCCTGTCTCCCTTTTTTTGGTTTAGGATTATAAAAATAAAAAAAGGAAGTTAAACCAAATGAAACAAGGAGGACTAATAAACTTAGAAGAGTCTCGTTGCCAAAACCCCTAAAGAAAATATAAGAAATTCCAGTCACCAACAAGAACAAATTCAACCAATCATCAACCTCCCTCCGTTTTAAATCTTGCAAACTAGCAACAATAATCCCTACCAAGAATAACCAAAAGAGAAAATTCATTTCTTCTTCCCCTTTTCGTTCTTTTTCTCCTTTCCTTCTTCTACTTCAGAGGATCTAAACTGCCCTCCACGCTTGTACCCTCTAGCAAGCCTCTTCCTCTTCAAGTCCTTCTTCGTCCTTCGCTTGTCTACTCCACCATAATCCATTATATTCCTCCCGAAATCTCCTTTTCATAAGATTTTTCAAATTCGAAAGAAAATTCTACAGGAAAACTAATCTTAGCTCCAAATACTTCCTCTGCCTCCAGCGGCATCGTTTTGATAACCTTACCCCTCTTTATTAAAATTTTATTGCCTTCTATTGTATTCTCTGATTTTTTGTAGATTCCATTTTCTATAAACTTATCAATATTAAACAATTTTAAGTTAACCTTCTCCCCATTTACAACCAAGTTCTCTGATAAAAAATTCATCATCTTTGGTTCAGACTTGATTTTTTGAAGAAAAGAACTCCTAAATGCTAAAATAAATTCTTCCCTATTTGAGTCTGTTTTTGGTAATCCATTACTTTGAAAAACTTCTCCAATTGAATCTTCTACTGCTTCTTCTTCTAAAAGCTCAAAAATAGCCAAATCATTTCGTAATTTTAAAACCTCCAATGGTGAAACCAACGAATTTCTTGCATTTTTTTGTTGAACAAGATAAAGACTGAGCACCAAAGTACACATAGCTATAGTCAATAAAAAAAGATACAATGCAAAAATTTGGCCCCTATTGTTTTTCATGAGTCACCTCCAATATAATTTCATTTAATGACTTGTTGGTACTCTTACTTAAAAATTTTATTTGAGTTAGCTGCAGGTATTCCTTCTGAACATAAGGTTCTACTTTTTGCAACCCAATTGCCCTTTCCTTCAGAACCTTGACTCCAGAATTCGCATCATCAAGTGTTTTGATCATAGAAGAAACCATCACAAAAAAGATTAAAATTACAACTATAAGGAGGGTAAATATTAACCATATTGGTAAAAGCCCAATCATTCCATTTTTATTTTTCATATTTAACTAGAGATTCAACAATCAATTTGCCGTCCCCAACCTTATTTAAATCTTCCATCAATAGGACTGGATATTCCCCTTTATAATAACCAGGAGCATATTTTTTGTCAATTCCAACCTCAATAGCTTTTCGGACCCATAACGACCCAGAATCTCCTTGCTCAAACATAAAAATATTTTCTCCAGACACCTTGCTTATGTTGACTCTCACAAAAAATCTCTCCAAATTTGCCCCACTAATATGACAATAATCAAAAACTTCAATCCCTTTATTGTCTCTAAGAAGATTTAAATCCAAAGAACCGTCTGGTGCAAAACAATCAACAACATGTCTAGTCAATAAAACCGCTTCTGTTGCCCGAATATTAATATAATGCACATAAAATATTGAAGATACCCCCAAAACAATAAATGCGATTACGATTACCATCATAACTCTATAAAGAGTTACTACAGCTGAACCCAAAGCTACAGCCCTTTTGTTTATCATCCTATAAAAATTACAAATTTATTTTCTTCTTCAATAACCTCTACAGGGTATGGACTAAAAAAAGGATATCCTTTTCCAGACGGAAGGCCATCTATATTAACATAGACCTTCCCTTCCTTGACATTTACCTCTTCGATGTAACCATTAAACTGTAATTTTTCTATAGAAAATGAAACTCCAGGAATGCCAGACTCAATTAAAATAGCCGTCTGCTTTTCTATGATTTGTTGTCGAACCCCTCTGCCGTTTACTTTCCCTGCAGTAGCCATAATAAAAACGGAAAAGACAAGTCCAATCAAAATTATTTGGATAACAATTTGATTCAAAATCGCAGCCCTCTTATTCCTCATAAAAAGACATAACAAAACCAATTAATAAAAGTATCTTTGACTATATAAAAACTTTAAAACTCCAAACACCTAATAAAACAATGGCAAAAGAAAGATTAGAAGACCTAGCCGTTTCTAGGAGAGGATTTCTCGGCCTTGCAGGGGCACTTGCAGTATCTGCCATACTTCCCTCCTGTGGAGAAAGCCAAAAGGATTTTTATGGGGTTTATAAGATAGAAAGTGAAGAAGAAATAGATTCTAGAACTGGAGAAGTAAAACGTGTTTGGGGAGAAAAATATTATACCGACAACTTAGTAGAAATAAAAGACTCCGAAATAGATTTCACAACCCATAAGGGGAGCTTTACAAATCCAAGAGGAAAAGAAAGATTTCTCACAGAAGATGCTGGAGTAAGAAATGGGTTTTTTGAAAGAAGAGTTATAAAATTGATATATGAAAAAGATGGCATGTCTCAAGAAGAAACAAATACTAATAAGTATCCATCATCATGGAAAATTAAGGATATGGGAAATGGGAGTATAGAACTTTGGAGACGACATAGGAATGATTCTTACTTTGATAGAAAAATCAAATTGTGTAAGATAGATTAATTGGGAACCCCATCCCACTCCTCACAAAAATCAGAATTATGCCATCTAGGACCATCTAAATATTCTTTTGTTAACTCTGAAAAAGGGTTTGGATTTTTTTGGTCTATTTGAAAATAAAACAAATATGGAAGATAATCCCCGGGCCCACTATCATCTGAAGAAACAATGACTCCATAACTTACCAATATATCTCCCAAATCTGGATAAAAGAATATAGGTAATGTAGTCTTATGAAAAGCGGCACCACTTTCACACTCTCCATTAAGTCTATTACAAATCTCCTTATCCAACTTATCTTCATAAACCCTAAAGACTTTTCCAAATTCAAAGGGAAGGGCATTTCCAGGAGAAAATGCAGAAAATTTCTTCCCAGAATTTTGTAAATAACTAAATGCAGAATCAGCGCCGCCAGTCTCCAACCCTCTTTTAATGTCAATAACTCCTTTTGTAGAATCAGGTTCTATCTCTTTAAGATATTTCTTTGCTTCTTCAGTAAAATGAATCCTAGCACAGGGGACACAAAAAGAATTTATACCTAAAAAGCTAGAAGGGAATGCATTTCCATCCCCTCGACCGTATAAATTCCAACACTGTGCCATAGTCTCTGCAATTATACTTTCGGCTTTGGTAATTCCGTTTTCCTCCTTGAGAAGAGAATCATCTATTTCAATAATTTGTGTCTTACATTTTAAAGGAAATTCGTTCTTAAAAGAGTTAAAATTCATTCCAATAAATTTAGATTCAGGCATCGTGGCCCTAAGAGTAAAACTTTGGCTACATTGTTCCCAATTTAATTCATCACTAGTAAAATACTCATTAAAAATAAAATAAAGAACGAGTGCCACTACAATTAGTCCTAAAATCAAGGGAAGAAGATAACCTCTCCATTGTCCTCTTTTTTTCAACATAATCATTATTCTTTCTCCATCTTAATAAATTTATCCTGCCATATTCCCTACAGCAGTTATTATTGCAAAACCCGCAGCAACCGCAATAGCAAGGAAGAGAATCCATTTAAGAACCTCTGTAATATTGCTTTCAGCACGATGGTTAAATAAACTAAATCTTTTCAAAAACATAAGCCCCATCCTCTTTAATAATTTTCAATCTAGCAGTCTCTCCATTTTGATTTTCTTTAAAAGACCATGATTTTTCGATAGAGCCATTTAATACCACCTCATCCGCTTCCAAATCTATACAATGCTTACAAAAAACCTGACCAGAAAAATAACAAATACAAAGATTATGTTCTGCAGCATTAGGTGCCCAAAAAAGAAAATCATCAGTAACGTGGGCGGCCTCTCCCCCAAAATAAACTAAATAAACAGCCACACCATCTTCTGGAAGTCCCCATAAACTAAACTCTCCTCCATTTCCCAAAGCAGCCTTTTCCAATTCCTTTACTAAAGCCTCTTTGTTCGCTTTTGCTATCTCGTCAGCCCTATCATACACTGGAGCAAGAATCATAAAAAAGAAAATTACTAAAAGAACAACTATTGCTGCACCAATAATCAAACTAAAAGTATTATTCCAAAGAAATGCCGCTTTTTTTTCATATTTTATTTTCATATTTTATCTCATCACAAGAACGTTGGGGCCATAAAGATTTTGATAATACCTCAACATAAGTTCATCTTCACTCAAATCTCTATAATAAGATAAAAAACCACAAGTTTTATCTAAAAAGTCTTTAATCAATCTTCCAGTCCTAAACAATTTAAAGTCATTTTCAAAAAGCATATAATCTTCCCACGAGCCAACAGGTTTCAAGAATCTCTCCCCATCGTCTAAAGAAACAATCTCCCAAGAATAAAAATTCAATGGAATAGAAACATGATAAGGAGAAAACTTCTCTGCAGGTTTCCTAGTTCCAGATAATAAATTTAATTTAACTCTTGGAGAAAAAGCAAGAGCGTATTCCTTATCTCCTGAAATAATTATAAGAGGAAATCCGTTATGAACTTTGATTCCCAAATCATAAACCTCCTCATCTACTATCACTTTCTTACTCTCAACAAGAGAACGAAGTTTAGCCACCTCTTCGGAAGACGGTTTGACTGCTTCGGAAAATTCTATTTTCTTCTTGGTGACATAATCTATTAGTGCCTCTGTTTTAGTATAGTGATCAAACTCACCCTCATCTCCTTCAACATTTGTCCCACCAAATATTTCTTGAATTGACTCTCCATGATAATCCGAATTACTCATTGAGCTACCCCCAACCGGAACAGGGTCCCTTATTTGATAATAAACTTTATCATCATACGCATCATCAACATAACTCTTAAAAGTCTCAATTGCTTTTCTATCATCTAGACCAGTATAAACTTTCTCCCCATCTCCCATGACAATCCACTCTCCCTCTTTCCAAAGAGCGGATGAAGGTTTGTCGAACAAGCCCCCTCCATTACCATAGAAGGTTAGGTCTTTGGAGAACCTTGAAGAATAAAGCCTGTCTACAAACATTGAATTTTCTTTACTTTCCCCAATAATAGCCTTTACGAGCTGGTCGTAAAGCTCCCAGTAGAACTCCGAAGATTTTATTCCATCAGGGTCTTTAAGGTAATCTTCATATTCGTGCCATCCCATTTTCCTTTCGGAACCCACCACATCATTATAAACTAGGCCTTCTCCAAAAATTTCATAACTATCTGAAAGTCTCCTATAATCTCCCAGACTAGTGTCATTTAAAGTACAAACATTCTCACAATATTCAAATTTCACATTTCGCCTGACTTCTCCATCCAACCCGAGAGAATCTAACAACTCATTTCCTCCAGGAACATCGAAAAGAAACTTCTTAAAACAGTTTGTAACTGATGGAGGACCATCCTTAATACCTAAAAATATCAAAACTTCATTAAAGGCTCCTTCTGCCCTATCAACAAGAGGGCCAAAACCTCCAATAGTAATTCCATAAATCACTAAAGCCATTACCAGAACTAAGAGAATAATTGTGATAAGCTTTTGCATCGTCCATCCTTGAGTTCCCCTCCTAGAATCCATTTAACCACCCCTCCTTAATAAATTCCGAATAGAATCTAAAACGGCGGCACCTTTCCCACTAAGAAGAAGGAAGACCGCTCCAACAAGAACAACCAAAATAACAACAAAAATCACCATCTTTACTATCTCCTCCATTTCCATTTTTTCATTCCTCTATAAAATGGAATCGAAAGTTCAAAGAACTTCCTTTTCCATAGATAAAACAGACTTTATAGATTAATAAAGATTCCGAAAAGAATTAAAAGAAATTATGCACATTGAAATTTGGTACACCTAGCAACTCGGAGACCAGTATAAACCTTCCCTGAAAAATCATTACATGTTCCAGATATTTCACTAACACTTTCAACTAAAATTCCTTTTTCATAATCATCGTAAGCTTTTTTAGCTGCATCAAGCTTATCCTTCTCTTGGGGGTTCTTGGCAACTTCAGCATCCCATAAACTCTTCAATTCTGCTTTTTTATTCTCATCCACTACAACAGTCTTAGTAACCTCTCGCTCAGCACCAAACTTTATAGTCCTACCAGCATTACAAAAATCATCTCTGGCACCAGTATCACAAGCAACCTTACAACCAGCCACAACATCATCGACATTTGAAGAAGAAGTTCTTCCACTAACCTTGTCCCATAAATTATTCCATCCTGTAGAAAAACCCCAGATTAAAATAACCAAGACAACAATACCAATCACAATCAAAATAATTGTGGTAATACTCATACCCTGCCCCCTTTTATTCATCTCTCTCATAATATACTCACCCATTTATTCTTTATAAAGTTTCCGAAGAAACTTTTATTATGGAACATTTTAATGTTGCTTTATAAAGTTTACTCGACACAATTAATTGAAGAACAATCAAGGATTTTTGTGTTTCCAGGAGTCCAATCTGCCGAAGCCACTTCTTCACAATTCAATTCTGCATCTGCAACACCACTCCCAAAAATAACTGTTCTTTTCTCACAACAATAAGCATAATAAGACTCTGTAGAAGCTAGAGTATTACAAGAATCAACCACCACATCAACATTACTTTTTGTTCCGGCTGTCTTTTCTCTAAACATATTTCCTTGAACAGTAACCATGTATATCGTCCCTACTAAAATCAATATCCCAAGTATCATTAAAATAACTGTCTTAACAGCCATCTCCAAACCTCTTTTATTCATCATAACAAGCACAACAATCTAAAGTTTATAAATTTAAGTCAAACCAGACAAAGCAACAGAAGCAATCAAGGTTAATAAAACAACAGAGACAAAAGCAATGATAGTGTAAAGAACAATTGTCCTTTTCAAATTTCTTCCAGTTTCTGCCGTCGACTGTAACAGGTCTCTTCCAGATTTAATTGTAACCAAGGTAGATGTTAAAATAAAGACAATCTGAACTAAATAAATTCCTACAACAATCTGGAGCCAATAAGTAGGAATCATCTGAGTGATATCAAAAATAGAAAGTATCCCTTGTACCCCTCCAGCATCGCTAATTGCCGCCGAATCACCCGCTGCTCCAGATGCAAACATTGCAGATAAACTCCCTAAAATAGTTGTAATCATTCCAGACAAACCGACGATGATTCCTGAAAGGAGGGGTGCTAAAAAAGTCATATTACTTTTCATATCAGAAATAATATCTGCAAGCAAATCATTCAATCTCTCATTAATCTTTTTAATATTCTTAACATAATCACTAATAGACATTAAACTTCTAGCAGCAACCTTCAAACCTTTTTTAACAGACTCTACTAAAATCCTCATAGAGGTCGCAACCAACTGGGAAGGGTAAAAAATCACTGCACCCCTTTTTGGGTCAAATAAAGACCTTTCCAAACTCATCCCAAGTTGTTGAATATTCCCATTAACTAATCTAAAAAATCCTTCTGTTGCAGTTCCTTTTGTAGAATCCGCAATTTTCGCAAAAGCAATTTCTGCAGGAATTCCATCACCAATCCTATTCCCTAATTGAAATAAGGAAGAAGTAAACTCCTTTTCAAGAGACTTTGATTTTTCTCTAGCAGTAAGAATCTCCTCTGTTTTTCCCTTATAAGCTATAACAAAAAACAATGCAATCGAGAGAGGAATAAACAAACTTAATATCAAAGAAAGAGCTCCAAAAGGCCCAAACAAGTTACCACCTTGCTCAATTATACCAAATGCACCAGACCTCCCAAGGAAAGGAAGACCAAGTTCAATCCAAGAATAATCTCTAGCGAATCCAAGAGTTAATGGAAGATGGGTATATCTCCAAAAAAATGGAATTAAACCAACTAAAAACAAAGGAATTGTAAAAACCAACGCCTTCCAATAGGGTTTCTTACTGAGATATTTTCCATAAAGGGGATTCTTTTCCAAAAGACTGGACTCTCCATATCCTCCTGGACGCTGCATCATAACGTTTTGTGTTAAATAAATAACCATAAAGGGAATAATTACATTAAAAATCATTAAAACATGATACCATTTGATTGCCCCACCAAGCATCGTCGAAGCCAAAGGCAAAATCGCAAGAGCGAGCGTTGGTAAAACAATTCCCAACATGTAAACATTTGTCAAAGGAGATTTAACTTCGTGAGTATATTTAAGCATCTTATCATAAACTCCATCAAGAATAACTTGTAGAGATTTCTCAAGAACTCCAACCCGCCTTGCTTCCTCAGGTTCGTAGAGGCTAGACTCAATTAAATGGAAGGATTCAATAAATTCTGTACTATAGTCTTTCCAATCTTCAAGATAATAATCAATACTTGCCTTTATAGTAGAAAATCTTCCCACTTCAACATCCCAAAAAATCTTTCTGAAGTCCAGCGAAAGAGGGGGTTCTAAGTGTTCTGCCGCAAAAGCAACGGCCTTCTCAAAATTAGAAGTATGCTTCATATAAATTACAATATACAAAATCGCAGGGACCATTTGACTACTCGCTTTCAAACGCCATTTCATCGCAAGACGGTCAGGAGTACTAACAGAATAAAAGAATAAAAAAACAGATAAAATAAATACTAAAAATAAGAACATGATTGAAAAAGCTCCAGTCAATAACCATATCCCTACAAAAAACAAAACTCCTCCAAAAAGGGTAAGGAGTAAAAGCATCGTCGCAAAAACTACAACTTCACTGGCAGTAATATTAAGATGGGAGATGTATATATTCCTTTCAATCTTTTTTTTATCCTTTTCTCCCACATTCATCTTGAAAACATTCCCTAGAGATTTACACCACTTCTCATACTTTGTAAACTCAGGCATCATCTCTGAGCGAAATGTTTCGTAGCTCTGACTGAATTCCCCTTTAACCGCAGGAGTTTTATTATATCCCTTCATTTGTCCATCTATCTTCGCCCCATACTTTTTCAAAATGTCGTCCGTGCTTACCATATTACCAATGAGGTTTATTGCAATACGCAATAGATTTAGTTTTGAGCATTTTTGAAACAAGTTTATCCGGGCCCTCTATATAAATCATATCTCCATCAGGGTCTTTAGATTCTTCCCACGTCGTAGGATTAACATAAATAAACCTCTTAATGTAATTTTTCTTTGTTTTCATTCCATATGCTTCAAATCTCTTAAGATTATGTCTTCCACAAAAACCAATACCTGTCTTTCCTTGGCTTTTTGTATAAGCAATTCTCAGCGCCATAAGTAATCTACCATACCCTTTCTTCTTTTCAATAGCAATTCCACTTCCAAACCCCAATATAGGATACTTCTTATTCTGATAAGTAATAATCACAGGGGTTAGCATTCCAAAGGCAACCAATTTTTGGTTAGATTTAATCAGAAAGAATTCACTATCGAGATTTTCCTTTTTATTAAAATCCATTGCTGCCTCTCCATCAAATTCTTTCACCCGATGTTTATTAATTAAGCTTCTCTCTCCAGAAGATAAATCACTTACTTTTTTAATCTCAATTTTCATCTTTTCCCCTCTTTCTTTAGTTTCTCAGCAACAGCAATATCAATAAACTGTTTCCGATTCACATACTTAAATTTATTTTCTTCTAGTTTAATAAACTCTTCCACATCTCTAAGTAATTCAGAACTTATCTTGACAACAGAATCGCCCTTCTTTTTCCCCATGAGAGTTACTAAAGGTAACTTAAGGTAACTTTATAAATCCAACCTTTTAACTTCCCTCTCTAACCAATTCTTCCATTCGGGAAAAACCCTATCACTGGTCGGCAACCCTATCTCCTTAGTCACTTTGTCCGAAATCTGATGAAAAGCATTATTCGACTTTACCGTAAACCCTGCCTCTAATAAATCTGGTTTGTTCATCTTCTCTGCAAAATCAACTGTCTCCTGTTTAATCTTCTGTCTAAGAACCACATTATCCCAAACGGCATCCCAATCACCCGCCCACCCCTTTACATTAGATGCAATATCTTTCATAATCTCCGAATCTCCATTTATCAAATCTTCCGAAGGCAATAACTTATCTACCTTCACATCATATTTCATTAAATCAACAAATCCTCCCTCAGTCAAGGGGTCTTTAGTCCAATGCTTTCTAACTTCTGTAATTTGTAGTACTCTTCTCCAAGAATGTAATCCATCAGGAGATTTAATAGGATTAGCAACGACAATTAAATCTGTAGCCTTAAAAGAAGTTATTGGAACCCCTAGGTCATTAACAACCCTATCAAAAACAGAATATGGGCTCCCACCATGAATAGTTCCCGCAACAACATTTGCCAAGGCACCAACCCTCATCGCCTCATAAAGTGCCTTCGCCTCTGCAGAACGAATTTCTCCAACAATTAAAGAAGAATCACCTAAACGTAAAGATGCCCTAATCCCTTCTTCCGCAGCAACCTCTGTAGATTCTCCAGCAAGAGCAGAACGAACCTTCATAGAAAGAATATCATAGTCTAAATTTCTCATCGCAGAAACGGGTAATTCCAATGTATCCTCAACAGTAATAATTCTATGGCTTGACATAATCTCTAAAAGTAAAGCCCCAAGAAGAGAAGTTTTACCAGACGACCGAGTTCCAGCAACCAATAAGGTTCTTGCCCCATCAATCATAAAACTCAAAAGTCCTGCACCCAGACTATCAATCATCTGATTTTTAATAAAAAGAGGCAAAGTCCAAGGTTTAGCCCTATGTCTCCTAATTGCATATGCAAGTCCACTTGCAGAAAGGGGCTGTTGAATAATAGCAATTCTTGCACTAATGCTCCCTAAGTCCAAATTGGTATCTAAAATCGGGTTCGCCTCATCGAGGGCCCGCCCACTAGTCATCCTAAATTTCGCTGCCCAAGAATCCGCATCCTCTTGAGAAGGAATCAAGTTACTAACACATTCTCCAAAATCATTATGCCTAACAAAAATAGGGGAAAGAGAAACGGGAGCATTAACTATAATATCTTGTAAGCTCTCGTCTTTCAACAAAACCTCTAAGATTCCAAACCCAATAGTATGTCTCACTAAAATATTTGCCAATTTTATTAAAAGATCGTAACTTAAACTAACATTTTTATTAGATGCAAGGTCAGACAACAAATCTTTAGCAACATTCAAAAAAATCTGACGAGTCCTTTCAGGGTCATGAAATTCTTCTTCAGTGGGTCTATGCTCAATTAAAACATTTCGTGCAAGGTTCAATAACATATGGTGGTCCTCTTCTAGAAGATATTCTGGGGGAGATAAATGATAGACTAGTTTTGCTTTATTCGGTCGACGGAAAATAGTAACTAAACTCTCGTCTGGCCCTTCGGCAATATTATACTGCTTAACAATATCTGCATCCTCGGGAATACTTGCAACCATTCGAGTAAAAGTAAAATTAGGCATAATATCTGCCCTAAAAACATTTGAATAAATTCCTCTTTCTGTCGCAGAATAATCATCTAAAACAGGCATAACTTTTTGAATCAATGTCAAGGATTCAAAGAATCCCATAATCCTTTCTAAAACCCTAACATAAGGTAGGGTGTCTTTTCCCTTTTCAAAATGTGCCCTTTGCTCAAAAAGTGCAGCCCTTAATTCTTTATAGGCCCTTATAGGGTCTGTCTTCAAAACTTCATTGAGAATATAATTTAAAAAAGAATACGCTTCATGATAAGAAACTGTTAAATGAGACAACTTCTCGACGGAAACTATTCTTTCTTGTTTAGTCAAAAATTCGTAAAGATTAGAAATTTCTGCCAACATTTTAACCTGTTTAAAATCATGTGAATAGTTCCTTTGTTGAACAAAAACAATCCTAGAGATATTAGGGTCTTCTTTTAAGTTATCTATAGTTCTTGCCATTACTTCGGCGTAATCTATTAAAGAGGGAACAATCTCTGCCCCTAAATAATTAATATACATCACATTTTCGCCAGATTCCCGAATAACCTCATAAGAATAAAGCGGTGTACCTGGTTTGAACATCATTTTTTAGTTTCTGTCTCGTCTTTAAGGTAAATAAAAACGTGGAAATCAGCCAACCTTTTTTTATCCCCTTTAAAACCTCAAAAAACTAAATCAAAGAACATATTAAAGTTTATGTATGCTAAATGGAAATCATTATAAACATCCCAAGATACATATTAACGAGGATGGCAGAACAACAAAATAGTGGTGACCAGACACAGTTTCTTTTAAGTGATTTTAACACTAGACTAAGAGATATTGATGAAAGGAATAGGCTTATCAGAGAGAGGGTCCTATTACTTGGAAAGAACCTTATTTCTTCAAGACAAGATTTAGAAGATTCTCTGAATGAGATTAAAAAAGAGAATAATGAGATTAAAAAAGATTTAGAAAAGTTAAAAAAAGTTTCAAATAGCCTCCTTTCAGAATTTAATAAATTTGTAAAAAGAGATGAGTTAATATTAGTAGAAAGAATGCTTAAAGATTTTCAACCCCTTGAGTTTGTAAGGAGAAAAGACGTAGAAGATCTCTTAGACCACCGAGTTAAAGGAAACCATGACATCGAGAAACAAATAAATACCTAAGAAACCAACAAATAGTATGACAACATTAGATAGAATTATAGAAATGCAACAAAAAGGAATGCTTGACTTAGATATTGTAATGCAATTAAAAAATGAGGGGATTTCTTCAAAAGAAATTAATGATTCATTAAACCAGGCAAGGGTAAAAAGGGCTGTCTCTTTTCCAGAAGATTCTTCTCCCTATTCCCAAGAACAATCCGACCAGCAAATGCAACAATCTATAATGCCTCCACCCACAAATCAATCTCCGTCAGGACAGTATCTAGCTTCGGAAGGAACACAGCAGTATCAAGGAATGGCACCTCCACAAATGCAACCTCCACAAGCACCTTCCCCAGAAAGTTACCCTCCAGAACAACAATATGGAGACTATTACACACAAACACCACAGGCATATCAAGAACAACAAGACTATTACGCTCCTCAAACAACAGACACAGAGGCAATTACAGAAATTGCCGAACAAGTCGCCTCTGAAAAAATTAGTGAATTAAAAAAGAAAATTGGGGATATACCCTCCTTTAAAAATGAGGTTCATGAAAAACTATCAGACCTAGATGAAAGACTAAAGAGAATTGAACATTCAATAGACAAGATATACAATTCTATAATTGGGAAGGTTGGAGAATTTGGAGAAAGTTCTGCGATGATTCATCAAGACCTTGAGAACCTCCACGGAACGATGTCCAAGATGATGAATCCTTTAATGGATAATTACCATGAATTAAGAAAGATTGCGAGTCATAAGGAACCAGTACATCATACTATCCATCATAAGGAACCCGAACATCACACAACCCCTACACACCATACATCTCATCATACAGTCCATAAAAAATAAAGAATCTCCTTCCTGAACAAATCACTCTAAAAAAGTTTTACCCTTTTATCTTCCAAGAAACAATACCTGCAATCACTAAAAGAAGCAACATACCAAACCATTCTGTATCAAACCATTCCCTAATCATTCCCCAATTGATAACCCAATTAAAGATATATGCAGAGGAAATAATAAAAAATCCAACCATCAAACCAAGTAGAACCCAAGAAAACCAACTTCCCTTCACCAAGAATCCAAGAGGATTATCTCCAGGCATTATTGCCAACAAAGCTAACAAAAAGAAAACGACAACGACAATAACTCCAAACCACGCAGATGTAAACCTCACAAACTCTACTAAAGAGGCCTCAACAATAAAAAAAGCAGACAATATAAAAGAAATAAACAACATAACTGCCTGATTATCCCCAAGAACTTTTGCCTTAATTAGAAGAGCATAAACAACAATGAACACTAACAAGAACGCAAAGATAGGTAAAAAGTAACCCATCGCTGATAAAGAAGATTCAACAACCATTTTTATTTAGACGCTTTTATAATCCCAATTATTCCCCCAATAACAATTACTAAAATAACTAATGGCCAGAAATAATCCCCTAACCACCCACCAAAACCATAATTATTATATCCTCCAAACCAAGTAGTCCAATTTGAGAGAGTCCAAAAAAGAACACCAAGACCAACAAGCCAGGCAATCCACCTCATTTTACTTTTTCCATCATCCTCTATAGGCTTATAAAACATTCCGAAAAAGATTAAAAGAACTAAGAAAACTGAAAGTCCAACTCCAAACTTTGGGAAAATATCTGCAAAGAATACAGAAACAATATCAAACTGTAAAGCCAAAAGACCAATAGCTGCGGCAATAATTGCTTCTATCGTCGCGTTATGTTTTAGAGGCTCACCATCTTTCTCTTTTTTTGCAAAAATCTTAGACTTTTGAATAACGGCAAAGATAACAGCAAACATTAGAAGAAAAGGTATAACATATGAAAAGACACCCATTTGATTCCATATATTCAAAATGTCTGTAACTGTCATAACCATATCATCTAAAGAAAAATCTTATTTATATATGTTTTGAAAGAAGATAATACTAACCTACGGCAGGAGTAGTTCCTTCAGAACCCTTACTTCCATTCACAGCAAAAACCATGGCCACAACAACGAGAATAACTACTACAATACTCATCCATAACCCTTCACTAAAAACATCTCCAGAAAACCAACCCACAATAGTTTCCCATAGACCTGTAACATACAAAACAATCCCAATAGTAAAAAGACCAGCTAAAATTCCAAAAGTAATCTTCATCCATTTAGAACTCCCAGAAATATCTCCTGCAGCAAAGCCATAAAGAATAAAAAAGACCAACATCACGGCAACGCCAACGGCGAGCCAAGGCATTATATTAATAATTATATCCCTTGGACCAGGTAACCCAATTAAAAGAAGACCCACAACTAAAGAGACCATGGCATCTACCTGGGCATTTTCTAAAATCTTTGATCTTTGAAGAATAGCGAAAATGACAACAAAGACTAATAAAAAAGGTAAAATCATCTCTGTTAAAAACTCTGCGAATGCCATATTACTATCTCCAAAGATAAGAACTATTTAAAGTTTCTGTCGGAAAGTTTAGTTCGAAACGGCTTCGCCGTTACTTTTAAATTTAATGAAAAATAAACAACCACCATAAAGACTCCTAAAAAATTAAATTAACTCTTCCTCTTCCAAAGACATTCCATCTTCCTCAGCCCTTACTGGAACGGCATTCTTATTGATTATTAAAACATCTCCAATAGCTTTGATAAACTGGTGAGGGACAATAATTCCCCGAGCACCACCAAGAACCTGAATCATTCCAGACTCTCTTGCAACAACAATTCTCCATCCATCAATTTTGTTGTCTAATAAATTAACCTCTTCAACAAGTCCAAAAAGATCACCCGAATCGGTATAAACTTTCTTTCCAATAACCTCGCTCAATCTCTTTATCTTTAACATAAATCAGATAAAACCGCTTCATTTAAATACATTTCTATGTTCTAACCTATATGAAAAGAAGGCCTTCAAGCCGCCCAATAAATTTATAAAAAATGGATACTCACACCAAACATGGAAAAAAAGGAATTTTTTAAGAGACTTTTTCTTTGGCTTATTGCCTCGATAGTCCTCTCCTTTAGTGTTGCTTTCAGAACAACAAACCTCGTCTATAAAGTTTTCTTGATATTCCTTGTAATAATTGGGGCAAATATCCTTGCTAAGAAGATTGTTGGATATTACTTCGAGACAAATGTCAAAATTGGATTCTGGTCAATCTACCAATTCTGGTTCAGAGGAGACTCACATTTTAAGAAACCCGTTCCAATGATTTGGCTCCCCCTACTCTTAACCCTTTTTACAAAGGGAGCTATTTGGTGGCTTGCAATTTTAGAGTTTGATGTTGAAGCAAAAACAGAGAGAGTCTCAAGAAGGCATGGGCTATATAGGTTCACAGAAGTAACTGAGTGGCACATAGCGATGATTGCTATGTGGGGTATAATCGTAAACCTTCTCCTCGCAATCGGAGGATACCTTCTAGGGTTCGAATTATTCACAAAATTAAGCATTTATTTTGTTGTGTGGTCTTTAATCCCTCTATCAAGTCTTGATGGTTCAAAGATTTTATTTTCAAATAGAGGTTTATGGATGGTCCTAGCAGTTATAGCCGCAGTATTCTTAAGATGGGGAATTGTACTTTAATAGATATATTTAGAATTATTTTTTCTTAATTTTCTTTCCAACTACTTTTTTCACTTCTATTTTTTTAGCCTTCCTCAAGTGATTCATATCTTTCTGAAAGAAGATTAAATAAAGCATTGGTAAAACCCCTACAGTATTAATGACTAAACAAGCAATAAACCAGAAGATTTGATTATTTCTCGCTGCTCTCCACATAGCCATTAATTTCCAGATTATCATCCAGACTATGACTGGAATAAACCACCAAGCCAAATATAATCCTCCTTCCTGAATAACCATTCATACCCGAGCACTCCAATATTTATAAACTTACTTAATCTAAAAAATTTAATGGAGGAAATTTCAATAATTCCAAGAGAATATCAAAATAAAATTTTTGAGATATGTAAAGAAAAAGATTGTTTGGTCGTCCTCCCAACAGGGACTGGAAAAACACTTATTGCTTTAATGCTCGCAATTGAAAGATTTAAAAAAAAGCCATTAGAAAAAGTATTAATTTTGGCCCCGACAAGACCTTTAATTGAACAACACCTAGAATATTTTAAAAAAAGTCTTCCAGAGGGATGGGCAGACATGCAACTCTTCACTGGGAAAACTCCTTCAGATAAAAGAAAAGAGATTTGGAAAACGGCAGAGTTTATTTTTTCTACACCCCAATGTATAGCAAATGATTTGGACAAAAACTTATACAAATTAGAAGATGTGACTCTTTTAGTAGTAGATGAGTGCCACAGATGTCTTAAAAATTATGCATATAATACTGTTGCTCAAAGATACAAAAATCAAAAAGTGGGGGGAAGAGTTTTGGGGCTGACTGCCTCTCCAGGTTCAGATAAAAAAACAATTAACAAGGTCTGTGAAAATCTTGGAATAGAGGCTGTAGAAATAAGAACAAGAGATAGTCTTGATGTAAAACCATACCTCCAAGAGTTAGAATTTGAAAAAATAGAAATTGATTTCCCTGCAGAACTAGAGGAAATAAGAGCCCTTCTAGAAAACATTTACAATCGAAAGATTACTGAATTAAAGAATAGAAGAGTTCTTTTTAGTTATACTTCAAAAACAATGCTTCTTCAACTTCAGGCTAAACTAATGGAAGAAATTCGTCGAGGGAGAGATATGAATAAAATGATGGCCGTTTCTGTTTGCGCTCAGGCGTTAAAAATATCTCATGCCTTGGAACTTTTGGAAACTCAAACAGTTTCTTCATTTATAGCCTATCTTAAAGATTTATTTAAACAGGCAGTAGAAGCAAAATCAAAAGGAGTTCAAAGACTTGTTAAGGATCCTGGATTTGCTAAAGCCTACACCTTAGCAACAACCCTCTCTACAGAACACCCAAAAATAAATCTATTAAAAAAATTAGTTGTTAAACAATTTAGAAATAAAAAAGAGTCAAAAATGATTATTTTTGCCCAATTCAGAGAAACTGTCTTAAAAATTGTAGAAACCTTGGAAGATATTCCAGAGGTAAAGGTAGAAAGTTTTGTTGGCCAAGCAATGAAAGACCATGGAAAGGGGAAGTTCACTGGACTAAAACAAAAAGAACAAAAAGAAGTTATTGAAAGGTTCAAAGAGGGGAAGGTAAATGTTCTTGTTGCAACATCTATAGCGGAGGAGGGTTTAGACATTCCTGAAGTTGATGAGGTGATATTCTATGAACCAATCCCTTCAGCAATAAGAAAAATACAAAGGGCAGGAAGAACAGCAAGACTAAGTAAAGGTTCTCTAAAGATTCTTGTAACAAGAAATACAAGAGATCAGGCATACCACTACGCCGCTTATCATAAAGAAAAAAGAATGCATTCCGCCATCGATGAAATAAAGAAAGATTTTAGTTCTGGTAAGAACCAAAAGAAATTATTCAGATGAAACCTATAGAAGACATATTCGCAAAAACTAAAACAAAAAAAGAACAGCTCTGCCCAAATCCAAAAATTCCAATTATAATAGACACTAGAGAAAAACAATCTCTTATTGCAGCCAACCTAATTGAACAAAAAGCAAACATAAATTTTGAAAAATTAGAAATTGGAGATTACCTTATTCAAGATACAATCATTGAAAGAAAATCATTCCCCGACTTTGTCGGTTCAATGATAAATAAAAGACTTCAAGACCAACTTTCTAACCTAAAAAAATATCCAAAACATTTCTTAATAATTGAGGGATTTGATTATGATTATAAAAAGTTTAATGTTCATGAAAATGCTATAAGGGGGATGCTACTTTCAATTGCAATCGATTTTCAAGTCCCAATAATCTTCACAGAGGATGAAGGGGATACTGCAAAATTTTTAATTCTAACTGCAAGAAAATATGAAAAGCCAATAGTAAAATTTTCAACAAGACCTACAAAAACTACAAAAACCTTAGAAGAACAAAAACTTTTTATTCTTGAGGGGTTTCCAGGGATTGGACCAACAACAGCTTATGCGCTTCTAAAAAAATTTGGTAGTCTCAAAGAAGTTTTTAAAGCATCAAAAGAAGAACTTAAAGAGATAGAAAGATTTGAGGAGAACAAGATGAATAACTTTAAGGAAATCTTGGACAACTAAGGTCCTAGAACAAAACTAGAAAACCCTTTTTGGTTGGCCATCCTTCTGATATCTTCTAAAGTAACAGAGTTTATTTTTTCTTCATATTTATAGTAATCTTCTGCGTTTCCCCCAATTTCTTCTAAGAGAAGATTAACGGCCGTACCATTAGACCCTTCATTCTCCACTTTCCTTTTCCCTAGAATTTGCACCTTCCCCTCTTCTAATTCTTTAGAAGATATCTCGCTCATCTTAGCATATTCTTCCTTAGAAATTTTGATTACATCTCCAACTTTAGATGGCTCCGTCCCTGCAAAAATTATAAGATAGGCATAATTTTTTCCAATATCTAATTCTGTTTTGATATTGTAAACTAGTCCTCTTTTCTCTCTTACTTCAGTAAATAATCTACTTGACATTCCAGAACCTAATATGGTGGAAAAAACCTCAGAGACGTATCTTTCTTTTTTTCCACGGGTAGGAATATGAATTCCCAAAGCAAGGTTTGCTTGCTGCAAGTTATTCCTTTTTTCAACCCCTTCAAAAGTCTTCTTTCTTATAGAGGGCAAGATGGGAATTCCTCCATCCCTTTGTACAGTTAGTTCGTTTGCTAATCTCTCCACTTCATCAAAATTATTATTCCCTACAACAACCAAAACAGAATTCTTAGGATGATAATACTCATCATGTTTCTTTTTTATTTGTTCTCGAGTCATACTCCTTACAACTTCTGCAACCCCTGCACCAGAAATCCCAAAAGGCTTCTCATACAAAGACTCTTTGATTTTATCAAAAATATGTCTCTGGGGATTATCCCAATACATTTTTATTTCTTCACAAATAACGTTCGCTTCCTTTTTGACCTCTTCCTCAGGGAATATTGGATTAAAATAAATATCAAATATAACATCCATAGCTATCTCAAAATGCTCACTAGGGAGTGTTACGTGGTATGCCGTTGCCTCTTCATGAGTGAAAGCATTCAATATACCTCCAACCCCCTCAACTTCTGCGGCTATCTGTTTTGTTGTTCTTTTTCCTGTTCCCTTAAAACATAAATGTTCTAGAAAGTGAGCAACACCCTTCTCATTCTCTTCCTCAAACCCATACCCATACTTTGTCCCTAGCATAACTGTCGTAACAGGGACGTCTCTTTTCTCATGTAAGAGAGTAAGCCCGCTTTTCAAGACCTTCTTAGTAAATTTCATAATCAAGACTACAAACTCTCCTTTTTATTTCTTACGCACACAAAGAACCCTTTCCCCATTCATCTGAAAATCCTTCAAAATCTTAAAATTATCTTCTAAATATTCTACAATCCATTTTCTCTGAACAAGAAATTGTTTCCGCCCCCCCAAACTCTCTGTAGGTAAGGTCAAAACAAGAAACTCACATTCTTTAAAAATCTCAGAGATAAATTTTTTAGAAAAATTCTTTTCCATATTTTCCAAGGCATCAACAACCTGAAACATAAAAGTGGCTCTGGGCTTTTCTAGTTGTGAAAGAAGCTTCAAAATCTTTTCAACATTAAACAAATCTTCTTTAATAGCATGAGCCATCTCAAGACCCCTATCTTTGAAATAATTATTCATATTTGAGACTAATTGCCCCACAGCTTCAATTGCTAGATAATTAACATCTCCAAAAATCCTCCTTAACACCTTATAAGAAAAACCATTAACTCCAGCACCCAAATCAATCACAGATTTAACAGGACCAATTACTTCAAAAATTTCTTTATAAAAAACCTCATAATCCCTTTTTTTTGTTGATAAATGAAAATTTAAAACCTCTTCAAAACCCCATCCGCTTTTCAAAACCCTATTAGTCAAAAAAACTCCAAAATATTTTCGTAATAATGCCCTCGAGTCCTTAACATCTCCCTTAGACAATTCTGCTGCCCTTTCAACAATGGAGTCTGGCAACTGAGAAAACTCTTTTTTTTGTTTGATTTTATCAATTATTTCTTTCATTTAACTTCTAACTCCCTCCTCCAACTATTTCCTTCTCCAGAATCCTCAAAGCTTTCAACCTTCAAACCCCTGCTAAACAGAGGACAATTTAAAACAAAAGATTCAAACTCTCCGCCTTCACCTGCAGGATTAATTTTATACTTCTCTTGAAGAATTTTAACTTCATTAATAAATTTGGTATCAATCTTTCTTCCCAAAAAATCTTTCCCCAAAGGATACGCCGCAACACCTGTAATAATCACTTCAAAATTATCTTTAACTAAGCCTTTCAAAAGTTCAATCTGATCTTTTCCCCAAAGAGGATTAATACATTTAAGGCCCAATTTTTTACAAAGTTTCTGTATTCTACTTACTTGATAAACACTTGCTACTGCCCCTGTCACAACACCATCAACCCCATAATCTTCCTTAGCCTTTAAAATTGCTTTCTCCAAATCTTTTAGTTCTTCTTCCTTCTTCCCTTTGGTCTTTTGAATGATTAAAGGAATATCCATAACCCTCGCCTGAACTTCTACCCTAGATATCGAAGGGGTATGAAACATATAACTGTCTTGATTTTCTGAAAAAATACTAATCAAACAACTTATCTCATGGCCCTCTTTCTTTGCAAGCCAAGCCGCATAGGTGCTATCTTTCCCTCCAGAAAACAAGACTGCCAATTTCATAAAGTTTTATAGAAACCCTTATTTAAGAGCCTTACTAGGAAACATTTTTATACTTTCTCCAGTAAATTAAACTATGAAAAAGAGAATTTATTTGGGGATTTTCGGAACAATAATTATTGGTCTAACTTTAGGGTTTGTAATTGGAATTAACTCTTTTAATGCCAATGCCCCCTGGCATTCTCTACAACAAATAACTACCGATGAAGCTGGAACAAATTCTGTTGATACAAATCCTCTTAATGGAATTGTAGATTTGGCAGATGCTGTTGTGGGAAGAGGGTGTAGGGTAGTCTTTGGACCGGGGGGGCCCCAACTCGGACCATTTCTTATAAGCGGAGCAAATTTCGTTTGGGATATGCCGATGCCACCCTATTGTTTAGATAACGAATGTTACATTCTAGTTGATGGAGGTACGGGCACAATAACAAGCTATGTAGAATACACCCAACTATCTTCCTATGCAAATTTCTGGTACTCTTCTGCTAGAGACGTCGCCTTTGCTCCAGGAACAAGTTCAAGCTGGTCGGGGACAAATGGAGACCTAATACAAAGTACAATCCTTAATCAAGGATATCCTTTCACAATTTATGATGACCAAGTAGCCATGGCAAACCCTTCTAACCCGAACTTCTGGGCAATGGTGGGTCCTTCCATAACAGCAAACCAAGTAACAATAACTGTTTGTGGATAAAATATTCAGATTGATAATTTATAAAATAAACAAACCTATCTTTTAGACTTCCAATCATCCCGTGGTTTCTTAAAAAACAAATACGAAGAGATTATCACCAAAAGAACGACCCCTCCACCAACCCAAAGGGCTAAATAATAATTCTCTGTGTATTGTGAAGATTCTCCCATGTCTTGCTGAGATACTTCTTGTATTAGAGGGGTGGGGTTTGAAATATTATTAACCTCTGAGGTGTTAACTCCTCCAGAGACCTCTTCTCCAGAGATATTTGATTCTCCAGAACTTCCATTCTCATCACTAAACTCCCCCCAACCTAAACCATAAACCCCTACAAAAAGAAAGAGGATTGTTGCTAAAACTAGAGAGAATAATAAAAAGGGCTTGCTTTCCATAATTTACTTAAACATCCTTCTTTTAATAATCTTATGGCATCAACAAACCAGTCACCATTTTACCAAAGGGCCGAAGAAGAATTTCATAAGGCAACAACGGATGAAGAAAGAATCTCTTGTTTAGAAATTATGATAAAGGAATGTCCAAAACACAAATCCTCAGAGAATATGCTAAAGAATCTAACAAACCGATTGAAAAAGTTAAACCAAAGCATCGAAAAACAAAAGAAGGCTGGAAAATCTTCTAAAACGGGAGTAAAAAAAGCAGATATGCAATGTGTTCTTACAGGATTCCCAAACACTGGAAAGTCGACAATATTCAAAATACTAACAGGGTTAAACCCTAAAATTTCACCACATCCCTTTACAACACACCAACCACAGCTAGGAACCTTCAAATTTGAAGATGCTCCTATCCAAATTATAGATGCCCCTGCATTCCCAAGCCATGATAAAAATTTTACAAATGGAACAGACACACTTTTATTTGTGGTCGATGAGTTGTCCCAAATCCCAAAAGCAGAAGAATTTCTTTATAGAACAAAAGCAAAGATAATTTTAATATTTAATAAAGAAGATATATTATCTGAAAATGAGAAAAGGAAAATAAAAGCCACCCTAGACTCAAAATATAAAAAATATAATTACCACTTCTTTTCACAAAAACCCTCTATAGAAGAATTAAATAACTTAAAAAAAGAAATATTTCAAACATTCCCAATTATAAGAGTATATACAAAGGAACCAAAAAAGGAGGCTAGCAAAGAGCCTATGATTCTAAAAGTAGGTTCAACCTTTAAAGATGCGGCAGAAAAGATTCTTAAAGGAATTTCTAAGAAAATAAAAAGAGCAAGAATTTGGGGACCTTCATCGAGGTTTGGAGGACAAATTATTGGATTAGAACACATCTTAAAAGACAAAGATGTCATAGAGTTTCAAACAAGATGAAATTAAAAAAAATACTATTTCTCGTTTCGATTCTTGGTGTTCTCCTTCTAATTGCAATAGCTCAAAATTCTGGAAAAACTTTCAAAGGAGAAGTATCTTCAATAAGTTTCTCTCCAGATAAAATAACTATTAGATTAGAGAATTTTAAGGAAAAATTAATTATCTTCAATGAAAAAGATTTAGATATAAAAACTGGAGACCCTATAGAATTCTCTGGGAAAAAAGAGATTTACAAAAACGAAAGTCAGATACTCATCGACAAAATTGTCAGATACTCTATGATAGAGTAGAAATAAATAAAATGATAATAGAATTATTCCTTTTTACCTTATTAGGAATAGTTGCAGGTACATTTACCGGGCTCATTCCGGGAATTCATATCAATCTCGTAGCAACCACAATCCTCTTTTCTCCCCTAATATTAAAAATTTCTCCAACAAATTTTATAATTTTTATAACTTCCATGGCAATTACCCACACATTTATTGATTTTATTCCATCCATCTTTCTTGGAGCTCCAGATGAAGATACAGGGTTGGGAGTTCTCCCTGGCCACAAACTCCTTTTGAGAGGTCATGGACATCACGCCCTAAGATTAACACTTATAGGGTCTACCCTTGCCATTATATCTTTAATAATAATTGTTCCCCTCTTTATTCTTCTTATCCCAATAATCTATCCCTTCTTACAAAGAATGATGGCGTTCTTTTTGATTTGGATAGTTATTTTTCTTCTCTTGGGTGAAAGAGAAGCCAAAATAAAATCTTTGATTATCTTCCTCTTAGTGGGGTTCTTTGGTTTAGCCTCATTAAATTTAAACTTAGACCAACCTCTTCTCCCTATGCTAACTGGCCTCTTTGGTTCTTCGACCCTCCTTGCTTCAATAAAATCTGGTATAAAGGTCCCTCCTCAAGAAACAAAAAAGATTCCTATTCTAAAAAAAGAATTAATAAAACCCACAATAATAACTCTTTTAGTCTCCCCTTTATGTTCTTTATTTCCTGGACTTGGCAGCAGCCAGGCAGCAGTAATTGGATCAAGGATTGGGGGGAAGTTGAATAGGGAGCAATTTTTAATCCTCCTGGGCTCAATTAACACCTTAGTAATTTCCATTTCATTTGTAACCCTCTTTCTCTTACAAAAAACAAGAACTGGTGCTGTAGTTGCGTTAAACCAAATAACAAATATAGGTCTTAGAGAATTAATAATCATCTTTTCTGTAATAGCTATATCTACTATGATGGTTTATCCTCTAACAATTACTCTATCAAAAATATTTGCAAGGAATATTCACAAAATTTCTTACACAAAAATCTCTATAACTATTTTAATAGTCCTAACAATAATTGTCACAGTCTTCTCTGGCTTCCTTGGGCTCTTAGTATTCTTTATAGCAACAACCATAGGATTAACTTGTATAGAACTTCAAGTTAGAAGAAGTTTTCTAATGGGAGCCCTTCTAGTTCCTACAATATTATTTTATATTCCATTTTTCTAAGTTTATAATTAAAATAAATCAATAAGACTTCGTAACTATTTATATAAAGGTTTATTAATCATTTTTGACAAAAAAGAAGATGGTTAAAAAATTAATCCCAAAAAAGCTTTATGAACAAATAATTGAAAATTCAATAATTAGTGCTGTTGATGCAATAATAGTTTATAATAAAAAAGTGTTAGTAGGAAAAAGAACACAAGAACCAGCAAAAGGAAAATGGTGGATCCCTGGAGGGAGACAAAAAAAAGGAGAATTACCAGAAGAGGCTGTTAAAAGGCTAATAAAAAAGGAAATAGGTTTAGATGTTAACATCAGTAAGCTTGTAGGTGTATATGATCCTATTTTTAAAAAAACGGCATTTCCCAACATTAAAACAGGAGTTCATTATGTTTCAAGAGTTTATTTAGTACACCCTATAAACAAAGATTTTAAAGTCAATTTAGATAAAACGCAAAAAGAGTATAAATGGATAGAGAATATAGGAGAAGATTTAGAAGATTATGTAAAAACTGCCTTAAAAGAATCTAAAGTCTTCAAAAAATAGATTATGACTAAACAACTCCAAGAATCCCGACCAGTTTTCTAAACATTTATTAACCACTCTTCTTAAAAAAGTAGATGGGACAAGAACAATTTATTATAGGAATTCTAGGAGTTGTAATAGGTATAATAATATATACAAAAACACACATCATTTTGCCCTCTTTAATAATTATTATTTTAGGATTAGCATTAATCTTTTTTAGAAAAGAAGAAGATACAATAGAAAAAAGGAGGGATAAAAAATAATGAAAGAAATAATTACATCTACCACAGAAGAAATCGCAGGGAAAAAAGTTATACAAGTCCTTGGAGTAGTTAAAGGAAACACCATCAGGGCGAGACATGTTGGAAGAGATATCATGGCTGGACTAAAGAATATTGTTGGAGGAGAAATCAAATCTTACACTGAAATGACAACCCAAGCAAGAGAAGAAGCATTTAACAGAATGGTTAACGAAGCAATCGCCCTAAAGGCCGACGCAGTCATTGGAATAAGATACGCAACTTCTATGATAATGCAAGGTGCTGCTGAGATGCTTGCTTACGGAACCGCAGTGAAACTTAAGTAAACAGAGTCCTATTAGAAGAATCAAAGACTCTAATTATGGCACAGCCGTCAATTTGGAATAATTTAAAACCACTTCTTTTTGAGCATGTGAGAAAAACATGAGGTTTTAACAAAGTTAAAACCACTTCTCTAACTCAACCTGTTTATCTTTTTCTTTTCCAAATATACTTTCAATATAGATTTTTGTCAATTCCATCCCCTGTTTAGTATATGCAGAAATATTATAGTTCACTGCCAAAACCATTGCAGGATCTAAATATTTTTTAATTGAACCCTCACTAATTGTAAATATTATTTTTCCTCCACATTTTGTACATACTCCTATTAAGGGAGGTCTTCTAAATTTCTCATTACACTTCACACACCTGAACCTCTGTTGGGAAAACTTTCTAAGATTTCCCCTTATATCTCTGATAAAATGTCTCTCTATAATTAGTCTTGCTACATCTTCAGTGTCTACTGCCCTAATCTTTCCCACTAACTCCATTTGCCCTTCAACTTTTTCTCTCATAGTAGGTAAAATTTTATAAGCCCCATTCAGAACACCTAAATTGAAATCACTAGAGTCATGAGTAAATCCTGTAGATGTAAAGGGGTCCCTTCCTTCTTTTAACCTATCTGATACTGTTTCAATTTTACATTCAGAAGAGTGCTTTCCTTGCTCAGCCAAACGATAAACTTCTAAAGGATAATGGTCACAAACCTCAAAAGACAAAATCTGGTCATCAACCTCTCCTGCACGGATTCTCGCATTTAAAACTAAAGGGGCATCTTGAGTTCCTCCGCGATGGCTAGGCAAAAATTTCCTAGAAAAATTAATTAAGACATCCATCAATAACATAACTGCGGCCTCATCACCATCACAATCCCTCCTCATAGCTGCATGCATATAAGGGCTAGCCACAAGACCTTGTAATTCGCTAAATCCAATTATTCTCCCAATAACACCTGCACAATTATGGGGAGCCATACAAGCAACAAGGTGTCCAATCAAATCTTCTTTAGACTTTAAATTGTAATATCTTTTAACACCATAAAATTTTTCTAATTCCTCATCTACAAAATTCGCTAGATTAAAAAAAACATCATCGGCTTTTTCATCAGTAGTAACGGAACAAGAGGGAAGTACAATGTCATGAGGCTTCAATTCTAAGATTTGATCTTCCCTTAGAAGGGGCTCTCCATAAAGATCTTTTGTATAACCCAAACCCTTTAATTTCTCTAAACTTGTTCTTATTTCAAAAGGTTTAAAATGAGTCAAGGGAATTTCAGTTCCATCATATCTCACAGTTCCATCTTTATTCACTGCTAAATTATATTTGGCCCTCAAAATCCCCTTTGCTAAATGTTCTACCTCATGACCCTCACTACTAGTTCCCCTCACACCCTTAATTAAAGGAGGAATTTCATAATTTTTATACCCTATTTTTTCTGCAGCATTCTCAAAATAATGTTTACTATCAATATTCCTCCGAGAAGAAGGACTACTACGTTCATGATCCTTACATTCAGCGTCCATCACTTTTCTACATTCTCTACAATAATATTTTCTTATAGTTTTTTCTCCACACTTTTCACAAATCGGGTAAAGAGTTTCATAACCTCCAGGCTCACAATTACAATGAAAAAGGGGCCAATCTGACCGAATATATCCTAATTCTACCGCTGCCTGGACACTTCTTAATCTCCCTCCCTGTTCTGAAACAGGAAAGAGAACATTTGGACTACCAGTCAACTTACGAAGTTTGGCCTTTTCTGGACGACCCATCCTAGTCCCGATAAATGTACCCGCCTTATCTTTTATTTTATAATTTGAAAGAAGGTTTATAATTTCTAAGACATTTTCTATACCTTTGGCTTTTTCTATTATATCTATAGATTTTTTCTTTAGACTTTCTCCATCAGCTAAATTATATATACCTATATTTATTAAAAAAGGTTTGGAGTCTTTATCAAGAACTATATTATCTAAGACTACTTGATGTTCCACTCCCAAAATTTCCAATGCCCTTTTTGCCGCGGCAAATTCTTCTCTAATAGAATTCTCCCAAGGAAAAACTAACTTTCCCTCCCCTCCTCCCTTCCAAACTGCCTTTTTTATCCAGTTCATTAATTCAAAAAAGGCCTCTGAAGATATTTGGTTCCAATAGAATATATATTTTGGATGGAGAGGAACAAAATATTTCTTACTGATTTCCTCAGCCTTTTCCAAACTTAATTTGAAAGAATCAAAATCTTTCTTTTCACCAATAACACTTGTTTTTTCATCCACATCTAACTCCCACCACTCTTCAACATAACCTGGTTTAGGTAATGCCGCATTTCTATCTATAACATCTCCTAAGGGAAAGAGAATATCTCCTAAATAGATTATTTCTTCAACATCTTTATAAATTCTTTTTGACTCTTCAAAATCTGAAATTCTTCTCACAGATCCATTCCTCAATTTAACTATAGGTCCATCAATTTTATCACAAGAAGTTATAATACACCCCTTTGTAGGCTTTTCAATTTTCAATTGAGTTCCATGAGATAAAAAGCCATTTGTGATTCCCATTGTAGCTGGGTGAATTGAAACTGCAGAGAAACCCGCAACTCTACTTCTCCCATATCTAAATCGAAATCCTCCGGCAGCACCAGGGTGACCATAAACAGGTCTTCCCGCCACCAAATCTTTGATATAAGTTGCAACAACATCTTTTGTTCCTTTTTCTCTCTTTTTATGTAACTCAATATAATCTTTAAGCCAATCCCACCCAGTGCATTTAAGTCCCGCTTTTTTTGGGGACTCTAACCTCATCATTGCCTTTTGTGCCTTTTGTGCAAGCCCCTCACTAAAAGTAAGACACATACCTCCCCTAATGAAATTTGTAGAAACTCTATCTAAATCTTTGTAATTAGAAACTTCAAATTTCTCTGTAGGATCTCCAGAAATTTGTATTGGTAAATTTTTAGCTAAAAATGTCATCTCTTCCTCTGTAGGGAAATATTGAAGATTAGTCACTCTCTCATGATAATCTCTATTTTCAGTTACATATCTTTTTATTTCTCTTTCATCGGGATCATATTTTGCATAACCAAAATGTTCTCTTAAAAAATCAAGAAGCATTAAAAACACACAGGTTGCAGTAGTTCCTGCAGACCGTATAGGTCCACTAAAACTTGCAATAAAATATTTTTTACCATCCCTAGTATTCCCTAGCTCAAGGCCAGTATATCCTTCTATTGGAGATGCCACAACCCCTAAAGTAATATATGCAAAACCTACCCTAAGACCGGCATCAATTGCCTCTAATTGATCTTTAAATTTACAAAACTTCTCTTCCGCAATTTCCTTCGCAATAAAAAAACTAACAGAAGTATCTAATTGACCATATTCTTTTTCTAATTGAAGCATACGCTCAGTAATTGACTCTACAGGAAGGTCTGGGTAAATGGTGGTTATTAACCCTACAGACTTTTCTGCCATAGTCATTGCTAAGGGAATTTCAACACGATTAACAGGGTCTAACCCTTTCGACCTCGCCCCATTAGCAATAATGTATTCCTCTTTCACCCTGTTGCCTAGCTCTTCAAAATATTTCTCTGTGTCTTCAACATTTAACCTATTATCCATTTTATTCCCCTCCCCCTTTAACATCATCAGAAAAGTCTAATATTTTAATCTCCCTAGTTTTTAAATTAAGAATTGGTACCTTACATGGTTCTGGATTATTTCCAACTTTTTCTTCAAAAGCCGTCTTTTCTTGCCAGCAAGAAGAGGCAATTAAAAGAATATTATTATGAACTGCCACCTCACTCCTATGTTGGTCTCCTGTAGCAATAATATCTGGAATTGGAAATATTAAAAGAGGGTCTTTTTTGCAAGGGATATAATCACATAATCCATGCATAGGGGCTAAATGTCTCCTTTTTAACATTTCTTTAACAACCATTGTAGGGCTGTCATGTCCATATTTTAATCTAAGTTCTGGAATTTCTTCTATTATTCCATGCATACTCGCCCCATGATACATCAAAACTTTAAAATTTCCATCAATCTCTACCCATGCAGGATTGGGAACAAGAGTTACATTTTCCATACTATAAAGGCCTGGGGCCCAATCCTCTCCAATTATTGGTTGAGGCTCACCTATCCAAACTGCGTCGTGTTGCCCAGGACAAATGATAATTTTAATGTCTTTTCTGATTAATCTTAGTAATTCTACCAATTTTTCATATTGTTTGTTTAGATCTAGAATCTTAAGTTCTTTTTCCTGGCCGGGGAATACACTAATACCATCTACATTATCTCCCACTAAAAAAAGATATCTCACCTTTTTAGCCAATTCCCTTTGTAAATTGTCACCTTCTACCCCATTCAGCCACCTTATGAATTTTAAAAGGTTCTTTTCTAAAAATTTTGCGGAACCAACATGAAAATCAGAGGAAAAAACAGCACATTCATCAAAAGAACTATACTTTTTTTCTGCTAAAATCACTTCTGGGAAAATTATATCATTCGCAAACAACATTTCTTTTGTCCCAGTTACATTAAAAGAGACAATATCATCTAATAATAAGTCTTTTGCCTTTTCAAAAACCTCTTTCTTGTTCTGGTTTATTAAAACCATAATATTCCCCGACAAATCCTCTACTTTTATAAAAAGATTTTTGTTTTTTGTTATTCTTTTTTCTACGACCATAGCAATTATAGTATAACTTCCTCTTTCAGAACCAATTTTTCTTATAGAACTAAGATTTTCAACATCTGCGGAGCTCAAAACATCTCTCATATACTCATATCTAGACCTAAAATGGTCAACAAAATCTCTAACTTCTATTTTTTTTTGGGGAAATGCAGGAGAAGATATGAGTTTTACTTTTCCCGGCCTAAGGGGGGCCCCCTCTTCCGAGACTTTTTCTTGGGTATCTTCTTTTGTATATCCTAATCCCTCAAAAAAAGTCTTAATTTCCGTTTCTCCATGAAGTTCTATTAAAAAATTACGAATTTTTTCAAAATTTTCTATAAATAATCGTTTAGTAATGACTCTTTCTCCAAGTTTTAAGTTTCCCAGAACATCTATAACATCTTCCACACCCTCTTCAGTCAAGCCAGAAAGGAAATCTAACATCTCTTTATCTAATAAAAAGCCCTTTCCCATACACAAAGTCATTATTTTTGATGCCATTTTGATAAAATTGAGGAAACTACATTCCTTTGGGAATTGTCCTCAGTGCGAAAACAATTCTCTATTGAACCATTTCACATGGTATTTTGGGAATTGTCCTCAGGGATATCTCTAGGATATTTTAAGTTGTTTTATTTAAAGACAGAGAGAATCTAATAAGATTGCCTCTACTTTTTTAAATAAACTTGAGGGTATTGAAGATTTTATCTCTCTTGTCCTTCCATGTCTTCCTTTAGAAATTATTTTTGCATTAATAAGACCTAACATATCAATTTCCGCCAAAATATCTGAAATCCTTCTTTGAGTTAATACATCGGTTTTTGTCTTAATACATAACTCTTGATAGCTATTATAAACATCTCCTGTGTAGAATTTCTTTGAATTTTCATCTTTTGCAGATTTATCTAATTTCATTATAGCATAAAGTACCAATTGAAATTGTTTGGGTTCACTTTCTACTATATCTAAAATCTTATCCCTTTCCATTTTTAAATTGGCTAAATCAATATATTCTTCTGAAACTTTACTTTTTCCGTCCCTTTCCGAAAGTTCTGCCGCAATCCTTAACAAATCTAATGCCCTTCTAGCATCTCCATGTTCTCTAGCGGCATAAGCAGCACATTTTTCAATAACGCCCTCAGAAATTACCTCTTTTTTAAACGCATCTTTACATCTATTGTTTAGGATGTCTCTTAATTGTAAGGCATTATAAGGAGGGAAAACAAATTCTTCTTCTCCTAAAGAGGATCTAACTCTAGGGTCTATATTTTCTAAAAAAGTTACATCATTAGAGATACCAATTATAGAAATTTGAGCTAAATTAAGTTCTTGATTGATTCTTGTTAAAGAATAAAGAAAATTATCTGATATTTTTTTAATGGCCTGGTCTATTTCATCAAAAATAAAGATTATTAATTGTTTTTTATTATCTATTAATTCCAAAAACCTTGCCCATACCTGGTCTGTGGGAAGACCTGTAGATGGAACACTTCCACCTAATTGGGTAATTAGAGCAGCTAAGATCCTATATTCCGTATCTGCCACCTTTTTTAATTTGCAATTTAAATATTCAAACCTAACATCCACATCTAACTCTTCTGCCTTCTTAGAAAGCTCATTTTGAACGTATTGAACAGAAAGAGTCTTCCCAGTACCTGTTTTTCCATAAACAAAAAGATTACTTGGCCTCTCCCCCCTTAATGAAGATGCTAATATTCCTGCAAGCATCTTTATCTGTTCATCCCGGTGAGGTATGGATTCAGGGGTATAACGAACTTGGAGCACACTTTTGTTTTCAAAAAGGCTATTATTTACTGCAGAATTAAAAATATCTCCTAATTCAACACTCATAACCCACCTCTTCCAAAACCATAAACAAAATTAAACAATAGACTATTTAAAGTTTCATATACTAGAAATATCACTTTCCTTACCTCTATTTCTTGTAGAACTCCTTTTTTTGATTGTAATACTATTTCTCTATAAAATTTCTCTTTGCCGTCGAAAAAGAAATTATTCATCAAAAAGGACCTACCCCCTCATTTCTCCTCCAAAGGAAATAAGTTATTAACAATAATACTTTGTTTATTATCTTGTTTAAATAACTATATTTGAATATATATAATATAAAGTATATATTATTATATATATAATATATAATATATATAATAATATATAAATATTTATAAATAAAAAATTAAAAAAATTAAAAACAGAATCTTTCAATACATTTAAAAAACTTTCCAATAGAAATGATAGGGTCAGGGGAATGTATTATAAAAGTTCGTACAATCCCTATCATCAAAAAATTAATAATTGTAAATTTGACAAACGATCTTATTTTATACTTAATTACTACTATCATTTAATAAAAATCTAAAAGAAAGATTTATAAAGAATTTTAATCTAATTCCTTCATGGAGAAAAAACCCTTTAAAGCATTACTAAATAAACAAGTTGTAACAAAAGAAGGTAAAAAATTAGGTATTGTAAAAGACATTACCTTTGAAGCAAGGACAGGAGAGTTAATTCATATTATTTTAAAAGATTTAACAACTTACACAGCAAATTTATCATTAGAAAGGACAAAAGATAAAGAGGCCCTAATACCTCACAATGCAGTAATCGCCGTTGGTGATTTTATAGTTGTTTCGGAAGAAGATCTGATTTGATTACAAATATTTATAAACTCCTTTCTTTAAATCATAATATGGCAGAATTAAAATTAATGGGGTCGAGGATAACAAAAGTAAATGGAGAAAGAGTAGAAGATTTTGATGGTAAATTAGAAATTAAAACAAATATTCATATAATCTCTGTAGAAAAAATAAAAGAGGCAAAAGACACACTAAAAGTAAAGTATGGCTTTGGAATAAATTATGGGGGTTTGGGTAACGTGAGTATTGAAGGTCTTCTTTTTATATCCTCAGACCAAAAAACCCTAAAAGACATACAAAAAAATATCAACTCCCAGAAAGTAGAATCTAAAGAACAAATTATTTTAATGAACTCTATATTCCAAAGAGCCTCGGTTAGGGCCATAGAAATCGAAGAAGAACTCGGCCTTCCAATCCATATAAGACTCCCTTCTTTTGATATAAAAGAATAATCAAGAGTTTTATATACTTCAAGAATTCTAAAAATACATCATTAAATTCCTTGCCCACATAGCATAATGGTATTGCAGCAGGCTCGAACCCTGCGCTCTTCGGGGCATCCCCGTTCGATTCGGGGTGTGGGCGTAGATTTTAATAATACCAATAATTTAATAAATTAAGATGCCACCAATTTCTAAACAAAAAAGAGAGAAAATATCTGAACAGATATTATTCCACCTTTTTTCAATTTTTCCCAAACAAATATTCACTTCAAACATAGCCACTGAATTAGCTAGAGATGAAGAGTTTATAAAAAAAATCCTCTTAGATCTAGAATCAAAAGACTTAGTAAAAAGGATTACTAAAAGTCCTACAGGCATAATTTACTCAAAAAGGTCTAGGTGGAGGATTTCAAATCAAGCCCACAAAGCATATAGTAAACACCAATAGCCAACCTATATCTTCCAAAACAAACATTATTATAAACTCTTTGACCCCTAAGAAAATATGGACCTTATAAAAGAGGCATTTCTTAAGATAAAAGAAGAAATAAAATCCTTAAAAGAAGAAATAAATCTTTTAAGAGAAGGCCTATTAGAGCTACACACTCTCCAGACAAACAAGGGGTCTCCCACCGCGGAAAAAAGGACTCCAACAGACAAACAGACAAACACTTCTCAAAATGTACCTTTAGAAGTCTCCTACAACCCAAATCTTCAAAGTTCCATAGGAAACAGGGGGGTTCCAACAGACAGACAGACAGACAGACAGACAGACAGACACAACGAAATACCCTTTGAAAACCCTATTATTTCAGATTTTAGGAAGGCAAACGAAGTTTTGGCCTCTTTAGACAGTTTAAAGAGAGGTATCAGAATAAAATTCAAAAAACTGACTTCTCAAGAGATGGTTGTTTTTAGTGAAATATACCTCTTAGAAGACCAAAATAACACTCAAATTACCTATAAACTCCTCTCAGAAAGGCTAAATTTAAGTGAATCTTCAGTAAGAGATTATATTAATAAACTCATTAAAAAGGGGGTTCCTATAGATAAAATTAAACAAAACAACAAAACAATCTTCCTAAAAATCTCCCAAGATCTTAAAAATATTACTAATTTAGACACCATTACCCACTTAAGGGAGATATAATCTATAAATATGCTCCTTACTCGGTTAACCGAATAACCCTTCACTCACTTTTTATAAAAATTCTCTCTTTCACTCACATTTCCTCTAAATCTCTTTCTATCTCATATCTCCCCTTCTGATTTTTCTCACTTTTCTCCCACCCATTTACTTATTTGGACTCCTCTTAACTCTCACTTTTCCTATTTTTCTCCTTTTTTGGCCCCTTAACCTTCACTTTTACACTTTTTATCACTTCTGAACGTACTTCTTCAGGAATGTAGAGCCTTTTCTTTCCTGTAGCTTCTCTCACTTCTTCAATTAGACCCCCACTTTTCTGTTTTATAGCATTTATCTGGCCCCTAATTGTACTTTTATCCTTTCCAAGTAATGCTGCAAGATCCTCATAACTTAACCTCATTTCAGAATTTAATAAGGCCCAGACAATTGCCCTCTCCATAACAGTTAAATTGTCTAAAATACCTGTTTGAACAGCCGTTTGCACAACCGTTTGAACACCACCCCCAGACATCTGTTTAACCACACTTGTTGGTGTTTGTTTGGACAACCCCTTAGACAACTGGGGTCCAAAGAAAGAAATAAAATCTTTTATCTCAATTAAATCTCCTTGTAGCGAAAGAATGGCCTCTTTTATAGTCTGAATCTCCTCTTTATGGGTGTTGTGTTTATCGTCGATATGTCTTATCCATTCACCAACTTTCCCAAAATCTTTTTTAACATGACTAAAAGAATCTCTCACCTCATCTCTTAACTTCTCAACATTCTTCTTTTTCCAAAAAAAATTAAACATATTAAACACTCCTAAGAAAGAAGATATATAAATCTTTCGCATTATTTCTTAAAATCTCTTCTAAACACTCACCCACCCTAAAATCCTCCCCAAAAAACAATAAAAATCTCCCCCCGTCCAAAACATAAACAGGGCAATTCTCGTCGATAAAATTAAAAGACTCCTAAAATCCCCCAATAATCTCTAAACACCTGTTTGGACAACAAAATTTTAATAATAACAGCTTAATTATTGTTTCGCTGTCCAAACACCCCTATTTTATTCAATTTCTCATCCCCTCATAACCAAATTCTCATCCTTATAAAATCAATAAAGTTATAAAGAGGAATTTCTATTAATACTTATGATTTTCAAAAAGAAGCTGATGTTCTCTACATTCCTTTCAATAGCTTTTTTTATAGGATCTTTAATAATGCCCCTCATTCCCTGCAAGGTTTCCCCCCTAGTTCCAAACCCCACTCCCCAATGGACTTTTTGCAGTCTTAATCCAGACACCGCCCAAACATCTATAGCAATTAGGGAATATTTCGGTTATACCTCTCAATTAACCCCTACCTATTTTATTACACTTATAATCATTTTTCTAGTGGCAATGGTTTTTTTCCATTATGCTACAAGAAGAAAATTAGAAAAAAGGAGGTAAAAAAATGAAAGATAATCTAATTAGCCTATTCACTTGGATAGTTGGAATAATTGTATCTCTTGCAGTTGGTTCTGGGATGATTCAAGGAGTTCTAGAAATTCCAGAAATCCCTTCAGTTATCACTATCATCGCAGGATGGGTTGTAGTTATTGGAGCTATATTGAGTTTAGTCTTGGCGATATTCAACAAGAAATAAACCCTCTATTTTTTAATTTCTTTTTTTTGTCCAAACATTGTTTGGACCCTTCTTCATTTTTATTTATGCACTAAGCTAACCTAAGTGCACAACTCCAAACAAAAAACAGAATTTATTAAACCCTAGAAATTATAATTCCTCCAGACCCCAAAAGAATTAATACAACTTCCCATGCACTAAGCTAACCTAAGTGCACAACCTTCCACACAAAGACAGAATTTGGTAGCTCTTAGAAACACAAACCTTCCTAAATTCCTCAAAACCTCCAAAACCCCTTAAAGTTCGTACAATATACATTGTGCGAACCCCATTTTCCTCTAAAAAGCACTGCTTTTTGAGGGTTTTAACCCTCCTCATCACAAAACTATATAAACAAGTTCGCACAACCAAATAAATGGAAAAGGAGGAATTTCTAAGAAAGTTAGAAGTAGAATTAAAAATCTCAAAAAATTCAAATTATACTTTGAGGAACTATCTTGATTCAAATCAAAAACTTTTAACTTTTTGTGGGAAAGATCCAGATAAATTAGAAGAAGATGATATTAAAGAGTATATTGCTAAAAACTTGGAAGGGAGCTCGGCATCTACCGCAATTCTTTTTCTATCAGCAATAAAATATTCTTTTTCAACAATTTTAAAAAAAGATATAACTTTAAGTATAAAGCGCCCCAAAAGAGAAAAAAGGATACCTATAGTTTTAACAAAAGAAGAAGTTAAAAAACTCTTAGAAGCACTAGACACAAAAAAATCCAAACTCATGGTTTCCCTAATCTATGCGGCGGGCCTAAGAGTATCAGAGCTACTCTCTCTAAAAGTAGACTCTTTAAATTTTGAAGAAAAAATAGGGCAAATCCGCCAAGCAAAAGGAAGGAAAGATAGAATTTTTAATATCCCCATGTTTCTACAAAGAGACCTCCAAAAACAAGTAAAAAAGCAAAAAGAACTTAATAATGAATACTTATTTACAAACTCCTCCACCAAAAGGCCCCTCTCCTCCAGAAACCTCCAAAAAATTGTCTCTTTAGCCTCAAAAAGGGCCGGAATTTTGAAAGATACACATTGTCATACTCTTCGTCACAGTTTTGCCACCCACTTATTAGAAAACAACACAGACATAAGGAAAATTCAAGAGTTATTAGGCCATGCAGATCTTTCAACAACCCAAATTTACACCCACATCTCTTCAGAAGAACTTAAAAAAATAAAATCACCTATAGACAGCTTATAAAATGAACTGCAAAAAATGTGGATATTTTGATACGAAAAACCTTTCTCTTTTTGGAAATCCCCTATGCCTGGTCTGTGCTTCCTTTGCCCCAATTGACCCCAAAACCCTTGAAGAATATCTCTCCGAAAAAATAGACTGGAAAATTCTTGATTCTTTTAGGAAATATAACCAAAACTCTAAAGGAAAACAAAAAGAGGGAATGGCAAAGAAGGCCACCGAAGGAATATTAATGACTAGAGCACCTTTAGGTTATAAAGTATTGGATGGGAAACTAATTCAAAATGAGGAAGCATCTAGAGTTCATTCCCTATTCAAAACCTTCCTTGCAAGAAATTACTCTCTAAACTCTTTAGCAAAGAATTTTGCCCTCTCCACAAATGGAATAAAAAAAATCCTAACAAACAGAACATATCTAGGAGAA
>JANLHN010000013.1 GCA_024654505.1 Nanobdellota archaeon | reverse complement strand
TTAGAATATTGAATTAAGTCTCTTTTTCTTTGCTCTGCAAGGCTTATTTTGGCAGTTAGTTTTTCAATTAAAGCAATGGCTACACTGGACTTTATCATTACTTACTATAGATGTATTTTACCTTATAAATGTTTAGAAATGATGTAAATGATACTTATTATTGATGTATAGTGTAAAATGGGTGGATGATAGGGTAATTTTGGCGATTAGGTAGGGTATTTTTTGGTTTATATGGGGTTTAATCAGAGAAGTATAAGGTTCGGTTTCCAGTAGTATAGGGTTCAATTTAGGGTAACATAAGGGATGGTGGGTCTTTTAGATAAAAATTTTGCAAAAAAGGAGATTTTTAGTTAAATTTATAAGTTCTCTTTTTGTGTTAACAATATGGATAAAGAACTATTAAAGGAATTAGAAAGCGGCCTTTGTAGAGGAATCTTTATTCGAAAAATTCTAAATTTAGCATAAAGTTTCCTCCTTTCTGGGGAGATCTATGTCAATTTAACTAACATGGCAATACCACATATTATACAAATGCGTCTTATCAAGCAACGATTAAAAAATCTTGATGGTCGGGCAAAACTTAAGGAAATTAAGAAAGTTTTAGATGAAATGCCAAAATATAATACTGGTCCTTATGGAGAAATTAGAAAATGGGTTAGAGACCAGGCAACAAAAACGAAAACAAAATCAGAAATAAAACATCAAGATTGGCTTGGGGTTAAAAAACAAGGTGACAGACAACTTGTTTTAGTTGGAAAGCCCAGCGTCGGAAAAAGTTCTTTAATTCAAAAACTTTCTGGAGTTCAAACAAAAATTGCAAGTTATGAATTCACCACTCTTGAACCAATTCCTGCAGCAATTAAAATTAATGGAGCAACTTTTCAGATTGTTGATTTGCCCGGCCTTATTAAAGGAGCAACAGAAGATGTTGGTGGAGGAAAAAGATTAATTGGAATTGTAAAACAAACTGACGGAATTTTATTGATGAGTGATTTATCAAAACCAATTGATGAATTGGATGAACTTATTGGAGAACTAAATAAATCAGAAATAAATAAGCCAACAATTATTATTGGGAATAAAATTGATTTAGAAAAAGCTCGGAAGGGTTTACAAATTCTAAAAAAGAAATTTCCCAAACTCAAAGTAATTGGAATTTCAACAATTACAGAAGAAGGATTTGAAGAATTAAAAAAAGAAATCTGGAATTTAAGTGGTTTAATTAGAATTTTCCCAAATAATGAAAATGAACCAATGATTCTAGACAAATCTTCGACGGTAAAAGATTTTGCAGAAAAGGTTCACAAAGATTTAATAAAAAAGTTCAGACATGCTATTGTTAGTGGAACTAGTACTAAATTTGATAATCAACAAGTTGGTATTTCACATATCTTAGAAGATATGGATAAAATTGAATTAGTTTTGGAGAGATGATCTGGGCTTCAACCTTTGCTTCGCCAAAGTTTTACGCTTCAGGGAAAATTAGTGAATGTGTGTGGGGTTTTGAGGGTGGATGATAAATTTAAATAATTTATAATTTTTTAAATGGTATGATGAAAATAAAAAATCTTAATAATAATTCTGTTTATTGTTGAAATATACTTTTAATGTTTTATTCACAAATAAGGGACTCGTAATTTATTTTAAAAAAAATCAAAATAAGTATCATCAAAGTCAATCAAAGATTGTCATTCATTAATCAGAGATAAACGAAAGATAATTCATACTTTATATTTTTAAAAAAATCAAAATAAGTATCATTGAAAATGATTCATGTTTTTGATTAAAAATCAAAATAAGAACAGCATAAAAGAATTCTGTAAAGGAAGACATATTTTTGTATAGCTTTTAGTAGACGCGAGCTGAACAAATCGCAAAAGCTCAATGCTTACACTCCGTCTCTATCAACGCAGTCTTTTACTGCGGCATATGTTGATTCGTTTTGCGGACCGCTTCGTGCTTAGATGCCTTCAGCACTTATCGGTTACAGCGTAGCTGCCCAGCCTGCTCATAACAACTGGTAGACCAGAGGCTGCGAACCCACGTTCCTCTCGTACTAGAGGGTCCTTCCACTCAATCAACGACACATCTAGTAGATATCATACAAACTGTCTCACGACGTTCTTAACCCAGCTAACGATCCCTTTTAATGCGTGAACTCCGACACCCTTGGGCGCTTATGCACGCCCAGGATAGGAAGAGCCGACAGCGATGTACCAAACCGCCCCGTCAATGTGAACTATCGGGGGCGACAAGCCTGTTATCCTTAAAGTACCTTTTCTGCCGTCTTCGTGATCCATTAAAAATCATCGAAGGTTCGTTAAGCCCAACTTTCATTCCTGCATTTCTTGCTTTTCGAAATACAGTCAGACAAACTTTTGCCTTTACACTCTACTCCAGATTTCCGACCTGGATGAGTTTGTCTTTGGGCCCCACAGATATCTTTTCTGCGGGGTGCCGCCCCAGCCAAACTGCCCGCCAATTGCTGTCTCAGAAAGATTAGTGATTCTATTAAAAATGGGTGGTGTTACACTTTTGCTCCGCTTGAGCCAAAACTCAAACATCGACGCTCCCACCTACTCTAAGCATTCATAGTAAAACCACAACAACAGGTTGCAGTAAAGGTTTATAAGGTCTTCGCTTCCCACTAGACGACACCGGCCTGTTCACCGGTAAATGCTTTCGGAGGGTTTAAGTTAGGGACAGTGACAACATCGTTAAGCCGTTCATGCACGTCACCATTCAGATGACAAGGCATTACGCTACCTTAAGAGCCTCATAGTTAGGCCCGCCGTTTGATGGGCTTTCCACTCCTTGAAAGGAGCTTTTAGGCACCACCACTGGGCAGACTTCACCAAGCATATTCATCCTTTCGGAATTGCGCTTAGCTACGTTTTTGGTAAACAGTCGTGCCATCCTTGTTACTGTGATCTACTTCTCCCCACAATGAATCATGGAAAGAGATAGACATCCCTTCTACCGAAGATACGGGACTATTTCTGCCGAGTTCCCTTAACTTAGTTAACCCTTCACGTCTTAGCCTTCTCAGCTAGGATACCAGTGCCAGTTCTTGGTACTGCTTAATATTCTCTATTTTTCAAATTTTTCACTGACTCTTGGACTCAGTAGATTCAGGACAATTCTCAAACTTCTCTTCATTACAATCCATAAGATTCTTGTTCCTTATACCTTTCGGCATTCCACTTATCCGAAAGCGGTCTGAAAACGTAACGAAAATAATAAGTACAGGAATATTAACCTGTTACCCGTCGTCATACTCAGTTAAGATATGACTTAGGCGCAGACTAACCCTTGGCTAATTGATAGTGCCAAGGAAACCGTATCCTTTCGACGTCTTTCGGTTCTCAGAAAGATCAGATCCTACTCCCACCAGGATTATCATTACTAGTCGCTCCACTCCCACTTACGTGGAAGCTTCGACGCAACTAATACGCCTGCTTACTATGACATCCAACTGGATGTATCCGAAGTATCGGTAATTTGCTTGAGCCCCGTCCATTTTCAGGGCCTCCATTCTCAATTGGTGAGCTGTTACGCTTTCTTTAAATGGTGGCGGCTTCTGTGCCTACATCCCAACTGTCTCAGAATGAAGACTCCTTTCGTTACACTTAGCAAATATTTTGGGACCTTAACTTCGGGCTCCCTTGTTCGGGTTTCGTAGTAGTATCTTACATACCACCGCTGTCTCTGGTATTACGCAGTTTACAGGTTCTGAGTTAGAAAAGTTTCCGTAGCCATAAGGCTCTGCAAAACTTATCTGTGACTTTACCCCATAAACAAACTATACCAAACTATACCAAGGCATATTTCAGCAGGAACCAGCTATCGCCAGATTAGAGTGGCTTTTCACCCCTAGTCCCAAGTCATCCAAGTACATGCACGTAACACTGGTTCGGCCCTCCATTTCTCTTTCGAAAAACTTCAGCCTGCTCAGGACTAGATCATCTGGCTTCAGGTCTTACCCCCGTGACTAACGCATTTTCATACTCGCTTTCGCTTCGGCTTCATTTATTAACCTCGCCACAAAGGTAAACTCCCTGGCCCGTTCTTCAAAACGTACGTTACAACTCCATAGAGCCGTAACTGATTTGTAACTATTAGATTTCAAGTCTTTTAACTCTCTTGTGAGAGTACTTTTCAGCTTTCCCTCGCGGTACTCGTTCGCTATCGGACTTAAATTACTATTTAGGGTTAGGAGTTAATTCTCCCATATTCAGACGACTAATCCGAGTCGCCCTAATCTTTTATGAACTGACATATCGTTTTAATCTACGGGGCTATCACCCTCTAAAGCGTCCCTTTCCAGGGAACTTCAACTCAACGACTTAGCCATTATATCACACCACATCTCTTACTCACTTTCGTGAGAGATTCAGCTTGCCCTGTTCCCTTTTCGCTCTCTGCTAATAGGGGAATCATTATTATTTTCTTTTCCTGCCGGTACTAAGATGCTTCAATTCCCGGCGTTGCTCTCCCTCTCGGGATGTATGCGTTTCGCATTCGGAGATCTCGGGGTCAAAGGTCGCATGCACCTAACCCGAGCATATCGCAGCTTGCCACGTCCTTCATCAAAATTTAAGCCAAGCTATCCGTCTAATAGTTTCATAGGAATCTGTCTTCCTTCACATTTACTCCCCCATAAATGGGGGAATGTCTTTAGTGAATTCTTTTATGCTGTTCTCATTGAATTTAAAACCCCTAAGGGTCTTCGCCTGTCGAGGGCGTATTCTCAAACTCCATTCATAAGCTCATTCGTCTTACGAACTTCATCGTTAGTTTTTTTAGAAGCTACTCTGCTTCTTCATTCCACAATGTGTGGGTGAATGTGAATTGCAATACAGCTTCGCTGTACTGCTAAATGGACCTGCCGCGAATCGAACGCGGGTATCCTCGGTGCAAGCGAGGTATTATACCACTAGACTACAGGCCCTTGTTTGGGCATGTTGTCTCATCGATGCGACTCGTTCGCAACTTTAGACTACAGGCCCGTATGTTTTACGGTGCAAGAGTCTCTTGCACCGACGACAAAATGAAGCTGGATGATCAATTTTTGTTGCTTAATATAATTTAATAAATTTACTTGCCGTCGGCAATTTAGGCGAACTGAAGTTCACAGATATAAATCAGAAAAGTTTGTGAAGTCCTCAAAGATTGAGTTGTTCATTAATTAATCTAAGAAATATCTTTGCTCTGTTAAGAGCAACTAGTTTGCTTTAGCAATAATTTATAGGAGGTGATCCATCTGCAGGTTCCCCTACAGATACCTTGTGACGACTTAACCTACCTCATCATGAAAAGATTTTTCCCAAAAGGGCTTCATCCCTCCATAACTCGGTTGGTTTGACGGGCGGTGTGTGCAAGAGACAGGGACTTATTCACCGGACGGTGCTAACATCCGATTACTACGAATTCCAACGTCATGAGGGTGGGTTGCAACCCTCAATCTGGACTGAGATATGCGTTAAGGGATTAGCTTCTCCTTTCGGAGTTGCATCTCATTGAACATACCATTGCCGCGCGCGTGTAGCCCAGGGGATTAGGGACGTACTCACCTAACGTAGCCCGCACCTTCCTCCTTGTTACCAAGGCAGTCTCTATAATGTACTCATTTCTGTAGTAATTATAGACACGGGTCTCGCCTGTTACCTGATTTAACAGGTCACTTCACAGCACAGGCTGACGTCGGCCATGCATCTCCGCTCAGCGTGTCAGGTAAGCCCTTCAGACTGACCTTCATCCTGCTGTCGCTCCTGGTGAGGTTCACGGTGTAGAATCTAATTGAACCGCACGCGTCACTCGTTGTATGTCTCCCCGCCAATTCCTTTAAGTTTCGATCTTGCGACTATACTTCCCAGGTAGCTCACTCTTCGCCTTCGCTTCAGCACCGAATCCTCCCGAAGAGGGCCCGATGTTTAGTGAGCAGTGTTTACTGCCAGGACTACACGGGTATCTAATCCGTTTTGCGCCCCTGGCCTTCATCCCTGACTGTCAGATTCGTCCTCGTAAGGTGCCTTCGCTCATTGTTAGTCCACCGAAGATTAACGTATTTTACCACTACCTCCGGTGTACTCCTTACGTCTACCGATCTCTAGCTAACCAGTATCCCCCGCAAGCCCCACGCTTGAGACGTAGGATTTCACAAGGGACTTAATTAGCAAGCTACGGATGTTTTAGACCCAATAAAATTGGATGCGACTTGAACTGTCGGTATTACCGCGGCGGCTGGCACCGATCTTTCCCAGTCCTTATTCCTCCACCTTTTTACAGTGAAGAAAAGTATTTCAAAAAGAAATACACTTTGGCTCGCATTATCACACTTTCGTGCATTGTAAATGATTCGCTGCTGCTGCACTCCGTAGAGCTAGGAATAGTGTCTCAGATTCCTTCTCCGGGCAACTCCGCTAAGAGCCCGTACTGATCATCGCCTTGGTAGGCAGTTACCCCACCAACAAGCTAATCAGCCGCAGTCTCATCCTTAGGCCCGAGTTTTGGAGTAAATGCGTTCCAGCATTTTACTCTTATCAAGTATTAACCTCAGTTTCCCGAGGGTATCCTTGACCTAAGGGCAGATTAACTACGTGTTACTGAGCAGTTCGCCTTCCTTCAAATAAATTCAAAGAAAAAACTTGCATGCATAAGCCCAAACCAAATAGCCGCATCCTCCAGCAGGATAAACTGGATTTAAACAAATTTATGTAATCACCGACGAATCGATGTACAAATCCTTTTGCTTTCAAAAGATTAAAGGTAACCTCTTGAAATTTGCTATCAAAATATAGATTGATATTTATCTAAAATAAATTAGATAAAAAGATCGCTCCATTGCTTTAAGACATAACTAGAATTGATCATCCTCACACTCGACACAGGGGTCGGGCGCTCATTCTAGCTTCAAAATTGTTAATTGAAGCTTTGGATATTATCTCCAAAGTTTTCATTTTATAGTACTACTGGCAAAAATCGGTTTATAAATGTTTCCGAGAGAAGTTTAAAAGATTTATATTCCCTAAGAAATTAATTTGGTAATAATAAAGTTTTTTAAAAGATTAAAAAAGAAGTTTGTGAAGACGACTAAACGCCCTCTTCAACCTCTTCGCCAACCCTGATTGATTCTTCTTGTGATTTTTTCATTACTTCTTTTGCTTCTTCGTCGGCCTTTTCTGCAAGAGAACGCATTTTTTCCTCAATTGCGCTTTCCCCTGTTTTTAATTCTCTTTCTTTCTTTTCTCTTGCTAATCTCTTCTTTTTTGGTTCTTCTAAAATCAAATCTTCTCCAACGAAATCTTCTAGTGTTGGAAGTGGCTTGTCAATTTTATGGGTTTTCATATACTCTCTTGCCATTAACCAAAAGAAAAGCCCAAGAGATTTGTTAGATTTATTATTCCCAATCATCACAATGTCAAGATTAGTAGTGTGATTATTTGTGTCACAAATTCCTGCAACTGGGATTCTAATATTCTTTGCATCTGCCAGGGCATTTTTATCTAACCATGGGTCACAGATTACAATCATCTTTGTTTCGATAAAATCTTCTAAAACAGTATTAGTTAATACTCCGGAAGGGTATTTTTTTGTGAAGATTCTAACACCTGTTAATTCACTGAACATCTTTGCAGGTCTCCAACCAGCCTCCCTTTTACAAACTAGGGTCCATTCTTCTGGTTTATATTGTTTAATAAAATCAATTCCATCGGCTAACTTTTTGTCTACTAATAGTGTGTTCAAAATTGCTAGACCATCTAATCTTCTTCGGTAAACATACTTCCTCATAGTGGGGGTAATCACTTTTGTTCCAAGATAAGAGGCAGTTTTAATATAATCTTCGAGAGGTGTTAAAATTGTTTGATCTTCCTTTTTTGTTTCACTAATAGTATTTTCTTTACCTTCAGTACCTTGAGGTACACTAGCGAGTGCTGGCTTTTTTTCTTTAGTTTCCATATTATAATTTAGGTTCAGGAGTTTAGAGAATTTCCGAGGAAATTTTCTCAATGAAACATCTCTGATGTTACTTTTGCTACCGGGTCGTTTGGACCTTCCGCACCTGATATGTAAAAGTGGAGAGGATTTAGGGTATTTAAAGATTAGGGTTTGATATCTTGTCGAGCTTTGCTCGTTGATGTAAGGGTCGACTAGCATCTCCCACTAGGAATTAATATGGTGTAGAGATTATGAATAAAAAACTTTTAGTATTTTTCCATTACAATATCTTCTTCATTCACTCCGAGGGCCGTTAACATTTTTGTGATGTTTTCAACCAATTCTTTCTTGCCACAAACATAGAATAAAGAGTTGGGGATATCACAATTTTCTTTGATGAATTCTGGGTCCACTCTTTTAAATCTGTTTACAAAACTAAAGTTTTTGTTTTCCTCTTCTAATTCTACTAATACATCATAGTAAGCCATTCTTTCTTCGCTTTTATCTGTGTAGAGAAGTTTGATTTTTTGTTTACTTTTCTTTTCAGTTGCATATCTAAGCATTCCAATAAATGGAACAACTCCTACTCCTCCCGCAATCATTACTATTGTTTTTTTAGTTTTTCTTGGGAGATTAAATTTTCCAAATGGTCCTTTGATAAAAACTTCTGTTTGTGGGGGAATTCCAAAAAGATATTCTTTGAATTCACTTGCCTTTTTTGGAAGTCTTAGACAGGTAGAAATAAATTTTTTGTTGGTCGGGGATGAAGAAAGTGAGAAAGCTCTTGATGGTCCTCTGCCGTCGGTGATTGTCGTGTCTACTCTGATGGTTAGGTATTGCCCTGCAATATATTTGAAGCCCTTAGGTCTTGCAAATCTAACTTCATAAGTATTTTCAGCAATTTTGTTCTTTTCTAATATTGAGACTTTTATTTCTTTTATCATTTTTTTAACCAGATATTCTTAATTAAGGAGAGTGTCATTGTAGACAACAAAAATGCTACTGAAGGGACTATAGAACTTGTAAATGGTTTTGGGAGGTCTGCGAAATAGAAGAATATCACAATTACAATATATGTTAAGAGAGTAATTATTATTTTTCTAGTCCAACTGGTTTCCCAAGCCTTGTCTACCTCAACACGTTGGTTTCTCTCTTTTATTGCTTTAATTTCTTTTTCTAAATTCATTTTAAACTTTTCTCAAAAAAATTCACTCGTTCGTTATACTTTCTTATTTGCGACCGAGCAAATTTTTTTCAATATCCATTACTCTTTTGAGTTTGATTAATCGCTCACGGCCGAAGATGCCGGTTTTTATAAAATGGCCTCCGAAACCAACGCAATAATCTGCGATTGCATCATCCATTGTTTCTCCAGAGCGATGGGAGAATATCATTTGGAGATTATTTTTCTTGCAAAATTCAACTACCCTTTTTACTTCTATCATTGAACCAATTTGGTTTGGTTTGATTATGATTGCATTAATTGCTTTTGATTCTAGGGCTCTCCTTAAATATTTTATATTTGTAGTTGTTAAATCATCTCCAACGATTAAGGTTTTCATTTTGTTTTTAGAAATGGCGTTTAGGACTTCTTTGAATCCCCCAAAATCCTCTTCTTGCATTGGGTCTTCAACATAGAATATATTAAATTTTTTGGCAAGTCTTTCCATATAATCTGCCTGGTCTACTTTATCTCTGATGAGTTCTTTATTCTTATAATTATAATACCCCTTTTCATAAAAGGTGGAGGCTGCGACGTCAATCCCAATTTCTAGATTATATTGTGTGGCAACTTTCCTAAGAATATCTAAAACTTCTTCATTGGTTTTGTTTGTCCTCCAAGCTCCTTCATCATTTCTTTTTGAGGTTTTTAGTAATCTTTTGGCTTGGTCATAGGCCCGGATATTCAAAGTTACTGCTCTTGAAAATGTTTTTTCTCGAGGTATCAACAAAAACTCTTGAAAATCAGGTCTTTTACCCTTTACTAATTTTGAATGAAGCCCCCCTCCAATACAATTTCCTATTGGCATGGGTAATCGAGGCTTTAGTCCTTTGTTGGCATCATCATTAATAAGTTCCCAGAGTTGCTTATTATTCTCTGCTGCTCCAGCCTTTAAAAAAACTGTTTCTAGAGCATAGGTAACATTCCCCCCAAGTCTCCCATACTCTGTTTCAAATCTTTTAACTTCTTCGACCAATTCCTTAAGGTCATCTACTTTTTTTACTATAAAATTTTTATGAATTATTTTTTTGCAAAAGAACTGAAACATTTTTAGACTTATTTCAATCCCTCTTTCATTATAGGGGTCTACTTCGTTTTCTCCTCGTGACTTTCCAGAGGGTGCGGAAGAAATAAACTTTCCTTCATAGGTCTTTAATTCTACTTGGATAGTCTTCTCTCTACGGGAATCAGATATTATCTTAGAATTCACCTCTTGAATGAACATATTTATAGAAATAGAACCGCCTTAATAAAACTTACTCACCGCCATCGTCTTCACCAGCACCTAGAGCCGGTTCTTCTATCTCTTCATTTTCCTCTTTGGATTCGTCTGGCTCAATCATCATATCACTCTCTGAGATTTCTTTTGTTCCTTCTTGTTCTGCCTTTATTTTTTCTTCATCAGATACGTGGCTTGTTTCTACTTTTATCTTCTTTAGGTTTTCTCCACCTCTTTGTGGCATTGGTTTTTTTACTGAGATGGGTAAAACTCCACTGTCTAATTCAAGTTCTGCTATCTTTAAAGGGTCATAATTAACTCCCTCTAGTTCACCGGTTTTGAGCTTTAATAAAATTGGGGCATCCATAGAAATTTGAAGTCCTCTGGCTCCAATAATCCTGGCTCTTTCATATTTTGAGAATGTTTCTTTTCCAACCATTATTTTCCAAAAGCATATTTTTTTATTTTTGGGAATAGTTCTTTCCATTTATCTTCAGCGAGCTTTAAGATATTTTCCATATCCTCTGCAGAAATTGCTCCAGATTTTCCTTTCTGCATTGCAGTGATTCTTGGTTCTCCTTTATTGTCTCCCATGGCAATACTTAACCTATAATCTGAAATTGCTTCTTCTTCTTTGCTAACATCTGCGACTATGGAATTACCTATTTTGTGGAAAGTCATATTGAAAGAGGCAACATCTTCGTTGATTGGAAGGTGGTCTTTTGCAGGGGTTTCGTAATCAATCTTACCTTCCTTTTCATTATAAATAGGTATTTTTGCGTTTCCAATAGCAATTAATCCAGCTAAACCAGCAACATCTAAGAGATTTCCATCATCATTTATTGTGAAAATGTCTAAGAAAACTTGCCATACTTTTTCTCCTTCTTTAATACATAATTTTTTAACATCAATTAATCCACTTTCTCTTATCCCTCTGTCAATTACTCTCGCTATTTCTATAGAATCTATTCCTGGTTTTCCAATCTCAAATTCTTGAGAAGATAATGGATGTAGTTCTGCAGAAGTCATTAAAGTTCCCTCGTCTGGTGAGTCTGGGTAAGGAACGGCAATTCCTAGTTTCACTCCAGCTAAAACCTCTGTTTTACCTATTTTTACTCTTACTGAAGACTCAGCATTTTTACTGATTCCCATTTCAACTTCAATATCCCTATAGTCTTCAACCCTTCTTCCATCTAGTCTTTTTCCTTCAGATAAATATTCAATTATCTTTTCTTTCTGTAGGTTGGGTATTAATGTTTCGCTCATTTTTTCTTTCCTTCTGATCTGTTTGCTTCTTTTAAAGCCTTCATTTGGACCTTTAATATTTCTTCACAAGTTTTTTTTGCTAACTCAATAGCTTCTTTAAGTTCTGGAACTGAAATTTTTCCGTCTAATTGTAATAGTGCAATCTTTTTTGTTCTTGAAGTGATTACTACGGGGATATCTGTTGATCCTTCTCCATCATGGAAATCGGAATCTTCATATTTGTCTAGGTCTACAACCAACGTTTTATCTATCTTTCCGACGCCAATTGCAGAAACCATTTCTTTCATTGGAATTCCTGCATGTGCCAAAGCTATTGCTGCAGCATTTATTCCTGCTACTCTTGTTCCAGCGTCTGCTTGGGGAATTTGAATAAAAACATCAACGACGGTGTTTGGAAATTCAGATAAGTCAACCACTGAATTTAAAGCCCATTCGCTCACCTTTGAGATTTCTTCACTTCTCCTATTTGGTCCTGGCCTAATTCTATCCGTAACCGAGAAGGGCATCATCCCATAACTTACTCTAAGAATTCCTGTTCGAGGGTCTTGTTTGTGTTGGGGATGAAGAGTTCTAGGTCCTCTGACAACTGCAATTGCCTTTGTTCCTCCAGTTTCAAAACTTGCGGAACCGTCTGCGGAGGGGACTATTCCAACTTTCGCGGTTATTGGTCTAACTTCATCGAATTTTCTTCCATCATTTCTTTTAAGGTATAAACTTTTTTCTTTTGCCATTATTCTTTGTCCTCATCAGTATTTTCTTCAATTATTTCTACTTTGTTAAAACTAAGTCCTTTCTTTTTGATGAACTTTTCTACTTCTTCAGTTAATCCAGCAATTGTAGAATTGTCTACTATAAATTCTACTATTTCTTTTGTTGCAACTTCTTTATCAATTGATTTTCCAGAAATCCAAACTTTTCCATTTTGTCCAACAGTTATGTCACAACCAGTTGCATCCTTTATCATCTTTACCATGCTTCCTTCTTTTCCAATTATTCTTGGAACTTTGTAAGGGTTGACATTTATTATCATTCCACCCTCAATCTTTCCAAATCCTCTCATTTTCATAGAAGCATCAATCCCTCTAGATTTTACATCCCAAACTTTTACAACAACCGCTTCTCCAAAATCTAAGAATTCTCTTAATTCATTTCGGTTAATATATCTTGGAACTTCTGCTACTGGTAAGAATGCGTTTTGTGCTCCACCAAAGTCAATTAGCCATCCATTAAATGTGATGTCTGCAATTGTTCCAATTATAGTGTTTCCTCTTCTAGGATAATATGCTCCAGAAACAGGAATTACTCTAACATGTTTCTCAACGATGTTTGCGATTCCGTATCTTCCTGCGACCACTTCTTCACCATCCCTATAGGCGCCTTCGCCAGGTAAATATTCATTGCCTTTGATAATTACTTCTCCAGGAATTACCATTTGTCTTGTATCTTTACTCATTGTTTCTTTTCGAGAAAATCTATAATCTTTTAACATCCATTGATGCCCAATTTTCTTCTCGTACAAAGGAGATACAAAAAAAGGGTTTATAAAGTTTTTGGGGGAGTTTTGGAAGAATCCTTAAAGACCTTAAGGGCCTTTTTTAGTTGCAGTTCCCCATTTTCTCCCCATTTAGTGTATTTTATAAATTCGTTTGGTTTGACGAATTTTCTCGTTAACATTATCTTTTCGCAAGGGTCTGGTGTTTGTTCTTTTATTTTCTTAACTTTTGTGATATATCTTAATCCATAGTCTATAATTCCTGATTTTCTACCCTTTGCTTTTAGGTAGCCATAAAATTTTAGTTCTTTAATATCTATGTCTGCTTCTTCGTCGACTTCCCTCCTCAAACACTCTTCTATTGTTTCACCCTCTTCTAATTTTCCTCCAGGTAGTTGCCAAATATTTTTATTTGGAAAATGGACTAGTAAAATTTCTCCTTTATTATTAAAAACGAATGCATGGATATGGACTCTCCCAATTAGTTTGGGGACCTTATTAGAATTAATCCATTCGGCGTCTAGAATATCGTCTTCATGTTCAATTTCAAATTTGTAGCCCATATTTTACATAAATTAGAGAATTTTATGACATTCTCTTTTTAATCACTTTTTCAGTTCTTCACTCATTACACTACCTTGTGTGGCACTATTGAGGCGGTCGTAGAAATCGAAGATTAGGCCAGAAGGCATCTCAACTATTGCTTCGAGATTGCCGTTTTCCTTCCATTTTTCTTCGGTCATAAATTCTTTGATTATTCCATATGCTTTGCCGGTGTGGATGGCAGGGATTGTCAGTTTTACTTTCTTTTTTTCTATTCTTATTGGAAGGATTTTGGATAGCTGGTCAAGGATTTCTCCAACCTGAAACTCAATTGGTTTGTTTTTTACATTAACATTGGCTTCTGAAAGGGCTTTCATTATCCTGTCCGGCGTGTAGGGTCTTCCCTCTGGTGAAACTGCGTTTCTGGATAAGAATTCCACAACTTGTTTGTATCTCTTATTCTGGTCGGCCCTAATCGATTCTACAGTCCTTTCTATTTCTCCACTCTTAATTATTTTTGCTGCGACTTCTGTAATATCTCTAGTTCCGAATGCAGATTCTAAATCTTCTTGAGATGCATGTTCACCTGATTTTAAGTTATAGAAAATAGCATTTGTTACAACCACAGTGTTAATGTTCCCTCTCTCTGGGTCCTTCCTGAATTTGAGAGCTTCTTCTAAGTCAACTAATATTTCATAATTTTTGCTTCCCCTTTTTATTCGGGCCGTTGTTTGGGTCATGGTTAAAATAGGGTAAGAGGGTTTTAAAAGATTGCTTATGCTGCCATTTTAAGAGGTGTGCGTTCCGAAAGCTGTCGATAAGTATCTGCGTATTGGTTTACCATCCTATCTAGAGATAATGTCTCCCTCATTTTTGGTCTTATCACTTTCTCTACTTTTTCTCTTTCTGCATATTTTGATTCTAAAACTTGACCTATTTTCTCTGCTAATCTCCTAACATTCCCTTCGTTATCTGAAGTTCTTTGAACTCCATATGCCCAGCCCCTGTCGATATATACTTCTTTAGGACCTGAGATGTCAGTAGCAATTACGGGGGTTCCTTGAGAAATCGACTCTCCTATTACTTGATTAAAACATTCTCCATGTGTGGGCTGTACAGTGAGGTCTGCAGCGCGGTATATTGTTGCAAGCTCACCCCGGTCTTCAATTCGCCCAGTGTAAATTACATTTGACCCAGCTAGGCCTTTTATTTTTTCTTTAACAGCGTCTTTAGCATCACCAACAATAAGTAGTTTGTCTTTATTACCTCTTTTCATACCTCCAAAAGCTCTTGCAAGATCAAAGATTCCCTTCCTTCTTGAAAGTCTTCCAGCGTATAATATTACATTATCATCTTTTCCAATACCATAACGTGTTCTAACTTCTTCTGCACCTCTATCAACTGCCTCTCGTACGGCCTTATTTTTTGAAAAATCTAATAAATCTATCCCGTTATAAATTGTCTTCTGGGATTGAACATGATATCCTGGAATTAATTCTTTTCCCTCATTAAATTGAGAGTTAGAAACATTGACTGTAACGTCTGCTAGTTCGCTTAATTGTCTTTTACCTGCCATAGAGGTTAAAGCCCATCTTTTTGCCCAGTCTCCTTTGATAGCCTTTATTTTATTTCCTTGTATGAATCTTTCTTTTTCAGCAGGAGTTAAAGCCTCGAAGCCCCGAGGGAGGCGATAATTCTCGTCGATGTTCAGTAAATCTTCTGTAGGGTTTGAATGATCTGTGAAAACAACTTTTGCATTATAAAACCTCCCTAAAAAATCTCCTAGTTTCATAGGATCTTCATCATGTTCCTCTGTTTCTCTGTCAAGAGTATGGAAGTGCTTAAACTCATCAGAAATATGCCATGTATGAGTGTTCAAAACATCTATTCCTTTCAAAAAGTCAGGGTTATGAGACTTTATTGTTTCAAATAGTTCTTCCCGATTTGCTGCCTCAATAAAAGATTTCCTTGAGGAATCATATAACCTCCATTTTTTTGTGTCAAAATCATTCACTAAATAAAAAACCCCAAATTCGTTTGTATCTAAATTTCTAGCCACATTATTCATTACCACTGGCACGCCGTGGGTATTCTCTAGAGTTGTTGAAACGAATATGACATTTTTCTTAGACTTATCTAATGTTAAATCAATATCTCTTTGTCTATCGGCTACCGTTTTTGAGGTGTATGAAACGGCTCCCTCCGAGTATTTATCTAAGAATCTATGGAAAAATTCTTGTTCTGCAGAGTGTTTATTTAATCTAGGATTAAAAACAAAAGGATCATCAGATAATAGTTCTTCGAGGTTTTTTCTTTTAATTAAGTGGCCAGAAATATCAAATATACTTTGTCCTCTCCCCTGTCCAGATAAATCTCCTCCAAATCTTCCGATTAGATAATCTTTCCATTTTTTTTGAACATCTACAACTTGTTGCTGGTCTTTTCCAACATAACCTATTTCTCCTAGGCTTATCCCTTTCCCCTCTCCCAATCCTTTTTTTAGTTCAGCATATGCTCCTTCTCTCAAAACATCTCCCCCCCGTATAAATGAAACATGTTCTGGTCTGGAAGAGACTGCTTTAATTGCCCCTATATTAAACGCAGAGTATTCGTTTGCTCCCCCATTTACTCTGACCAACCTAATTTTTACATTATGGTCTGTTTTTCCTACCCTTTGTATACTTGATTCATCCTCAAAAGAAATTATTCTCTTTCTTAATTTTGCGTCCTTCCTTAATCGGTCCATTTCCCTAGTATTATCTACCAATACCACCACTTCTTTTTGTAGTCCTACAGAATTTGAATCAATAGATTGTATTGTTCTCCTTAAACTATCTGGGTCATTGTTGTGAAAAACTATGTATGATGTTTCCGGGGAACCGTCTCCGTGAAGATTATTAGGACCCAATAATTGGGAAAGATCCTTAGGGATATGGGGACCACCTGCCTCTTTCTTTTCTCCCCTAGATTCTTTTTTTGAAACCGACAATGCCCCCATTGCCTCTACGTATCTCTTTTCGGCAGATAACGACTCGGCTAGTCTCCCCCAGGCAGATGAATAATTATGAGAAGGATCTCCCCCGCCTCCAAAGAACTTAAGTGTGTCTGGATCTCCAAATTTTTCTAGACCCATATTTACTTTATACAAATCGTCTTGCGGAAGGCGTCCCTTTTCAGCTACATCATGATAATTAAATGCATCTTGAGAAACAATTTCCTGTAAGAAGAGGGTATCTATCTTGTGGAGACCCGCTTCACGTAGCTTATTAGAAATGTTTAGACAGTCACTAAACTCTAGAGGCCCTTCATAGGTAGTTTGAAGTACATCTTTTAATCCCGCCTCTACAAGCTCATCTTTGTGACTAAACAATATACCTCTTATTCTCTTGTTTAGGTCCATTTTAATATTCTGTCGCGTAGAGAGACCATATCTTTTTTGATAAGCTCCATTCCAGGACCTCTTTTTTCAGATTTTTTGTAATGAGAATTAGAAATATCAATTAGAATATCTAATATCCATCCCCTAACTTTTTTTATGTCATTACTTTCTTTTACGGAGACCTTCTTTTTTTCGATAATTTTTTCTCCTTCAACAAATTTGAATGATTTTTCTATTTTTATTTTAGGGTAAAATATTTTAACAGAGTAATGTTCCCCTCGTTTGAAAATGGCTAAAATTTCATAAAATTCTTTTTCTTTTGTTATTTCTAATTTATTAATAATCTCAAACTCTCCGAGGTTTTGGGGATCATCTCCCTCAACAACCAAGACTTTTGGAGTTAAGTATACTTTATATGAATTCATAATAGTTGATATCCTGACAACTTTAAATAATTACCTATGTTGGTTTAATTTTCAAAGAGATTTTTTAATTTTCCTTTAAAAGAGAACATTTCTTCCATAAACGTCTCTTCCATAGACATCTTCATCGTCATTGTCATCATCATCTTTCTTTTTCTCTTTTTGGTTGGAGGCACCATACAGAACTAAGGCAAGTAATACAACACCCACTACTATCTTGAAGACTAAAGGAGGTGTTAACCAAGGGGTACAAGAACCTTCTATTGAAAGGGTGAACAAAATGACTATCAAAGATATTAGGGCATACATAATTTTTGCAAAGGTGGACTCTTTTGAACTTCCCTTAAAGATTATAATTACTAAAGAGATTGTTAGCGAAATAATCATTGCAACAATAAGGGTTTGAATACATGTGGAATAATATCCTCCAATTGTTGCGAGAAGACCAATGACTACAGAAATAATTATTGTGTGTTTGTTAGAAAATAATTTTATTTTTATGAGTATAGCATAAATAAGGGCGGTTATTAAAATAAGAGGGGCTATAAAATTAAAGAGTATGGGGTTTGACTGTGCGAAGCTTGATGTTTGAAATGGCATACGTTATATAAACAATTAGGATTTTTAATACTTCTCTATTTCTAATTTCTTAATCTTTTCTTTTAACTTCTTTTTTAGCTTTGGTAGTTGTTTCTTCCAATCTTCTTTCATTAGACCATAAAGAATTAAATCATAAATCTTCCCTGTAGATTTAGTCTTTACTCCCTTTATTCTAGTTCCTTCATATTTGTATCCCACTGCCTCTTGTGTCGCTTTTGAAGCTTCGTTTACTTTTGCCACAGAGGTCTCCAATTTTCTCATTTTTTGTTCATTAAATGCAAATTCATTAACTGCTATCTTCGCCTCGGTGATATATCCCCTTTTCCAATAATTTTTATTTATCCAAGAACCGGTTGTTCCTATTCCATCAGATTTCTTTAAATCTAAAGAGATTACTCCAATTACCTTTTTTTCAGATTTCAATTCAATGAGAAAGGGAAATTTATCCATTTCCTTTTTTCTCCATTTCTTCAAACAATCATTTACAAACCATTCCGCATCTTTCTTTGTGTAGGGGTGTGGGACTACTGCAAGATATCTTGTTAAATCTAAATCTTTACAGGCTTCTAAAATATCTTTCCAATCCCCTTTTCTTGCTTTTCTTAAAATTAGTCTCTCTGTTTCTAAAATCATTTATTCACCCCTAGTATCTTTCTATTTCAGCGCCACTTAATCTTGTGACTTTTCCTTTCTCAAGGATTCCTGCATCTAGCCGTTCGATGTCGAATTTATCTCCTTGGGCTTCTTTGAAAACTTCTATAACTAGTTTCATTCCTTCTTGGGCACTTAATCCTTTTTGATATTTCTTTCTTAAAATATTTTTCACCTTTTCATCATCTTCTCCGATTGCGTTTGCGTTGTATCGAAGATAATTTCCAGTGATATCTGTAGTGTATAATAACGGTTCCTCGTTGAATCCTGCAAACATCATAGAAACTCCAAAAGGTCTAGCCCCTCCATATTGGGTGAACTGTTGTTTGATATCAGCTATTTCTCTGACTATTGATTCTGTGTTTGGTGCCGAATCATAATTCACTCGGTGTTGTTGTGCTAGTATTCTTGCTTTTTCAATTAAGACTCGAGCATCAGAAGTAATTCCTGCAGAAACTGCGATTATATGTTCGTCTATTTCAATAATTTTGTTTGCAGATTCTTCAACTATCAAATTGTCTTTCTTTCTTCTATCAGAGACTACAATTACCGCTTTGTCACAAACTAATCCTATTGAGGCTGAACCTAAACGGATTGTTTTTTCTGCATATTCCACTTGGAGAATGTGACCATCCGGTGCGAACATCGTTGCGGCACGATCATAGCCCATTTGTTGGTGTTGTACGTCTTCCATTTTTGTTTACGAAAATGACATGGGTTTTTTTGAACCCACTTCCATTTTATATAATATAACTGGGGAGAATATCTCTTAATAAAGTTTATTGTTGTGGTGTTTTTAAAGGTTTTTATCTCATTAACCCTTTAATTGTCCCACTTACCCTCTCTATATTTATACCGGCCATTGAGAGGGCTGTTCGGACATCATTGAGGGATTTTGTAAGGCAGCTGCCTATTGTTTTGTCTTGGGGAAGTTCTTTATCTACGATTTTTTTATAGGTGGCTTTTGCGAAGCCAAGGACCCCTAAGTATTCAAGGATTGCTTTCTCAATAGATTCGTTTGAACTTCTAGTTAAGAAGTATCTTCTTTTATCTCTAGCTGAGGTCTTTAACTTCAATCTTTTCATAGTCATCTTTAACATTAAGAATCTCTGTAGTTTTTAATTGCTTTCTATTCCTAAAAATAGTCATGTAAATTACTCCTCCAAGAACTATAACCATCCCTACAATCCAAGGAGTGTTATCTTTTATTTGGCCCGTTACACCGCTCTCCCCTGTAGCCTGTCCTGTAATAGGAGATTCTCTAACTTCTTCTTTTTCTATTATTTCATTGGTTGATTTTAATGTTATTTGTGCTTTTCCCGATGTGATGCTGTCTAAAGTAATTGAAATATCATAATTGGTCTCTGATGTAAGGTTTAGACTTTTTGACTGACCGGTTTCAACGGTCAAGCTTATTGGATTACTCTCTATCAGAAGGTCTACATAATTTGCCCCAATTTCTGTTACGGTTAATGTGTGTCTTCCTCCAGCAACGTTTGAAACATTAAAAGCGATTTTTTCATTTTTTGAAAAATTCTTAGTAAAACCTGTAGAGAGTTCTGTTGTTGAAACTTCTCTTAGTGTACTTATTAACCTTGTTGTCGTTGTCGTTGTGCTGGTGCTTCCTCCTCCACTCCCGCTATCCGAATCACTATCATCATCTTCTGCTGGTGCGGCAGATGTTGTGAGGGTTTGTCCGGTGGTAGTATTACAATTTCCTAGTCGGTCACATGAGGTTACATTATAGTTGTAAGTTGTTGAGGCTGTGAGACTCGAAATTGATAATGAGTGGCTTGTCCTAGGTGTCGAGGAGGAATTTCCAATTTCCCCAGTTATTGATGAATTTGATGATTCGTTTGTTGTCCAGGTTATAGTTGCGCTGGAACTAGTTACAGAGGCACTTACGCTGGAGATTGTTGGGGCTGTTCCATCATACATAATTGTGAAATTACTTTCTGACCAAGAAAACTTACCTGCGTTGTTAAATCCTTTACAACTCCAAGAATAATTTCCATCTTTTATGAAGGTGTGACTGAATGTTGTGGTGTTTTGGGTTCCCGTTATATTTTTTGTTGAAGAATTATAAAGCCCTGTTGCGTTCCATAAGTAGAAGGTGATATTTAATAAAGAATAATTTGCTTCAGATGTAGAATTACAAGTAAAATTTGTTGCATTATTTCTTGTTTCATTATTATTTATCGGTGTTGAAGATTCTACTAATATTCCCCCTATTGTTAATGTGAAGTTTTCTGTTGCATAATTTGGATTGCTTTGATTGTCTATAGATAAACAAGTCCAATTGTATGTTCCTTCCGACATATTTGTTAGATTAAAAGAAGATTCATTAGATGTTCCAGTTATATTTGCTGTTGAAGAGTTATAAAGTCCTGTAGAATTCCAAATTTGGAAAGTGATGTTTGCGAGTTGCCAGTCTGTGGTGTTACATGTAAATGTTTTGTTTTTTATTAGATTTATTAAATTATTTTCTGGAGAAACGAGAGTCACGTTTGGATTTATTTCATCTAAAGACAGGACGGCATTATACACGTTTATTCTTGTGAAATTTGTTCCGCTTCCTGCCATGTCATCGAGTCTTTGTCCGGTGTTGTTTAAGATTGATACTATTTCTGAAGGAGATTTTGTTTGGTTAATCAAGTTTAGATATTGATTTATCAAGGCAATAGCTCCAGCAACCATTGGGGTTGCCATAGAGGTTCCTCCAAACCTTTGATATCCTCCTCCACTTAAAGTAGAATTAATCATGGCTCCTGGAGCAAATAATTTTACAAGAGAATTTCTATTAGCATGACAAACAATTTGGTCTGTAATAGTTGTTTCATCAAAGCAGGTTCCTGTCCAATTAACACTTCCCACATTGGTATCATAGGTATCTCCAACCGCAATAGTATTGGATATGCATGCGGGAGAGGATATGTGGGTCTTATTAGCATCATTTCCAGAGGCAGCCACAACAGAAATATTTTTAGCAACAGCCGCATTTATTGAGTTGCTCCATGTGGGGAAAATCCCCTCACAAGAAGAACTGTATAATCCTACTGTCCCAAGACTCATAGTAATAACTGTAACATTTTCATTAACACACCAATCAATGGCATTATTCAAATCAGCACTATTCCCACTTGCATCTCCATTAGAATCAAGAATCTTTACACCAATTAGACTAACATTTGGAGCAATTCCGGTTATTCCTCCATAGGCTGTAACAATTCCCGCAACATGAGTTCCATGGCCCTCATCATCTCCAATAGAACAATTTTCAATGCAAGATTTATCAAAACAATCTATAATACAGCTATTATTTTTTCCGGAAAGATCTGGATGTGAAAAATCTATTCCAGTATCAATAATACAAACCGTTTGTCCAGTACCTGTAAGATTTGTTCCATCAATTTTTAGATTGTTTGTGAAATTAGATTTTACAACTCCCGTAGCTTCTCCCATGAATGCATGCAAATGGTTCTCTGAGAAAATCTTTTCAACACTAGGGTCTAATTGTAGTTCTTGGAGTTCTTTTAAGGAAACTTCTCTAGTAACATATTCTGAAGAGATTTTTTTAGATTCTATTTCAAAGTTTTTGATTCTTAAGTTTTGGTTATCTTTTATTTTTAAGACTACAGTAACTTTTTCATTCCCCTTACTAAAATCATCTAGAATACTCTCTGAGAAAACCTTATCTAAATTTTTCTCTCCAGACATTCCAAAGACAAATCCACTTAAGATTAATAAAAATATTAACAACATAAAAACCCTCCTCATTTTGGAATACACTCTCCTTTAATATATTCACAAGATTCTATTTCACAATTGAAAACTGCACCACAAATTATTGTTGGCGAACATTCAGATAAGTTTTTTTCATATTTTTCTACCTCATCCCCTAACACACATTTTTCTGAACCCCCCATGTTACAACCACAGCAAGTGGTCTGAACCTTAACGCAAGTAATTTCTTCCTCAGAATTCATTTCTCTAACAAACCAAAAGAATCCTATTACTATTAAAACTAAAATAGTAATAATTGTTCCTAAAAGCCCTTTTTTATTCATTTAATAGTTAGTTTAACCCCAATTAAAAACATTACTACAAATCTTTAAATACATATAGGGGCTTGTCAATATAATATTGGGAAGTATGATTGTCTATCATACATGGACCCTTTTATTCAAAACAAAAAATGGTAAAGTATGATTATAAATCATTCATAGACTATTTTATTCAAAACAAAAAATGGTAAAAATACACACAGTTGGGGGTTTTTCTGAAGTTGGGAAAAATATGGTTGTTGTTGAGTTAGAAGATGATGCGTTTATCTTTGATGAAGGGTTTTTCTTACCGGCAATTATATCTATGGAAGAGAGGGATAAGGTTATGACTGAGAAAAAACTTAAGTCAATTAGTGCTATTCCAGAGGATTCTGTTATTGAGAACATTAGACACAAGGTGAGGGCACAGTTTGTTAGCCATGCGCATTTAGACCATGTAGGGGCAATTCCCTTTTTATCTGATAGGTACAATGCGCCTATTTATGGAACTCCATTTACCATACAAGTTCTTAACTCATTGTTGTTAGATAATAACTTATCACTGAATAATAAAGTATTTGAGATTAAGCCCAACACTACTTTTTATGTTAATGGTAAAAATCAAAAATATCAGGTTGATTTTATTAACATTACTCATTCTACAGCCCAATGTTTGATGATTGCTATTCATACTCCTAAGGGGGTGGTAGTCTATGCTAATGATTTTAAATTAGATGATACTCCTGTTCTTGGATTAAAACCTAATTACAAAAGACTTAGGGAACTTGCTAAGGAGGGGATATTGGCCCTGGTTGTAGATTCTCTTTATTCTAGTAGCGAGAGAAAAACCCCTTCGGAGAAGGTCGCAAGGGTTTTATTGGAAGAGGTTCTTATGACTATCCAAAATAGGAATGCTGGGATGATTGTGACTACTTTTTCTTCTCACATTGCTCGTCTGAAATCTATTGTAGAGTTTGGGGCTAAGCTAAATCGAGAGGTTGTTTTTCTTGGGAGAAGTTTAGACAAATATTCTAATGCGGCAAAAAATGTAGGGATTGCCCCATTTTTAAATAATGTTAAAATCTCCAAGTATCGCAGACATGTTGAGAAGACGCTTCAGGATGTAGAAAAGAATAGAAAGAAATACCTTATTGTTTGTACTGGGCATCAAGGAGAACCAGGTTCTATTCTTGAGAGAATTTCCAGACACCAACTTCCATTTAAGATAACCTCTGACGATAATATTGTTTTTTCTTCAAGTGTTATTCCCACAGAAGTGAATAAATTACAATTTGCAAAATTGGAAGCTAATTTGAAAAAGAGTAAACCTCGAATATTTAGAGATGCTCATGTTTCCGGTCATGGTGGTCGTGAGGATTTGAGAGATATAATGTCTATCCTACATCCCCAACATGTGATTCCATCTCATGGAGGGCTTGATAAAACACGTCCTATGGCAGACTTAGTTAAGGAGCTAGGTTATAATTTGGGTAAACAATGTCATCTGATGGGTGATGGGAAGGTTTTAGAATTGTAGAAGAAAATCGTGAGTCTGGATTGATTGGAGGATTGAAAAATGCTATTGAAAGGGGAGAAAGTATTTCTAATGCCCAAAGGAGTTTTATTAATGCAGGGTATTCTTCACAGGAAGTTATGGCAGCAGCACAGAAAGTTTCTGGAGGAAATTTTGCTCCCAAACAATCTCCAGGGCAATATTACCAAACACCGTCTTCATTTAGTACTCAATATGGGGGAGAGTCATCATTTGAGCAATCTGAAACAAAACATACTCTCAAGAAAACCATTTGGATTATAATTATCAGCGGAGCATTAGTATTTGTTGCTGCAGGTATCCTCGGTCTTTTTTGGGACCAATTATTTTAATATGGCAATTTATCAACCTTCAGATGATTCGATTTTTTTTGCCGATTATTTGAAAGGGTATCTCCGGGATTTTGAGGGAGAAATTGAATATTTAGATATGGGAACTGGCTCAGGAATTTTGGCAGAGACAGCATTAGAATTTTTACCTAAGGAAGCAATTACTGCGGCAGATATTGATTCTGAGTCAATAGAATTTGTTAGGGGAAAGGGGTTTAAGGCGATTAAAACTGATTTATTTTCTGAGATTGAGGGCAATTTTGACTTGATTACTTTTAATGCTCCTTACTTACCCAAAGATTCTCGTGAGCCAGAAGATTCGCAAGTAGCGACCACTGGGGGGGAGAAGGGAGATGAGGTTGCCGTTAGGTTTTTGGAGGGCGCAAAGAAACATTTGAATGAGGGTGGGAAGATTTTGTTGTTGGTTTCTAGTTTGACTCCTATGAATCAATTGGAAAAGTTTGGACCTAAAGAAGTTGCCAGAAAGAAGATTTTTATGGAAGAATTGGTGATTTTAGAGTTTGGTTAATAGTTAACACTGCTCCCTAAAATATATTAATAACTTGACTACAACTATATTTATATAAAGACGTTATTTTCTGAGAATATGGTAAAAATGGAGGAGTTTTGTGATGGTGAGATTTGCGCATTTGGCTGATTGTCATCTTGGAGGATGGAGGCAAGAAGAACTTAGAAAATTAAACCTTGAGAGCTTTACAAAAGTGATTGATAGTTGTATCTCTGAAAAGGTAGACTTCATTTTAATTTCTGGAGATTTATTTGATTCTGCCTATCCTTCTATTGAAATTTTAAAGGACTCTTTTGCAGAATTTAAAAAAGTTAAAGATGCTAGAATTCCAGTTTATATTATTGCGGGAAGTCATGATTTTTCCGCTTCTGGAAAAACATTTTTAGATGTTCTTGAGAAGGCGGGATTTTGTAAAAATGTTGAAAACTGGGAGATTGATGGAGAAGGTAGAATAAAACTAAAACCAACTATGCACGGAGATATTGCAATTTATGGTTATCCAGGTAGAAAATCGGGTATGGAGGTGGAAGATTTAAGAAAAGTTTATTTTGATTCCATTTATGCATTCACAATCTTTATGGTTCATTCAACTATTAAAGATGTTGTTGGCACAATCCCTATGGACTCAATTGAAAAAGAAAAACTTCCTCTTGCGAACTATTATGCCTTAGGTCATATCCATAAAAGGTTTGAGGCTCGTTCAAGAAATTCTTGTTGGGTTTATCCAGGACCAACATATCCCAACAACTTTCAAGAATTGGTTGATTTGGGTTGTGGGAGTTTTCAGATTGTTCAGGTTGATAGAGGTGGTATTGAAACTATAAATCTCAAGGTTCCTTCAAAAGAGGTAATCTATGTGAAGGTTTCGATTGATAATGGATTTACAGCAACACAACAAATAATCACTGAGTTAGATAGAATAAATCTCAAGGATAAGATTGTTTTGTTAAAGCTTTTTGGGACGTTGATTCAAGGGAAGACGGGAGATATCCGTTTTGCTGAAATTGAAGATTTTATTATAAAAAAAGGTGCATATGTGACTCTGAGAAGTATCTCTTCTTTGAAGGTAAATGAAGAAGAATTTACTACAGAAATTTCTGCAGAAGATAGCATGGAAAATATGGAGAAAATCATTCAAGAAGAATATTCTTTGAGTAATCCTGCCGAATTTAATAAATATCTTCCTCGTTTGATGAATGTACTATCTTTAGAAAAAAATGAGGATGAAAGGAGTGCTGTTTTTGAAGAGAGGCTGGTTTCTGAATTGAAGACTGTTTTGGAAATGGGGAGGGGTTTTTGATGTTGTTTAAAAAATTAAAATTGAGGAACATTCGGAGTTATGAAAATCTTGAGATTGTCTTTCCAAAAGGGTCTGTTCTCTTGGCAGGAGATATTGGTTCTGGAAAAACTTCGATTCTTTTAGGATTACAATTTGCTTTGTTTGGTCTTCAGCCGGGACAAAAAGGGGCTTCCATATTGAGGCAGGGGGAAGATGAAGCTTATGCGGGATTGGAATTAGAAATTGATGGAGAGTTGGTTGTTCTTGAGAGGACAATTAAAAAAAGTAAAAATGGGAGTATTAGTCAGGATTCAAATATTATCACTATTGGGTCTCGTCAAGAAGAGCTCTCAACATCTGAGATGAAGGATAGGGTAATTCGTTTGCTAAACTATCCTAAAGAGTTTATCAAGAAGTCCAATCTTTTATACAAATTCACTGTTTATACTCCTCAAGAGGAAATGAAAGAAATCATCCAGGAAAGGCCAGAGGTTAGGTTAGATACCTTGAGACATATTTTTGGAATAGACAGGTATAAACGAATTAAAGAGAATGTTCAGATTTTTTTACAGAATATCAGAGATTCTATTAAAATTAAAGAAGTTTTAGTTCTTGAATTAAATCTTCTTAAGGAGAAGTTTAACCTAGAGAATGAACGAAAAATTCTTTTAGCAAGGGAGGCAAATAATCTGAAGATAGAATATCAGACTTCTTTGAAGGAAAAAACAGAGAAAGAAGAAAGGGTGTCCTTTTTACAAAAAACTTTAGAAGAAAAGCGGAAAATAGACTCTGATTTGGGAAGATTAAGGGCAATCTTTCAAGGTAAAAAAGATTTAGAGGTAAGAATGAAAAAAGAGATTGTTTTGATGCAGAATCAATTGGGAGAAACTGTTGATTTTTCAGAGAGTCGGTTAAAAGAAGTTTTGAGACTCTTAGAGAAGCATCGCAATTTGTTAGATGAACGAAATGAACAATTTTTAAATTTGACTTCTAGAATTTCTGTTTTAGAATCCCAAAAGGAGACGCCATTGAAACTCCGCGAGAAAATTATTTCTATTGAAAACTGTCCAACATGTTTCCAGAAGGTGGGAGAAGAGCATAAAGATAAAATTTCCAAGAGGACCCAATTTGATATAGAAGAAATTAATCGTGAGCTTGAAATTAAGTTTGTTGAGAAGAGACAAATTGTTAAAGAGATTGAGGTTGAGAAGGAATTGGTTAAAGGTTATGAGACTGATAAGACTCTTTTGCAACAAAATAAGATAAAGTTAGAGCATCAGAGGGGTATTGAGACAAAAATAAAAAGTGACTCCTTTGTTCTTGATAGAACCTTAAATGAGGTTGCACAATTGAGGGCGCAGATTGAAGAGTTAGAAATTAAGTTGAAATCTTTTGAGAATTCCCAAGAGGCCTTTGATAAGGCTGAAGCTGATTTTGATAGGGCAAATGATTTGGCGAGGGTTAAAGAAATTTCTCTTGCAACTAGAAACAAAGAGTTGGAAATCTTAAAAGAGCGGTTGGTTGAGTTACAGAAAGAGATTGGGGAAAAAGAAGTAATTCGTGAACAGATAAATTATCTTAGAGGATTACAAGATTGGCTTGGGGAGAAATTTATGACTATGATTAACCTTACTGAAAAGAATGTTTTGGCAAAGCTTCGAAATGAATTCTCCACAATTTTTTCTGAATGGTTTTCAATGCTTGTTTCCGATTTACTCTCTGTTCGACTCGATGAAGATTTTACCCCCATTATCTCTAATCAGGATTATGAAATAGATTATGAATTCTTGTCTGGTGGAGAAAGAACAGCTACTGCGTTGGCTTATCGATTGTCTTTGAATCAGGTTTTAAATTCGATGTTGTCTAGCATTAAAACGAAGAACGTTGTGATTCTTGATGAACCTACTGATGGTTTTGCTACAGAACAGATTGATAAAATGAGGGATATTTTTGACCAATTAAGGGCTGAGCAAATTATTCTTGTAAGTCATGAAGAGAAAATTGAGGGTTTTGTGGACCATGTTATTAGGGTGAAGAAGGAAGGGATTAGCAGGGTTGAAGGATAAATGAAATAGCTCGCGTCTGGATAAGTCCAAGACGCTTGCTCCAAGGGGAATTAGGTAATGTGTTGAACTCTTTGACTAGATTGTATTATTTTTGTTGAGGTTGTTAGAATAGCTTCGTTTTGGGATTACTTATGCGCGAAGCTCTTTTTTAGTTAAGATTATTAGCGAACTTGTTCGACAAACATGCTGAAAGCATACACCAAAACGCTTTTAAATCCTCTAAAGTCCATATAATCATGGAAGTTAAGATTCTTAATGAAATCAAAGATTCTCTAGATGTGGAGATTGATAGCTTGACAATTGTTGAAATTTTGAGAGTTTATTTAAATAAAGAAGGGGCTAAAGTGGCTGCTTGGAAAAGAGACCACCCAACAAGATCACCTGTTTTGCATATTGAAGGGCCAAATCCAAAAAAACTTTTGAGAGACGCAATTAAGGCTCTTGAAAAAGAAATTGATTCTGTAGTTGTTGAATTTAATAAGATGAAGTGAATTTAGTTATCTTAATCACATAAATCCTTTTAATCTTCTTGATTCTTGTTTTTTTATGGATAGGGCAAGAATTTCTGCAGGGTCTTATGATTTGAATAAGTTTCTTTTTGGGGGTTATGAAACAGATATAATCACAACACTTTATGGTCCTGGAGGTTCTGGGAAATCTAATTTTTGTATTATTGTTGCGGTTTCTCAAGCAAAGAAGGGGAACAAAGTTATCTTTATTGATACGGAGGGAGGATTTTCTACTGAGAGATTTAAACAGATTCATGGAGGGACTCGCGAAGAGATTGAGGCTTCTTTACAAAATGTTCTTCTTTTGAAACCAACCTCTTTTGAAGAACAGGAAAAGGCCTTTGAAGACCTTTTGAAACATGTGAGAAAAGGAGACGTTACATTGATTATTGTTGATTCTATTGCTATGCTTTATCGGCTTGAGCTTGGTGCAGCAATTACGGCGAACGATACTAAAAAAATCGGAGAGGTTAATAGGAAACTTGCAAATCAGCTTCGGAGTTTGAATGAAATTGCGCGGAAGCAAAATATTCCTGTTGTTGTAACTAATCAAGTTTATGCTTCTTTTGTTAGGGGAGATGATGAGGCCCAGAGGTTGGAGAGGGAAGTTTCAATGGTCGGAGGAGATTTGTTAAAATATTGGAGTAAATGTTTAATTGAATTAAAGAATTTTGGAGGGAAGAGGAAGGTCGTTTTGAAGAAACATAGGAGTTTACCAGATAAAGAATTCTATTTTGAGATTGTTAATTCTGGGATTCGGAAGAAGGGGTTTTTTTGAATCGTTAATGCGTGTCTTCGTCTATATTCTATTAAGGAGAAGGGGATTTATAAAACAATCACTCCACACCTGCCTCCAGACAAGGTGTTCCACTTAAGGATAATTTAGTAATATCTAATCTTCTTAACATGCTTGGTCAAGTCAATTCCGAGCGATTTATTTACAAATCATGCGAAGCGCGAAATTACGTTCTAGATAATTGTGAAGCAACCGTCTTTCGTGAGTGAATTGAGCGATTACCCAAAACTTCAAAAACCCATTACTCCCTTTTCAAACATGGTATTAAACTTTGAGATGGAAAAGCTTGAAAGTGAGTTGAAACGACTTAAACCCAAACGGGTTTTGGTTCAACTACCTGAAGGAATAAAACAGAATGCTTTTGAGATAAAAAGGAAGATTGAAGGAATGGGAATTGAAGCAGTTTTTTCTGGTGAAACTTGTTGGGGGGGATGTTCAATTTCCACACAAGAGGCTAAAGATGTTGGAGCAGATTTACTTGTTCATTTTGGCCATGCCCAATTTATTAAATCTGATTTTCCAATTCTTTATATTGAAGTTAAGGATGAGCTTGATTTGAAGAAAATATTAAAAAAATCATTATCTTTTATTAAAAAATATGATACTATTGGGTTGTCCCATTCTGTACAACATAAGCATGATATTGATAGTGTTGTTAAGTTTTATGAAAATGCTGGAAAAAAGATAATTATTAGTGTGAAGAAAGGTTACGCTGCCTATTCAGGACATGTTATTGGTTGTGAGTTTGGGGGATTAAAATCAATTGCGGATAAAGTTGATGCATTTGTTATTTTGGGAAACAATTTCCATTCAATGGGGGCTTGTCTAGCTGTTGAAAAGCCAGTTATCTTGCTTGATGTTTACAATGATAAAGTTAGGTCGATGGAGGGGGTTCGTGATAAAATTATTCGGCAAAGGATTGTTGCAATTGATAAGTTTAAGACCGCTTCTAAGGTTGGAGTGATTATTGAAGCTAAACCTGGGCAGAAGTTTGGCTCACCAAGTTTTGTTGTTGATAAATTGAAGAAAGAGGGGAAGGAAGTTATTTTAATTACTATGAATGAATTGTCTCCAGATAAGTTAATGAATTTTTATGATGTTGATGCTTTTGTTGAGCTTGCTTGTCCCAGAATTGCCATTGATGATTTTGCTAGATATTCAAAGCCTTTAATCACTATGAAGGAAGCATTGGTTGCAATTGGTGAGAAGTCTATGGATGATTTTTTGAAGGAAGGGGTTGTTTAAGACTTCTTCTTTACCTTTTTCTTAACCTTCTTCTCGTCTTCTTTGCCGTGGTCGATGACCTTACCATCTTCGGCGATTTCGATTTCACCGGTTTTTAGCTTTGCTTTGAATTCTTCTTTCTTTCTTTGAGATTCTTCATTTGTTGAACATTGAGGGTTGAAACAAAGTTTCCAGGGAGCTCTTCCTTTTTGTAAGGAGATAATTTGGGGGAAGTTACATTCAGGACATGTTTCTATGGTGCCCTCCTTATCTCTTGCCGGTTTCATCATTCCTCTTGGAGGGAGGGAGAAGATTGTTTTACATTTGGGGTAGGCATCGCAGCTGACGAAATATCTTGAAAATCTTTTTCCATACATTACTCTAAGATTTCCTTCGTGACAGATGGGGCATTGAGACATAGTGTTTGCTTCTTTTTCTTGTTCCCAAACTACTGCATTGGCGTCGGCTAATTTTTTCCCCATTTCTTCTAAGTTCTTTGTCATTCCCTGGGCTATTTTTCTTATTATTTTCTTAGCCTCTTCTAAAACTTTTTTCTCTTTACTTTCAAGGTCTTTATCAGACATTTCTATCTTTTCTAATTCACCATCCATTTGTTTTGTTAATTCTTCATCGAGAATTATAGGGGCATATTCATCTAGGGTTTCTATCATCCTTTTTCCCAGTTCTGTTACTTCGATACTTTTTTCCTTAACATATCCTCTAGAATAAAGAGTCTCTACAATTTCTGCCCTTGTAGCCTTTGTTCCAAGGTTTCTTTTTTCTAGTTCTTTTACTAATGAGGCTGCAGAATATCTTCTTGGAGGAGTTGTTTGTTTTTCCTCTGTTCTAATTTCTGTGACTTCAACTTTTCCGTTTATTGTTGGAACGGAGCTTTCTTTTGTTGAATGAGGGTATACTTGCATCCACCCCAATTTTTCTATTTTGGTTCCATTTGCTGTGAAATTTAAATCATTTACATCAACCTTAACATTTTTATTTTCTAAAATTGCTGATTCGCAAAAACAAGAAATAAACCTCTTGACAATTAGGTCATAAATTTTCTTATCGGTTTCTGGAATTTTTCCTCCTTCTCCAGTGGGATAAATTGCAGGATGTGCAGGGTCAGTTTTAATTCCTTCAATTGGAACATCTCTTACGGCATACTTTACAAGGGTTGTGAACTTGTTTAGATTTTTGAGAATTTTTTTATAATCAATATCTTTTGGATATTTTTGGCTAGAGGTTCTAGGATAGGAGATTACTCCAGAGAGATATAGTTTTTGAGCAATCTTCAGGGTTTGAGAAGGAGTGAATCCATGATTCTTGTAGGCTTCTGTTTGGAGAGTAGTTAAATCAAAAGGGGCTGGAGGTTCTACAACATTTTCTTTTATTGTGGTTGTTGCTTCTCCATCTTTTCCCTGGAGGTGTTTGAATTTTAAAAGTTCTGATTCATTAAAAATATCTTTTGGATGTTTAACTTCTAATTTTTGATTTTTGATATCCTTAATTTGAAGGAAGATTTGCCAATAGGGTTCTGGTTTAAACTTCTCAATTTCTGTTTCTCTATCATTTAGCATTTTTAGTGCAGGGCCTTGAATTCTTCCAATAGAGAGTATTCTAAAGGTTCCTGCGGAGGACAAGGCTTTCATTAGACCTCTAGAGAGGTTTACTCCATAATACCAGTCTACAAAATGTCTGGTTTCTCCCGCGAATGCTGCGCCCCAGTTTAAAGAGGGCATTAGATTTTTGAAACTTTCATCCAAAGAGTCTTTTGTAAGGGAGGAGAACTTCATTCTTTTTGCATCTTTCTTTTTACAAATAAATCTTATAACATTCCATCCAATGACCTCTCCTTCCACATCAAAGTCCGTTGCAACAATAAACTCATCGGACTCTTTTGCAAGCTTTTTCAAAACATCTAAATATTTTTTAGTGAAGGAACCAGATTTTTTCTGATGAGAGGGTTGCCATCCTATCTCAAAGTTTGGGAAGGGTCCTCTTGCGGATTTTTGCTGAATCCCGAAAAGGTGACCTACGGCGCAACCAACGAGGTATCTTTTGTCTCCTTTAAAGAATTCATAATAAGAAACCTTATCTTTTGTTGTGATTTTCTCGTCAGTGGCTCCGCTTAATGCTGCAGCTATCTTTTCTGCCGCCTGAGGCTTTTCAGTAATGATTAGGGTAGTGTTGTTTTCTCCCATTATATTATAACTAGGAATGACTTGTTTTTAAAATGTTTTGGAAAACCCTCCAATCAACAATCTTTTAAAGATGGGTGGTTTTGATGGGGTATGGTGAAGTTTTCAGAGATAAAGAATTGGAATATTGAGATAGAAAAGGAAATTACGAGTAATTGGCAAAAGGCAGAATTGTTCAAATTTAACGTGGGGACAAAGAAGAAGATATATTCTATAGATACTCCTCCACCATATATTAATTCTCCAATCCACATGGGCCATGCCGTGACTTATTGTTTTATGGATTTTTTTGCTAGGTATCAAAGGATGAAGGGTAAAGAGGTTTTATTTCCCTTAGGATTGGATAGGAATGGCTTGCCTATAGAAATGGCTGCAGAGAAGAAGTATAATGTTTCTCCATTCAAGGTTGGAAGAGAGAAGTTTGTAGAATATTGTGAAAAGTTATTGAGTGAGTGTTCTGTAGAGTCTGTGGATTCTTTTGCTCGGCTTGGTATTTCTTTTTCTTCTTACAAAGAGGGTGAGGGGGTTGGGGAAATTTATAACACTGATTCTCCGGAATATAGGAAAATTACTCAACAGACTTTTGTAGAGTTATATAAAAAGGGTTTGATTTATGAAGATTTAAGGATTAATAATTGGGATACAAAACTTCGAACAACTATTGCAGATTCGGAGATTGATTATTTAGAAATTTCATCTGATTTTAATGATATAAAGTGGAAGGTTAAGGAAACTGGCGAAGAGATTATTATTGGAACGACTAGACCAGAATTAATTGCAACTTGTGGAATGGTCATCTTTAATCCCGAAGACAAACGCTATAAAAAACTTGATGGAAAGACTGCGATTTCTCCTATATTTAATAGTGAGGTTCCAATTAAGGCCCATCCTCTTGCGCAAATTGATAAGGGGACTGGGATTGCAATGATGTGTTCTGCAGGAGATTTATCAGATATTCAATTTTTTAGGGAAATGGGGTTGGTTCCTAGAATTGCAATTAATCAAGATGGTCGTATGAATGAGGAGGCGGGTGTTTTGGAAGGGTTGGCTGTTAAGGAAGCTAGGAAAAAAATGATTGAACTTCTTAAGGAGAAAGGTCTTCTTGTTAAACAAGAAAAGATTGTTCATCGAACCCCTATTTCTGAAAGGTCTAAGGCAGAGATTGAATTTATTGAAATGCCAGAATTTTATTTGGAACAGTTGAAGTTTAAGGATGATTTAAGAAAGATAAGCAAAAAGATTAATTTTTATCCAGAGAATTCTAAAAAAATACTCGATGCTTGGATTGATTCTGTTTCAATTGATTGGCCAATTAGTCGTCGGAGATATTATGCGACTCCAGTTCCCCTCTGGTATTCTGGAGATTTTGTTGCTCTAGCCCCTAAGGAAGTTTATGTTGAACCATGGAAATCAAGCCCGCCAAATGAAGCTGAAGTTTTTGATTCTAAAAAGAAAAAAGTTGTTGGAAAAGTTAGAGATTTTCCAGACAAAAAGTGGAAGGGGGAGGAAAGGGTACTTGATACATGGTTTGATTCTTCGATTTCTGAATTGAATATGCTTAAGTATGGAATTAATAAAGAGTTTTTTAAAAGAGCATATCCGGCGACGCTTAGACCACAGGGAAAAGAAATTGTTAGGACTTGGCTTTATTATACAATTCTTAGGGGTTTCTTAGAGACTGGAAAGGCTTGTTTTGAAGATGTTTGGATTCATCAACATATTCTTGATGAGAAAGGTAGAAAGATGTCCAAGTCTCTTGGGAATGTTATTGACCCCCGAGATATTTTAAATGAAGATGGAGCAGAGGCGCTTAGAATGTGGTCTGCGACTGAGGGAGATTTATCTAAGGGAGATTTTATTTGTTCTAGAGAGAAGATTAGGGCTGAGAGAAAGACTCTGAATAAACTGCTTAACGTTTCACGATTTGTTATGATGTTTGAGAAGCCGAAGAATAGACCAAAGTTGACAGACTTAGATATTTTATTTGTTAATTATACAGAGGGAATAACTAATCTTTGTGATGATTCCTATTCTAAATATGACTTTAATAATCCTGCTCAGGAATTAAGAAAGTTTCTTTGGGATACTTTTGCTTCACATTATGTTGAGATGGTTAAGGCAAGAGCTTATAACGAAGAGAGTAAGTTTAGTGTTGCTGAGTCTGCTTCTGCAAAGTGGACATTACATTTTATCCTGGAAAGATTCTTAACGTTAATTTATCCAGTGATTCCACAAATAACCTCTGTTATTGCTGAAGAAAAAGGAATTGATTTATTGGGAGTTGATTGGCCTGCCTCTAAGAAAACAAATTTTAAAGGGGATGGAAAAATTGTTATGGGTCTGATGGAATTTAATCAAATGGTTTGGAAAGCAAAGAAAGAAAAAGGCATTTCTCTAAAGGATGAAATGAAGGGAATTAAGATTCCTTCTGGATTGAAATTATTTGAAGGGGATTTGGGGGCTTGTCATAGGATTTAAAATGGAAGAAAAGGAAAAACTTGAGCTTGAGGAATTGGTTGAGGAACTTGAAAGTTATCGTGGTAGACACACCGAGTTGATTACTGTTTTTGTTCCAGCAGGAGCGACTTTGACTCAGACTACTAAACAACTTGAAGAAGAGAAGGGGACAGCGACGAACATCAAGTCTACGGGAACTAGAAAGAATGTTACCAATGCCCTTGAGAAAGCCATAAGAAAATTGAAGGAACTTGGTCGAACGCCTCCAAACGGGTTGGCTGTTTTTTCTGGTAATGTTTCTGGCGTAGAAGGACAAGAAGATTTGAGAATTTGGGCCTTTGAACCTCCAAAGAAAATGAAAGTTAAAATTTATCGTTGTGACCAAACATTTGTTTTGGAGCCTTTGAAGGAAATGCTTGAAACTGAGGAGGTTTATGGACTGATTATAATCGAGAGGAATGAGGCTTCAATTGGAGTTCTTGATGGGAAACATATTAAATTGTTAAGAAATATGACTTCGGGAATTCCAGGTAAGACAAGAGCAGGAGGACAATCGAGTCAGCGTTTTGCAAGAATAAGGGAGTCTATGACTAAGGAATTTTTTAAGAGAGTTGCTGATGCGGTAAAAGAAATTTTTTGGGGAAATAAAAAGCTTAAGGGAATCTTGGTTGGTGGGCCTATTCCAAGTAAAGATGAATTTTTAGAACAGGGACAATTGGTCACTGCTTTAAAAGAGAAGGTTATTGGGGTAAAAGACCTGGGGGGAACAGGGATGCATGGTTTGCAAGAGTTGGTGGAATTATCTCAAGATTTGTTGGCCGAGCAAGAGATTACAAAACAGAAGAAGATTTTAGACGAATTTTTTGAAAAACTTGGAAGAGATCCTGATAAGGCAACATATGGTGTGCCAGAGGTGGAGAACCGATTGAGTCGTGGTGCTGTAGGTAAATTAATTATATCTAAGTCCTTAGATAGAAAAGAGATTAAGAGATTGGAAAAATTGGCTAGTGAGTCTTCTGCAGAAGTTTTTATTGTTACGAATGAAACTGCTCAAGGGGTTCAGTTTGATAGTCTTGGTGGTGTCGGTGGAATATTGAGGTTTGCTATAAGTGAATAAGATGTGGCCCAAAATAGTTTTTATCAAGATTACCTCACAATGTAATTATAATTGTAAGTATTGTTATGATAGAAAATCTTCAAAAGAATCTAGCACAAAAGATCTCATAAAAGCCATTAAATTTCTTTCTTCAAAAGATGTTGAAGGGATTGTGATTACTGGTGGAGAACCTCTTCTAAGAAAAGACTTTCCCAAAATTATCCAATCTATAAAGAAACAAAAAATGAAAGTATATTTAGATACAAATGGAGACCTTTTCCCAAAGTATAAAGAGATTATAAGTAAAGATGTAAGTATTTTGGGCTTGCCTTTTGATTTTGCTAATAATCAAAGTTATAGAGGTAAAAATAATAAAAAAAATGTACTAAATATACTTCAATATTATAAAGAGAATAATGGGCCAAAAATAAGGGTTGGAACTGTTGTAACAAAAGATAATATAGACAAACTCGAAAAAATTGGAAAGATTCTGAAAAGGAATAAAGTAGATCAATGGAAGATTTATCAATTTTTTAAGATTTCTACAACAAATTCTGAAAAAAATAAAAAGGGGTTGGCTGTTACAAATAAGGAATTTAAAGAAGGAAGTAGGGATGTTGTTAAAAAATATTCTAGAGACATAAATATCTTGGTATCTCCAAAATCTTCTAGGAATAAAGCCTATTTTTTTATTGATTCAGACCTTTCTGTTTTTATACCCTCTCAAGAAAGTTCAACTGGAAGAATTAGTTTGGGTAGCCTTTTAGATAAAGATATATTAAAAAAATGGTTGAGTAAAGTAAATAAGGAAAAGAATGATAGGAATCTTCGAAGAACATTTATTAGTCCTTGATAGAATTTATAGTGTCTGAGGGATATTGAGGTTTGCTATAAGTGAATAAAAGTTGAGGTTTCAAATCTGGCTTCGCTCAGATTTTCCACACATAGGAAATTAAGTAATTCCCAAAACTTTTCGATGTTTAGAGAGATGTTTTTATTTTGGAATATTTAATCTAATAGGGTTGTTTTGAATTTACTTAATTGTCGGGAAGTGCTAATTGACTTTTGTATTGGCGAAAGTTAGTTCGTGTATTTTACACTTCTTTTTAACTTTTTGAGTGTTAACAAACTTTTAAAACTCCTTAATCTTCTTCTAAACATGGAAGAGGAGAAGATTATTACTGGGGCGACTGCGGAAGAGATAGAGACAGAATTTGAGGAAAAGGAAAAAGAATCTCTTGAGAAGGTAGAGGCTGCGCTATTCATTTCTGGAAGATTTTTGGAATTACAAGAGTTGATTATGTTAACCGATGTTAATCCTATCATGCTTCGGGAGGTTTTGAGTCGGCTTGAGAAAAAATATTCTTCAGGGGTTCTTCGGCTTGTTAATCGTGGTAGTTCTTGGAAAATGGATGTTGCAGAGAAGTATAATTACTTGATTAACAAACTTGCAACAGGTAGTGTTGAATTTACTAAATCTGAACAGGAAACTTTGGCAATCATTGCTAAAAAACAACCAATCAAACAGTCAGTTCTTATTAGAATTCGAGGGAATAAATCTTATGACCATATAAGGAAATTTAGAGAACTTCGGCTTGTTGTTGCGAAGAAAGCTGGTAGGACTTTCGATTTGTCTTTATCTGATGAGTTTTATGATTATTTTAATGTGGCTTCTCCAGAGTATGTGGAGAAGTCTGCTGAGAAACAGCGCAATGAAAGAGACCCTTTAAAAAAAAAGGTTGAAGGGGAGGAATAATGAGCTTTGTTCTAATTATGCTTTATATTTCTGTATATATTGGTTTAGTTGCTACTACATTTTATGTTTTAGGGTATCATTCTGAGAAGAAAAAGGAGAAGATGCTGTTTACTGATGACGAGCTTCCTCTAGTGAGTATAATAATCCCTGCATATAATGAAGAAAAGTCTATTGTTAAAACTATAAATTCTATTGTGGCTTCAGATTATCCGAAGGGAAAACTTGAGATTCTTGTTGTTGATGATGGTAGTAAAGACAGAACATTGGAACTTGCCAGGAAATGTAAATCTAAGCTGGTTAAAGTTTATACAAAACCGAATGGTGGAAAGGGAACGACCCTAAATTTTGCTTTAAAAAAATGTAAAGGAGAAATAATCTTTTCTATGGATGCTGATACCTTTGTTGCACCACATAGTGTTAGAGAAATGGTTAGATACTTTAAGAATCCAGAAGTAATGTCTGTTTCACCTTCGATGCTTATCTATCAACCTAGAGGTGTTCTCCAAAGAATTCAACAGGCAGAGTATTTGTTTGGATTATTTATCCGAAAGGCCTTTGCTTCAGTTAATGCAGTTCATGTTACTCCCGGAGCTTTTTCTGCATATAGGAAGACATTCTTTGATAAATATGGGGGGTATGATGAGGGCAATATCACTGAAGATTTAGAAATGTCCTTAAGGATACAATATCATGGATATACTATAGAATATTCTCCCGAATCTCCAGCATATACTATCGCACCAAATAAGATTAAGGCTCTGACTATTCAACGAAGACGATGGTATGCAGGGCTTATGAGAAATACTTGGAAATACAAAGGGATTTTTTCTCCAAAGTATGGAGACTTGGGTCTTTTTGTTCTCCCAATTGCTTGGATTAGCATTTTCTTTTCTGTTTTTGTAATTAATTATCTTGTTATTGATACCTTACTTAATTTAAAATCTGAACTGTTATTTTTAAATAAAGTTAATTTTGATTTTGCTAGTTTATTTAGTGTTGGAAGTTATGCCGTTGAAAGAGTTCTCTTCCACATATTTTCAAATCCAATAATTATATTCTTTTTATTTTTTGTAGTGCTCTTGGGGATTTATATGAAATTTGCTACAAAGAAGGTTGGGAAGGTTAAAGGAATTCCCTTGACTATTGCTCTTTATTTTCTCTTTTTTGCAATTCTTTTTGGGTTCTGGTGGACTGTTTCAATAATTTATATTGTTTTAAATAAAAAGGTTAGCTGGAGATAACATATATAAGTAAACTTCAATAAAATAGAATATGGAACCAAGAAAAGTTCAGAGCAAAAAGAGGTATTTGTGGTCATTTATAATTGGGACTGCGATTTTTCTTTTAGGGTTTGCAATAACTTATTCTGTTGCTTATTTAGAGTTCCAAAGGGTATCTAGTTTACAGGGACCCCTTTCATATAAAATTTTTGAGGATAAACTCCAATTTTCTTTGTTTAATCAAGATATTTGTGATGGAACTACTTATAGTGAAGTTTCAAATGATTTGGCTTTTCAAGGAAGTATTATAGGGGAATTGGAAGAGAAGATGGGGAAGAATAACGAGAACGTTTTGTTTAGGAAGCAGTTCTATACTCTTGTTTTGCTTGAACATTTGGAGCTTGTGAATACTATTAATAAAGAGTGTGGGAAGAAGATTAATACAATCCTTTTCTTTTACTCCAATGAGAAGGAAGACCTTAAGCTCTCAGAAGACGTTGGAGGGATATTGGGTGTTCTGCATGAAAGACATAAGGATAATTTATTTATTTATTCTCTTGATATGAATTTAAATAGTACTCTAATAGATTCTTTGAACGAAAGGTATTCAGTTTCTGCTCCGATGAAGATAATCCTAAATGGGAAGTATGTGTTCGATAGTCTTAATGGTCTTGATGAAATTGAACCTCTTCTTAATTAATATATACATCCAACCACAACATTCTTTAAAAATAACTTCTTTCTTCTTAAATCATGAGATGCGCTGTTTGTAAGGTTCCTGGGGATGAGGTTGAGTTGTTTGAGGGGGTTTCCAAGTCTGGTATGATTATGATTTGCTCTAATTGTGCTAATACAGATGGCGTGCCACTAATTAAGAAACCTTCCGAGAAACAATTAGACAAAGCGGACAAGAATTACTCTGTTCGTGAAAGGATGGAGAAGCTTTCTGGAAGAAGAGAGATTACTGAGATAAGTGCGGACCAGTCGGTTGTTCATAGAAATCTTGCTAAACTTAGGATGCCAGAGAAGAAACAATTTAATGAAGAAGTTCTTGATGATTATTATTGGACTCTGAATATGGCACGTAGGCGAAAGAAGATGAGCCTAAAACAGTTCTCACAGATGGCGGGTATTGGTGAAGATGTTTTGGAGTCTATTGAAAAAGGGCAGATTCCAGAAAATTTTAAAGAAGTCTTTTTTCAATTAGAATCTTCTTTAGGAATAAAACTTCTAAAATATCATGTGAAGAGAATTGATTTTAGTAGGAATAGTTCACAAGATAATGAAGAAGAAATTTTACGTTCTGTTAAGGAAAGGATGAGTGGGTCAACAATTGAGAAAGAAACTGACTCTGAGAAGAAAGAGAAGTTAGAAAGGCTTTCTAGGGGGGAAATGGATTTTTCAAAAAGGGCCGATTTACAAAATGTGACTTTGAATGATTTAGTGGAGATAAAAAGAAGGAAGGAGAAAAAGGAAGCCGAGATGAAAAAGAGGGCGAAGAAAGAGTCGATGGTTGGAGAGGATTTAGATTTGGATATTGAAGGAGTGTGATTAGTCTGAGGGTATTGGGGGACCAATACAAGTTTTTTAATAGTCTATAAAATAATTATAAACTCAGAGGTGTCGAAGGGCCAATAGTTTAGTGGTAGAATACATCGTTCGCAACGATGTGACTCGAGTTCAATTCTCGATTGGTCCATTTTATCCCAAATATCTTAATCTGCCTGGTCTTGGTTCATAAATCAAACCTTCTTCGAGAAGTTTCTTTATTTCGCCGTTAATTAACGTTGGATTGGCTTCCGTGTCCATGATTATTCTTTCCACATCAATACCTCCATCTTCCTCCGCATTCTTGATTTGTTGAAGGACTTTGTCTTTTAGGGGAGAGTTCCTATCTGCAGGAATGTCCTTTCTTGAGTTTTGAATTTCAAGTTTTCTTACTAATAACCATCTTGGGTCGACTTTTTTTAAGACTTCTGGAATCATGTATAATTCTCCATTCCATTCTCGCATGTTTCCAATTATTTGGACCGTGTCTCCTTGAGAAATTGTCTTGAATCCCTCAATTTCATCTCCAAAGGCCTTAAGTCTTAATTGTCCTGATGCATCATCAACAGTTAAAGAGGCGTATTTTTTCTCTCCATCTTGGATGAATTTATCTACACAGTTTGCAAGGATGTTGATTCTTACAAGTTTTTTGTCTCCTAATTCTAAACAAATAAACTTCCCCTCATCTAGAATTGGTTTTCCTTTTAAGACATCGCCAATTCTCATCTTGTAAGCAATATTCCTCTTTTTTATTTCTGTTGATGGTTCCATGTTTTTGGGTGTTTGTTTTGATTTATAATATTAATTGTACTGGAGTTATCACATCTTCTGAATAAATCCCCGTCTTGGTCTGAAAAGGTCGCCGGTTTTTAGAAGCTTTCCGACTGCTTCATCTATTTCCATCTCAGTCATTTTTCCCTCTAATGCTTTTGCTAATTCTTCATAGGGGACTAATTTTCCAAGACGCTTTTCCAAAGTTTCCATCGTCACTAGAATCTCTGCTATTTTATTTCTGGCAGAAGCTGGTTGACCACCAATTCTATCAATATCAATTGTTTTTGTTTCTTCATCATAGCCAACTTGCATTAGATATCCCTTTACTAAATCGATTGCTTCCTTAGCGTCTTTTTTCTGGACTTTTTTACTCAACCTCATTCTTGCATGAGCTTCTGCTAATCGAACTATCGCTTCTAATTGTCTTGCACCAATTTGGATTGGTCTATTTGCACTTTCTCCAATTTGTGGTTGGTTTCGAAGGGCTACATAAAACTCTTTCATTTCTTTAATTGCCTCATCTGTTAAAACTGGATTGAATTTTTGTTTTGAATAAGAGATATATTTTCTAAGAAGCTCTTTATCTATTATATCTTGTTTTGTTACAATATCTTGTTTGTGTTCCATTAAAACATGGGCGGCGATTGAATTATCTCTATCTTTACTTGGGATATCCCTCATTATAAATATCGCATCAAAACGAGAGAGGAGGCTTGGTTGAAGGTTAACTTGTCGAGGAATAGACTGTGTTGGGTCGAATCTTCCGAATTTTGGGTTGGCTGCTGCAAGGACAGATGTTTGTGCACGGAGGGTTGCTTGAACTGTTGCTTTAGAAATCGTAACTGTTTGTTGTTCCATCGCTTCATGCATGGTGCTTCTGTCTTCTTCATCCATTTTATCAAATTCATCAATACAGATAATCCCTTTGTTTGCAAGAACTATTGCTCCTGCTTCAAGACTCCATCCCTTTAGGAACTCATCTTTTACTACTGTTGCTGTTAAACCGGCACCAGTGGCAGATTTTCCCGCGACATATCTTGCTTTTGGGGCGACACTAGCAATAAAACTTAACATAACAGATTTTGCAACACCTGGGTCCCCTACAAGTAAGATATGAATATCTCCTCTCATATGTGTTCCATCACTTCGAACTTTTTTTACTCCACTAAATAATTGTAATGCGAGAGCTTTTTTTACATTATCGTTTCCCCAAATAGATGGTGCTATGCTTCTAATCATCTTTTGCATTATTTCCGGGTCTGCAGCAAATTCTTTTATTGCTCTCTCATCCTCTTCAGAGATATTGATGTCCTCATAACTTTCCTCTAGAGGGATGGTATTATTTGCTTCTATTGCCAAATCAAACCTCGTTAACATTGCTCCGGCAGATGAAGAAATTGCAATTTCTTTTAGAACCCCTATGACTCTTACTCTACTTCCAGGGGTTGTTCTTTTTTCCATTTTTGGGTCTACCAGGTCCTCTTTCAAAAACACAGTCATTCTTTTTGGTTGTTCTCCCCCACTTAAATTTTCTGCAGCCTCTTCTATAACTAATGCTTGGGCGTCAACCATCTCTTTTGAAATCTCTTTGAATCCCCCTCTTCTTCCACAGGAACAACGTGAGGGCTCTTTGAATTTTTTATCAATTTGCAGAACAGAAATTATAGTTCCACAAGAAGGACATTCAAACTTAGCATTTGTTACTTGGGGTCTAACTTCTGAAGCCTGTCTAACAATCCCATCTATTTGAATCATTTTTCCTAGATGTTTTGATCTAATATCTCTGATTAAAATTTCTTGGAGGTGAGAGATACTGGTGAATCTTGCTCTTGCATTATTGGGTGCCCACTCTAATTCTTCTAAAGAGACTTCTAAAAGTTGTATCGTTTCTTCTGGTCGGTCAATTAGGTTTTCTCCAAGTGTTGGGGAATGGGAAGAAAAATCATCAAAGTCTATATGGACTATATTGTCTCCTCTTTTTCTTACCTCTCCGACAATTTTACGGTTTGATTCAAAAAAAGACTTTGCCTCTGCTATAAAATCATCTTGTTTTATTGCCTCACTCTCTCGTTTGTCTTGTCCACCTTCTGCCATCAAATAAAAACAGATTGGTCTTATTTAAGCATTGTTGAGGTTTATTATGTATAAACAAATTCTGGGCGTGCGAAGATGCCCTTTTCATTTGTTTTTTTGTAGACTCCAATGAAATCTTCTTCTTGGAAGAGGGCGAAGGAGTGGTTAATTTCTATTTTTGGGGATTTTTCTAGGAGGTCTTTCTTGAATAGAGGTTTTCCATGCATTAGAGCCTTTATGACTCTCTTTTCTACATGAAGAGAGGGTAAGACCTTCTTTATTGCTTCTTCTGCGGGGACCAGGTGTTTTTCTAGTTTGTTGTCTTTTACTGCTTTTTCAAATTCTTCCATTGTGATTGCAGTGGATTCATCAAAGATTCCTGCTGCAGTTCTTCTTAAGTCCCCCATGTGGGCTCCTCCAATCATATCTCCTAAATCTGAACAGATTTTCCGAATATACGTTCCACCCTCAACCTTGCATTCAAACTCAAAGTCTTTTTTGTTGGGGAATTCTTTTGTGAACTTGAAATGGTAAATGGTTCTTTCTCTTTCTGCTCTTTTGACTGCCGATTTTCTTGGAGGGGTTTGTTTTATTTTCCCCATGAAATTTTTATCAATTAGCTCTTGAAGTTCTCTTATGTTTTGTTCTTTATGGGTATGAAGTATACCCTTGTAACTCTTATCATGTTTGATAAAATATCCTGCAAGTTTACAAGCTCTTCCAAGAGTGATGGGTAAAACTCCCGTTACTTTTGGGTCGAGAGTTCCCATATGAGATGTTTTGTTTAATTTGAGAATCTTTTCCACAGCTTCTGAAATTGTGTGAGAGGTTGGACCAGAAGGTTTGTCTATATTTATCAGGCTGAAAGTAATTAATTCTTTGAGTTGTTTCATTAAAAATAAACAAACCGGTTGTTTATTAATTATTCTACCTTGGAATATTAGTCCTCTGGAATCTTGCAATTCTATTTGTTCTAATAAATACTTCTGGTTCGTAGGTGCTAACTACCAAGTCTTCTCGGTTTCCTCTAAGTAGTTCGTATGTGTTCTGAAATTTTATAATTACTGGCTTTCTAAGTCTTTTTGCAGTTAGAGGATTATTATGTTTTCCCCGGTCTTTTTGTCTTCTAAGATATGCGTCAAGAGTCATTATAGAATCCTGATAAGAATAATAAGAAAACTTTAGACTTTTATTCCCTTCCATCACCGTTTTTGGATTAACTTCTATAGAAACCCAAGCCGTTTCTCTTGGTGGCTCTTCCAAACCAAAATAAATAAGTTCTCTTCTCCATTCTTCAAAAGTGTGGAGGGTTGGCTCATCTTTCACCACCCCTTCAAGGATAAGTCTTCTTTTAGACTTCAGGCCGTCTTTTAGAACATCTTCAATTTTTTGCAAATCTAAAGTACTATAGACTTCTACCATAAACAAATTATAGGATTCCTTATTTAAAATAATATAGATGTTATGTTGGGTAGATATTACATTATTCCCATAAACCAGAAAAACATTAGGAGTAAGAAGACTGCAAGGATTGCCCAAGTTACAAATTTGAATGCAGCTTTAGCAAACCTTTCTGAGCGAGTTATTGAGAGAACTGTGAGGTAAAAGAATCTTCCACCGTCGAGGATTCCTAAGGGCATCATATTAAAAAGGGCTACAAGAAGATTGATTACCATAATCCACCATAAAAGATGGTATATAAAATAAACAAACTCTCCATCCCATTTAGGAGTGTAGTATGTTGAGTCTTCTTTAAATGACATGAATTTTGAAAGGAGACTTTTTATGATTCCAGAATTACTCGTGGCATATCCTACCCCAAGGTAGGCTTTTGTTTTGTCTTTTGGATGTTCGCCTAGGTTTAGGACATATTCGTTTTGTCCTTCTTCTGTTTGTGTTATAAACTTAACTTCATCTCCAGGGTTTTTATTTTGAAGGAATTCTACTAGTCCCTCTTGGTTTAATATTTTGACATCATTTGCTTGGATGATTGTACCTTTCATTTGAGCTAAGACTGCTGGAGCTTCAGGGTATGCAATAATAAATACTCCATTATTTTCAGTTAACTGAAACTCTAATCCTTCGTCTAAGTAGTAGGTCCCATTGGTTGTGAAAAGTCTTGTAAGATTTCCAAGGTCTCTAACCCCACTGATATCTGCTATTTGAACTTCTTCTACTCCGTAACTATTGAATATATATCCACTTGCTGTGAATGAGGAGAAGAAAAACCCTACATATAATATGTAAAAGATTAATGCAAATATTAAGTTTGCAAAAACTCCTGCTCCCAAAACTGCCATTTGTTCTGTTTTCTTTTTCTTTTCAAATTCCTTTCTGTCTTCCTCTACAAATGCTCCCAAAATTGGACCTAAAAAGACTAACCCCGTAGACTTAATTTTAATTTTAAATAGTCTCATAAATATTCCATGACTAAATTCATGGACTATAGCTACAATTGCAAGTGCAATTATAAAGTATGTAAAATAAAATGGGGGGAAGAAAGATTCCATCCCAAATAGTTTTGGGAAGTAAGGGATTAGTGGTGCAATTGGGGGAGCCTTGATTATTTTTGTTATTTCTGGATGAAACATATAGATTGAAAGTGTTTGACCAAGCATCCATAACATAATCCCCATTAAGAAAAGTCCGACGGCAATGATTATATATTTTAAGAAGTGTAAGGTCTTTTTGTAGTGGTCTCCTACCCAGTTTATTGCCTTGACTCCCCACTGTGTCCTGTACATAAAAATAATTCCTTCCCTAGATAGTCCACTCTTTGTTTTTACTAGAAACCATGTTACAAATATACTAAATATAATCAGGAAGCTTAAATCATATACTAAAAAACTCACCATTGGTTTTTTGAGGGAAAATCAGTTTAAAAAACTAGGTGTTCGGTTGGATCATATAAATCTTTTTAAATTGGGTTTATCCAATAGGCTATATGGAAGGTAAGAGGGGTCCCCTTGCAGTTATGGCTTGTAAATCTGGTTTTCCCTTTGCTCAAAAAATTATTAAAGAATTAAATAATTATCTCTCCTCGGAGGGAATTTCTCCCATTAGTCTTATTCCTTCCCAAGAAGTTTCGTTTGCCAATTCCGAGATTAAAACAACCATTGATTGTTCTATTAGGGGCTCTGATTTGTATATTATCCAGGATGTAGAAAATTCTACTAATAATTTGTCTGTTGATGAAAATCTTCGTGCTTTGAAAACAGCTATAGATTCTGCGCGGAGGGCTGATGCACACTATATCACTGCAGTTATACCTGTTTTTCCCTATGCTAGACAGGATAAACAAGTTGGAAGGGAATGTATTACTGCTGCTCAGGTTGCTAGGGAGATAGAAGATGCGGGTGCAGATAGAGTAATTACTTTAGATGTTCATAATACTGCAATTGCCGGATTTTTTAGGGAGGCAAAATTTGAGAATTTACGTGCGTCTAAAAATATCTTAGATTATGTTAAACAAAATATTTGCCTGGATAACCTTATTGTTGTTGCACCTGACGAAGGTGGGACAAAAAGGGCTAGCTATTATGCTCAAAAACTTGGTGTCAAACTTGCTATTATTTACAAGGAGAGAGATTATAGTACAACTTCTAAAATTGAGAACACAACACTCTTAGGAGATGTTTCTGGAAAGGATGTTTTTATTATAGATGATATGATTTCTACAGGAGGTACTTTCTATAACATTTCTAAAATGCTTAAGGAAAAGTTTGATGCATGTGATATTTATTTGGCTTGTTCTCTCCCTCTTTTTAATCCTCCGTCAATCGAGCGATTTAAAGAGTTATTTTCTAATGGAGTTATAAGGCAGGTTCTTGGGACAGATGCAGTTTCCCATAGTGATATTTTTAAGGCACAAAATATTTGGTATCAAGAAATTTCAGTTGCAAAATATTTTGCCAAAGTGATTTATAGTATAAACAACTGTATGTCTTTGTCGGCTCTTTTAAGCTAGATTATTTTTTTCTTACAGGTCGGAAATTCTTTCCGCTACATTTTCTACAACTTACTTTTCCTCTTAGAATCTTTTGGGGGTCAAGTTTCATCTTGTGTTTACAATTCTTACAAACAAATGCACTTTTATAGAGCCTGTTTTGTGCTGCGGGTAATTTTGTTGCCATTATTTACATAATTTTTTTGATTATTTTTTCTCCTTCAAGGTCCCAATATTCCACAGTTACGCCACCTACTAGGGTTCCTATTAGTTCCTCTGGAATTGGTAAATCTAAATTTTCAAAACTTTCACTGTCCATAATGTTTGCATTTTCTCCATGAATCGAAAGAACTTGTCCTTGTCGCTTAGTTACCATAGGAACTTCAAACTTATCATGACCTGGTACTACCATGACCTTTTTCTTTCCAGTCATTGCAGAAGATGCTTCAAATCTTACTTTTGCATGGCCATGTTTCCCCGTCTTGGAAATGTCCATCTTTTTCACTTGATAAACAGAGCCTTCAATTATTAGGTATGTTCCTGCCCTCATTTCCGTCGCATCAATTACTTTTGAAACCATAATAGGATATTCAGAATTTGGTTTATAAAAGTTCCTATGTTGGGGAGCACACATATATTTAAATAAATATTTGAGAAATAATATCTATGTCAATTGATTTAGATGTAGATAAAGAGTTACAGGGGCGTAGATATGAGGCTACTTTTGAAATTAGGAGACTTGGTGAAAGTAGTGGATGGGAAACCACCAAAGAACCATTTAGGGCTGATGGAGATGTTGACGCAAAGATTAAGGGAGATGAGCGTCATGCAGTGTTTGTTAGGACATTGGGATATAAGAATGTGGTTTATAGGTTCTTAAAAGATATGGATGGGGAAGAAGAAAGGAGAAAAGAAGCTGAACGATTAGGAATTCCCTATAATCCTATGGACCTTAAAGGAAGAGTTTCTGGAGAATTTCCAGATGGTGGTTGTTAATCCTTAATTTTTTAAGGGAATATTAAGATATTTCATGTTTAATTTTTCTTGCGAAAACTTAAAAGTAACTTTTTAACAAAAGTTTCATGTTTAATTTTTCTTGCGAAAACTTAAAAACTCACTTTTTCAATTATTCTTATGGTAAAGAAGAATGATTTCATTGAAATTGATTTTACTGGGAAGATTGTGGGGACCGATGAGATTTTTGATACAACACTCAAGGAAGAGGCAAAGAAGGCAAATCTTGATTTAAAAAACCTAAAGCCTTTTGTTCTTTCTGTTGGAAGTAAGATGTTGCCTGTTGGTTTTGATGAAGATTTAGAAGGAAAGGAGAGTGGGAAAAGTTATGTTGTTCATGTTAAGGCGGACAAGGCCTTTGGTAAGAGAAACCCTCAGATGGTTAAAATGATTCCAACAAAGATGTTTCATGAACAGAAGATTGAACCTCAAAGAGGGATGCAATTGGCTTTGGATGGTCAACTGGTTAGGATTTTATCTAGTTCTGGGGGAAGGACACTTGTGGATTTCAATAATCCTCTAGCTGGGAAGGATATAACTTATAATTATACTATCAATAAGGTTGTGGAAGATATAAAAGAAAAAATTGATGCCTTACAGTCTTTTTTGTTTGGAAGGAAGTTTGAATTTAATATAAACGACAAGTTAGTAATTTTCAATGTTGAAAAAGGGTTTGAACCATTCATTAAGATGTTTGCGCAGAAATTTGAAGAAATTCTTGGAATGAAGGTTGAGACAAAGGTTGTTGAGAAGCACCACCCGGTGGACCCCAAAGTATCCGGGGCCAAGAAGGAAGAAAAGAAGGCTGAAAAAGGAGAGGACGGGGCGAAGAAAGATTAATGGATAGTAAAGTCCATAAATCCTTAAAAACTCATTTGTATCTGTTTAAACATGGAGGATATTATGAATAAGGAGGGTGATTCTTATACGTCTTATGAGTCTAATGCAGATATTGATCGTGAGCTTGAAGAGATTTTAAAGAAGCAGGCTGCGAGAATAAAAGTTATTGGTATTGGTGGTGGTGGGGGAAATACTGTTTCTAGGATGAGAGAAATTGGAATAAAGGGTGGAGAAATTATTGCAATAAATACCGACGCCCAAGATCTTCTTTATTCAAATGCAGATGTTAAAATATTAATTGGTAGAGAAATTTCTAAAGGCCTTGGAGCTGGTTCAAATCCTAAGATTGGTGCTGAGGCGGCGAGAGAACAGCAGCAGGAAATAAAAAAAAGGTTGTCTAATTCTGATTTAGTTTTTATTACTTGTGGTCTTGGTGGTGGAACTGGGACTGGTGCAGCACCAATTGTTGCAGAAATTGCGAAAAAGCAAGGAGCTTTAGTAATTGGAGTTGTGACTTTGCCATTTACTGTCGAGGGAGCAAAAAGAATTGAGAATGCGATGGAAGGTCTTGAAAGATTAGAAGGAATTGTAGACACACTAATTGTTATTCCAAACGATAAACTACTAGACATTGCTCCAGATTTACCCCTTCCAACTGCATTCAAATTGTCTGATGAGATTTTGACAAATGCTGTTAAAGGAATTACTGAATTGGTTACAAGCTCTGGACTAGTTAATCTTGATTTTGCAGATGTAAGGGCAGTGATGGCAAACGGAGGAGTTTCTCTAATTGGTGTTGGAGAATCTGATTCAAGTGATAGGGCAATGGAGGCCGTAGACAAGGCAATAAATAACCCTCTATTAGATGTAGATATTAAGAATGCTCAAGGAGCTTTGGTGAATGTTATTGGGGGACCAGATTTATCTTTAGATGAATACAAAAAGATTATTCAAAGAGTTGGTGAGCAGCTTTCTCCAGAAGCCAAATTAATTTCAGGTGCCCAGATATCTGCAGATATGGAGAAACATATCAAAGTTATGTTAATCATCACAGGTGTTAGGTCTCAACAGATTTCTGGAGATAAAGTTACTGTTGAGGAAGCTCGAAGAAGAGATATGGAAGGAGAGTTGGGAATTGAGTTCATTGAAGAGGATTAAGATAATCTTAAAAAGGTAAAATATATTCTATAGTCATGGTAAACAAATGGGTTGGCAAATTATCTTCACAGTATTTGAAATATCAACGGGTTTGGAGACTTATGAAGAAGCCAACAATGTCTGAATTTATAATGATTTCAAAGGTTACTGCTGTGGGTCTTTTAGTTATTGGTGTCTTGGGTTTTGCTATTTCTATTTTGATGACTATGGCTTTTTACTAATACTTTAGTATTTGAGACATTTTGAGTCAAAGCATCCCAAGGAAAACTTTAAAAAAGGGTATTTTCTATTATTATCATCTAGTTCTTAGATACTTAGGAACTAGCTGGAGCAATAATGAAATTAAATCAAAACAAAGTTTTGGAAATGAAGTTTTTCTACTTGCGAGAAATTTCTTTTTTCTAAAAAGAAAGAAATCATGGGAATAGGATATGACGAAGAATTTGATTATTTGGATGATGATAACGATAGCTCTGTCTCTGGTGATGAATTTGCACCAAAGATTAAGGGTTCAAAAAGAAAATCATTGTTACCTGAAGTTGAGAAGAGTGTAGAAGAGATAAAAGAAGAAGAGAGAGTAGAGGAAGAGGAAAAAGCAATTGAAGAAGCAAAAAAACCTTCTCGAAATTTTGAGTCCGTAATTTATGTTGTCAAAGTTACTACAAATAAAGAGGATAAAGCCCTTGAGATGGTTGCTGATAAAGTTAATAAGAAGAAGGTGGATATTTATGCCGTTGCTCGACCGCATGGTTTGAGAGGTTATATCTTTTTAGAAGCCCCTGATAGAGAGCATGCCGAAGAGGCTGTTTTTAATTTACCCTATGTTAAAGGGATAATCGGGAAGACTGTTACCTATGAAGAAATAAAACAGATGCTTGAACCCGTCGCTGCAGATATTAAGATTGAGAAAGGAGATATTATTGAAATAATTAGTGAGCCATTTAAGAAAGAAAAGGCAAAGGTTGTTAGAGTTGATAAAGCGAAGGGAGACTGTGTTGTTTCTCTTCTTGGTGCAGCTGTTCCTATACCAGTCACAGTCAAGTTAGATAATATAAGAGTAATTAGAAGGGAGGAGTTGGAAGAAGAGTAGGTTTAGTAGAACTACCTAAAGGGTTAAAAACAATACTTTCACAGAAATAAAATGGCAATAATCAAACTTTTGGTTGAAGGGGGAAACATGACTCCTGGTCCAGCTGTTGCTCAACAATTAGGTCCTATGGGAATTAACATAGGGAAAGTTATTTCTGATATTAATGTAGCAACTGCAGCGTTTAAAGGCGTTACAGTTCCAGTTCACCTAAATGTTGATGCAAAGACAAAAAAAGTTTCTATAAAAGTTTTATCACCTCCAACTTCTGAATTAATTAAGAAAGAACTTGGATTGGAATCCGGTTCTGCTGCTCGAATGAAAATGAGAGTAGGAAATTTAGCTATTGAACAAGTAATTGCGATTTCTAAAATTAAACATAATAGTATGTTATCTAATGAATTTATCTCGACGGTAAAATCTATTCTTGGAACGTGTCAATCATTAGGTGTTATGGTTGAAAACAAGGAAGTCAAGGAAGTTTTGGAAGAGATTAAGGAAGGGAAATATGCCTCCGAGATTAAATCTCAGAGGACAGATGTTAGTCCAGAAAAGAAAAAGGCTATTGATGAATTTTTTAAGGGAATTATAGATCAACAGGAAGCAATAAAGAAGGTTGAAGAAGCTGAGAAGGCTGCTGAAGAAGAAAAGAAGGTGGGTGAAGCTGTTGCAACTCCAGGAGCAACTCCCGAGAAGAAAGAAGCAAAGAAGGAAGTAAAGAAAGAAGCAAAGAAAGAAGCAAAGAAGGAAGTAAAGAAAGAAGCAAAGAAGAAATAATAATAAAGAATAACTTTATTAATTGACAAACGCAATAAAAATCATGGGGCCATGGTCTAGCCTGGTATGATTCGAGGTTTGGGACTTCGCGACCCCGGTTCAAATCCGGGTGGTCCCATCACAATAGAAACGGAAAATAAAAATGGCAAAGTACGATTAAAAATCGTTCGATATCATTTTATTCAAGGAAAAAATGGCAGTAAAACTAAAAAAAATCGGAGCAGCCGGGAGATTCGGTGCAGGATATGGAAAGATTAAGGAGAGACTTGTCGCTGTCGAAGAAAAGCAGAGAATTCGTCAAGAATGTCCATTTTGTAAGGGGAGAGCGAAAAGGAAGGCGAAGGGAATATGGGAATGTAATAAGTGTGGAAAAAAATTCGCTGGAGGGACATTTTACTTAAAGGACTAAACTTAAATAGTCCTTTTTTAAAAAATTAATATGGCAATATACAAATGTTTCACGTGCGGAGAAAAAATAAAGTCGGCAGATTTAGATAAACGGTTTGTTTGTCCTAGTTGTGGTTCGAGGATTTTTTACAAGCCAAGAACTAAAATGAAGACTGTTAGTTCCGATTAATATGGGAAAAAATAAAGGATGCTGTGGGGATGGAAGCTGTGATGACCACGACGACCACGATCACGCCTCTGTTAATCCGGGAAATCCTTTTGCAAATTTAGATGAGGAGACTAGAATGCAAATACAAGAACTTCAAATGCTTGAACAAAACTTCCAACAATTATTAATGCAGAAGAACGCTTTTTCTATGGAATCTAATGAGACAGACTTTGTGATTAAAGAAGTAGAAAAGACTTCTGGAGAAGTTTCTAGAATTGTTGGAAACCAAGTAGTTATTAAGGCAACGAAGGAAGAGGTTTTAAAAGATATGAAAGATAAGAAAAAATTGATTGAGCTCAGGATGAAATCTATTGATGAGCAGGAAAAAGTGTTCTCTAGGAAGATTGAAGAAATAAGGGATGAAGTAATGAAGAAGATTCAAGGTTGATTTTTGAAACACCTAATTTATCACATAAATATTTAAATACTGATAGGTTGAGAATATATAACATGGGATGGTTTAGTAAAGTCGGTGGAAAGGGCGGAGAAGAAACTTCTGATTTTATCGAGATTGATTTAGCAAGTGAAAAATCAGCGTCGAAGATTATTGTTAAGACATTTACATTAAAAGTTTATGAAGATATCAATCCAATTTTGAATGCTCTTCGGGGTGGATATACTATTGCAGTGATTGATATTAGGGCATTGAAATCTAAAGATGTTGTTGAACTTAAAAGGGCAATTTCTAAGATAAAAAAGACTGTTGAGGCTCTTGAAGGGAAGATTGCAGGATTTGGAGACAATACAGTTATTGCAACCCCCTCAAATGTTTTTGATATTGAGAAGGGCTTTTCTGAGGAACGAGAAGTTCCAAAAAAAGATGATTTAGGTAGGTATTAAATTATCTAAAAAAGGTGTTTTATGGGAATAGACTTTCTAGAACCAATTAATAATATTAAATTATATGAATTTCGGAAGATGGGTACTGTCTTTGATGAAGAGGAGCTTAGGAGTTTGTTAGGGGGGTTGGAAAGGGATTTAGATAGCGTTTGTGAAGAAAGGTTAAAAACTGGGGAATTTTCTGCATTAGATTATTATATCAATTTTCAAGTTAGTTCTGAGGAAGATTTTGTTGGTATGGAAGGGAGTCCCTCATTAGGGTTGGGAGAGAGAAGAGAGGCTATATTATCTATTTTTAGGACAAAATATAAAAATTCTTTTCAAAAAGTTTTAGAAGTATATGGAGTGTCTAAAAGACCATTAGATATAGATGTAGTTCTCTGGGGATTTAGAGATGATATTCCCCATGAATTAGAGGTTTTAGACCCTAATGATTCTTCTTAGACGTATATACATATATAAGAGAAGACTAAACCTTTGCCATTGCGAATACGGTCTTTAATGCTACAACAATTGTTGCCGGGACGAAGAGGACCATTAGGGTTCCCAGAACATTTCTAAGGGTGTCGACTACTACATTTTGTTTTGCTACATAAAGTAGTGGTTGGATTCCCATTCCTGCGACGATAACTAAAGAGAGGCTTGCAAGTAAGAAGTTTATAGAATTTTTATCACTGACACTTACATAACCAACTACTAATCCAATCAGAACTAAGAGAGAATAAAAAATCCCGCTTGCACCTTCTAAGGAATTATTAAATATTCCCATTGCAACGGCTAGAACAACACCCATCAGGAAAGCATAAGCTCCGGCCAAATTCTCTTTTGCTACAACCATGTTATATCGACGATTGGCATATATTTAAAGTTTTCTTTGGGGTAATAATTATAGCGAAATCGAAAAGTTTATAAAGTGTTGTAATTAAAGAATTACAACATGATAAACAAGAAATTGTTAACATTTGTTGGATTATTCGCTTTTTTAGTTCTTAGCTTTGGTTTTGCATCTGCAATTACAAGTTCTGATTTCGCAATTGCTCTTATATCTCATCCCGCAAGCGTTAATGAGGATGCAGGTGTGTATAATTTTTCATTTAATCTTACCTATAATGGGACATCAGAGGATATGTCCATTTCTTTTGTGAATTCTAATACATCCATAGGCACTATTTCAATTCCAACCCAAACAGGGATGAATGGGACTGCCAATGAATCTCGGATTATAAATGGAATAATCACCAACTTTGCAGGAAAGGGTGGAAGTACAGTTAATATTGTTATTAATGCTACGGATACAACTGGTGAGCGAGATGATTCTAATATTTTTAGTGTAGCAATTAATGATGTTCCTCCAACAAGATTTTGCCCTAGTGTTGTAGGGTCTTTAAAGATTGTTGATTTTCAGGTTACTAATTTTGGAAGTGGAAGTGATGAGGAATGGGAAGCATTAGATAGAATTGAGACAGAAGTGGAAGTTGAGAATACTAATAGTGATGATTCTGTTAGAAGTGTTATAGTTGAGATAAAAATATTAGATGATAACAACAATGATGTAACTAACGATTTTGATATTGTTGATGAAAAAATTGATTTAGGAACAATTAGACATAGTGATTCTAAAATTGCCACTTTTGAAATAAAGGAACTTCCTGCAGATTTAGGGGAAGGAACATACAAAATTCTTATAAAATCATATTCTGATGGTGATGAAGATTTACAATGTGTTGATAATTCTAATGATTTTAGTAAAGGTTACTATCATGAAGTAGACTTTGTTAGAGCTGAAGATGTTGCTGTGATTGCTAAAGTAGACTCTTCTGATAAGATTGTTACATCTTGTGGAGCTACTGAGGTTCCTGTTAACTTCCCTATATATAATATTGGTACTGATAAGGAAAAAAAGGTTTTAGTTGTTGTTTATAACAATGAACTTAAAATTTATGAAACAGCTATAGTTAATGATTTAAGGGAAGGTAAAAGAAAAGATGTTGATTTCTCAATTAATATTCCTAATAAAATTTCAAGGGCTGTTAATGACCTAAAGATTACTACTTACTTTGATTATGATGGGGATGGGGATGAATTATCTGAGTCTTCATACGATTCAAATTCTGTTGATGATTTAGATAAAGATTATAGAATAAAGTTAGAGGTTGTTGGATGTAATAATGCTGTAGAGCCATCTGTTGGAGCTAAGTTAAGCTCGGATGCGAAGGTTGGGCAAGAACTAGTTATTGAAGCTACAATCTTGAACAATGGAGACTCAGAAAATTTTGTGGTTTCTGTTTCAGGGTTTGAAGGTTGGGCAGAATTAGTTAGTGTTACACCAACAACTATGAATCTTGATAATGGAGAAACTGGTAACGTTGTTATTAAATTATCTCCTTCAAAAGAAGGATTTCAATCATTCAATTTAGAAACAACTGTTGGTGGAGAAAGTTATAGTCAACCAGTTTCAGTGAATATTCTGGCAGGAGAATCCTCAAATGGCTTTGGAGATTTTTTCTCTAATTCAAAATTAGTTTACTACGCCCTAGCTGTTTTAGTATTATTAATTATAGTTCTTATAATTATAATTGTTAAGGTTTCAAGAGCCCCTCGTGCAGCTCAATTTTAATCTTCCCTCAATACTTTTTTAAAGATTCTTTCTATAGATTATTATATGGTTGAACAGTCTAAAAAGATTATAAGTGTGTTTGCAAGATATGTTTTTATTCTTTTGATGGGGTTGGGGAATCTTTATATTTTCTATAAACTTTTGACTCCCTTAACTGTGAATACTGTGGCATTTGTGCTTTCTTTTTTTAAAGATGTTACTGTGAGTGGGACATTTATTGTGATTAACAGGCTCACTATTGTAGTAGTCCCTGCGTGCGTTGCCGGTGCTGCTTTTTATCTAATGTTTATCTTAGTGTTTTCTACAGCTAAGATAGATCCTAAGAAGAGGGTTTTGATGCTTGTAATTTCTTTTGTTGTATTCTTCTTACTTAATGTTGGAAGAATTCTTATTTTGATTGTTCTCATTGATAAGCCTTACTTCAATGAAGTACATTGGATTTTTTGGAATTTAATATCTACATTATTTGTTGTAGGAATTTGGGTTGGGATGGTCTATTTGTATAAGATAAAATCCATCCCCGTTTATTCTGATTTGAAGTATGTTTGGGAATTAGTAAATAAAGCGAAGTAGCCCTGTTGAAGCTGCGAGGACTATCATCCCAGATACAATTACTCCGAAGGCAATTGCTATAAGACTTTTCTTCCTATCCGCGTCTATAATCCAGGCTATGAGGGCTCCAGTCCAGACCCCCGTTCCGGGAAGAGGTATTGCTACTAGTAAAAATAATGCAACGTATTTCTTGAATCCTTCGAGGGGACCTATCTTCCTTGCTTTCCCTATAACTCTTCTTAATGATGCTCTTCCCTTAAGATGTTTGTAAAATCTTGAGTCTACTAATAGTTTATGAAAAAAATCTAGGAGGATAAATATGATTGGGACTATGAGGATATTTAGGATTAGGGCTAGGATAATATAAGGCCAGATATGGATGCCATGTCGTATTCCATAATTGACTATCAAAGGGATTCCCCCTCTTATTTCTATAACTGGAAGGACTGAGAAAAGAAGTCCCAAGAATAGGCTTGGATTCATTAAAACGTTTTCTCCTGGACGTCTGCTATTGCTTTTATCATAAACTTTTCTACTGGAAGTCCGTCCTCACAATTCTTTACTGTTATTACATAACAGTCTTTTCCTTCAACTGGTTGAACTACAGATGGTTCTCCAATTTGAACCACCACTACTGTTTTTCCATTTGTCACAGAACAATCTGCATAAGTCGTTCCTGTACTCTTCGATATGTTAATATCATTTGTTGCAGAATCAATAATCTTCATTCCCACTCCTGCTTTAAGAAAGCTACCAAGGTCAGTCATTATACGGGCTACTTCTCCACGACAAGAATCTACTTCCGGGCTAAAAGAAACATAGCCTCCGTTTCTCAGGTTAAATTTTGAGAATTTACCCTCGGTGTATACATTATTTTCTCTTGGATCATTTCTTAGATAGACATTATAATTAACTTGGTTTCCATCAAGAGCCGCAAATCGTCCATGAAATACTTCTAAATTAGCATATTCTTCAACAAACCAATCAACTCCTCCGTAAGTAAATGATTTTGAGGATTGTATATACCAATAGGGTCCCATAAATGAGAGAAAAATTATAATAATTATTGCGAAAAACCAAATTAGTTGTCTATTCTCTTTTTCTTCTACCTTTTTTGGGAGTATTTCATTTACAACTTCTTCTTTTACAACCACGTTCTTTTTTGTTCTTTTCTTTTTTGCCATCTTATTTTATTAGCATTTTATATAAAAATGCGTCGGCCCCCATTACTGAATCTCCCTCTAAATAAACACAATTTCTGTCTTGATAAACTTTTGTTTCATCCCCTTCAAGGAAGATAATAAGGTTTTCTTCACAATTTTTTATTGGAATATCTCCTCCACATGGGGTTCCCTCAAGACAGGCCTCTTGATATCTTAATAAATAAGGGTTTAAATTATTTAGGATTTCTCCAATTGCATCATTTGGGTTAACAATATATAATGGCTTGTTTGAATATTGTTCTAGGCCGAAGTAACCCTGTATAGAGACATTTTCTAATTCAGATGGAAGGTATTGAAAACCAAAAGTAGTTCCTCCAAAGTTTGCCTTCCATAGACCTCCGTCTCTTAGGAAAGTTATTCCCTTCTGTTTTACAGTGTTTTCTGAGTCATTATTTCCACTTGTTAAGGAATATCCGAGTGTTGAAACTATCAATAGGAATACTAGGATTCCTCCGATGATAAACTGATTTTTCTTTCTTGCCTTTTCAACTTCTTCTTTTGTTTTTATCCTTCTTAACATCTTGATTAGAACGAAATTTCATTTAAATTGTTTTCTATGGGTCTTTTTGGGTTAAGTTTATAAAGATTAATTATCTATACATTCTAAGAAGAAATGGTGAACAATAATAAGCTAAGTTATATTTTTGGGGTGGTTCTCCTATTAGTAATTGTGTTTGTGATTGCTGCACCTACTTCCATTCCATCTAGTTTAATTTTTAGATTAAACACTACAACTCTTTATGATGAGGGAAATTTTAGTTTTAATTGGAGTGGTGGAGATTTAACAAATTTCTCAGTTAATATATTCGCAGATGGTCTTTTGTACAAACATGATTGGAATGATAGTGCGACAGGATATACTTTTAATAATTGGACTGAGGCAAACTATACCTTTATTGTTTCAGAAGTTTATATTGCGAATGCTTCTGAAGGAACAAACTCCTCAAATCTGTCTATATATGTTGATAGGACTGCGCCAGTAATAAGTCTGCCAGAATATACTAATGGGACTGCTAAGAAGAATACGGCCACCCTAACACTTAATGTTTCCGTTATTGATGCTCTTTCTGGAGAGACGGGCAGTGTTTGTATCTTTGATATTAATGGAACTAATCAGTCTATTGCGGTTGACACAAATTGGTGTAATATGACTGTAGGCAATCTGACTGGGTTGGCTGATGGAAACCAAACCATCAAAGTGTATGTTAATGATACTGTCAATATTCTTGGGCTTAACAATTCTTTTGTTGTCCAGGTTGATACTACTGGACCATTGGTTACACATGCTTGTACTCCCGAGCCAGTTGTTCAAGGTTCTACACTTACTTGTACTTGTAGTGTTAGTGATGCGACATCAGGGATTAATACTAGTC
>JANLHN010000010.1 GCA_024654505.1 Nanobdellota archaeon | reverse complement strand
TTGCTTCGAGAGCGAAGCGACTAACCAAGCTGAGCTACAGAGCCTTTTGACAGAGTAGTTCATGGTTGGTTTCGAAGCTTGCTTCGAGAGCGAAGCGACCAACCAAGCTGAGCTACAGAGCCATATAGTTATCTTCAGAATAATTTATTTAAAAACTTGTGTATTAACTAACAATCTTCCTAATATTCTCAATGTTGTCTGCAACATCACGACCTTTCTTTGTTAAATTAATTATTTTTATTCTTCCCTTCTTTTCAAAACCTACAAGACCCATCTCTTCTAATGTCTGTAAAATCTTAACTGCATGAGAATATGTACAATCAACTTCTTTTGCTAATTGTGAACCATACTTCGCTCTAGAAACCTTCTTCAAGGCGATCAGCATCATTGCTGGTTTCCTTCTAAAAAATAAATCAAAGCTATCTCCCATGTTTTGTTAATATATATGTTTTAATGTATATATCGAAGTTATGAATGGCTTATAAGCTTTTCTCAAAAAAGTCGTCCATGTTAAGTAGAAACAGAAAATTATAAAGTGGTAGCAGTTATTTTAAAGAGTCATACAAACTCAAATACTCTTTAGCAAAAAGCTCTGGTTTTCCCGCCAAAATGTCAACACTGGCCCTCCCAGATAAAATTGAGTCTCTGAACATTTCTTTAGGATTATTAGAGTTAACAACAGAAACCACCTCTTCTTTAGGAGCATTAAATTGCAAATCTGCATCTTTGCTCAGCCCCTCATAGGTCTCAACCTCTCCCCCAATCACAGAAAAGAACTCCTGATTCCCAACCTTAAAGTTGATAATGGGTTCACCATAAAAAAGACCACCATGCAACTCTTCAGTACCTACCTTTTCAAGTATCCTAGATATAAATTCAGGAGTTATTTCTATTCCATCAAAACCAACACCTAAGGTATCTTCAGAACCAGAAGAATCATCCAAAACCCCCACCTTCCCAGCAATAGGAAAAAAAGAGGCATCAATTCTAGAGTCATTAATCAGAAGATAAGCAATAACTAAAAGAAGAAAAACCACCAAGCCAATATAAAAAGAAAAGAGTAAAACTCTTCGCGGCTTCTGGGCCTTCTCAATAATCTTCTCCGCATAAGCCAGTTTATACCCCCTCTTCTGAAAACCCGACAACACTTCTGCCCGAGACTTCCCCACTCTAAAAGAATTCCTCGTCCTCATCACCAATTCTTTATCGTCCATGAACTCATTTCGATAAATAGGTTTAAATATATTATTGGGATGATTCTTTTATGATAGACATTAAACTAATCCGTGAAAATCCTGAGGTAGTAAAACAAAATATTTTGAAGAAAGGCCAAAAGGATAAGGTCGCTTTAGTAGATAAAGCAGTAGAATTAGACTTAAAATGGCGAAAAGAGAAAAAAAAGGCAGACGACCTTCGGTCGTCAAGGAACAAGATTTCTGAACAGATAAATCAACTAATGAAAGCAAAAAAGCAGGCAGAAGCAAAGAAGCTAATTAAAGAAGCAAAGGAGATTCCAGAGAAAATTATTAAGATAGAAGTCACAACAAAAAAACTTGAAGAAGAAATAAGAAAAATAATGATGCAAATCCCAAATATCATTCATGAATCTGTTCCGGAAGGAGCATCATCTTTAGAAAACATACCCAAAGAAGTTATCGGAGAACCAAAAGTTCCAAACTATGAGATATTCAACCATGCAGAACTAGCAGAAAAACTTGGCCTAGCCGATTTTGATAGTTCAAGAAAAACATCTGGACAAGGATTCTACTTCCTCAAAGGAGATTTGGCAAGATTACATACTGCAGTCTTAAGTTATGCAAGAGAGTTTATGATAGAAAAGGGTTTTGAATATATAATTCCTCCAGTTATGATAAGAAGTGACGTTGTCGATGGGGTTATGAGTTTCGAAGAAAAAGATGCAATGATGTATAAGATAGAAAATGAAGACATCTACTTGATTGGAACGAGCGAACACTCATTAATCGGAATGTTCAAAGACAAAACCCTAAGGAAGGGCGAGATTCCACAAAAACTCACAAGTTATTCTCCTTGTTTTAGAAAGGAAAAAGGAGCACATGGAATAGAAGAAAAAGGATTATTTAGAGTTCATCAATTTGAAAAGCAGGAGATGGTAGTCATCTGTGAACCGGAAGATTCTTACAAATGGTATGACCAAATGTTAAAGTTTAATATAGAATTCTTCAAGAAGTTAGGAGTCCCAATTAGAGTATTAGAAATATGTTCTGGAGACCTTGCAGATTTAAAAGCAAAATCGGCAGATGTTGAGGCATGGAGTCCCAGACAAAGGAAATATTTTGAAGTGGGAAGTTGTTCAAACCTAACAGACGCCCAAGCAAGAAGACTCAACATCAAAATCAATGGTGGAAAAGGAAATTATCTAGCCCACACTCTGAATAACACTGTAGTCGCAAGCCCTAGAATTCTAATCGCATTAATTGAAAACAACCAAAACAAAGACGGCTCAATAAATATTCCTAAAGTCCTTCAACCATATGTGGGCAACAAAAAAAAGATTGGAGGAAAGTAATATGACTGGAAGCCCTCTTTCAAAAGAAATATTGGCGAAGCATCAATTACATTCTTGTAAACTTTGGTAGGATTACCAAAAGAAGTGATGAAGATAAAATCCTCGCTCGCATCTGACCCTATCAAGATGCTCGCTTTAGAAAAACCATTAAGTAATGCCAAAATTCTTAACATGCTTAACAAATCCTTCTAAAATAGGGAGGACATTACTAAATCTCTTTAAGCGGAAAATTCTGGCGAAGCCGGATTTGAAATTAGTTAAACATTCAAAAAACTTATAAAGTAACCCTTTCTCATTAAAACATGGCACAAACAACAAACACAATGCCCGTTGGATTCGGTGGATTAACAAGATACAATGAAGAATATGATTCTAAATTTAAGTTTGGTCCTGGCGTTGTCGTTGGAATGATTATTGTGGTAATCCTCCTAGTCGTTGGATTAAACATCTTTTTCTAAAATGTTCGGCGGAATTAACCCCAAAAAAATGCAGGGAATGATGAAAAAGATGGGCATCTCCCAAACTCCTCTAAATGTGAATAAAGTAATCTTTGAAACAAATGATGGAAATCTTGTGATTGAAGACCCTCAAGTAATTAAGATAATGATGCAGGGCCAAGAAACCTATCAAGTCACTGGAGAAGCCGTAGAAGAGTCCCAAGATACCTTCTCTGATGAAGATGTCTTAATGGTCGCAAAACAGACAGGAAAGAGCCAGGAAGAGGCAAGAACAGCCCTTGAAGGAAGCGAGGGCGATATCGCAGAGGCAATAATGGAACTCAAAGAATAAAAACCTACAGACCAGTTATTTTTTAAGCATCACTTGAGTTTTATCACTGAGGCTATATAACACCTGTACCATAGACCCCTGTGTTAATTGACTAATTTCAACAGCAGATAACACCGTTTTTATCTCTGCCAGAAAGGGTTCTTCCTCAGCCGGTTTTACTTTCAATAATATAACAACACCTAAGTTACTATTATACCTATTCCCTGTGTCCACGACATTAATAATCTCTGCGGAAGCCTCAATTCCCTCATTCAAAAGTTTCTTCTCTAACATTCCCTCTTTGATACTTGGGAAGAAAAATACAAAAAAATTGATAATTAAAACAAATAGAACAAACAATAACACCCACCAGACGGTTTTCATAAGGAGCTAAGAGTAACAAATTATATAAATCTTATTACAAGGAAAACTGATTCCTACCACAACAATTCTTTTAAAACACACCAACAATCCCTTTATATGATAGAGGAAACATTAATGGATTCTAAGTATCATCTGGCTGTTTCAAAGAGGCTTTATGAGAGTTACCTCAAATTTCAAGATAAAAGATTTATTATAGCCATAATAAATGAACTCGCTCGCTCAGCCTCCAATATCATCAAAACATATCTCCTATATGAGGGTGTGGGTGGAAAAGACCCTAAGGCAAATCTAAGACTATTTGTCGAAAAAATCGCCCCAAAGTACTTAGATCCTTTAACAATAGAAAACCTCCTCAAAATCCTTGAAATTGAAAAAGCACAAAAAAATTCTCCTATAGAATTCGCCAAAAAGGACAAATTAATACTATTAATAAATGGAAAATATAGGATTATAACAGTAGAAAGGCTCAATGAATTCATGAATTCCGCAAAAGTAGCAACAGATAGATTCCCTTTGAATTTTCGACAGATATAAAAAGAGGGTTTGCTTTAAAGTCTCCCACGAAAAGGGCGAATAATGGAAGAAATAATCAAGGAGAAGACGAGTGCTGACCACCTCTTATATGTAAGCCTCAAGTATACTAAGACTTGCGACGTAATTTTAAATTTAATTGCAAGGTGGAAGAGTTTAATTGAGAGAAGTTTTGACAGAATAATTGAGAAAAGAATTGAAGAAGAAAAAATTCCAAATATCCCCAAAAGCCCCAAACAAAGAATTGAATTCATCAAAAAATATTTCAAAAAATTTGACGCAATCCAAGACATCATTCCCCTCTACATCTTTTTCAAACAAATCCCTGACCTAAACAAAACTCGAAGTGGCGAATTCAGAAAAAATGTTAATCTTAAAATAATCGAACCAAATAAAACAACAGACATAAATATGGAATTACTAACAGGATATTCTCAGAAAATCGAAAAATTTGTCACTGAAATAAAAAAGATTATCTCGCTCTAATTGAATTGAATTTATAAATCAATAGCAAAGTCATTTCATGAATAAGTTCATTACAGAAAACTTATAAACCAACTTTTTCTCTTAATAACACTTCAAAAATAAAATGGCAAGAGTAATCGTCATAAATTCAGGAAAGGGTGGTGTTGGAAAAACCACTACTGCAATCAATTTAGGTGCATGTTTAAATAAGTTAAAAAAAGAGGTAATCATCGTCGATGCAAACCTGAATACTCCTAATGTAGGACTTCAACTAGGGGCACCAATCGTCCCCATAACCTTAAACCACGTACTAAAGGGAAAAGCAGATATTGAAGACGCAGTCTATGAACACCACTCTGGAACAAAAATAATCCTTTCTTCTTTATCTGTAAATGAACTAACAAAATTCAAACTTAAAAAATTCCCTGAAATGATTAAAAAATTAAAAGACACCTGTGATTTTATTATAATTGATTCCGCAGCAGGCTTTGGAGAAGAAGTAATCGCAGTTTTAGATGTAGCAGATGAAATAATAATTGTAACAAATCCAGAAATGCCTGCAGTAACCGATGCATTAAAATCTGTAAAGGTCGCAAGAGGAATGGGAAAAACAATTAATGGAATAATTGTCACAAGACACAATAATGCAAAGTATGAAATGCCTTTATCATCAATCAAATCAATGTTAGAAGCTCAAATAATAGGGGTAATTCCAGAAGATAAGGCAGTAAAAGAGGCATTAAATTTAAGGGACGCTGTGGTTCACACACATCCAAGAAATAAAGTATCTAAACAATATCACATAATCGCTCGAAAAATCTCTGGAGAAAAAGTAAAAGAAGAAAGGGGTTTCTTCCAGAAATTATTTGGGAGTTATTATTCTTAATTCTTCAAGGGAGCCCATATAAAACCTCCCTTTCTAAACCGAAACCATCAGACCCTCTCCAGAAATCTCTGAAAGCTAAGTTTTTGCAGAGGGAATTCTATCTTCAACATCTTTTTTCATAAACCCCTCTCAAATTTCCTCTGACTCTTTTTTCCTGCCATAGCATTGATAAGCTAAACCCAAAAGACTATTTAAGAGTTTCTATACTAAAACTAAAGACTCAGTTAATTTTAAAAAGAACCTCTCCTTTAAGAAAAAGTAATATGGAAACCGAAAAAAGGGTGATAAAACGCAGAAACATTGTTTTGATTTATATCTTCAGTATAATCACTTTTGGGATTTATGGTATTTATTGGATAGTTTCAACAAAAAACGATATAAATAGTTTGGGTGGAGAAATTCCAACAGGATGGTTATTGATAATCCCAATCGCTAACCTCTATTAGATTTATAGATATTGTGAAGCCTTCGCAGAAAAAGTCAAAAAAGATGGCCACACATTACTTTGGTTTATTTTGTATATATTGGTTGGAATTGTAATGCCGGCAATAGTCCAATCCGAATTGAATAATTATTCAGATGGAAATCCAACACCAACTCCAGTGAAACCTATAGTATAACCAGCCATTGTAACACAACAAATATAAAATAATTTCTAACCAACAACACTTCCAACATCCATGTCCGCGTCGGGAACCAATAAAGAAACCTTCTTATGGTCCTTACTAGACGCAGCCAACAACATCCCCTGACTTTCGATTCCTTTAAGTTTCCTTGGCTTTAAATTAGTTAAAACAATTATTTTTTTACCCTTCAAGTCATCATGACTATAAAATTCTTTTATCCCAGCACAAATTGTTCTTATTTCATCACCAATACTAATCTCCAACTTGTAAAGTTTATCTGCACCCTCTATATTTTCAATATTCTGAATTTCCGCAACTCTCAAATCTAACTTTGCAAAATCCCCAAAATCAATCGCCGCGACTCCTTCCATAATCTCACGAGGTTCATCCTCTTTATTAAGATTTGGTTTCCCCAAAGTTAATTCAATCTTCTTAAAAAAGACAGGGGCTTTTTTTATTTCCTTAGTAGAGAAAACCCTTGAAATCTTCTCAGCAGTTTCTGGTATAAATGGTGAAAGAACTCTCGCTATTTCCTTTAAAGATTCAACCAATTCAAATAATACTTTTTTATCTCCCGTCTCCCAAGGCTTTTTACTCTGCACATATTCATTACAAACATCAATAAAAGCAAAAATCTCATTGAGGGCCTGGTCAACCTTATACTCT
>JANLHN010000005.1 GCA_024654505.1 Nanobdellota archaeon | reverse complement strand
TTAGAATATTGAATTAAGTCTCTTTTTCTTTGCTCTGCAAGGCTTATTTTGGCAGTTAGTTTTTCAATTAAAGCAATGGCTACACTGGACTTTATCATTGCTTATTATGTATGTATTATTCCTTATAAATCTTTCATTTTTTCTTTCCAAAAAGGACCTAATATAAAACGGATAATCTTATTATGTGTGTATTATTAAGAGCTTGAAATCAATTTTTGGAAAGGGGGCCGTCTAAATTACTATTCTTATTATGTGTGTATTGGTTAATATAGGGAAATTTAAGAGGAAGATGGGGTTATCCGGAGGAATTATAGGGTTAATTTTATGAAGTATGGGGCTTAATTTGAGTAGTATAGGGGAATTTAGAAAGAAGTGTACTCTACTTCATCATCTTCGTCCACTTTTGGAGGTGTTTCTTTGACAGGAATTTTTTGTTTTTCTGGAACTGGTGGTCTTTCTGGGATGGATTGTCTTTTTAATAATGGTTGATAAATTCTCCTTTCCACTGGTGGTTTTTCAGGAGAAGGTTTTCTTTCATATCTTTCATAAACCTGGTTTTCTCCATGCTTTCTGCGGATTAACCATATTATTAATATTATCAGAGCTATTAAGATTATTGCGGCAGCAATTATCCAAATCCAAACCGGAGTTTCTTTTTTTTCTAGTTCTTTTGGTGGGATATAAAGTGAACTGTTTTCTTCATTAACAATTTCAATAGGAAATTTGACAGTTAGTTTTCCAACAATATCTACCATTCCTCCACCAGGTCCAGCAACCTGTGTAAATGAAACTTCTATTTGGCGAGTATCTCCATAAACAATCTCTTTTGGAACACTAATTTCTATTGGAACACCAATATCATATCTTCCCAATGGAACAAAGTAAGTTAAATTATTTTGAACTAGTTTTACAATTCCTCCCCCATCACTGACAACTTCTGCAATAAAAGAGAGGTTTTTCTCTCCAATCATATTTTGTAGTGTAAGATTTATTATTTTTGTTTCTCCAGGAAACATTTTTAGTGGGTGTTCATCCCAATATGGTTTGGCTACTCCTGCAGCGTTTACTAAAGAAATTGCAAGAATAAAAAATATAGAAATTATAATTAAATTTTCTTTTTTCATAGATTTTATTAGTCTTTTTACTATATAAATCTTTGACTAAAATATTTATTTCTTCTTAGGTTAAGTCATTTCTTAATAGTAACAATGCTTAAATACATTAATCTTTTATTATTTTCATGACTGTGGCAAGAAAAGTTATGCCAGGAGAATATTTGGTTACCAATGGAGATGAAAATCTTTGGATAGAAGGGGATAGTTGTATGGGTGTTGCTATTAGGTCTGGTGATTTAAAAAGGGGGTTGGCTAATGTTTATGAGGGTACAGGAATTACTGGAAGTTCTCTTAGGAGAGATGTAGAAAATGCAAGAAAAACATTGAGGAGTCTTTTAGAGGAGTTCGGAAAAGAGGATTTAAGGGCATTTGTTGTCGGAATTCTTTATGAACCTTCTGTTCCCCGTAGTCGTAATAAAGGTGTTAATCCGACGGCAGATTACATAAAATACTACCTTCATAGACAAGGAGTTCCCGTCGAAATGAATTTAAAAAATCGGCGTTCTGGTGAAAAAGAAGGATGGGATGGTGGTCCTATTGCTTTTCGAAGAATCGTACTTAAAGAAAACGAATTGGTGGTTGTAGATTTGGGTCCTGAAGGAACGTATAATCAATTAGATATTGATTCTTTTGTTTTTTAAATTTAAAATTAATTAACTAATTTTTTAATTTCTTTTTTGCTCTAGAATATATGGACCATACATTTCTTTGGTCTCTATTTATTGTTTCTGATATTTCTGAGTATTTCATCTTTCTATTTTCTTTCAAGTAGATAACTATTCTTTCCAAGATTGTTAATCTTCCGTCTTTAAATTCTGAAATTGGAACTGATAATCCTTCTTCTTCTGGTTTGAAGTAAACTCGGACCTTCTTTCTTGCCTTGTCATAGGAGCTCCATATGGTTCTTTCATTACGTGCTAAGATAGTTCCAATCTCACTATATTTCATACTCATATTTTCTTTTAGGTATTTGGTTAATGCTTCTAATGCTCCAAGTTCGCTAGAGAATATATTTAGAGGGATTGATATTTCTTTCTTGTCTGTATATTGTGATTTGGCTCTTTCAACGAGAAGTTGTTTCAATTCTCCTTCGCTGAGGTTATTTTCCTTTCTTAATTCAACAAGAATCTCATCTAATGATTCAAGAAGTTTTTCTTTCTTGTTTTTCTTCTTTCTTCTTCTTAGAGTTAGAAGAACGAGTAATGCTTCTATTGTCCATTCTCCATAGGTTGCCGAAGAGTAGTCTTGGGCTGTTGCTGTTGGAGGGACGGATGCGAGACATAGGAAGATATTTTCTTGACCTATAGACTCTGAGCCATCAGTTCTTGTAGGGAGTTCTGCACCTATTATAGTGACATTAGAATTATTCATTAAAGATATTCCAGAACAACCTTCTGTTACAATATCTCCTACAAATAATATGGCTGGTATTGTCTTGGAGGCATCGGTTAAACCTACTAGGTCGTGGGCAGTTATGTTAACCTGCGAGAGATTAACGTTACCTGTGTTGTTTATTAAAATAGGGTCGTTGTCTGAGCCTACACTTAAACTTAATATGTTCAACTCTGGCCAGGTAAGTGCTGTTGGGGACATGACCCATGCTTGGAGTTCGTTGTAGAGGAATTCTTGTGGTGCATTTTCTGCATAGTTTTCGTCGTTGTCTTGTATGGATGCATTAATATTCCAATTGTTTGGTTGGTCG
>JANLHN010000004.1 GCA_024654505.1 Nanobdellota archaeon | reverse complement strand
ATTATATGGCAATGACCAATGACATCCGCATTCGTGTTTCTAAATCACAGCGTGAAGTAATAAACAATAATGCTAGAGTAAGAGGTTATGCCAACATTTCTAGTTATATGCGCGATCTTGCTTTAAAAGAAGACAGGATTATTGAATCAAAGATAATTGAAACAAATCAGAAAGTAAAGGAAATTTTAGAGGTATTACAAAATGGATGAAGAAGTAAAAATTCCTGAATGGATTATAATTTTAAAAGAATTAATAAAAAAATCAAAAAGAAAAACCTTTTCCTAAGGTTTGCAATTTTTCCATCAACAGGTTCTGTACATCTTTATCTTTCATCAAGATTTCCATGACGTTATCAGCACCTTTTCTTTGGCTTAACTCTTCTTCAATTTCCATAGCATGCTTCAAGTCTAAAATGCCGCCACACTTGTTACAATGCTTACTATCGTTAGAATTGATTGTGTCACAACGTGAACAAATAATTGGCTGTAATTTGCTCTCTTCCTTCTTTATTCCAGTTTCAATGCCATTCATTATCAAAATAGCATTATCAACTTCTTTCCCGCTCATATGGACATAAGTAGAAGGCATGTCACTTCCTTGAATCCATCCAAAATACTGGTTCATTTGAAACTCAGTTAGATGGTTGGCCATGTAAGTTGCTCTTGAATGCCTGAACAGATGTGGATTACACCTTTTTTTAATTTCTGCCTTACTAAATAATACTCGTAATAGTTTAACCATATTTCTGTAATACATTTGTTTATTATGGTTAGTTGTACCAATATTTATCCATAAAGGAGCTTCTTTATTTTCTCTTCCAGGATGAGAATTCATCCAGGTTGCAAGATGTGGAGTGCTAGAAATCAATCTTATCTTTCTTGAACCTGTTTTACCACTTACAGTAATCACTATCCCATATTTGTCAAATGTTACATTCTTTAATTTAAGATTACCAATCTCTCCCACTCTAGCTCCAGATTCCCATAACAGCGAAATAAACGCTTTATTTCTTGGATGATCAGCAGTCTGAATGACTTTTTGAATATCCTTTTCAGTTATTAAATCCTCTTCTGAAGGAAGCTTTTTTTCAGAACGTTTCATGCCTATGTTTATCCAGTTAACAATTTCTGGATAATCTTTAGTTCCTTTCAACCATTTGAAAAATCTTCTTATAATTACTTTATAACTCTGTTTTGTCCATGGTGAAAATTCACTTTTTTGCTGAATAGTTCCTATAAATATTTTTAAATCTTCTTTGGTTACTTTATCAAAATCTTTTCCAAGAGTATTGGCAACAATTTTCAATGTGCCAAAATACTTAATTAACCTTGGTTTAGAAATGTTTTCTAAAACCAAATCATTTACAAAATGTTTTACAAGTTCTTTATTTCTTTCAGAAATGTTTGACTTTTCTAGTCCTTTTAGTGCTTCTTGGTACTTTTGTTCATAGTTGTGTATATCCATCTTATAACCTCCAAGAAACAGGGTTTTATTAATGTTGTAGGATAAATGTGGTACTCAGGCATTGCACCTGAGTACAAGCGCCA
>JANLHN010000012.1 GCA_024654505.1 Nanobdellota archaeon | reverse complement strand
AATAAAGACGTGGCAAAGGATAATGAAGAAAAACTTAATTTAATCCTTGAAGGGATTTCTATTCTGATAGATAACTCCCAAAGTATACATGCAAGGACTAAAGAGGTTTGGAGAGATGACTCTTTAAAGGTCTTAGAAAAGAATACCTCCAACAAGAAACTTTAAATTCGAGGAAACTAACAGTTTCCTACAAGTATCTTCCCTTGAGATAGTTATATTTAAATAGCCAAATTTCGCTAATCAAATATGATAATTCCAATAAGGTGTTTTAGTTGTGGAAAGCCAATTGCACACCTCTATGTTAAGTATAAGGAGCTTATAACCTCTGGGAAGACAAATAAAGAAGCTCTAGACGAAGTTGGCCTAAAAAGATACTGCTGCAGAGCACAAATCTTAGGACAAACAGATACCCTTGAACTGATTAATAAGTTTAAGAAGTATTAAAAACAAGTCAAGGCCCTATTAAGAATATAATACCTCCTATTACGGCCCCGATTCCAACACCTACAACAACCTCTAATAAAGAGTGTATTCTTCCTACTCCCCTAACTATAATCTCCTTTCCTTTTTTTGGCATTCCATAATTAGCCCCTAACGAATCTCTTAAAACAATTATGGAGAAAAAGAAAATAGCTATTGTTAAAGGAGTTACTCCCTCGTATAAAAAAGAAGAGACAGTTAAAGCAGCAACCGTGGCCGAGTGTGAAGAAGGCATATTCCTTCTTCTAAAAATAAGTTTTATTGAGAATTCCTTTTCATGACATACCAAAATAAACATCTTTATAGACTGGGACAAAATGTATGCGAATAGGACAGAGAGAAATATTGGATGAAATAGTAATTTAGTTAATATCATTTTATTTAATAACTAAAAAGCGTTTATAATGATTTCTCCCAACCACCCAAAATAAAAGGTAGACAGCTTCGTGCGTTCCCATCAGAGACAGTACAAGCACGAACATGGTAAGCTTAACTTCTGAGTTCGGAATGGGATCAGGTGTAACCAAACCATTATGGCCGTCTAGTATTCTTGAGAATTTTTGGTTTTTAAAGCTTGCGTAACCCCACTTTAAACATGATGGTTCTTTGAACCAACTTTTAAACTTAATGATTAAGCAAAATTCACCGGTCGAATATCATTTTCAAGAATAGTGTCCTGGTCCTTAAAAAGAATTCTTCCTCCAAATTTTTCCCCTCTCAAAAACATAGGCATCCAATAAATATCATCTGGCCACATTTTATCATAGGGGATTTTATCTAAATCAAACCACCCCGGACTCATTTCTTCTGTTTCTCTTGGTTCCCCATAATAGTCTAAAATTCTTAAGAAATGAACTTCAAGAACCTCTCCCGGCTTGTCTACAAATTCAAAATCAATAAGGCCAATATTTTTTAATCCTCCAACCACTATTCCTGCTTCTTCAAACACTTCTCGTCGAGTGGCTCCATTAATAGTCTCTCCCGGTTTTACTTTCCCTCCATATCCATTCCATCGCCCCTCTCCAAAACCCCTTTTTTTTAAACCAAGAAGAATTCCTCCGGAATTATAATAAATTGCAACAGTCATCTGTTTCCTTCTCTTTTCTTCAACCATCTTTTTGAAAAAGTCTCAGTCTATAAAAGCATTTATAGGATTTAATCCATAGTTTTTTATATCAATATTCACCCCTAAATTTATCCAAGGAGATGCCGGAGCTGCTCACAGCCAGCATTTCGAAAGGATGTAAGCGTTTAGCTTTCTCAAAGCTAACTGCTCGGTCAAACGTTTGACCTAAATTCGAGGAGATGCCGGAGTGGTCAAACGGGGCAGACTCAAAATCTGCTGGCTTATGCCTACGGGGGTTCGAATCCTCCTCTCCTCATTTTTCAAGAAGAAGGAAGTACAAAACATTCGAAGAAAGTTACTTCCCCATTTGGATAAAAAGCTAATCTTTTTATTCTAAGAAGCACATACCTTTATGTGAGGGGATGCCGGAGTGGTCAAACGGGATACGTTAAGGCCGTATTGGTTTATACCTGCGGGGGTTCGAATCCTCCTCCCCTCATTCGAACCCTTTAGGGTTTGACAACGCAGTGAGCGAAGCGAGACCGATGTCAGCGAGTGTCTTTGACACGAAGCCGAATCCTCCTCCCCTCATGAGCAAAGCGAGTGAGGAAGTGAAACTTTCAAAGAAAGTTACTTCCCCTCATTCGAACCCTATGTTCGATTCCTTCGTTGTGAATGTAATAAACAACGAGCGAGGATTTTCCTCTGGACCTACTTGGCTAATGCGACTCCATCTCCTCATTTTCCAATAAGACAATCTTTATAAGAAACACTAAACATAATCAAACATGGTCTTGCTCTGGATATTAATATTTTTAGTTTTCTATTTTTTCTTATTTTTTGTACTCCCTCTTATACTTTTACCAGGGTTTATTGGTAAAAGGGAAATAGAAAAAAGCCCAAAACTTTCTCTCATTGCAAAAAAGCTTAGGGGAAGGAACAAAGAAGAAACTTTAAAGAACGTTTTTAATTATGTTCAAAAAACATATTCTAGTGAAAGACCATTTCTACTAATTCTTTTACATAAACACTTTTACAGAAGAATTACTCGGTTGATTGGAAAAAAACAGTTTCTCCCATGTCATATTCAAAGTTTGGTTTTGATTACTCTTTTAGTAAACACTGGCCAGTTTTCAAAGGAAGATTTAAAGAGAAAAACTCAAATGAGCCTATTCGGATTTATACACCAATATTATCTTATAAAAATTGGAAGAATCATTTTCAAAGCAGATCCTTTCTATAATATCCTCCGATTAGCGAAGCCCACAGAAGACTTTTATATCCCTAAAATCTAACTTTAAACATGCCCGGGTAGCTCAGTTTGGATTAGAGCACCGCACTCCTAATGCGGGGGTCGCAGGTTCAAGTCCTGCCTCGGGCGTAGCCATGAAGTAGATGACTTGAACCGGCGGTTTGGTTGCGAGCTTGCGAGCAATCAGTGAGCATCTTCGATGCGACTCTAAGTCCTGCCTCGGGCGTAGCCCCTATAGTTCAGCCCGGATAGAACGCGAGCTTGCGGAGCTTGTAACCGAGGTTCAAATCCTCGTGGGGGCGTATAAAAAGACAAAAAGGAAACATGCGCGGGCGTCGAGGTAGTTAACTGCCTACCTCTTCGAGGCAACACTCACACAAGGTTCTCGTTCAAAAAAATATGCGCGGGCGGGGACTCGAACCCCGGTCATTTGGTTGGAAGCCAAAAATTCTACCACTAAACTACCCACGCATTTTGAATGAGTAGTTTTCTCGAAGCAACTTGTTTGCTACTTTAAACTACCCACGCATAGAATAGTGACCTAATTTAGAGTTTTAAAGTTTATTGTTCCCACCCCATAAACTTTAAAACCACCTCAAATCTAAATATATTATGAAATTCGGTCCTTGGTACGATAAAAATTATAAGAAATTACTGATAATTCCTGCAGTAGTTCTTGTAGCATCTATAATATACTTAATCCTCTTCACCGTCCAAACAGGGGATATAATCTCTAAAGACATCTCCCTTACTGGGGGCTCAACAATCTCTGTCTTTACAGAAATCCCTGTACAAGAAATAGAAACCGCTCTAAATCTAGAGCTCTCTGATTTTTCTATACACTCTCTAGAAGACAATACGGGGAGACAATTAGAAGTAATTATCACTGTTGGAGAAGAGAACACCAAAACGTTAGAGACCACTTTAGAAAATTTTTTAGGATACAAACTCACCTCAGAAAACTCCTCTAGAGAAACTACAAGCGCCTCCCTTTCTCAAGATTTCTACAAACAATTAATTGTAGCAATAATTCTTGCCTTTTTCTGGATGGCAGCAGTCGTTTTTATCATATTCTCTAAGGGAAAAGGCCCTAAATTCAAAGTAATTGTTGTAAACATCTTATTTGGATTCTTTCTAGGGAATTATTTATTTAGTCTACCTCCTATATTCTCTTGGTTTATCTTTCTTCTTTTTGCTAGTTATTTAATATATACTTATATCAAGAATTCTGTTCCTGCTTTTGCAGTAATGCTAGCTGCATTTGCAGACATTGTAATGACTCTGGCAGTAGTAAACCTTATTGGCACAAAACTTTCAATTGCAGGTATTGTTGCTTTCTTGATGCTTATTGGTTATTCTGTTGACACAGATATACTTTTGACAACAAGACTTCTAAAGAAGAATCAGAACACAAATCAGTCTCTATTGGGGGCATTTAAAACAGGGACCACAATGACTTTGACCTCTATCGTTGCAGTCACCACAGCATTAATAGCGGTTTATTCCTTTGGATCAGTCTTAAATCAAATTTTAACAATTTTGATTATTGGACTTTGCTTTGACCTTTTCAATACTTGGATTACAAACGCCAGCATAATTAAATGGTATGTGGATAAGAAAGAATGAAAATAACTTTTAGAATGTGGATACTTATAGCTTTTGTAGTTCTCTCTTTAGTTGCAATTTTTTCAATTCCTCCAATGATTTTTGAAAAGGGGGTAGAGGTTACCTCTGTAAAACAAAATACTACAATTTTCTCTGATGGTCTTCGTAAGGGAATGGTAGTAGAAGAAATAGATGGGAATATTATAGGGTCTCTACAAGATTATTCAGACGCCCTAAATCATCTTAACAACCTTAGTGACAATGAAACAACAAAAGTCATAATAAAAACAAAAGAATTAGAAATTATTAATCTATTTTCGAAATCTCTTATCCAAGACGTTTCAGTTAGAGATATTCCTTCAACGAGGCTAAAAACAGGCTTAGACTTACAAGGAGGGTCTAGGGCCTTTGTTAAGGCAGATACTCCTCTTTCTGAAGATGAATTGAACGATCTAATTTCTGTTTCTGAACAAAGACTAAATGTCTATGGCCTTTCGGATGTTAAACTATTTAGGGTAACTACCTCTTCTCACGATAATTTAATGGGTGTCGAAATTGCGGGTGCTTCTCCGGAGGACTTAGAAGAATTAATCTCTAAACAAGGAAAATTTGAGGCAAAAATTGGGAATGACACAGTATTTATTGGAGGGGAAAGGGACGTAACCCATGTGGGGAGAACAGGACAGGACGCATTTATATCAGAATGCTTTGCAGTAGAGGGAGGAGAAGCATGTAATTTTCAATTTACTATTTTCCTAAGTGAAGAAGCAGCACAAAGGCACGCAGATATAACAAACAATCTAACTATCAATGGTTCATATCTAAGTAAAAAATTAGACTTCTTTATTGATGACATATTAACAACTTCTCTTAACATTGGTAAGGATCTCAAAGGGAACATTGCAACTAGGATTCAAATCTCTGGTTCAGGTGCGGGAATTACCCGACAAGAAGCACTTGAGAATGCAAAACTCGAAATGAAGAAATTACAAACAATCCTCATAACTGGTTCTCTTCCATACAAACTTGAAATAGTAAAATTAGACCAGATTTCTCCCACATTAGGAGAAAAATTTACTAAGAAGATATTAATTGCAGGAATTTTTGCTATTCTTGCCGTTTCAATAGTCGTTTTCCTAAGATATAGACGGATAAAGATTTCTTTAGCTCTGATTATTGTTTCTATGTCAGAGGTAGTAATTATTTTAGGGGTTGCAGCAATGATAGGGTGGAATCTTGATTTACCTTCAATCGCAGGGATAATTGCAGCAATTGGAACAGGTATAGATTCTCAATTAATAATCTTAGATGAATCTAGAGACCGGCAGGATTCTATTAAGGCAAGGATAAAGAAAGCATTATTTATTATTGTAACAGCATTCACAACAACCTTTGTGGCACTCCTTCCTTTAACCGGCCTTTTAGGATTTATGGGGATAGGTGCAGCATCAGCTGGACTCTTAAAGGGTTTTGCAGTTACAAGTTTGATTGGAATTACCTCAGGGATTTTAATATCAAGACCAGCATTCGCAGATATTGCAAGACAATTAGAAGGAGATAACTAAAAATAATGCAACTAAAATGGCATTTGTTAGTGGGTTTCATCTCTTCAATAATTATTACCCTTGCATTTGATCTTCCCCCCACATTGGGCTTGGTAATTTTTCTTTCCTCTTGGATGGTAGATATAGATCATTATCCTTGGTATGTTCTATACATTGGCAAATGGAGCCCAATAGAGGCACTAAGAAAATATCCAGAAGCCGTAAAAAGATGGAGAGCCATAACCAAAAAAGAAAGGGAAAAATATCAAAGTGGGGTCTACATTTTTCATAGTCTCTTCTTCTGGATAATTTTAGCGGTGCTTGGAGGATATGTGAATAAAATCTTTTTTGGAATTTTAGTTGGTGTGGGGATCCACATGATTTTAGATTTCATAGACCTATTAGAAAGAGAAGAGCCAATTTATAACAAAATCTGTTTATTATATGTCTTAAAAAGAAATAAAAACAAGAAACCTCTTAAGGAACTATGGAACTAAAAGAAGAAACAAAAGATATAAATGAAATCTTTAAAAGATTAAAAAAAAGGGATTTTAGTGGGAATACCGGCCAGGCAGTGAAGAATTCTAGCTATACTTTTTCAAAAACTTTCATTTCTAAGATAGGATCTATTATATTCACAGTGATCTTAGCAAGAGTTTTGTTACCCGAGCTTTTTGGGCTTTATAGCTTAACTTTTTCCACACTCGTTTTTCTCTCTCTCATATCAGATCTTGGCATCTCTAATGCCTTGGTGAATTTTATTTCCAAAGAGATTGGAAAAGGAGACTATTCAAAAGCAAAAGGATATTTCTTAAATCTTTTCAAAATTAAAACTTATCTAACCCTTCTCTCTACTATTATTATTTTAGCCTCTGCATATTTTATTTCAGTTGTTTATTATGGAAAACCTATTTTTTATGCATTAGTTATAGGAGCATTTTATGTTGCAGCAGCCTCTATAATGAATTTCTTAGAATTCGTCTTAGTTTCAGAAAACAAATTTAAGATGATCAACAAAAAAGAAATAATATTTCAACTATTACGTCTAGTCGGCGTACCTATTTTTGTTATTTTACTCATGAAAACGACCTTATCTAGCGAAGGAATACTAGCCCCAATCTTTGCCTTACTTACCATTGTAAACATTTTAGTAATTTTTTATATTTATTTTTATCTAAAAAAACATTCAACATTTCTCAATTCAAGAGAGAAAAAACTTAACTTCCAAGACAAACAACGTCTCAAGAAATTCCTTATCCCTATTTTTGCAATGTCCCTTTCTGGAATTCTTTTTGGATATATAGACATTATTATGTTAGGGCATTTTGTGGGGGCAGAATTTATTGCATATTATAGCATAGCTTTTAACCTAGCCGCCTCTGCAGGAGTACTCCTTGGATTCTCCGCAATCTCTCTTTTTCCAATTTTTAGTAGATTAAGTAAAACTCGGCTTGATGAAGGATTCAGGAAATCAAGAAGGATAGTTATTTTATTTTCTCTCCTTGGGGCAATTATCCTCTTCTTTATCGCAAAACCTTTGATATTGATACTCTATGGTATAGAATATTCTCCTGCAATTTATCTATTAAGGTTATTTTCCATTATTTTGATAACCGAACCAATAATATCTCTTTACAATACCTACTATATGTCTCAAGAAAGAACACGGGTTGTTGCAGTTCTCTTAATTTCAACAACAATTTTAAATATAATTCTTAATTATTTATTTATTACTCATGGGTTGAGGATAGGGATGCTTGCAGCAGTAGAAGGGGCATGTTACGCAACAATCTTGAGTAAAATAGTCTATTTAGTTGGAATTGGGATTACAAAAAGTAGAAACTAAATATTTCTAATTTTTTTAAGGAGGTAGTATCCCCTTTCATTCTTAAGAATTTCAAACCCAGTTGACTTACACATATCCTCTATTTCTTCAGATGTGTAAGAAGAAACATTAACGTGAAAAACAGGAGTAAACATCTTTTTAATTTTGAGAGCACTGAAGTATAAGAATTCATATAGGAGCCTCATAAACGGCTTTTCTTTATCTACCCAAAACTGGATAAAACCATGCCCTCCCATTTTCAACTTTTTATTAAATTGTTCTAATGTTTTAAGGGACAAATAAGATGGGATATGACCAAAAGTTTCAATACAAAATAGGAAATCAAATTTCCCAGAAATTTTTGAAAGGTCAACTAAATTTGCATTGACAAAATCTATCTTTTGTCCCGCTTTCTGTGCCCACCCCCTTGCAAGTTTAATTGTTGTTGGGGAAACATCTACCCCCGTCACCTTATAACCAAGTTTTGAGAAACCAACAGCATATCTTGCCATGGGTCCAGTTCCACAATCAAGAATATTCCCTCCAAGAGGTATTGAGGGTAATGCCCATGAAGAAATAAATTCCATATCTTTCTCTAATTGTTTAAGAACTCTTCCCATATTAGAATTTGTACCGTGGATAATCCCTACCTCTCCTTGATGTTTTACTTTTTCTTCCCAAACATTTCCCCACCGCTTTGTTTTCATTAAGGAAGCACGAAAAAATCATTTATAAGATTTCCTGTCTTGGAAGACATTTCCCAAAAACCAAACCCCCCTAAATTAGCATACTTAAACTCTCTCCAAAACAATATTCTCAATGCTCTTTAATAAAAGACCCAATTTTTTCTACTACATATTCTACATCTTTTCTAGATATTAGAGGACATACTCCTATCCAAAAAGTGTCCTTCATTATCTTGTCAGTATTGGTTAGATTATCAACAACACGATAGTTTATTTTATTATCTATAAAATATGGTTGTTTTGTTACATTGCCACTAAACAAGAGCCTTGTCCCAATTTTGTTTTCGTTAAGATACTCTATTAGTTCTTCCCTATTAAAATTACAATTTTCTTTTAATGTAATCAAAAATCCAAACCATGATGGGTCTGAATTTTCTTCAGCCCTTGGGAGATAAAAATATTTATCAAACTTACATAATTTTTCAGATAATAAATTAAAATTTTCTTTTCTTATTCTAACAAACTCTTCAAGTTTATCAAGTTGTGAAAGCCCAATCGCAACATTTAGATCAGTATTCTTGAGGTTATATCCTATTTCTGAATAGATATATTTGTGGTCGTAGCCATAAGGCAGGTCTCCAAGCTTCCACTTAAACCTCATTTTACAAGTATTATCCTGGCCAGTGCCACACCAACAATCTCTCCCCCAATCTCTTATACTTTTTGCAATTTTTGAAAGAAGAGGATTATTAGTACACAAAGCACCACCCTCTCCCATAGTTATCTGGTGTGCTGGATAAAAACTAAAGGTGCTTATATCTCCAAAAGTTCCTATTCTCTTCCCATTATATTTTGAACCCAAAGCATCACAGGAATCTTCAATAAACCAGAGCCCATGTTTTTCACATTCTTTTTTTATTTCTTCTATATTAAATGGATTTCCTAAAGTATGTGCCAAGAAAACAGCCCTTGTCTTGGGGGTAATTGCTTTCTTGAACTGCTCAATATTTATGTTATATGTTTCCATATCTACATCACAAAAGACCGGAATACATCCGCATTCTATTATTGGATTAACTGTTGTGGGGAACGCAGCTGCTACGGCGATTATCTCATCTCCCGGTTTTAGTCTTTTTTCTTTTAGTTTTGGTGATGTTAATACCTTTAATGCTAGAAGATTCGCTGAGGAACCAGAATTTACAACAATAGTATATTTTGTTCCAAGATATTCATTAAACCTTTTTTCAAATTCTTCAGTTACTCTCCCCTCAGTCCACCAACCATCCAGGGCAGCATCAATTATAGACATAATCTCTTCCTCATCATACTTCTTCCCAGAGACCGGGACGCCATCTCTTTTTGAAGAAAGATATAAATTATAATACTCTTTTATCTGGGAATAAATCTCTTTTTTTATTTCTTCTTTAGTTTTCATTTTTTTTAATATTTTTCATTATCCTCCTAAATAATGACTCAGAATCTAACCCCTCTTTAATTCTTAAGTATTTTGCGTCTCCAGCCTCACAAATAAAATGGTCTTTAACTGCAATTTTTATAGTCTCTCCAAGATTTAAAGAAACCACCGAATCTCCAAGACCCCCGATAGAGTTATGCTCTTCTATTACAAAGACCTTTTCATGTTTTTTAAAGATGGGTCCAAAATTTCCCTGATTAATAGGTTTTATTGTAGGGCTTGAAATTACAGAAACGGAAACACCCCCTCTCTTTAACATTTCATAAACTCCCATTACTTCTTCGATTATATTCCCATGAGTTATTAATGCAACTTCACTCCCATTAGTTATTGGATACAACTCTCCAATTCTTATATCACTAGAATTATTAAATATTTTTTCATTATTTTTACCTAACCTTAAATAAATAGGGTGTTTGTGTGATACACATTCTTTTACAAAAGCAGAAACCTCGCGAGGGTCTGAAGGAGAAAGGATTGTTAAGTTTGGTATGCTTTTAAGGCACCCTATATCTTCATTTGCGTGATGACTAAACCCTGAGGCCCCATAAGACAAACCAGACCCAACACCCACAATTATTACATTTAGGTCATGATAGCATAGGTCGTTTCTTATTTGTTCGAGGCAACGAAAAGTTACAAAGGGGATTATAGAATATACAAAAACAGTCTTCCCTAATAAGGAAAGTCCTGCAGCCACCCCTATCATATTTTGCTCCGCAATTCCACAATTAAAAAATCTGTTTGGAAACTTTTTTTGAAAAGATTCAAATACTGAAAAACCGAGATCTCCAGTCAAAAGGACTATATCTTCATTCTTTTCAGCCTCTTCTTCAAGAGCCCTTATAAAAGCATTTCTCATTCTAATTCCAAAAGTGCACTTTTTAATTGATCTTCGTTTGGACTTTTATAATGCCATTCAAGTTTATTTTCCATAAAAGAGATTCCCCTCCCCTTTATTGTGTGACAAAAAATTATTGATGCCTTACAATTTTTCTCTTCCTTAATTTTAAAAAAAGCATTCCCCATTTCTGAAAAATTATGTCCGTCTATCTCATAAAAATTATGTCCTGTTGCCTTAAGCATCTCAATCAGCCGTTTTTCAGAAAATATTTTTTCACAATAATCATATCCTTGGAGTTTATTTGCATCAACAAGTATTATAAGATTTTTTAAATTATTAGTTGATGCAAATATTAATGCCTCCCAAATCGAACCCTCTTGACATTCTCCGTCTCCTAAGAGACAATATACTTTGTCTCCTTTTCCGTTAATCTTATTTGCAAGAGCCATTCCCGCTGCCATGGAAAGTCCATGTCCTAGCGAGCCAGTAGATATATCTACACCAGGAACCCGATAACTCAGATGCCCTATCAAAAGACTTCCATTTTTACAGTAAGTTTTTAATTCTTCTTTTGAAATGTATTTTTTGTCATAAAGTACTGAATAAAGGGCTAGGGAAGCATGACCCTTACTTAATACAAATCGTCCCCCCTCTTTTATTTCTTCATAAAATAGATATGCTAAAATGTCTGCAATAGATAACATACTTCCTATATGTGAAGATTTTGCAGAAGATACTTGTATTAAGCAATTTCTTCTTATTTCTTTTGCCTTTTCCAATAGTTTGCCCTTTTCCATTTTATGATTTTAATAGTTCTTCCTTATTTATCTTTGATTTATTTAAAGAATACCAATCATAAAGCTCTTTTAATGCAGTGTCTATATCAGTAAATTTGAAGTCTTTTAACTCGCTAAGTAAATTTGTGTTGTTACCAGTATATTCTTTAGAAAGACCCTCTTTTTTCAAAATTATCTCAAAATCACTCCCCGATATCTTCTTTATTTTTTCTGCCAAGGATAATAAATCACATTTTTCCCCACCAACATTATAAAATTTTCTTTTAGGTTCATTACGAATAAAATTTTCTATTATTTTAAAGAAATCTTCTATGTACATATAATCCATGACCCTGTTTTGGTTTATTTCTATAGGCAAATTATATAACTCTCTACAAATAATATTAGAGATAAACCGAAGGTTATAATCTTCATGTTTACCAAATAAGCCAAATATTCGTAAATTTATAATCTTGTCAGAATTTTCGATATATTTTGAACAGACATATTTATAGAACCCATAATCTCCTCCAGGTATTATCTTTCCAAATTCAGACTCTTTAATATTTATTAGGTCTCTTGTGTTATCATACTCAGCTCCACTCCCAATAAAAATTATCTTTTGAACTCTATCTTTGTTTTCGATTATATTAAAAAACATTTTTAAATTGTCTTTAACAGAATTCTCAATATTTTTGGCGTTCCTTTTCACCCCAATTGCTGCGGCATGAACGACAACATCTATCTTATTTTTTTTAAAATATTCATCAACCCCTCCTTTATCAGTCAGATCTAGTTCTGAATGGGATGGTGCCAACAAATCATATTTCTTTGATAAGTATTCTACAAGATTTTTTCCTATAAATCCACTTCCTCCTGTTAACAATATTTTAATTTTGTCTTCCATTTTTTAAATAAATTTTATTTTGACTAAATTCCCAATTCAAGGTCATACTCCTGGATCTGTTGTATACATAAATCATAAACATTTTCTTTTTCTGCTCGCTTATACCAGTCAATTGTGTAACTTAGGGTCTTTCTTATATCCATTTTTGGTTTCCAATCCAATATAAAATATGCCTTTGAAATATCAAGACTTAAAAGAGCGGCTTCGTGCTTATCATCTGGCCTTGAACAATCTACCCACTCACCATTTCCCCACCGATTAACTAAAGAACTAACTATTTCTCCAACGGGTTTTATAGACTGAAGGTTTGGTCCAAAATTCCACGCCTCGTCATATTTTTCTTCTTCAATCATTTTTTCTGCCAACACCATATACCCTGAAAGGGGTTCAAGAACGTGTTGCCATGGACGCGTATGTTTTGGATTTCTAATTTTTATAGGAATGTTCTTCGTTAATGCCTTAATACAATCTGGTATTAGTCTATCTTCAGACCAATCACCTCCTCCTATCACGTTCCCGGCCCTAGCACTGGCAACAAATTTCTTTTGTTTCTTAAAAAAAGAATTCCTATAAGCATCAACGATAAGCTCAACACAACCCTTGCTGCAACTATAGAGATCATAACCCCCCATTACATCAATTTCTTTATATCCATAAACCTGCTCCACATTTTTATAACATTTATCTGAGGTTATAATTACGCCCCCCTTAACACTATCAGTCAATCTTATACATTCTAAGACATTTGTTGACCCTATAATATTGGTTTTCAATGTATCCACCGGCTCATCAAAAGATTTTCGAACCAGAGGTTGGGCTGCGAGGTGAAAAACTATCTCGGGAGCATGCTTCTCAAACGTTCCCTTTAGATTATGAAAATCAGTAACATCCCCCCTAACATCGATAATCTCTTTAGAGATCTTTGACTCGTTAAAAAATATATCATTTGGGTATTCTTCTAAAGAATATCCAATAACTTTGGCACCCAACTTATGGAGCCAAATAGTCAGCCACGTGCCTTTAAAGCCTGTATGCCCTGTAATTAGGACTCTTTTGTCTTTCCAAAATGATTTATTCATCCCGGAGCACCTCCCAAATCATCCAAGGGGCATTACCAGAGTTTAACATATCATTCAGTGTTTCTACATGTTTATGTGTATCCATTGCAAACCAAAATTTCTTATGAATAAAAGCTGCAAGCTCTCCATCTTCTGTCAAATTTTTAAGTGGTTCATGCTCAAAAACACAAGAGGGATCTTTATCTAAATAATCAAATATTTTCCTATTACAAACGAAGAACCCTCCACTTATTGTATCTTCTAGTACCGGTTTTTCTTGAAATGACTTAACCAAACCATTTTCTATTTTTATTATCCCAAAGTATGAGTTTGGCTGGACCGCAGTAAGTGTAGCAATCTTACCATTCAATTTGTGGAACCTATACAATTCAAAGATATTAATATCAGAAAGGCCATCACCATAAGTTAAAAAAAAATCTTCATCATCTCCGAGGTACTCTTCGATTTGAGCAACTCTGGACCCTGTCATATTTTCTTCCCCCGTATCTACAAAAGTTATCTTCCAATCATCAATCTTCTTAGGATTACAATGCCTTATTATTGCTCTCTCTCCACTAAGAGAAAAATCTATGGTAAAATTATTTTTGAGCTCTTGGTGCTTCAAAAAGTAGTCCTTTATCATCTCCCCCTTATAACCTAAGCACAGGATAAACTCTTTTACCCCATAATGGGCATATATCTTCATTATATGCCACAAAATTGGCATTTTGCCTATCTTTACCATTGGTTTTGGTTTAAACTCTGTTTCTTCCTTCATCCTAGTTCCCTTCCCCCCACAAAGAATCACACATTTCATATTAATACTTAAAAAATACAGTTTATAGCCTTTTCCTTAGTAGGAACCCTTCCCTCCCTTTCATCATGGGTTTGTAGGCGGCCCTTAAGATAGTCTTCTAACTGCTTTATGTATATATAGTGAACTTTAGAGTACAAAGCCGAAACAAAACCTCTAAATAAGGAGAGCGGCTCCAGAATTTGGAAAAAGGTAGTTCCTAACCAAACAAAAAAAGGTCTTTTCAACATATTTTTATGCCCGTAAACTCTTCGTTTAATAGAAACGTACTCTGGTTTACTAACCATTTTAGAAAGCACCACTAATTCAACCAAACTTTTCGCATAAAAATAATTTCCACGTACATTCAACCAGCTATAAAAAGCCTTACGAAGTCTTGTATCCACAACAATCTTAGACAAGGTTTCAATTCTCTTAGTTACAAAAAGGTCAAAATCTCCCCCTGGAAGCAAAATACTATCCTTTTTAAGTTTTATAACCTGCCCATGTTTCAATGAGGTTTTTTTATTGACAAGTATTGTCCCTTTAAAATTTGAAATAATGTGGAATAAGAGGGCCAAATGATACCACCCATATCTTTCCCCCTCTAGATTCCTAAAAGACTGTTTTAATATTTTATTATTAAAAAAATAACAGGGTAGAAATCCTAAAATAGTAATATCTTGATGAGACCTGGTAATTTTACTTGAATCTCTCATTGCAGAAATCAAACAACTAATAAATTCTTTGTTAGAGTATTCTTGTTCTTGAAAATGTTTTGCAACCAACTTCAAATCTCTTTTGTAAGCCATTGCTCCCGCAAGGCCCATTAAAAAAGATTCTTTCTTATTAAGTAACATAACCAACGCCCCCACCCCTCTTGGGACAATAGTGTCGTCGTCCCCAACCCCCCAACAATATCTCCCATGGGCCATCTTAAAACTTGCTAATAAATTAGAATCAAACCCAATATTTTTCGAATTTTTTCTAATGTGAATAAAAGGATATCTTTTTGCATAATCTTGGAGCATTTTAAATGTCCCATCGCTCGAAGCATTGTCAGAAATACAGACCTCTATTTTCCCCACGACTAACCTTTCGGACTCAATAAGTTTTTGTAATGTCCTTCTTAATGCCTCTTTCCGTTGGAATGTTGGAATACAGATAGAGATTGTAGGTATAGGGGTTCTTTTTTTCATTATTTATTGACCTAAGAATAATTCAATCAAAGGTCTTATCTTCAAACAATTTAGCTTTCGAAAACCTCTTTTTAAGCTCCCCAGTCCTTACAAATAAATGATTTCCCAACATTCCTGCCGTGATTTTTTGTAAAACTTTAGATTTCCCCCCGTTAGGCTCAACATCATAAAAAAAACAGAAGTGTTTTTCCTTTAGAATCTTTGTTGGGAAAAGGAGGGGAAAAGCAATACTCCAATCAAAAGTATAAATCCTATCATATTTCTCCTCTTCATCTTTTTTTCTAACAAAATCCTTTAATCCCCCCATAGAACTTGAAAGATCCGGCATGTTCAAATCGTCTTCCCTAGAAAACACACTCACTTTATCACTCCTTTTTATTAATTGTTTCTTAATAACATTTACAAACTTTTCAACCTCATCCCCTTTTTTTCGATAGACTATAAGAATTTTCATGTTAATCTAATATACTTTCTCCATTCTCATTTAAAAATTCTTCGGCTTTTTTTAATTCCTTCTTGTCATTAACTGTAAACCAGATTCCGTCATGATAGAATGAATTAAGAGCTCTCTCCTCGCAAAGCTTCCTAAAAGTGTTTTCTTCTATATTTCCTCCAGATAAATAATCCTTTATCTTCTTATTAAAAACATAAATCCCAGAATTCATTCTTTTATCTTTTACTTCTCCCTTTTCCTGGAAATGGACAATTTGGTTTTTTTCGTTTATATCTACAACTCCAAAATTAGTTTTAAGACTTACAGTAACAAGAGTTGCAACTGCTCCGCTTGCTAAATGAGAATCTGCTGCAGCCCCCAAATCTAAATTAGTAACCTGGTCTCCATTCATTGCAAAGAAATCTTCTTCTTCAATTCCTGCCTTTTCAATATCTGTTTTAAAAGCATCTTCAGTCCCACCATTCATGTCATGTTCAATATATTTTATATTTAATCCAAATTCGCTTCCATCTCCAAAATAACTCATGACCATTTCTTTTTTGTAAGCAACGCCAATAACAACATTCTCAACACCATTCTTTTTTAACCACTCAAGAATCCTTTCCAAAATTGGTTTCCCCCCCACCGGAACAAGAGGTTTTGGCAAATCCTCTGTATGTTCTTCTAAACGAGAACCTTTCCCTCCAGCGATAATAACTGCAGTTTTCAATCTCATTAAATTTTGAATAAATCTACGTTTAAAAGTTTATGTGCGTTTCTATTAAAATTGGAAAAGAGACTCCTATCCTTTTTTTGTTAATCTATCTTTCCAATAAATCATTGTCTTCTTCAAACCTTCTTCCGGAGTCACAGTCTGTTTCCACCCAAGAATCTTCTGTGCCTTAGAACTATCTAAAACAAGGTATGGTTGGTCAGATTTAAGAGGTCTAGTAGGATATCCAAGAGGATATTTTCCAAAATGTATCTTTTCCCTAGGAAAATCAATTGCATCTGCCACTTTCAAAGTCCACTCCTTATTGGTGTACCCCTTTCCTCCAGCAATGTTAAAAACATTCCCCCTTGCTTCGGGAGTAGTCATAGCCAAGATATAGGAATTAACATGATCATCAACATACATATAATCTCTTATAGAATCTGGAGCACCAATATAAATTTCTTTTCCATTTAACATTTCAGTAATCAAATACTCTGTAAAAAAACTATTATCATATTTCCTTCCAAAAGTGTTAGCATTTCTTAATAAAACAGCATTAAAATTATAAACTTCAATTAACATTCGGATATACATATCCATAGAAGCTTTAGCAACGGCGTAAGGGCTCGAAGGCTCCAACCTCAAATCCTCAACAAAAGGTGTAGACCCTTGCATTCCATAAACTTCTGCCGTTGAGGCAATAATCATCCTAACCTTTTCAGGTCCATAAAGGTCTCTAAGGGCCTCGGCAATATTGATAGTCCCAAAATAAACAGACTTTTGGTAATCAAAAGGATGGTCGAAACTCAATCTGACAGGAGATAAGGCCGCCAAGTGAAAAACTATTTCTGGCTCCACCTTTTTGATAGTGGCTCTAACAGAGAAATAGTCGGTAATATCACAAGTTACAAATTTTATCCTCTCCTCCACATCTTCTAAAGATTCATCAGTTCGCCCAACAACATGCCTAACCATCCCATAAACCTCATGGCCCTCTCTAACAAGTCTTTTAGCCAATTCAGCACCTATGAATCCAGTGATTCCTGTTATCAATACCTTCATGTTTTTGGAAGATTTAATTACTTTATAAATTTGTCTATATTCTCGAAGACTCTCCAAAGATAAACGTTTTTAAATCGCCAAATTCTTCATAACTTATGGAAAAAAAACCCGAAGAAAAAATAAAATGTTCAAAAGACATAGCTTTTTTCGAATACATTGAACCCGGCACAGACACACAAAAGTTAGAATATCCTGGACGAGGAGAGCCAGTTTATATGAATGGAAGACAAGTCATGGTTAGGAATTGCCACGATATTTTAGTAGCCTGCAAAAACAAAGAGGGAAAAAAAGGGATTCTGCTAATTGAGAGGAAGGAAGAACCAGCTAACGGGAAGTTGTGGGTCATCGGTGGGGGCTATTCAAAGGGAGTTTCCACTAAGGATTCAATTATAACTAAAGTTCATGAAGAGTGCGGTCTTAATCTGAATGAAGAGTCAATAGTTCTTGTTGGACTTGCAAGAATGATGTGGAAGACCACTCCAAATAAAAATATAAATAACCTCCCTGAGGGGGTAGATGATTCAATCTTTTTGTTTTATGGAGAGGGAGAGGGAGAATTAAAACTAAACTCTCTCCATAAAAAGCCAGTAATTGTTACTAAGGAGATGTATACTCCAGAATTTAGGAGTACACTACACCCCTATATCCAGAAAGCAATAGACAAAGCAATTCCAATGTTAAGGGGATAATCACAAAATCCTTATATACTTCTCAACCATTTTAATAAAATGAAAGCAGCAATGATATTCCCTACAAGAGAATCAGAGAAAGCCATATCTGGATATTCAGTTACCTTAACAGAAAACATAAGGAAGGCAGGACAAGAGATTGACGATTTTACTTATGAGGCGGGTAATTCCAAAACATTATTTAGCAAAATATCTCAATTAAAAAAGTATGATATTGTCCATATTCAACATGAATATAATCTCCTTGGAGGATTCGGACTACCATTTTTTATTTTATATTTCTATCTTTGGATAAACAAAATAAAAACAATAACTACTATGCACACAGTTCTATCTCAAAGAGAAAAATTCAAGTCTGGACCAATAAAAACATTTCTAAGGAAGGTCCTATACCAAATACAAAATAGAGTTATTGGAAATGTCTCAGAAAGAGTAATTTTACACGCAGATTTTTTCAAAAAAATTCTAAGCGAAGAGTACAAGGTTAGCAAAAGAAAGATAGTAATTATTCCCCAAGGGATAATAGAAGACATCCCAAAATATAATAAAAACATAATAAAAAAAGAACTTGGTCTTTCTGGACCAGTATATTTGTTTATAGGGAGTATGATTCCAGACCATGGCCATGATATTATAATTAATCAGGCAGACAAAATAGGGAAAACAATTCTTGTTGTAGCCAATCCTGGTTCTGTAAATGATAGGAATAGCGATAGGACTAGAAATTACTTAGAACAAAATCAAGATTATGTTCTAAAAAATAAATTATTTAAATTTGTAAGGTTTGATATAAGTGATATAAACGACAAAAACCCTCAATGGTGGAAATACTTTGTTGCATCTGATTTAGTTCTCCTCCCCTATCGTGGAGGAATTGGGAGTGGAATCTTCGCGCATTCCATAGCAGCAAAAATCCCAGTAATTGCCAGTAACATACAATATTTTAATGAAATTTCAAAAAACTATGGATGTCTAAGAACAGCAAAGAAAGATTCTAACTACCCTAACATAATCAAAGAAGCTATGAAACCACAAAATTATAAAAAGATGGTTAAAGAATCTGAAAGATATCTTAAAGAGAATGGTCTTTCAGTAATTGGTAAGAAATATAAAAAGATTTATTCTGGCCTAAAATGAAGATAATAGTAATTGGGGCAAAAGGATTTCTCGGAAGAAGAATTGTTTCTCTTTTATCAAGAACAAATGAAGTAATTGGTGTTGGCAAAGAAGAATTAGATGCAACAAATTTAGAACAAGTTAAAAAGTTCATTTCAGAAAACAAACCAGATATAGTCATTGACACAGTAGCTCTAACTAGCTCAGTAGCTTGTGAAAAATATCCAGATTTAGCAGAAAAACTAAACTACCTCACTGCAAAAAACATTGCAGGAGCTTGTAAGGAAAACAATGCAAAGATGGTTTTTATTTCTTCAACATATCTTTTTGATGGAATAAAAGGAAATTACTCTGAAGAAGATGAACCAGTCGCGATTAATGAATATGGGAGAACAAAAATTATAGCAGAGAAAGAGATAATGAATCAGTTAGAGGACTACCTAATCTTGAGGGTAGATATAATGTATGGTTTTAATGGATACAATTTCCCTAATGGAGTTTTTGGAATAATTCTCTCTAGAGAGGAAATAATTATAAGAGATTTAAAACAACAAAGAACCCCAGTTTTTGTCGACGATGTTGCAAGAACAATTGAATTTTTATCAAAAAAAGGAGAAAAAGGCATATTTCATTTAACAGGGGGTGATAAAATTTCTTATTTTAATTTTTTAAAAGAATTAGAAAAAGCATTTAGAGAAAAAACCAAGATATCCTTTTTACCTCCAGAAGGACAAGCACCAGTTAAAATCCCAAACCTCTCTACATTAAATAACTCTAAAATTCTTAAAATGGGGATGAAAATGCACTCATTAAAAGAGGGTATGGAAGAACTAAGAAAACAGGTTCTGGAAGCTAATCTTTCTCAACAACCTTAAACTCTGGAAGTGCAACAATAAACTTTCCGCCTTTTTGAAACCAATCATCCTCTTGTCTTTTTATTTCATCAAAAAAATGCCAAACCATAACTAAGAGATAGTCAGGATTTTCTTTTCTTAGTTCCTCGGGGGAAATTATAGGAATCATTGTTCCCACAGTCTTTTTCCCCCACTTATCAGGGTTCATATCTGCTATGGCTGTAACAAGGTCTGGGTTAAGACCAAAGTATTGGAGAACAACATTCCCCCGTGTAGAAGCCCCATAGAGGTAAATTCTCTTTCCCTTTTCTTTTTCCCGTTTTAAAAAAGTCATCAGCCTTTCCTTTATCCCATTAATTCTGTCTGCAAATTCTTTATATGGCTTCAAGGTGTCCAATCCCAAACCAGATTCGTATTCTTCAATTTCAGAAAGTCTTGCTTCAGAACCTTCAAAACCCCTTAGATTTACATTTTCTTTAAATCGAATATAAGTCCTAATACTCCCTCCATTAATATCACTTTGACTAATATCAAAAATTTCTAAACTATGTTTCTCAAGAATTTTTTTCAAGGAAGTAAAAGAATAGTACTCTCTATGCTCATGACAGATATTATCAAAAGCGTTTTGTTCAAGCATAGTAACTAAGTAGTTCTGCTGGATTACAAAAAGTCCATCTTTATCTAAACACTCTTTTATATCTTTCAAAAATTGGTTAGGGTTTTCAAGATCGTAAAACATTGAGATTGCAGTGATTATTTTTGCCTTTTTATCACCAAATTTTTCCTTGAAGTTTTCTGCATTAAAGAAATTGTTTATCACCTCAAAACCTTTTTCAGAAGCTTCTCTTGCAACATTGCCCGAAGGTTCAAAACCAACCGTTCGAAGCCCAGAGATATTATAAAATCCTAATAAAGTTCCATCATTACAACCAATGTCTACTACAATATCCCCTTTTTCTAATGAAACTAACTTCTTAGACTTATTCACAATATCATTTAGATCATTCTTTATCGTTGTGCTTATACCAGACTTATACCAATATTGGTCCCCCCACATAGCTTCGGGAGGGGAATTGTGTAACATCTGAAGTAATTTACAATTATCACAAAGAACAAGATCTAAAGGACATCTTACTTCATCTCCAGAACTAGATTCAACAAAATTTGTAACACATTGATTCCCGAGAGATAAAATGGGAATAAGATTATTAGAATCACAAGACCTACAATTTTTTATTTCAACTGACATAAAAACTAGATAAACTCTCTGTTTATAAATTTAATTATCTCTTAACAATCTCCTCGTAAATTCTTTTTAGTTTTCTATTTCTTCTCTCAATAGAGAAAACCCCTTTCTCAACTTCCTCTAAACAATTTTCAGACATTTTAGTTCTTAACTTTTCATTTTCAATCAACTTAGAAGTTTCGAGAACCAGTTCATCAATCACAATAGATTTTATTGAACCCATCTCTTGAGAACCCATCTTTTTATTAAGAAGAATAATTTTTCCAGTTTTTCCATCTTTAATCATATCATTTCTAGCAAATCCATCCACAGTAACAACTGGAATTCCAAAAGAAAGAGCTTCTGGAAAAATAAACCCAAAAGTATCACTATATCCTGGATAAATTAATATATCTGAAGAGGGGAAAATCTTTCCTATAATCTCTTTATGGGGCATCAATTCGAAAAATTGTATCTTTTTATTTTTAGAATATTTTTTTAATACACTTTTTGGTGTTCTAGAAATGATCACAGCATCAACATAATCATATTTTTTAATTAATCTATCCATTGCTTCTACAGCATGGTACCCTCCCTTCCACCTGAAATATCTCCCAATAAAAAGAAGTCTAATATTATTTTTTTTTGATTTTTTAAATTTTTGAATGGGCTGGCCAAAACCAACTACTTCTACCTTTTTCTCAATTTCAGGATATCTCTTCAAAATGTCTTCTTTAGCAGAAGGAGTCCAAGCAAGAATCTTTTTGCAATTTGGCCCTTTTATTATCTTCCTTACTTTTTCAATTCCTATTTTAGTATCTCTCCCAGAGATCCACATCTGCCATGCATCTTCAAGATCCACAACCCATGGTTTAATTGTATTTTCCTTACTTAAACAATGAGCACAATGAATTAAGTCATAATCTCCCTCGTAGGAAGTTTTATGGGAATTTGGTAGGGGTAATCTTGAAATCTCTAAAAGTTTCCTTGGCCAACCCTTTAAGAAATTTGCAACAGCTAATTTCCTTCTATTTACAATTATCCCAGCTTTCTGACCTTTAGGTAAGTACTCTATTCCTCTTGGAGGATTCTCAATCATAGACTTATAATATTGAGAATCAGAAACTTTCCAAGGGTATTGGATATAAACTTTTATTTTATTCATTTTAATACTCTTAATTCATATTCTATTTCTGCTGCTGGAAAAATCCAGGCAAAAAATCTACAATAAAATTTATGGCTTAAGTTCAAGAGGGGATTAAATAGAAAATTGAATAATTTTGTTTTCCCTATTCCAAAATTAATTTTAACTTTATCAACGCCAAACATATCATTTTTAACCCCAACTTCATGAGAGTAATTTCCTTTTTTAAAATAGTCAAATGTGAAGGGGGAAAAAAATCTTACATGAGTTGGATCGTTAAATTGTCCCCAAGCAGAATAAAAAGGCGTTTTAATCTTGATTTTAGCACCATTTATACAAACCCTATAGATTTCATGCATTAAAGGGACAAAATTACTAATATGTTCAAAAACATGATTTGCGACAACCTCCTCTACGGAATCATTTTTAAAAGGAAGCTTTTTTTCTAAGTCTACTATTTTGTCTGGATTGACTCTTGAAGAAACATCACAATTTAGATACCCTTCTTTCTTATCATTCCCACAACCTAAATGTAGCTTCATTTTACTAAAAAGTCCACAATCTTTTTACTTAAACCTTTCTCCCCATAGGGGTTTTTATATTTTTTAATCTTAAAATCTTTGGATAGATATTCCCCTATTTTCTCTTTTGCTTTAGGTACGTCTAATTTTGATAAAAATTGAAAATTTGTTTCCAGTCCTTCTGGCCTTTCGGTAGATTTCCTAAGGAGAACACAAGGCTTTCCAAAGATTAAACTCTCCTCCTGCATACTCCCCCCATCACAAACAACCAAAGAACATTTACTCAATTGGTAAATAAATTCTACATAATCAGAAGGTCTTTTTAAATAAAAGTTTTTTATATTTTTTAGTTCATTTAACAAACCGAACTCATTTAATTTATTCAAGGTATTGTCATGCACAAAGAAATATGTAGGAATATTTATAGACGATAAAACTTCGATAATCTTTTTCATTCTTTCTTTATTCTTTAAATTCTCATGTCTATGAATTGTGACTACAGCAAAACGTCCCTCCTTTAAGGGTTTAGTTTTTCTTTTTTTAGCTAAATTTAAAGCGTAATCTGCAGAGTCCACAATCGTATTTCCAAAAATCAATACTTTTTTATTTTTTAATCTCCTTAGGTTTTCTCCCGCCCCTATAGATGGAGCAAAAAGAATATCAGAAAATCTTCCAGCAATTCTTCTAGAAATTTCTTCTGGGAATGGTTCCATATTATCCCAGCTCCTAAGTCCTGCTTCAAGATGGATATTTTTATATTTCTTGAAAGGATTTAAAAATTTTGACGAAGCAACAGCCGCGGAAGCAGTAGTCATAGTATCTCCATGGTAAATAACATATTTCAAACTCTTCAATTCTTTCAATTCTTTTCTAATTCTCTTAATAATCCCAAAAGTCCATAACATCGCCTTAATCTGTTTAGAATTAAATTTTGAACTTTTTTTGGGCTCATTAGTCAGGATAGCGTCGGGAACCTTGACCGAAAAGAGTTTGCACAAACCCCCCAGATTATGCTGTCCCGTGTGAATAAAATAATATGGCACCTTCCTTTGCTGTAACTCCAGCATCACTGGGAACGTTTTAATCAATTCCGCTCTTGTTCCAATAACAATGGCAATCGTAGCCACATCTTTTAAATTCATTTTACTTCACAAACTCCAAATTATCAAATTCTGCCCAATCGCCGTCAGTCCTAAGAAACTCTTCCCTTTCAAGAGTATTCTCTGGATAATTAACTTCCCATATTTTTATTGGTCCTCTGAACCCCTGATAAAAGATGAAGTCATCAAGGGGAGCCCCCTGGCTTTTAAGACTACTTACCACAATATCGTCCTCACTATGCACTAACTTAATATCTTTATAATTCCCAAAGATATCATTGAGCAAATATACTTGGGCAAATAGTCCTTTAGACACCTTTGGAGAAAGATAAATTAATGCGCCCAAATTATCAAATTGGCTCCCATCAAAATAAGGGATTACCTTCACAACCGCTTCAATTCCTCCCCCAAAATCTTCTATTTTCCCATTAAAATAAACATATCTTATGGGGATATCATATCTCTTATTATTATAAGAATAAACTCCAATTGGTTGTTTAGCTGTTTGACTACCTCCAGAATTCTCCATTTCCCAAAAGACACCCAACATACCAGACTTTTGTGAGGGCAAAAAAACTTGTTGTTCATTAACACTATAACTTATATCCTCATCAACAAAAATCCCTCCGGGATAGAATCTTATCGTCTTGTTTGCTGTTTCTGTCGTTTGCCTTGGATCTAGGGCCATAACAGGGATTGCAGAGTACCTGTCTTCTCCAATAGTGTCGCTCCCGATTTTACTATAGGCTCCATACTTCCCAAGGTCCGTTTGATCAATTAATAAATAGGAAACATTATACGTCTTCATTAAACTATAGGCCGTTTCAGGGTCTTGGGTTGTTAGAAGGTACCTCCCAATTAAATGGTCCCAATAACCAATTGCGTGGCCCCCATCTGTGACTGCCGGTCTTTCGCCCAGATACTCCACCCAATAACCATAATCCCACCAATGTATAAATATAGAATTTTCTGGAGTGTTATCCCTTACCCAAGACATAGCTTCTTGCCACTGATAATTTGCGGATGGCCCGGTCCCAGCTGCCTGAGAAGTTATAACTTCTTTATAAGAATAGACTCTGCTAGCACAAACAATAACTAACAAAACAAGCAAAACTATTAAGATTCTTTTTAATGTCTCCTCTTTGGTTTCTTTAATATGAACCAAAATTCTAAAGAAGACGTATCCTGCAAAAAAACAAACGAGGGGAGTGATTGCAAAAAACATTCTAATAGCTGCCCTGGATGCAATAAGAGTGAATAGCATCCAAGAAAAAATAAATATTTGCCTTGCATCTAAACTAAAATCTTCTTTAAAGTAAATCCAGATAAAAAAACCCACAAAGATTAGCAGTCCTCCTATATAGAACAACTGGCTGACAAAATTTGTCCCATTCATAATTGATGAAGGAGAGATTCTACTAAAAAGAAGGCTACACAATAACAAAATCCAACAAAACCCTCCAGCAATTTTCCTTTTTAAACTAGAAATTCTGGAGATTACCTCCCATCCAAACAACAACATCCCTCCAAAGAATATCCAAAAAAGAACTGGCCCACTAGCACTAATCCAATCAGGAAGATAAGGTTGCGCATTCTCTGCAACTGTTAAACCCACTCTCCCAAGACCCCAAGGGTGGAACAGCTTTATCCAAATCTCTGAGAGAATTTCAAAGACATTCTTCCCCAGAAATGTTAGTCCTAATATTCCAACAATAACAACAACAACTAAGTTGCATAACTCTCTATTTTTTCCAGCCAAAAATTTTATTTTTTTTTGGTATTTTATCATTAAATAATCAATAAAGACATACCCCAACACAAAAAGGCTAATTAGGCCACTAGTACTTAAAAAGAATCTAGTAAAAATACTGAGGGGACTGTAAGAAAAAACAATCCCAAATAAGGCTGTGAATAGAACCCAAATAAAGTAAAATAAAAGTCCTCTTCCAAGAAAATCTCTTTCTTTTTTAATTTTGAATAACCAAAGGATAAAGAAGCTAAATGGGAAAATCATAAAAACAAAATTTGCAATACCTCCCCAACTGACTAAAGCAAATGTTGAAAAGAAAGCGGCAATGAGGCCACACAAACCAGCAGATTTTATTCCCTTATTTTTTTCTATATAACTCAATGTTAATATAAATGCTAGGGCCGCAATAAAGAAAGACATAGTACCAATAGAATCATGATCAGAAAAACCTGCCAGGGTCCTATAAAGATAGGAGGGGATAAATGCAAGAAAAACACTACTGATTAAAGAAGAAGATTTTGATTTAGTAAGGGTATAAACTAAAAAAAAGAAAAAAATCAAACCAACAAAATAAAAGGCAACTGGCGAAAAGATATCTACCTCTTGGATACTATATTCTCCAAAGATATTAGCAACATTAAATAACAAAACAATAGTTTTTGATAAAATTTCTGGGCTGAATTCCACATTCGCAGCAGGATACCTCATGACATCTGTACTTGGTAAAGACCCACCATTTTTTATAATCGTTTCACTAACTCTTAAAAAGTAAAAAGGGTCTAATGCTATGGGAATTTTTTCCCCAGTAGTCTGGTCAGTTAACAAATCCCAATTTGAAAGTCTAATAGAAGAACTCCAGAACAAGGCAATCAACAGCAAGACTATAACTATTCCCCACTGAATTCTTTTATCTTTTAAGATACCAACAATTTCATTTTTTTCCATAGAGATTTATGTATTGACTCATTTAAAAAACTTGTTGAAGGGAATTATAACATCAATAACCCTATCAAAATAAACAACACCTGGAACGCAAAAATAAGGTAGGTTACCTTTCTTTCTGTAGCTCTTCCAAATTTATTCAAGAGATATATTGCTAGGTGTTCCAAACCGTATATTTTATCATAGGGTAAACCGAGTGTCCCATTATTTAACGGAACTCCAAAAGAATGTTTTTTCAATTTTCCTCTTACTTTTAAAATTACTTCTAATATATATGGGATAAAAACAACAATAGCAATCCTTTCAAAATTACCTATAATTGCCATTCCAGCAATTAAAGCTCCAACAGAGTAAGTCAAAATATCTCCTGGAAAAACTTTTGCAGGAAACCGATTATATACATAAAATCCAATTAAAGAGGCCACCATACAAAGTCCAACAATAGCTAACCAAGGAGAACCTGTAACATAAGCAACGAAAGACAAGAAAGAAACAATCAAAATTCCCTGTCCAGCCTCAAGACCATTAAATCCTGCAAGAAAATTAAAAGTCGTAGTGGCTCCGGCAACACCTATAGGAACTAGTATTAGTGGATAAAGAAGCCCAAGATTAACAGAACCCCAAAAAGGAAGAACCATAGAGGGTGTTCCAGCATTAATCACTACCAAAGGAATAGAGGCCATAAAAGCTAAGAGAAGTCTAAACCTTGTTGGTAATCCTTCTCTCTTCCACCCTAATAAATCATCCGTTAACCCCACAATACCCAATATTAATACAACACTCAAAAGAGAAAAGATTTCCAATGAACCAGTTAGTCCTCCAAAGATAAAAGTCTTTAATGCAACATAAGATAAAACTCCTAAGATAAAGGCCATCACCACTACAATTCCTCCAGAGGAGGCCACTGTCCGAGGATGTCCAACCTTGTTCATATCTTCCCACAAAAGTCCAATTTTACGACATTGTTGAATCCACTTGGGCAAGATAAACACAGTTAAAAAGAAACTGATTAAAATTGAGATTAATAGCAAATAGTTCATATATTAATCTACAAAAGACCTCTTAAAAAGTTTCCCTGTAAAATTAACTCCTTATCAGTACTGAATATTAACAAAATAAATAAAACAAAAAAGGAAGGTAAACTTCTATTAAACAATTTCTTTAGAAATTTGGGTTCCAGGAAGGTTATCTAAAAGAACAATGGAGTAAGGTAAACTTCCATTAACGCAGCAACAATAAGAATCATAATAGCTATAATAATCATAAATAAGGCATCTTGCAAAATTCTCCATAAACCTTCTCCTCGAAGATCCTTTCGTATAACAGCAACAGAAACTATTCCTCCTGCTAAAGCCCCTACAAAATAGGCACCAATTTCAGGAATACCATGAATGATGTATCTCAAAATACCTATGGGCAAACCACTCAAACTTTCCTTGGCAAAAATTCCTATTGCCGCAGAGATCACCGTCGCATTCCAAACGAGGATAAAAATTGCCCCTGCACCCAGCGCTAAAGAGAATAAAATAGTAAAGATCAAAACATAAATATTATTTGCAAATATCCCCATAACTGCAGTCCCACTAGTCGCTCCCCCTGTTACAAGAGGGACAACCCCATGTTCTTCTAGACAGTAATCATAATTGGTCGCGCTATTAATTGCACAAAAAGTTTTTATTTGAAAATTAAAACTTTGACCAGCATAATCTGGCATTACAATATACCAAAAGGAAAATGCTACAACAAATCCAAAAAACAACCACATCAATGCACTAATAGCCCTATAATGTTCCTTTATCAACTTCCCAGACTCATTAATTTCTACATCTTTCCTCTCCTCAAGTTTAATAATATAATACATGAAAGGTAAACAACAAATAACTGTAAAAATTACTATAAGCATACCAGAGCCCTGTTTTAATATAGAATCTTTCCCAAAGACCAAAGAGACCAAAAGAAAAGAAACAGAGGCATAGAATAATCCCACAAAAAACATTTCCCAAGGCCTTCTTTCTGCCCTTCTTGGTCTTATCAACATTTCAATCATTTTTAAATCTCCAGAGGAACGAACGAAAACCTATAATTTGTTTTCATTTTCTCATCTCTATGATTTATCTAGAACATTATATTTAAACTTTCTCTAAACGAAGTTTTTTATATCCCCCTAACTAAGATTATTTATGAAAAAAGGAGTGAAAGAGTCTTTTAGCTTTGAGAGGATTATTAGAGATATAAAATCAGTAAAAATCCAAGGGGCAGAAAATATTGCAAGGGCAGGAATAAAGGCCTACGCATTACAACCTGATAAAAAATCTATAAAAAAAATATTATCTGCAAGGCCTACAGAACCTCTTCTTCAAAACGCAATTTATTTGTTAAGAAAATCAAAAAACAAGGAAAAAGTTGCTAGAAAATTCTTAAACGAATTAAAAAAGGCACACGAAACAATAGTAATAAAGGGGGCAGCTTTAATCAAAAACAATATGAATATCTATGTGCATTGTCATTCGTCATCAGTAATAGACATTTTAAAATACGCAAAGAAAAAAAGAAAAAAGAATTTTGTTGTTTATACTACCGAAGTTGAACCCCTACTTCAAGGTCGTATGACTGCTAAAGATTTGTCAAAAGCAGGTATAAAGGTATTTCTCAGCCCCGATTTAAATGCAGAAGCAGCACTAGTCAAGTGCGATTTGTTTTTATTTGGAGCAGATGCCTTTACAAGAAAATATATAGTAAATAAAATTGGAACCTCTAATTTGGTCGATTTAGCCAAGTTTCATAAGATTCCCCGATATTCTTGCGGAGTTTCATTAAAATTCACAAAAAAAGTAAAACTAGAGATGAGGCCAAGCCGCGAAGTTTGGAACCAATATAACAAGAATATAGAAATTATCAATCCCTCATTTGATAAAACAAAGATAAAACTTCTCTCAGGAATTATATCTGAGTTGGGAATCTTATCTCCAAAACAATTTGTTAAAGAAGCCAAAGAAAACCTTAAACAAATTTTAAATACTCAGACTTCTTAAACCACTCTTCAAATTCATCAACATTTTCCCATAAAAATTTATAAGATTTTCCCTTCCCCAAATTCTCACACTCTAAAGGAGAGTATTCTCTACAAATCGGGGGTCTTTTCTCATAAACAGAACATAAACCTTTATTCAAATTTTCACAGATAGTATTAAACTGAACATTCCAAGAATCATCATTGTCTATAAAAACCAAAACCTCTTTATGAATCAAGAACCACTTGATTTAATCAAAATCATTTTTCTCTTCTGGTTTATCTATTTCAATTGCAATATATTTACAACAAATACCACATTCTTTCAAGGGTTATCTTCCATAATAAATTTGATTAAACCACCTTAAATATCTTTCTTAGAAAAATACTAGAAACAACACTAAATCCAATATAATACCAAATCCAACCACTTCCCATTAAAGGTTGGTAAATTCCTCTCAGCCAAGCAAATAAAATTAGGAAAGGAATAATTGTAATAAACATGGGTTTAAAACTTGATTTAAACATTAGGCCGGTAATTTTCAACATCTCTGCATTCAACTCTTTCATAACATCCGTGTCTTTACATCCCTTTAACTCTTTCTGAATTTCCTTTTGTCTTTCTTTTAAACTTTTTAGATGAGCCTGATTTGTTAACCATTTATGAGCAAGCGTCGAGATAAGGGTAACAAGAACAGATACGATAAGTAAAGAAATTTTAGGATTTGCCTTCATCAACTCTACTAATATCATATTTCATTTAGAATAACTTCCTTTTTAAAGGTGATTAAAAAGGATTAGGCCCCAAAGAATCCTTTTAATGCCGGGTTCATATCGACGGCATGTTGTTGTGCAATATTCTGATACAATTGATAAATAATCATAATGGCTAGAAGGATAGCCGTTCCACCAACCAAAGCACCAAATAAATCTGCAATGGAGGCTAACAATCCTATTGCAGCACCACCCATAATAGTTAGAGGTCCAACATATCGCTTTAGTATAGATTCAAGAACTCGCTCATCCTTTCTAAAACCTGGCATACTCATGCCAGAATGGACAATTTTATTTGCTTGGCTTCTTGCGTCCATTTGAGATGTACTAACCCAGAACCATGCGAAGATAATCGAAAAGAATGTATAGAATAAAATATGAAAGAAGGCTTGAACTGCATAAACCCACCTAAAACTCCCAGTTACAATTGTTTCTAAGACAGGTGTTGAATTAATCCAATAAGCGAGACCCGAAACTGGTTGCCCTCCAGAAAACCCTCCCAAGAAGGTTGCACTTCCAATCCAATTTTGTAATAATGAACCAAATAGCTGTATATTCGCAGCCAAGGCAGAAACGAAGATTACGGGCAAGACTCCTGCATAAAAGAACTGCAATGGCCACTTAACCGAATGTCCCCGAATTCTATCAAATGCTAGGGGAATTTCAACCTTTAGACTCTGAGCAAAAACAACAACCAAAAATAGGGCTGCAGTAACAAGTACTGGTGCGATTGCTCTAACAGCTCCAGTTCCATCCCCCGATATGACTGAGGCAATTAACGCCAAAATCTTTCCACTAGCCTCTAATTCTCCTTGAGGGCCAATGAATTGGAAGAGTTGTGCAAATAATCTCCAACCAATACCTGCCGCAATGAATAATGAAACTCCACTACCAAAACCCCACTTCTGAATAACATCATCCATAAATATAATTAATATACCCCCAAGACATAATTGAAAAATTACAATCCCAGTAAAACCTGGATCAGCTTGTATACCTTTCATTAAAACATAAACCAACGCTTCAAAGATTACAAAAGCAAAAGCAAGTAGTTTTTGCATTCCTTGAAAAAACTTTTTCCCTTCAGGAGTATTTGTGTCTATATTTAATATGCCCGCACCTTGAAGTAACTGCAGAATAATAGACGACATAACAATTGGACCAATACCTAAAGAAATTAAAGAACCAAAGGAAGTTCCAAGCAAGATAGCTAAATATTCAAACCTAGAAAGAGAACTCTCACTCATACCAAAAAGAGAAATATTAGATAAAATAAAGTAGGCAATGACAATTATAAGGGTCCACTTAAACTTAACACCAAAACTAACTTTCTTTTCAGTTGGTCCCCTAACTTCAGGGAGATAATGGAAAAGGTCTCTTAAAGCCATAAGTTATAGTTAGAAAATTTGTTTATAAAGTTTCCTAAGAAACTTTAGGCACGGAACATCTTTGATGTTGCTTTATAAAGTTTCCTAAGAAACTTTTAGATATAGAATGTCCTTGATGTTCCTTCAAAATTTTCTTAGATAGTTACTCTTCGCTCTCTGCTTCTTTTTCAACCTTTTTTTCCTTGACAACATACTGTTTAACAGATTTCTTCTTAACAGGCAAAATAATCTTCCCACCAGCCTTTTCCATCTTTTCAATTGCACCTTTCGTCGCTGCCTTTGCGGTTATCTCTGCCTTAAATCCCTCACCCTCACCAAGGATTTTATGCTTTGATAAATCAATTTTATTTTCCTTAAAGTTTGCCCGTATATCTTTTAAATTAATTTTTTCATACTTTTTTCTTGCAGTACCTCTAGAAGTAGCCCCCTGCTTTCCAAAATATTGCTTTTTCGGATCTGACTCCAAAGCAACCTGTTTCTTATGATCTGCTCTTTTTCCAGCTCCAGCCATTCCAGTCCCACCCTTATTTCCATGTCCTTTATGCTTCTGCCTAAACCCCCATCCACAAGTCTTAGCTCCTCTTATTCGGCTAGCCTTTTTTCTCTTATGTACTCTCATAACATTCTCCCAACAAGTTTAGTAATATCTTCATGGAATCCTAAGATTCCTTTTGGGGTTGCAACTCTCGAACTTTTTTTGAACCCACCAATAGGAGGGTGTAAATTATATGTTTTATCGTCCTTACTGGGTCTTTTCTTTTTGAGTTCCTTAATAAAATCTTCTCCAACAGTTCCATAAGCAACCATGTGTTTAACCGCCAGAACCATTCCCTTTCTCACTTCATCTTTTTCATCAACCAGAATACAATTAAATTTTCTATAAAGATTAAGTCTATTAAGAGTCTCAATGTCCTTCTTCTTTTTTGCTGCTCTTCCCGCAATCCTCAAAACAAGTATCATATTTTCATTTCTCCTAGTTTATTTAGTGCAGCCATACAAGCCTTTGCCGCATTAAAGGTTGTCCTCACTTTCCCTGAACAAGAACTATAAACATCTTTTATTCCAACAGCCCTCAGAATCTTTTTCATTTCATCACTAATAACTAAACCTGTTCCTTGTGGTGCAGGTATAAGTTTAACTTTGACCGAAGAGCATTTTCCTTCAACAGTAATAGGGATACTATGAGGATTTTCACAAGAACAATTATAACTCGCACATCCTCGAGGTATTTTAGTTATGTTCAACTTTGCCTTTCTTATAGCCTTTTCTTTTGCTGGCAATGTTTCAGAGGCCCGTCCATAACCTATTCCAACATGACCTCTACCATCTCCAACAACCGCCATAACTCCAAAAGTTAAAACATTACCCTCTTTTGTTTTTTTCTGAGTTTGTCTAAAAGCTCTTCTTTTTCCACCACCATACTTACCCTTTGCTTGGCCAATAAATAAAACCTCTGTTTGAAGTCCAGGAAGTAGAAGATCTACAATTTCTGACTCCATTATCTTAGTTCCTGCAACAAGGATTTCATCAATATCTTTAACTTTACCAGCACGAACAACCCTCCCTAATTGGGTCTGTGGTACCCACCGATCTAACTTCTCTTGAGCCTCTCTAGAAAATCTTTCTTCCCTAGACTCTCTTTTGTATTCCCCACGACCTTCTTCTCTTCGAAATTGTTCTTCAACTTCTTTAGAAATTCTTTCTTCTTCTAGCTTTTTTTTAGCCTCTAGAATTTCATCCATTTCTTCTAACTGTTCTTCTGGGGCTAATTCTTTTGTCTTTACCATTTTATAATTTTGATTTAACCTCTCCAATCATTTTTTTTACATCTTCTTTTAAATGTTTTCCGAGGAGTCTATCCTCTGAAGGAAAAACTTTTTCATTTACATTTAAATCAAGACCACCATCCACCAAACCTTTTACAACTGCAAAAACTCTTGAACCCTTCAAGGTCCTAGCCATCCCCAAATCCACAATAAACTTCTTTTTACCTTTCCCAATCTTTTTTGCTAAGAGAATTCCAGAGAGGTATCCTGCAGGAATAGATTTTAAACTCCCCTGCATCTTAACATTCCACCCTTTTTTTAGAAGGTCTTTTGAGGTTACTCCCAAAATAACCTTATCTTGTGCTTCAAAACTTTCAACAACCTGTATGATAAAAAACTTATTTGTTCTTCTAATAACTATACGTGGGAGACTTGACTTCAATAAACTTTTTCTTAGCTTATAATCTGTCTTATTTTCCCTTCTCCTTCGCTTAATAGTCCTTTTACTTCTTGCCATTATAAATCCTTTAAACTCTCCTTTAAATGTCTTTTACTTTTGAATCTTCTCGCCCGAATCATCTTTCTAACTTCTCTATGTTTTTCTTTGTCAACTGCCCCTGTTTTTAGAAGGTGTCTAACAAAGGTTCTAAGCTTTCGAGTGATGATTACGTACTCTTTTTTACTTTTATTGACCTTCTTTTTAACCTTTCCAGTTCTCCTTCGGTGTTTTCTCTTAACAACTTTCTTCCTACCACTAACTTCTTTAATTTTAATAGCTCCTAAACTGGCAAGATCTCGGATATCTTGGCGAGTAATAGCTTCCTTAATCTCTGGGAGATGAGAATCTACAAAAAGGATTCTACTCTTTCCAACACCCAAAACCTTGGCTGCTAATTCTTTCTTTTTAGTTAGTTGCATTTTTACTTTCACCCAGTTTGTATTTATTTAATATTTTGACTTTTCTTTTATTTGCTTCAGCAATTATTTCTTTTCTTTTTCTCAAACCAACTTTTCCGATGACAATTCCCTGCCCCTTCCCTACATTGTCCATTTCTTTGAGATTACTAACCCCCATGACATTCAATCCCCCTACAAATCCTCTAGTCGTTTTTTCCGCACCCCACCCTATCTTCGGTCTTTGAGCATTACCCTTTCTACTTAACCTAATCTTATTATGCCTTCCTTTCGCTCCACGCCATTTTCTATTTTTCTTAACAGTACTCCCAAGTTTAATCTTCTTATGCCAATCTTTTCTCAAAAATTTTGGTTTTTTTCTCTCAACTACCATTTTTTATTTTTATAGATAAAAACATGTATGTTCTTTGAACATGCTTTAAATTTCCCTCCCACATTTTTCAGTAATATAAATTCCATCTTGGAATATCCTTCTATCTTTCCCAACTAATTTTGTCGCCTTTTCAAGGTTTGCAGCAGTTTGTCCGGCAGCTTCTATATCTGGAGAACTTATAGTTATCTCATTACCCTTTATATCAATCTTTGAGTTAGGCATTATTCGAGAAACCCTCTGAGTTGTTTCTCCCAAGAAAGATTTGATAATAACCTTATCTCCATCAACTTTAACGTTCATAGGAAAATGAACATTACAAATTTCCAATTTATAAACAAAATCTTCCTCAATTCCCTTAATCATATTTTTTAAATGAGCCCAGATAGTTCCCACCATTTTAGATTCTCTCCGTGTAAACTTCTTTGCGCTAATATTAACCTTTTTGTCTTTAATAGAGACAGTTATCTTTCCCATGTCAAAACTTTTGGAGATTTCTTTTCCCTTTCCCTTAACAACAAAAGTCTTATCTTTAACAGTTATTTCTATACCCTCTGGAATTTCAATTATTCGTTCTAATATCTTTTTCATTTTAATAGAAGTAAGCAATTACACTTCCCCCAATTTTATTTTTAATAGCTTCTTTATAATTCAAAAGTCCTTTGTTTGTAGATATTATCAAACTTCCAAAATTTCTCGAAGGTAAAAATCTTCTAAGATATCTATCGATTCCATCAGAACTAACATAATATCTTGGTTTAACTGCCCGGCATTCATTTAGTCTGAGAATATGGACTTTCACAACCTTAGTTTCTTCATTAACTTCATAATCAATATGACCTTTTTCTTTCATTAATTTGAATAGATTAATCAAAACCTTAGAGTACTTTCTAATCTCAAGTTCCTTCTTTTCCAATCTTTTCGCATTCATTATTTGGTTTAATCCATCACTAACTATATCTTGACTCATTTTTTCTCCTAACTGTATTTCTTGAAACCCAGCTCAACCGCCAACTCTCTGAAACAGTGTCGACACAAATTTAGATTATAAGATGAAATATGGGCTCCATGTCTTCCACAGACTTCACACTTCTGGGCAGCAACACCAAACTTTCTTGGTTTTGGTTTATTGTGTTTTAAAAATTTCTTTAAGATAGTTGGCTTACTTTTTAACTGCTTGGTAATTTTCCTCCAATCACTCGCTGTCATCTTCTTCTCCCTGGATCTTCTTTCGCAAGATTTCTGTTCCAAATTTATCTATTAAATAATCCTCAATTTCTTTTTGAGTAACCACTAGCCTTTTTGCCTTTCCTCTTTTAATTTTCTTCATTTCAACAGACTTTCCTGCTCGAGAAAAAACGCCTGTAACTTCAAAACCCATAATCCCTACCTCTCTTATATATTCCATTCCTGGAATCTCAATATACTCATGTATTCCAAAAGAAAAGAAATTATCTTGTATTTGTCTTTCTTTTAATGTGTTATCAATAGCTGGGAGAAGTTTTTTTAATATTTCCATAGCCTCTTTTCCACGAAGAGTAACTTTTGTCCCGACTTCCAATCCCGGACGAACAGACCATGTAGGGATTCTTTTAGTAGCCTTTACCTTAATAGCCTTCTTACCACTAATCTTCTGAAGTAAAATAACTCCTTTCTCAAGCTTCTCACTAGTTCCTCCAATGTTCAATATAACTTTCTCAAGCCGAATCTCTCTCATCTTATTCTCCATTATTCAATTACTAAGAGTGTCTTAAAAGGCAAACTTACTTCCTTCTCCTTTAATTTAATAAGGTAACTTTTACCACGAGAGAGCTCCTCAAAACTAATCAATTTTCCCTTTTCTCCCGCATGTTTCCCAAGAATAATTTCTACTTTTGCACCTTCTTTTAATGGTAAAACTTTTTCTATCTTGTTCTCTTTAGTGTTCACTATTACAGAGTCTCCTACAGAGAATTTGATTTTAGAAACAAAGTTCTGACCATCATCTAAATTCATTTGAACCAAATCCTTCCCAAGTATTGTCTTTCCAGAAATTTTCACAATCTTTTTTTCAGCATCTCCAGCAGAAATCTTAACTAAATTAAATTTCCTATTGACAATCTCTAGGCGATAATGCAATTTAGCCTTATCTAAACTTACAACATCAAAGACCTGTACTGGAAAGTTCTCATTTTTCCGAATTATATTGTTCACCTTAATATCTCCGCCCAAAGTCATTACTCTTACTTCCTTCTTTGTTTTAGCAATTTTCAAAATATCTCTAATTAAGCATAATACTGAGATTCCCCTTGAGGTCGCATGGCTAGGCACTGCCGAGTACACGTTTCCTTTTCGTGGAACTGGCCACGTTTTTGGCATTTTATTTTTCTTTAAGTGCATTTTTTATTTTGATTGCATAATGAAAACATGAAACATGTCCTCATATTACTTTTTCTTTTTCTCCATTAGTTCTTTAGTTTCCGTCTTTTGGACTTCAGCAGGACTATTAACTACGACCTTCAGTTTTTTCATCCTTTTTGAATCGTCAGTATTTAATAACATAATTTTCACCTTTGATGGGCTAAACCAGGTTTCTACTTTCTCTCCACCTTTTTTAGCTCTCTGAACCCCTTCAACTTGAAGACGATTATTTTTTGGATCTACTTTTCCCACCTTTCCTTGTTTACCTTTAAATTTGCCCCTCATAATCTTAACCTCATCCCCTCTTCGGATTCCCAAGTTTCTTTTCCCATATTTAACTCTAAGAGGTTTGTCTAATATAGAAGCCATCAATTTTCTTTTAATATGTGTTGGAGCCATGGCTCTAAATTTCACCTGCTTTCTAGGTTGTTTACTTGAATTCCACTTTTTGTTAAATTTTGATTTCATTTTAATAAATTGTACTCGCTAACTTAGAGACCTCCTTCCATCTTTCCTGAACTTCTCTTGCAATTGCTCCCTTAATTTGTGTTCCCTTAGGGTTTCCTTTTTCATCCTTTAAAAGAACAACCGCATTATCGCTAAAACAAACTCTCTCTCCAGTATTCCTCTTCCAAGGTTTCTTCTGTCTAACAACAACTGCATCAAAAACCTCTCCCTTCATTTTTGGGTCTCCCTTTCTAACAGAAATTTTAACCCAGTCTGCAATTTTTGCGTACCCCTGACGGCCCTTCGAGGTTTTTCCATGCTTAACAGAAACAATTCTTACTATTCTTGCCCCACTATTATCACAAGCTTCAACCATACTCCCAATATTCAACCCTCTTGTTGCCCGACCACTAATTGCTTTCATAAAAATTTACCTCCAAGGAGAATTTTTATGGTCGAAAATCTAAGATTTACTTTCATTAGAACTAGCCTCCATTGATTTCTTAATAACATTACTAACAACAAAATGAATCATTTTGCTGATAGGTCTTGTCTCAGCAACCTGGACTAAATCCCCAACCCCAGCAATTATACAATCTGGGAGTCTTGCATGGATTTTTGTTCGCCTTTTTTCATAACGCTCATATTTCGGAACCTTAATCATTCTTTCAAATTGAATTGTAACCCTCCCAGGTAACTTCTTTATTATAACTCCATCAAAGGTTCGCCCCCTCATTTTCAGTTTTCTTTCTCCATGAATTGGACAGAGCTTGTCCTTACACTCCAAAGTATCTTTAGATTCCTTCTCTACTTTTTTTACCATTTTTTTTACCATTTTATTCATTAATTTGTTCTTCATTGAACCCAATTGAAACCAATATTGGTTTTATAAACCCTACATGGTTCCCCTGAAGTTCAATTTTCTTGTTTTTTACTGTGCCGCCACAAGCCCTTTTAGCCTTTAGAGTTTTTGCTATCTCTTTTATGTCAACACCATCATCAAAACCACTTATTAGCGTAGATACTTTTCCAAAACGCCTTTTTTCCGTCTGAACATCTATTTTTTGTTGTGTCTTGGCAATTTCTCCACAAACACAAGCCGGAACAGGCAAACCACATTTAGGACAAATATCCACTTTATTTCTTACCTCCAGTACTTTGGGAAATTTTTGGAGAATTTCCTTCCAATTTAGTCTCATTTTGTTTTCTCATAGTGAGTAGTCGTGCAATTTCTCTTTTAATGCTTTTCCCTTTCTGCGGCTGTTTCAGTAACTCAATTTTTAACTCAATAATCTTCCCTTCAATATTTTCAGCTTCTATCTTCTTTTTTACCATTATTTTTTACCTTCTCCCTTTCTTTTTTTCTTCACTTTTTTTACTGTTTCTTCAACTTCTTTTAAGGTAGCATTCTTCTTAACTTCATTCATAAAATCTTCATCAATTACTATTTGATCATGAACCTTAACACCTGGAGCCAAAATAGCAACCTTTATTCCCACAACACCTTGTTTTGTTTCAGCAATAGAAAATGCCCTATCCACAACACTTGCAGCGTCTCCAGTTTTCTTCAAGTAACCAAATGCAAATCTCCAAGACCTTGCTCTATCGCTAGGAAGTTTTCCAGAAATTCTTAACTCGGCACCAAGGGCACCAGAATTTTTAATGCTAGCTAAGGCCCTATAACTCGATGATTTATACTTTAATGCCCCAAACCTCTCAAGAGTTAAAGCAATATCATCAGCAACCAATTGAGCATCAAACTCTGGGTGAGTAATTTCTTCAATATCCACGTGAGGGTTTTCCATCCTAAACTTTTTCTTCAAAATATCTGTTAGCTGATTAATCTTTTCCCCCCGTTTTCCAATAATCCATCCAGGTTTATGGGTAGACACAACAATTTTTTCACCAACAGGAGTATATTCAATTCGAACTCGGGAAACCTTCCCCTTTCCAAACATTCTTTTCACAAATTGACGAATATTAAACTCATCCTTTCTCACTTCAACAAATTTCTTTTCTTCCATTTTATTTTTTCTTCCTTATTAATTTACTTTTATCTCTTACTTCAAGGTAAATATGGGTTCTCTT
>JANLHN010000003.1 GCA_024654505.1 Nanobdellota archaeon | reverse complement strand
TCCTTTCTCACTTCAACAAATTTCTTTTCTTCCATTTTATTTTTTCTTCCTTATTAATTTACTTTTATCTCTTACTTCAAGGTAAATATGGGTTCTCTTGGCTCTTCGACCCTCACGTTTAAACGGTGCAGAAGCCCGATTAGCCTTAGCAATTATGATTATTGGATTTTCAATTCCATTAACAGTTGCATTGGCCCCAACCTGTTTTATAACATTAATTATTTCCAAACAAGCTTTCTTAGGAAATCTGCCTCCACTCAAACCTATTCCCTTTCTATGTCCTACTTCTAATCCTGCCATAGGTATTGGCCTTTTTTCACTAATTACCTCTTCTAATCTTGCAATCGCAGCCTCGGGATTTTTACCCCTGATAACTCTACAAATTGCCATAGAATATTTCGGAGAAATTCTAAGAGAAACTCCATTTGCAATAGCCATCTCTTTAACCACTATTTCCGGTTTTTTCTTTTCAACTTTCTTTTCCGATTTCTCTTCCTCTTTTCCTGCCCCAACTTTCTCTTCCTCCACTTTTTTCTTTAAATTTTCTTCTACCATTATGGCTTAACGGCCCTCTTTCCGACAGTGGTATGTTTAGCTATTTTTCTTGTGGGCGAAAACTCTCCCAATCTATGTCCTAACATTTCATCTACAATGGTAATTTTGACAAACTCCTTCCCATTATGTATTCCAACTATTTTCCCAATCATTTTTGGAACAATAACCAATGCCCTATCATGGGTTTTAATCAACTTATTTTTTTTATTTCTTACCCCACATTTCTTAACAAATTGTTCGATTACATCATAATTTCGAAGGATTGCTCTTCTAGCTCTTGATTTAACTAACTTTGCAAACTCTCGAGTATCCAAGTTTACCAACTCCGAAACATTTTTCCCTCGATAAAACACTTCTTTACTCTTCTTTACTAGTTTTTCTGCCATGTTTAACGTTTCTTCCTCCCTGTTCTCCTAGGTCTAATTAGCCCTACTTTCTTTCCAGGAGGTGCATTTCTTTTTGCAATTTTGCTTTTAACTCTCTTTCCCCTACCACTTCCAAATGGATGATCAATTGCATTCATTTTAACAGCAGAGGTTCTAGGCCATAATTTTGATTTAGTTTTCATAATATGATATTTTTTTCCCGCCTTTAAAATTGGTTTATCTAATCTCCCATCCCCAGCAACCCTCCCAACAGTTACCCTACAATTCACACTAAATTTCTTCTCTTGCTTGGAAGGCATCATAATTTTCACAATATCTCCTACTTTAGATATAATGTATGCAGCATTACCCCCACTTCGAACAAACTTTCCTCCATCCAAAGGTTTACTCTCAATATTAAAAATTTCTACCCCATTTTTTAAATCACCCAGCCTTGAAATATCCCCTGGCCTAATTCCACCAAATTTGATATTTTGTCCAACATATAACAATTCTACTGCAAAATTATGAAATATTTTCCCTTCTTTATTCATAAATTTCGCAATAGGTGCACTATGTCCAGCAGAAGAAATTAGTTTGATAACTCTCCATTCTCCGTCAAGGTCTTTGGGATATCCTAAATGCATTAAGAAAGCCCTATCCCTTACCAAATAGGTGCGGCTTCCCCTTCCCCTTCGCTGTTGTATTATTCTCTTTCCCATTACATTAATCCAAGTTTGGTTGCCAAATCTCCTGCAGGAAATTCTGGCTTCAATTTAACATAAGCAATTTTTTTATTTTTTAGGGTGTGAGTTCTAACCTTCGCAACTTTAACATTAAATAAAGATTCAACTTCTTTTTTCACATCTTCCTTTTTCACAGCCCTATCAACAACAAAGACCACAACATTCTCAATTTCAATTTGTCTAACAATCTTTTCTGTTGACTTTATTTTTTCTAATATAATTGTTTTCATTTGAATCTTTCTCCAATCTCATTAATTGCATTCTCAGTATAACAAGCTAATCTTCCTGGTTCTCCATTTGGAGACAAATCCATAATTTTTAATTCATTTACGGGAACAACATCAATACCCTTTCTCCTCATCTTTTCTTTACTACCTATAATAAATAATAATCCTGCATTTGACTTATACTTTCGGCCCCTCATCTTTCCAATTCCAGACCTAACTGTTTTTTTCTTAAGAAAATTGGCTTCTTCTCCAAAAAGATTTCTAAGAACTTGTAAGAATTCTTTTGTTTTAACAGCTAAAATCTTTTCATCAAACACAAAACCTGATTCAATCTTTTTTCCATATTTTTTCTCAATCGCTTTTTGATCCATAGTCCCCATAAATGCAGAATCAAAAGCAATCAAAAGTTCTTTCTTATTTGTTTTTTTGAATGGATTTTTTGCACTTCTTGGAGCATGTGGCCTTCTACCTCCACGAGTACTTGAAACAGTTGCACCAACCCAATTAAAACTCGAACCATGTCGAGACATAATCTTCCTAGGAATTCTAGAAATTCCCTTACCATAGGTTCCTTTCCAAATATGCCTTCTTTTCCTTGAAATTCCCGAGGCAGAATATTGTGCACCCGCGCCTTCCATTGAACCATATGCTTGAGAGTAAATTCCTTTTTGAGTTTCAAAAACTTTTAATAAAATATCTGCCCTAATTTCCTGGCTAAAATTCTTCGGCAAACTAATCTCTTTTCCAGCCTTTCCATTTTCGTCAAATAATTTTGTCTTTACCATTATCTAATCTCTAGCACCTCAAATTTTTTCTTAGAAATTTTCTTAGTTGGCCTAATAGATTGCGTAATCATAAGTCCTCTCTTCTTTGGCCCAGGGATTGATCCTCTTAAAAGGATGTAGTCTGTTTTAATATTTCCATAGTGTTCAAAACCACTCTTTTTATTAATGTTTTTTTCAGAAATTTTTCCCACATCAAGAATTAAGTTATTATAGGTTATTCTGCTATGATACCCTGTTTGTCCAGCCTGGGGAGCTCTAAATGTAACTCTTGCAGGGTGCCATGGTGCCAAAGAACCCGGTCGCCTTCTTCCTTTTTCGGATTTATGAGATTTCAACGAAATTCCAAACCTTTTCATAGGACCCATAGTCCCATAACCTTTTGTAACTCCCCGAATATCTACCGTCCCCTCAACAAAAACTTCTGGAATAGAGATGTCTTTTCCGATTTTCTCTTTTATAAATTTCATCTTCTCATCCAAATTTCCTGAAATTCCAATTTCTAACACATCAGGTATCTTTTTATCTACAGAAGTTTTTCCCACACCAGAATAAACAACAACCCTCACATCATCAAAACCCTCTACATTTCCCAACTCTTTTTTATTTTTAGGCAACTTAACTCTTTTTTTTAAGGCCTTATCATCAGTAACCACAACATCTTTCATTACCTTTCCACCCTTATAAAATCTAACCGAATAAATTCTCATTGAAGGGCATTCTAAAATTGTTGCCGGGACTATAATCCTTTTATTTTTTGTTAAAGAGTGTTCCGTATGATCTCTAGCCCAAACAGAGACCATGCCAACCTTATAACCAATAAAACCTAAAATATTAACACCCTCTTTAGAAACAGGAGCCCAATTTACATTGGGAATAACTTTCTTAGCTCGCACCCTCGGGTAGAACTGTAAACTTCCACTTCTAATTGAATTGTTATCTGCCATTTTTATTTCAGTATAGTCTCAACTAACTATTAGTATAATCAAGCAAACTAGCACATCTGCTATCTTATCATGTGGCAACCAACCACAAAATTCTCTTCATCCAAACATTTAAGTTTTGGATGGAACCGTTGAAATTAATCAGAAATTTACCTATTTAAAGCTTCTGCTTCCACCAAGTTTATAAAACAAATTTTATTAGAGAGTATATGGCAATAATAACTCCCAAATTTCTTCCCGGAGAGGAAGGATATATTCCTAAAAAGGAAAGGACGGCCAAGAAAAAATCCCAAGAGAGAAAGAAAAGGAATTATGAAAGAAAAAAAGAGCAGTCAATAGGAAAAATCAGACCTGGATCAAAAGGATTTAGAATGGGCAAATCTAAAACAACTCCTCAAAAAGAGGTTAAATACCCTCTTTGGAGGTATTCTAAAAAGATTGGAGAAATCACTATAATAAACAAGGGTTTGCCTACGGAAGAAATTAATCTTAAGTTTAATAGGTTTGGAGGTATTGGGAATCATAAACATTTAATTCAAGATGCAGACTTTCAATTGGCTTGGGCTGTTAGAGAACAAGAGTTAAGAATTCTCCAAAATGATTGCTACCTCTGTAAGAAGAAATTATCTAAATCGGCTCAACCCAATCTTTATCATACAAAAATGTGGAATAAGAGAATGGAACTTTTGGAAGAGGCCTCAAAGGTACCTCAAGAAGTAATTGAAGGTAAACTAACTATTGAAGAGGGATGGAATAAATTTAATGAGATTTTGGAAAGTGGAAATAGATATTATATGTCTCTAAAAGATACTGCGCTCATTTGTCCTTCATGTGTCAAAACAAAGGGGATGGTATATTAATGCAAAAACCTTGGTTTGTTTATATTTTAGAATGTCAAGATGGAACATTTTATACTGGTGTAACCACAAATTTAGAAAGGAGAATGGAATCACATTCAAATGGAAAAGGAAGCAAATATGTCTATAACAAAGGCTTCAAACAGATTCTAAAGTCGAAACCATGTCAAAATCGGTCTGAAGCGCAAAAAGAAGAAGCAAGAATAAAAAAACTTCCAAAGAATCAAAAATTAGATTATTTTGATTAAGCAGTAAACTTTGCTTCTGTTATTTTCTCTTTTCCATCAACTACACTCTTCCGATAAATCACACCCTTTCTTTTACTATTTTCTCTAACTTCTTTTGGACTAAGAGAATTAAGATTAGAAGGGTACACAATATCTTCTACCTTTACAGTATGGGAAATTATAGACTCTGTGAAGTTAGATTCATCAAAGAAAAGTTCCTCGACGAGTCCCCTATCATTAGTTTTCAAAGAACAAAAATCTGCCCTAGGCCCCTCATCAGAATCTTTTCCAGGTTTTCCAGAAGTTGGCGCCTTTGCTTTTATTTTTAAATCAAAATCTTCTCCCTTAAAAGAAAGACCAAAAAAGGTTCTTGGACGTTCTTCCATAACTTTAATTAAATCTAAAGGTTCTATCTCAGTGTTAATCACATGCTTCCGAACTCCTTGGAAATTACCTACCTTCTCAATTGGAAATGGCACTTCACTCCTTAAATCATTTGTTGAAACAATAATCCCTTTAACCAAAACCTTCTCTTTAACCTTTTTTAAACACCTTTTTACCAAACAATTTGCAAGTTCTGGCCCGGTCTTAATTGCCCATTTGTTCGCTTGTTTTTTCCCTTCAAGAAGAAACTTGCTTTTGTACTCTCCCTTTCCATATTTCAAAAAACCAGAATGAACTTCATCATCAAAAATCTCCTCAAAAATTTTTTTAATAATCATCTATCAAAAATACACTGGCTCTTTATAAATTTTTGTAAAATATTTATTTACAGAATATCTTGGAGATAATATTATCTGCTCTTCTCAATATTTTGTCCACTCCCTAGGAAACCTTATAAATTAGAGATTCATAAAACTAATATGACTCAGAATTTAATAATTAAACAGGGGGCAGTAGCTGTGGGAATAGTTGGAATCTTTGTCTTAGCCTTCTTTGTTATCAAAGAAATTATTGTTTCTTTGACTATTGGTCTTCTCGCAGCATATGTATTTAGTCCTATCTACAAAAAAATTCTAAAGATAACAAAAAGGAAAAACACCGTCGCATTTCTTTTAATATTAGCTATAATTGTCATTATTGTGGTGCCTATATTGTATCTCACACCTATGATTATTAATCAAACTTTTAGCACCTATGTTATGTTTCAGAATCTCAATCTTGGAGAACTCTTAGGGAAGTTTATGAATGCAGAAACTGCAGGGAAATTATCTATTCACTTAGATAACCTTATAGGTGTAGTCTTTTCTACTGCACTAGATCAATTCAAAGACTTCTTAGTTAATCTTCCATCTGTACTCCTTCAATTTGCGGTATTTCTTTTTACATTCTTTTTTGCTTTAAGAGACTCAGAAACACTCAAGAGATATATCTCAGAACTATCACCCTTTTCAAAATCAACAGAAGAAAAATTTATGAAAGAACTAAGGGGGATAACCAATTCGATTGTTTATGGTCAAGTTTTTATTGGAGTTGTCCAGGGATTAGCTCTTGGAGTAGGGCTGTTCCTTTTAGGAGTCCCAAAAGCACTAGTCCTTACTGTGGTCGCATGTTTAATTTCTATAATTCCAATACTCGGCTCTTGGTTAATTTGGGTACCTGTCTCAATTACTCTCTTAATAACTGGTCAAACGTTCTCTGGAGTTTTCCTATTACTTTATGGGGCTCTTTTTGTTTCAACAATTGATAACTTCTTGCGCTCCTATATTCTCTCACGCCAGTCTAATCTCCCGGTGTCTCTAAGTATCATCGGGACAATTGGTGGTTTGTATTTCTTTGGGATAATGGGTCTAGTCTTTGGACCCCTAATTTTTGCTTATGTATTAATTATCATTGAATTTTACAAGATGGGTAAACTCGATGAATTATTCAAAAAATAGGGGGCTTGAATGAAGTTAAAAATAAAAAATCTTAATTGGTTGGCTGGAAGACCAGTAGTCTTTTTAAACGAAGAGACCGCAAAAGAGATGAACGTTTTCGCTAACGATAGAGTGGCTATTTCTAATGATAAAAAGATATATGCAGTGGTAGATATTTTTCCTCAAATTGTGAAAAGAAACGAAATCGGTCTTTCCAAAGAATTAACAAAAGCCCTCCAGATGAGAAATAATTCTCTTGTAGAAGTTACTACCTCTGAGATTTCCAATGCAACAGCCCTAATAGGGAAGAAGATGCGTGGGGGAGAGTTGACAAAAGAAGAATTAAACTATTTAATCTCTGAAATAGTCCATAATAACATCACTGAAGCAGAAATTGCTTACTTTACTTCTGCAGAAAAACTTCAAGGGATGACTATGGGAGAGGTAGTTAATCTCACCAAAGCCATGATAAAAACAGGAGCTAGATTAAATTTTGAAGGGAAATATATTGCAGATAAACACTGTATTGGAGGGGTTGCAGGAAATCGAACAACACCCTTAGTAATCTCTATTTGTGCCGTTGCAGGTCTTACCCTCCCCAAAACTTCTTCTAAGGCAATTACTTCCGCAGCAGGAACAGCAGATGTTGTAGAAACAATTTCAAACATTGAATTCCCCCTAAAAAAAATAAAAAAAATAGTAGAAGAAAACGGGGCATGCCTAGTTTGGGGCGGTTCGTTAGGGCTTGCACCAGCTGATGATAAAATCATTCGGGTTGAAAGATTAATGAATTTTGACATTGAACCCCAGCTATTAGCCTCAATAATGTCTAAGAAAATATCTGTTGGTTCAAAATATCTTATCATAGATATTCCTTACGGGGAGGGATCTAAAATAGACTCATTAATAAAAGCGAAAAGACTTGGAAGAAAGTTCACACATATAGCTCACAAGTTCAAGCTAAAAATTAAAGTTGTTTACACAGATGGTTCAGAACCTATTGGTAATGGGGTTGGTCCAAATTTAGAAATGTTAGACCTCCTTTTAATTTTAAGGAACTCTCCAGAAGCCCCAAAGGATTTAAGGAAGAAAGCATTATTTCTTTCTTCAGAATTGATGAAGCTATGTGGAATAAAAAACTCTAAAGAAAAAGCAGAAGAGATTCTAAACTCTGGGAAAGCCTACCAAAAATTCAAAGAGATAATTAATGCCCAAAATGGAATAAATAATTTTGATGAAAAGGTCTCCTCCCTTAAATTTGCAAAATTTAAAAAGACAATAGTATCATCAAGGACGGGAAAGATTACACAAATAAGTAATAAAGGAATAAATTCTCTTTGCAGAATCCTTGGAACACCAGAAACAAAAACTGCGGGAGTGTATCTTCATAAACATACTGGAAAAATAACAAAGGGAGAAAAGATGATAACTCTCTACTCAGAAAGTAAAAGCAAATTGAAGGAAGCAAAACAATTTCTTAAGGAATTTAAACCCATTAAACTAAAATGAACCCTCAAACTAAAAGATTCGGAGTTATTTTCTGGTTACACCTAATAATTTTAATCCTTGCGTGGTCTTCCCCCTTTTGGGTTCCATGGATTTTTATCTTAGCCATAATTTTAGCATACCAACTACAGATAATATTTATTGGAGACTGCATTCTAACAAAAAAACAATTTGCAAATGAAAATGAAAAAGTTACCTTTAATTCTTTTTTATTGTCGCTTTTTGGAATAAATATTAGTAAAGAAAAAGCAGAGACCTTAGCCAAATATACTCTCCCTATGATAATCCTCACACTTGCATTACTTTGGCAGATTATATTAGGAAATTCAATATAATCAAATAATTGTAGCTTTCAAAATCCGAACATCTTCTAAAGGCCTGTCTCCAGCGTTGGTTGCAACGCCTGCAATCTTGTCTACAACCTCCATCCCTTTAATAACTTCTCCAAAGGCAGGATGTTTTCCATCTAAAAAATTATTATCAACCAAATTAATAAAGAATTGACTAGAACCAGTATTTGGTCCAGCATTTGCCATAGAAATTGTACCTCTATTATTTTTATTTCCACCCTTATGAGTAAACTCATCCTTTATATTAGGTATTTTTGGATCCCCCATCCCAGTTCCAGTAGGGTCTCCTCCCTGAATCATAAATCCACTAATTATTCTATGAAAAACAACTCCATCATAAGTTCCATTTTCGACCAAACTCTTAAAATTTCCTGTGGTAATTGGCATATCAGAGTATAATTTGATAACAATCTCTCCATGATTGGTCTCAAGTTTAACCTTCGTCTCTGCAGGAGATATATTTTCTACCATTTTCATAATAAATAATGTAAAGGCTATTAAAAAGATTCCTATTATCAAAATGGCTACCACTTTATTTTTAAGAATGTTCTTCATTATTTATACCTCGATAAAAGTGCCAAAATCCAAACCCCTGCAACAATTGAGACTATCTGACTCCCTAAAAAACTCCCTTTTAATAAATAGGCATCAAGCAAATTCCAAACCCCCCTCCATATACCAATAATTGCCAAACTAGCTATAAAAATTATAAGAACATCCTTGAAACTCGATTTCCTCAAAATAGATTCTAACATAAACCGTAAGGGATATTTTGTTATTTAAATTTATTCCTCAGTAATATCTTTCAAATGACTTTCTTTATCACGGGGAACATCTGACGAAGAGGCCCTGGTAGGTCCGGTCACTTGAGAAGCCTTGTAGGCTATATAAACTAGGGAAGGAATAGTACCATATGGGACAGCAAAGATTATCCCTGCCGTAACTTTCTCCTGAGTAGTTAGTCTATCTAGAACTCTTTGTGCTCTTGACCCTTTCCAGTAACTTTGTGCTCTTGACCCTTCCCAATATTTTTGTATTCCCATTTTATTTTACGCCCACACCAGGAACAGCGTGCCCCCGAGCAAAGCGAAGCGGGTATTGCTCCAGAAGGAGTACCTCCTGGGCGAACCGTTCGATTCTACCCTTTACGCCCACACCAGGAATCGAACCTGGATGCCCCGAAGGGCCTGGTGTTCAAGACCAGTGCACTACCATTATGCGATGCGGGCATAGCCCAAAAACATTCATGAAACATCTTCCCTAGACCTACTTGGTTGAGGTTACTTTATGCGATGCGGGCTTTATACTTAATCAAAAAATTTATTTATAAAGCTTCTCTTAATCTTAACTAGCCCCTGTAATTGTCTCCTCATCATCTCGTCTTCCAGGTCTCACAAAGATAGTTGAAGCTTTATCATTCAGAGGCCCATCTTCTACAAACCATTCTTCAGAGTCCTCTTCCTCTCTTTTCCTCTCTTCCTCTAAGATCAATTTCTTTGTAGCAAAATAATCTCCTACCTCGTCATCTTCTTGCTTAAAAATCTTATCAAAATTATTATAAGTCTTTATCTTTAACATCTTATCTAAGGTAAGCACTTTTAACTCTTTTTTCTTATCTAATAAATCTTCAACATCTACTTTGGAAATCACAGAGAGTAATGTCGCATAACTATCTGCCTCTCTCAAACTTGGTGCAACCACAGTTATTGAAGTGTAAGTAGTCTCTCCAATTATATGCGACTCATTTTTCTCCCCAAAGAATTGATTATAATCTCCAGAAGTCGCAATTCCAGAATTCTTAATAGTTACTTTTCCAATAGTCTGTTTTCTCTCTCTAGGATTCTGAATTTCAACTATATGCTCTGAATCTCCCCTGACTAATACATCCCCTCTAGAGTTTATAACAAAATCTTTAATTCCATTCTTCTCTAAATCTTCTCCCATCTTATCAGTGATATACCCTTTAGCAACACTTCCAAAATCAATTAACAAATCTTCATGAGTTAGAATAACCTCTGCCCCATTAATCTTTATATCTTTATAAGAACAGCCCAATTTACTCAAATCTTTTCCACTCTTTCTTTCCAAAAAGTTTTTGCCAAGAGCAATATCATAAAGTCCTCCACTCCATTTACAAAAATCTAATGAAAATCTTAAGACCTCCAAGAATTCCTGACTAACTTTTAATCTTCTCTCTTTATTTAATCTAGATAACTCTGATTCCTTATCATAAAAATTAAAAATCCTCTCAAGACGAACTCCTTCTTCATAAATTTTCTTAAAAATCCTTTTTGCTTCCTTTTCTTCAATATTATAAATAAAAATATCTACATTCGCCCCAAACAATTGATTACTGAACTTAAACATTTTTATTTTACCATTCCTTTTAATTTAAATATGCTGTTAGAACTAGATAAGCCCCATTACTCAACAAAGCCTTCTCTACGAAGGCCCCATTCTTCTAGGCAAAGCCAAATTGACTTCACCATAGATATTTCAATTAAGAAATTATCCGAATAATGAAGCCAAACCTTCAGCAGCCTCGGCCTTTGGTTCTTCTTTCTTCTTTTCAGGTTCTTTAGCAGCCTCGGCAGGCGCAGCAGCAGGCGCAGCAGCGATAGAAGCATTTGCTAACTTCTCATCGATATTTACACCCTTAAGAGATGCTACAAGTACCTTCACTTTTGATTCATCAACACTGGCGCCAGTAGCAGAAACAACTTTTCTCAAGTTCTCTTCTGTAACTTCTTGCCCAGTCTTGTGCAACAAAAGTGCAGCATATATGTATTCCATTTTGTTTATTCTGAAGAATCCTCAGATTTAGTATCTTCAGTATTTCCTATTCCGCCCATCACAATTTCTTCAACTTTCTCAACAACCGCTTCAGCAACCTCTTCAATTTCTTCTTCTATTTTTTCTATAATATTCTCTTCCTTTCTTCCTTTAACTTCTCCAACAATTTCTTCAGCAGATTTCTTCATTTCCTTCATCTTCTTTTCATCTTTTTTAGTATCCTCTTCTATCATTTTTTCTACACCATCTTTCTTTTCTTTAGGAGATCTATCATCCACAATTAAAGCAGCAACAGCTTTTTCATTAATTCCCGCCTTTCCCAAAATATAGTCTAAGGTCTGCTCAGTTACATATCCAACCTCAACAGCAAACGGCAATGCTCTTCCAAAACTTTCTTCAAGTTCTGCAACAGTTTCTTCTTTATCAATCTTAATATTAGCATAAATTTGTCCACCCATATATGCAGCGATAGGATTAACACCCACTTCAAAAGGGATAATATTCAATTTTGCCATAATAGAAGCCAACTCAGGAGTAATTACCTTACCTTCTTTAAGGATAACTTTATCTTTCATAATCGCAATTTTTCCACCCTCTACTTTAGGTGCTAAACCAGCAGCACTTAATATAGAAATATCTGGGCCAGGAATTAACTCCGTAGGACCTGCCTTAACCTCAATGTCCTCTGGGGCAATTTGTCCGGCCTTTGCTTTAGCGGGGCTTTTTTCATCAGACAAAATTCCTGAAATTTCAAATGCGTCATCATCAGAAAACAAGATTGCAGTTCCATCTTCTACATATCTAACTAAATCGTGAAGTTCTTTTATCCCACAATGGTCCAAGGCAAAATTAACAACACTTTTTTTTACCATCTGAATTTTAGCTTTCCCCCTCAGTTTCTTTTTAATATCCTGGAATTGTGCAGAAGGTAACCCCTTTACAGAGATAATCATAACAGTTTTCTTCTTCATTAATTCTGCTAATTCTATTACCTTAGCCTTTTTTTCTTCACTAACATGGGTCTCCACTTTTTCTCCCATTTTATCTCCTTTCAACAATAACTAAAGGTTTGGTCATTGTAAATTTAATTAGAACATCACGAACATTGTCATTTCCTCTTGGAAGAACTTTTTTGAGACCTTTTATAATAGAGTTTACGTTCTCTATAAGGTTTTCATCACTCATACTCATCTTTCCTGCAGGGAGTTTAATAGAGGCTTCTTTATTTTTAACTCGCACAACCTTTCCCATTTTTTCAAGCATTGCTTTAATAGACTCCTCATTTTCTACAGGAATAATTCCTGCCTGGGGGCTTGGCATCCTGTTCATCGGACCAAATACTCTACCAAATTTGGTAGCAACCTTTGCCATCATTGGAGCAACTGCAATAAATGCATCATATTTCCTAGCGAGTTTCTTCATATCTTTCAACTCTTTATACTTTACAAAATCTTCTTCAGTAATCGAATCAACAAGTTTAGAACGCTTAGTTAAAAAAGCACCAACCTTCTTCCCACTAGAATGGGGAATACTCACAAAAGTATTAAGGGCCTCCTTACGAACATCAAAATTCTTTAGATTAACAATTAAGTCAAGTGTTTGGTCAAATTTTCTGGCCTTTTCCTTTCTTAATTCAACTAGTGCATCTTTTATTTCCATGATATTCCTAACAGAAGTATTTATGTGTCGGCGTGAGCCTCCTACACTTCTGTAGTATTAATCAAGCGAGAAAACGGTTTATAAAACTTACTATCTACTATATAAATGCTTAAATATCAATACCTCAATATTCCTCTATATGGAACTTATAGCATTATTATCTACTGGGAAAGGAAGTTGGGGGCAGGTTTCTGGACTGATGCAGAAGGGAGAATGGGAAAAGATAATAGTTGTTGGTCCCTCTTTTGCAAGAGATTTCAAGGTAGCAAATGTTCCATTTGATTTCATTGAATTTGACCAAACCAAATCCCTAGTCTCATTAAAGAAAGAGTTTGAAAAAAAACTTGCTGGAAGATTCAATGGCTTGGAAGTAGCTCTTTCAATTGCCTCTGGAAATGGCAAAGAACATATGGCACTTCAATCAGCGATTCTCTCTTTGCCTGCAGGAATAAGATTTACCGCATTAACCAAAGATGGTGTGGTGATGCTCTAAATCTTCTCAATCTTCAACTTAGCACCTTTCTTTGCCAACATAACAACACAACTTCTTTCGTATTCGGCCTTAATCTTATAATCTCCACCCAATTCCCTCTCTAATTTTTTAGCGAAGACTTTTATTTTATCATGCCACGGTTGTTTATTATAGCCCATTCTTTTTCTAGCATATCCTACAGACTTGAACCCTTTAACATGAATAAAATCTGGTTCCGCTTTTTTAATCAAATTAGCATATTGGCTAACATGTTCATCTTTCATATTAGTCATCTTCCCAAAAATCCCTTCACCATTCTTTTCATTCACTAATGTTAATCTAATCGCCCTTCTAACCTTCCCTTTTAATTTCTTTAAAACATTGAGAGTTTCATTAAACGTCTTCCAAGCATCTTTTTTAGACGACCTATGCCACACCCTAAACAATTTTTCATTTGGTGCGTTAGTTGAAAGAGCAATCTGTGTAGGCATCTCATCTTTTTTAAAATTATTAATAATATCTGGATTCATCCCATTAGTAACCAAAAAAGAAACCGCCCCTCTCCTCCTAATTTCTCTAAACATCTCCCCAAGATAAGGATAAAGTGTTGGTTCTCCAGACAAAGACATTGTATAGAGTTTTGGCTCAAGTGCCTCTTCGAACTTTTTCAGATTCATCCCCTTTCTCCCCTTAAAACCATAAAGCAATTTTTTTCTTGCATCCACAATTCCATCAAGAATCTCTTTTGGTGCCATAACCTTTCCAATATCAGTTCCAAGACTAATTTCCATAGGTCTTCAACAATGAAGGCACTGATGTTCGCACCACAGAGCTGCAGGGGTCATTTGACAGCATCCTGCACTACTTATCCCATAAAACTTTTCTTTCCAACAACCATCATCTCCTCGAAGGGAATTTTTAGTCCAACGACAAATCTGGACTGCAGAATGATTTCCTACAATTGCATAATTCATTTTTTCGAGTAGTTTCAGAGCATCTTTCATCAAAAAATAACCACTCCCCATTATAAAAATCTTCTTAACAAATAGAAATTATCTTTCTCAAAAGAGTTATAAACTATTTTTACTACACCTCCATATGGTGTTTGTAGAGGATATCCCTAATTTAAGTGATGTAGTAACATTTTTACCTGGAGGGATTACACAAAACCTTGACAAACTCGTTTTTATTTTAAAGGCGGCAGGAGTTTTATTTCTTATTTATGTTTTATACTTAATAATCAACGGGATTATAAACTACAGGAGATACAAGGGAATAAAAAGAATTGAAAGGAAAGTAGACTTAATATTAAAAAGACTGAAGATAGACTCTAAAGAAAAACATAAAAGATAATTAATCCCTTCTCAAAACAATCTCTAAAACCGACACATTAACTAACTTTCCTTCTTTGTTCTCAAACTCCTCACTCCCTATACTAACCTTTTTCACAGAAACTTTTATATCTGTTAAGAATTTTCTTCGAGACACTTCTGCAACATCGACAGCCTTAGATATAAATTTTCCTCGAGACTTAATTGTAACTTCTTTAGCTTTATTAATATTAAACTGCATCACCACTCCAGTAACATAATTCATAAAAGGCTTACCACCAATAAATATAGAATTTTCTGCGGACTTTGCCGCCCTAGCCGTCTCCGTCATTTCTTTTGCCATTTTACTCGTTGTCGCTTATTATCGTCTTAGTATTTCTCTTTATTCGAGCGATATAACCTGCAATCTTATTCCTCACTTTCTTTGAAGGCAATATACTTCCTAAAGATTTTTTGTTTTGCTCAAAAGTTTTTCCAAAAGATTCCGTAGAGTTCTCTATAAGTTTTCTAGATGTTCTCTTAATCAATGTTGATTTTATCCTTCCCATATTTTATCATGCCGCCATGGGTTTAAAAGTATTATGGTCCCTAAAGAACACCAATTTTGATTAAATTATTCCCTTCAACGAACTTAATAACAGCCTTGCTAGGGCTTTTCTTCAAGACAAATAAACAAGGCATCTTATTGTACGTTGCCATCTGGATTGCGGCAGTTAGTTCATCTTTAGATACAGATTTCTTATTCTTGGCAATCAAAAGAAAATCAATTTTTCCAAGGTCTGAAGAAACACGGACCTTCCCCACCACTTCTTTCTTTTCAGTTTGCATTTCTTCAAGAAATTCAAACCCCTTTTTCTTGAGATAATTCATAACCTCTCCAAAGAATTCGGGTTTTGGTTCTTCATTTCCACTACTAAAAACATCTTCAACTGGTTTCTTCACCCTAGCTGTTTTTGGTGAAGGGGATTTACGTTCCTCAACAGGCTCTTCTACAACCTCTATCTCTACAGGTCTTTCTACAACCCTAACCACAGGCACCTCTGCAACCCTCTTTGGTGAGAACATTTCTCTTATTTCTTCCTGAGGAGTAAATGCGTACCTCCAAAAGATTTCATCATTAAACTTAAATGGAATTGCAAAATCTCGAATATTCCTAAGAGCAACCCTTGTAGCAGGCTCTTCTTGGGAATCTTTCAAAACCTTGTTCTTTTTTATCTTCAAAAAAGCTGCTTTCTCTACAGACTTTAGATAGTCTACTTTTTCTTCAAGTCTTTCTTCCTGTCCTTCAAGAAGATATAAAAAAGAAGACCCTACACGGAGATTACTCATTTTAACTCTTTTTTCTCCTAAAACTTCAGAGAGGACCGCCGAAGCCAAAACAGGCTCCATCCCAACTGCCTTCGCAATTTGGACAGGGAGAGAAGGACCATTTCTCCTAATAAAAGAAACCATCTCCTCCTTTTTTTCCATAATATTAATCATCTAAATAAGATTAAAGGAAGAGTTATAAACATTTTTATACCCTCACAGATATATTCTAAGTTAGGTTGGGGCATGCTATACCCTCACTGATACATTCAAGGTTAGGTTGGGGCATGCTATACCCTCACCAATACATTCAAGGTTAGGTTGGGGCATGCTATGGTTGAGTCCATTTGACCTCATAATAAGAAACGTCACATTCTTCATCAACAACTGCAATTAAGAGATTTTTCTTTGTAGAATGTGCAACCCTATTTTTTGCCGAGAAATCCTGCCAAGTCATTTGATTATTCTCCGATACGGGGAAAAGAATCCATTTAGAATGTTTTGAATTCTTTTCGTAAACCCTAAACTCCGCTCCAAATTTTAAGGCAGTCTTTACAATATATCCTCTCTTTCGAAGATCCTTAAAGACAATATATTTTACTTTAAACTTTTTATCAATACTTTCAAAACGTCTTGAAATCTCAGAAGAAGACAACTTTTTATCTCTAAAATCAAGGAGCTCCATTTGACCTTTTTCAACTAAATAAAAAGCCTCAACTAAAGAATAAAAAATCTTCTCTCCAACCTCTTCTCCAAACATCTGACTAGCAAAAAGATTTCGTGCCTCAACAGAGTTAGAACTAACCTTCTCCGAAATTAATGTCGCCTTAATGTTCATAAAAATAAGAGGGAAAGGAGTGTTATAAAGTTTTTTAAAGAGGGAGATTTTAGAAGAAATACAGCATAGCCCCGTAGTCTAAGGTAACAGCATAGCTGTTCCAAGAAGACAACGTGGCAAAAACACTAGCCCCGTAGTCTAGTGGTCAAGGATGCGGCCCTCTGGAGGCTGCGACCCAGGTTCGAATCCTGGCGGGGCTATCAGGATGAGAACCTGGAGGTTCGACGAACAATTCGCTTTGAGCAATCTAATAGAAATCCAATAAGTAGACCTCTGATTGCGAGATGCAAATTGCGAGCACTGGCGGGGCTATTTCCAGAATTCGAAATCGAATCCCGAACGTTTAGGTCGAACGATTCGCTTTTGCGGATTTAATCCCATTATCTTGAGCAAATGCAAATCGCGAGCAAGGACAAATAAAACAGATAATCGCAGACCTGAACGTGAGCCGGCGGGGCTATCAGGATGAGAACCTGGAGGTTCGACGAACAATTCGCTTTTGCACAAAATGATAAAAATCCTGCAAATGCAAATTGCGAGCACTGGCAGGGCTATAAAAAGAGCTATCTAAAACTTTATAAATCAAATTTTGTCAGTAACTACACTATGAAGCGAAGTTCTAGAAGATGGAAGAAGAAAGGCCAAATGCGTTGGAAGTGGCAACGTAAAAGGCTTAAGAAAGAGAAGCGAAAGAGAAAACTGAAGAGAAATAAGTAATTCTAAAATCAGTACAATAATCCTAAAGTGCGAAAGTGAGCGAAGCGAGAACGTACTTTTATTAATGTTGTAGTTAACTACAACATTGTTTATAAACGGAAGTTATCTACTCAACATATGGCCGAAAGTTATAATCATGACGTATGGACAGAAAAATATCGACCAAAGAAATTTGAAGATATGGTAGGTCAAGAAGAGATAATCAAGAGGGTAAAAGCATTAACTAACTCTATGAACATTCCCCACTTATTATTGGCTGGCCCAGCTGGAACAGGAAAATCTACAATTGCTTTAATAATTGTCAAGGAATTATTCGGAGAATCCTGGAGAGAAAATTATTTGGAGCTAAATGCCTCTGATGAACGAGGAATTGATGTTGTTAGACAAAAAGTTAAAGATTTTGCAAGAACGAAAGCAATTGGAGATGTCCCCTTTAAAATCATTTTTTTAGATGAAGCAGATGCTTTAACAAGAGAAGCCCAACAGGCCCTAAGAAGAACTATGGAGAATTATACCTCTACTTGTAGGTTTATTCTTTCCTGTAATTATTCTTCTAAAATTTTAGACCCCATTCAGTCCAGAGCAGTAGTATTTAGATTCCAACTTTTAGAAAAGAAAGATATTAAGAAAAGGATAGATATTATTTCCAAGAATGAGGGACTAAGCATTACTCCTGATGCTTTTGATGTTTTGTATGAATCTAGCGAGGGAGATTGTCGAAGAGTTATTAATTTGTTACAGGCAACTGCTTCAATATCCCCCAACATAACTCCAGACCTAGTTAACACAATTGTTTCAAAAGCAAAACCTTCCGACATAAAAATAGTTTTAGATTATGCATTATCTGGCGATTTTATTAATGCACGAGAAAAACTTTTAGATATAATGTTAAAAGAATCCATTTCTGGACAAGATGTCATAAAAGCAATCCAAAAAGAAGTTTGGAATTTACCAATTGATAACAAATTAAAAGTAAGGTTAACCGAAAAAACAGGGGAAGCTGAATTTAGGTTAGTGGAGGGTAGCGATGAGTTTATTCAATTAGAGGCCTTACTTGCGAGTTTTATCTTGGCAGGCCAAGGAGGTGAGTAATGGAATTCAAACCTATGAAATTGGTTTATCCAGCACATTCAAAACATTTTTTTTATTTCAGGCAACATATTTCCAAGTTTCTTTTAGAAAGAAATTGTGTCCCTCTTAATCCATTTATGATTTTTGAATATTTTATGTTAGACACCGTGGATAGGGACACTATAAGAAATGCAAATAATAATATTGTGAGGAAAGCCGACGAGATATGGGTATTTGGACCAATAGCCGATGGAGTTTTAGAAGAGATACGTTTAGCAAAAAAAGAAGGAAAACCTGTGAGGTACTTTAAGATAATAAAATCAAAACAAATTTTAGAGATTTCAAAAGAGAAAGTCGAATTTGAAGATGATTTAGAGAAGTTTAGGAGGGAATTATAAAATGATAGACATTAATAACATTCCTTGGTGTGAGAAGTATCGTGCGAAGAAAATAGAGGACATCAAAGGGCAAGAACTTGCAATTGATAAAGTAAAAATGTTTCTTAGAACCTTCCCCCAGAAGAAGGCGGTTATTCTACATGGGCCTCCTGGAACGGGGAAGACAAGTTTAGCCTACGCAATAGCTTACGAAAATGATTCAGAAATTCTAGAGTTAAATGCAAGTGATTTAAGAAACAAAGATAAAATTTCCCAAATCATCGGACCAGCAACACAACAAAGAAGTTTATTTAAAAAAAGTAAGATAATCCTTGTAGATGAGGTAGATGGAATCTCTACAATAAAAGATCGGGGAGGGATAGGAGAATTATTATTTATCTTGGAAAGGTCTTCTTTCCCAGTGATTATTACTGCGAACGATATATGGCAAAAGAAATTTAACCTCCTTAGAAAAAAAGCAGAAATAATCTCCTTAAAAGAAGTAGAATACAAAGTCATTAAAGATATACTTAACCAGGTTTGTGAAAAGGAAAATCATGCAGTGTCTGGAGAGATTATAACCTCTATAGCAATAAAATCGCGAGGAGATATCAGGGCTGCATTAAACGACTTACAACTTCTCTCTAAAATGGACTCTCCAGAACTGCTAATAGAGGCCGGAGAAAGAAATAAAGAACAATCAATTTTCACTTCCCTCCAATATGTCTTTAAAAATGCCCAAATAGACACAAAAATGTTAAAAATATTTGATGAAACCAACATGCCTATAGATGAAATTTTTCTTTGGATAGAAGAAAACATCCCATTAGAATACAAGGGGACAGAATTGGCAAAAGCATTTAATGCCCTCTCTATGGCAGATGTTTTTAGGGGAAGAATAAGAAGACAGAGACATTGGAGATTTATGGTTTACGAATATTTTTTACTTGGACCTGCAATCGCATCTGTTAAAGATTACAATAGAACTGGATGGACAAGCTATAGGAAGCCATCACGAATACTAAAGATTTGGCTACAGAATCAAAGGTCTGCAAAAAAGAAATCTATTTGCATTAAATATGCAAAGCACACACACATCTCAACAAAGACGGCGATGAAAGACTTCCTCTTATTAAAAATAATTTTACAAGAAAATAACTTACGTAAAATGTTAAAGCTAAATGAAGAAGAAATTGCTTATTTAGACAAACCTATTATTTCTTAGGACTAATCAAACTAAAACTAACTTCTCTAGAGAATTTCTTGCCTCTAGAGGAACATCAACAAAAGGAGTATAATCTGGATCACCAGTCTTATCTCCATAACCTTTAATAAAAAGTCTAAAATAAACAGGCTCAACTAATTCTTCATGACCTTTCATTAAATCCCAAATAGCCCACTCAACAGGGAGAGGAGTTAAAGGACTTAAAAGTGGAAACCCCCCACCAACGCTCGCAGCCAAATTTTTTTTAGATGATAGTCCCTTGCCATATATTGCCCATGAAACGAGAGAATACCTTTTAGATTCATAATTTTCCTTAAATTTAGCATCAATAAGCCTGTACAAGTTTCTACAATAAAAATCTAAGACTTCAGGAGAAACATCCCAACAGCCTTTTTCAACATCAAATAAAACCTTTCCACTATCAAGTTTCATTTCAAGAATAGAAGAAGAAACAAACTCCCTCCAAGAAGGTCGTTTTGATTCCTGACAGTCACCCATCAGGTATACATAAAGAAAAACCATTATAAAAACCTATCTAAAAAAATTAATACCCACAATTAGCCGCAGCATTATTTGCCGTCTCAGAAGTTCCATATCCAAATCCAGGCGATGGTGAACCAGCTTGGAATTGTGTGTTACATTCTTCTGGAGCATCATTAAATGCCGCACAGATAGTTCCAAGGAGAGAAGCAGAATCTCTGCCAGATTGGGACTCAGCACCATTAATTATCAATGTTGGACTTCCTCCAACATCATATTTCTCATTATCTGCTTTGAAAATATCAAATAGTACGTACCTTCCACTTAAGTAAGAAGATTTATCCTCAAAATTCTTTGTGACATCAAACTTAGTATCTGCCGCTGCAGTACATGAACTTAAAGCAGCCCTATTAATCCCCACAGCACCCAAACATCTTTCGCTATTCCCATCTTCTAAAAAGCAAGTTAAATAATTAAGATATTTATTATTCTGTTCTTCTTGGATACAATATTGGTTAAGTTGTTCATAAACTTCAACCTCTCCATGCATTGCATAATAAACAAACTTAACCTTAAAATCAATTTTATCACCTAGGAGAGAAGCTACAGGTAGAATTCCCTTTTCAGTCTGAGTTCCATATGGGCAGTGAGACATTACAAAAAGCTCAACCACAGGCTTGTCAGATTTTGGAGCATTAGATGAAGGAGAAGGTCTTTGAGCATTCTCTGTTGCCCCTCCAGAACCATCATCACTTAAAGGAATTAAACTAGGAATTAAATTATTTCCATCTTTTGTAACATAAACTGGAACATTTTCCCCTTCAATTGAGAGTACAACTTCATAAAGTGCCCCATTATCACTAACCGAAACTAAAGAGGCACTAGCTCCCTGTCTGATTGCAAAATCTAAAACTTTCTGACCTGCAGCATTTTCACCAATACCAGAACTACTAAACCCACCCATAGCGATTATCACAATAACCAAAACTCCTAAAATAATTGTTGAAATGAACCAAGGATTTTTCATGGAATCACTCCTTTTTTTATCAACCATAAGAGGCTATGAAAATTATTATTTATAAATGTTTGCGAAAGAGTGTTAACCTTATGCTTAAAAACTCAAATTCCATAAAAATATTATGGATATCGAGAAGCAAGTTAAGGAAACAATCCAAAAATATAATTTAATTAAAAAAACAGACAATGTGGTTGTAGCGCTCTCTGGAGGAAAAGATTCTACATCAATCTTATATATACTCCACAAACTAGGATATAAAGTTCAAGGATTAATGATTGATTTGTACCTCGGAAATTGGTCAAAAATCCATAATGAGAACATGAAACAATTCTGTAAGGGGCTGGGAGTTCCATTAACAATAGTTGATTTGAAAAAAGAGTTAGGTCAAGGGATTTGTTTTATTAAATCTGTTTTGAAGAAACAAAAAAACCTCACAGGATGTACTGTCTGTGGTATTACTAAGAGATGGGTCCTAAATAAATGGGCAAAAAAACTTGGGGCAGATAAATTAGTAACAGGACACAACCTAGATGACGAAGCTCAGAATGTTTTAATGAATTTTTTAAAAGGAAATGTTCTTTTGGGAGTTAATTCTTCACCAGCGACGGGAGGAAAAGAAGTTAAAGGCTTCGCCCAAAGAGTAAAACCTTTTTTCTTCACACCAGAATCAGAAATATTAAAATATGCTAAGAATAAAAAGTTCAAAATCCTTTTTGATAAATGCCCTTGTGCATTTGGAACATACAGGGTTGAAACAAGGGATTGGATGGATAGTATCTCAGAAAAAGAAAAGAAAGATATTGTAACTAATTTTCAAAAGAGAGTCCCTAGCCTTCGAAGGGATAATCAAAAAAAGATAATGGAATGCACCGTTTGCAAAGAACCATCAAGAAGCACAATTTGCAATGCTTGCAAAATCTTTGTCCATATTAGAAGATAATGTCACTCATCCGTTACCCTCTTTAAAAAATATTTCAAACTCTATAATATATATCCAAGGAGATAATTCTTTATTAATAACTCTTGAGATGATTTGTTTTAATGGGAATGGAAGTGAAACTACTTTATACTCCAAATGGGATTACCACTTTGGAAGGTGCATTAAAGATGGGCCAGGATATGGCTCGCCAATGTTATTCTGGAAAAGACCCCTTAGAAGTTATGGCAGAACCCTACGACGCCAAACTAACAGAGGGAAGAATTCTCAAGGGAGGACACCTAAGTGTCTTTGATCATTTTAACATAACAACTAATTTTGGAGGAATTCCAAAAGCGATGGCGATGGTCCTAAATAACGAACCTCCGTATACTACGTCTGAAAAATCTGCAAGATATACTAAAATGAAGGGAATGGACTCTCGACAAAAAGCAATCTATGATAAATGGATGGGAATCTTGGCTCCAGAAATTGAAAAAGTCTTAGCAGGACCAAACGATAGAGATGTAAGGGCTATGAAATTAGCACAAGAAAATGCAAGATATATGACTAGTGTATTTACTCCGACGAGTATGAATTATACTCACTCTCTTAGGCATCAAAATGAATTAGCTCATAAGTTTGAGGACTTTATTGAAGAAGCAAGAAGAAGCGGAGACCCCTTTATGCTTCGACTAGCCGAAGAAGGGATGGTCCCATTTTTAGAATCGGAAGTGGTTCAGAGATTTAGGGCTCCAGACATCAAACACAAAATGGATGAAGGCGTCCTCCTTTTTGGCGATGCTGTTGAAGAAACATTTAGTCCAGATGTTTACGCAACAAATCATCCAATGAGTTTTGCTTGTTTAGCCCAGACACATAGGCATAGAACAATACACAATCACATTTCCGATGGGTTACAACAAGGAGGAAATCCAAGTTTAGGCGTTCAAGGATTTTTTGTTCCACCGATTGTAGAACATATAGGCCTAACAGACGAATGGCTTGCAGACCTAGCAGAAGTCGCCGCCTATGATTTCCCTCAAGGACAAATGTTAATGGTCGCAGAAAGAGGAAACACAGAACATTTAGCTGCAAAAGCAGACGAAAGACTTTGCGGACATGCGCAACTAGAAATTATGAGGGGAACCCGGGCTTTAGTTAAAAAATATCAAAGAGAAGTTCCAGGAGTTGAACTTGTTGCCCAAACCCCCTGTTCTTCTGCACCTTGTAGTAGGGGAACTTGTACTACAGGTAAAAAATCTTTAGAGAGGATAATCTAATGCCTCAAGGAAAATTCATTGTTCTTGAAGGAATCAATGGTTGTGGAAAGGGGACACAATTTGTTAAACTTCACAAACACATTTTAGATTCGGGGAAGGCTGTTCCAATTTTTTCTACAGGAGAGCCAAACGACTTCGATGAGAATGGGAGAATGGCTCGCCGAATATTGGGTGCAGATGGAGATCCCTATTCAAATAATGTAGAGGCAGTTAGATATTTTGCAAGAAATAGAACAACACACAATCAAATATTTAATCCCCTATTAGACTGGGGAGTAACTGTTTTATCAGACAGATATTGGCATTCTAATTTTGCATTCCAACACGCACAAGGAATTCCTTATGAGGACATTGCTATTGCAAACAGAGGTTCTAGGGTCCCAGACCTCACTCTTCTGATAGATGTTCCAGCAGAGGTTGCTACAAAACGATTACAAGAAAGAGATAGTGGTCAAACAAGAAAATTTGATAGAGATGTAGCCTTTTTAGAACAAGTAAGACAAAATTATCTGGAACTACCAAGAGTTTTGCCCGGATTAATTGGAGACTCTAGCCTAGTTATAATTGATGGTAATCGTCCCATCGAAGAGGTCTGGAAAGAAGTAAAAAATTCTTAATTCTCTTTTTAAACCTTAGTAGTCCCCCAAAAATAGTGGTGGGAATTACAAAAAGTTAGTCATTGTTAACCAAACATCTTTCAAAACACAATAATCTTTAAATACTCCATTTTTCTATACTACCTTACTCCTACAAGGAATTGTAGGAAAAAGGGGTGCAAGATACTATATCTTGTATTCACTCAAAAATAACAAATGCAATGTCCATACTGTATAAACACTGATACAAAAGTTACCGATAAACGTAGTTCGGGTTCAGTAGCAAGAAGAAGAAGAGAATGCCTCAAGTGTGGTAAGCGTTTCACAACCTATGAAAGGATTGAATTGGACCTAAATGTCATCAAAAAGGATGGTAGAAGGGAAAAATTCAGCAGAGAAAAGCTCTTAAGGGGTGTCGCAAAAAACCTAGAAAAGAGACCTTTCACAAGCGAACAGATAGATGAGGTGGTAAATGAAATACAAGCCAATATTTATCGTGTTGCAAAAGACAAAGACATCAAAAGTTCAAAAATAGGAGAAATAGTCATGAACAACTTAAAAAAAATAGACAAGGTGGCCTACATAAGGTTCGCATCTGTTTATAGAGAATTTGCAGACATTGATGAGTTCAAAGAAGAACTAAGGAAATTGAAATAAAAGTGGCTTCAAAGAAGCCCCATGTTTCCATTTTATGATGGAAACAACAAAAAACGAAAAATGGTAACCAAAATAAGGAAAAGAGATGGAAGTGTTGTTTTATTTCAAGAAGATAAGATTGCAGATGCAATTTGGAATGCTGCCCGGGCCGTTGGGGGAAGAGATAGGGAGCGTTCCAAAGTATTAGCCGGAATGGTCATAGAAAAACTTGATAAAATCCATGGAGACTATGGAATTCCAGATGTCGAAGAAGTTCAAGACCTTGTTGAGAAGATTCTAATTGAAGAAGGTCACGCAAAAGTTTCAAAAGCCTATATCTTATACCGAAGAAGTCATGATGAACTAAGAAATGTAAAAGGACTTTTTGATACAATAGAGGCAGTAGAAGACTATATTGGTTTAAATGACTGGATGGTAAAGGAAAACTCCAACATGGGCTTCTCATTACAGGGTCTCAATAATTATGTTGCAACTAAAATCATCTCAAACTATTGGGTAAGAAGAATTTACCCCGAGGCCATAAGAAAAGCTCACGAAGCAGGTGATTTACACATTCATGATTTGGGAACTCTTGGAGCATATTGTGTTGGATGGGATTTAAAAGATCTTTTAACAGTGGGATTTAAGGGAGTAAAGGGGAAGGTAGAAAGCAAACCACCAAAGCACCTTAGAACTGCCCTGGGTCAAATGGTAAACTTTTTTTATACTCTTCAAGGAGAAACGGCAGGAGCACAGGCCTTTTCAAACTTTGACACCCTTCTTGCCCCATTTGTTAGATATGATAAGTTAGATTATTCCCAAGTTAAACAAACAATGCAAGAGTTTGTTTTTAATATGGCCGTACCGACGAGAGTAGGATTCCAAACACCATTTACAAACATTACTATGGATTTAATCGTTCCAGATTATATGAAAGACGAAAATGTGATGATTGGAGGAGAATTAAAGAAAGAAACTTACAAAGAATTTAAAAAAGAAATGGGAATGATTAATCAGGCTTTTGTAGAGGTGATGTTGGAGGGGGATGCGGCAGGACAAGTATTCACTTTCCCAATTCCAACTTATAATATCACTAAAGATTTTGATTGGAACGATTCTAGTTATGATGGAATATGGGAAATGACAGCCAAATATGGGATTCCTTATTTCTCTAATTTTGTAAACTCTGATATGAAACCAGAGGATGCAAGAAGTATGTGTTGTAGGCTAAGATTAGACCAAAAAGAATTGAGAAAAAGGGGAGGAGGGCTTTTTGGGGCTAATCCTCAAACAGGTTCAATCGGCGTAGTTACTATAAACATGCCCCGACTAGGTCATGTTTCAACAAATGCAGACGACTTTATCGGAAGACTTGACAGACTAATGGAACTAGCAAAGGAAAGTTTAGAAATCAAAAGAAAGGCAATAGAAAATTTCACAAAGGTTGGTCTTTATCCCTATACAAAATTTTATCTTCGACAAATTCACCAAAGATTTGGAGAATACTGGAAAAATCACTTTTCAACAATTGGGCTCCTAGGGATGAATGAAGCAATTACCAACTTCATGCCTGGAGAAGATATCACTACTGAGAAAGGAAAGGCATTTTCTATAAAAGTTCTAGACTTTATGAGGAAAAAACTAGAAGAGTTCCAAGGAGAAACACAAAATATTTACAATCTGGAAGCGACACCGGGAGAAGGAACAACATACCGTTTTGCAAGAATGGACAAAAAGAGGTTTGGTAAAATTCTAGTTGCTAATGAAAAAGCGGTCCAAAATGGGGCGAAACCATATTACACAAATTCATCTCAATTACCTGTGGGCTATACTGAAGATGTATTTGAAGCATTAGACTTACAAGATGAGCTTCAATGTAGATATACTGGGGGGACCGTCTTTCATACCTTCGTTGGGGAGAAAATGACTAAAGAAGCAGTCAAAGCCTTAGTTCACAAAATCTCAAGTAATTACCATCTCCCTTATTTCACAATAACCCCTACATTTTCAATTTGCCCAATTCATGGATATCTCTCTGGGGAACACGAATATTGTCCAAGATGTGATGAGGAGATAGAAACCAACAAAGCCCTTGTGGGGTCGGTTACAGAAGTTATTGACGCAAAAAGACCAAATTCTCAACTAAATGAAAGAGGTGATACAGATGGGACGGACCAAATGCGAGGTTTGGAGCAGAGTCGTAGGATACCTACGCCCAACAGCCCAATGGAATGAAGGGAAGTTAGCGGAATTCGGCGACAGATCTTTATTCGTTGTTGAATGTTAAACTAGTAAATGGTTTAGACCATTTTGCTTGGAGAATCTATGAAGATAGCAGGACTACAGAAAACAACATTAATAGACTACCCTGGGAAGGTAGCTTGTGCACTTTTTTTATTTGGCTGCAATTTCCGTTGTGGATTTTGTCATAATCCCGAGTTAGTAACAGGAAAAATAAAAGGTAATTACTCTGAAGAGAAAGTATTAGAATTTTTAAAAAAACGCAAAGGAAAATTAGACGCTGTGTGCATTACTGGCGGCGAGCCACTAATAAACCTCGATTTTAACTTTTTAAAAAAAATAAAAGATTTAGGATATCTAATTAAAATTGACACAAACGGCCATTTCCCCGACAAATTAAAAAAATTAATCGATGAGAAACTTGTAGACAATATTGCTATGGATATCAAAGCTTCCCCCAAGAATTACTCTAAAGTTGCCGGAATTCCAATAGACCTCAAAAAAATTGAGGAATCAATTAAACTTATTCATAATTTTAACAATTATGAATTTAGAACAACAATTGTTAATAGATTTCACGATGCTGAAGAAGTTAAAGCAATTGGACAATGGTTAAAAAAACTTTGTGGGGAAAAACCAAGAAAATATTTTCTTCAAGGATTCAAAAAGCAAGAAAATCTTTTAGATAAAGGTTTTCTTAAAGAAAGAAATGTAACCGAGAAGATTCTCGAGGGACTAAAAGAAAATATTCAAGAATTTTTCAAAGAAGTAGAGATAAGGGTCTAAACTCTCACATCTATCATTCCTTGCGAGATATGTTAACGGAGCGAACTATTATAGAGTATAAGCACAACAATATTTAAATACTCTAAGGTTTCCTACAACCTTGCAAATACAATACGTGGTAGGGTGGATGGGATTAAAACCCTATATCTTGTGCTTACTACAAAATTACAAAAAGAGGATAACAAAAGTAAAATGATATTTTTTAAAATAAATGAAATAATAATCAAAAGAGATGGCTCAAGAATCTATTAATCTCCCTATACAAAAGAATGCCTATGAGGATGGATTTGTAGAGGATTTACAAAAAACAGAAAAAAACCGATATGTATTATTCCCTATAAAACATCAAAAGATATGGGAATTTTATAAAAAGGCCGAAGCAAGTTTTTGGACTGCCGAGGAGATAGATCTTCAACAAGACTTAACCGATTGGGAAAAATTAAGTGAACAAGAGAAACATTTTATAAAATATGTTCTGGCCTTTTTCGCAGCAAGTGATGGAATAGTAAATGAAAATTTAGCAACAAATTTTATGAAAGAAATAACAAATCCTGAAGCAAGATGTTTTTATGGTTTTCAAATAGCAATAGAAAACATACACAGCGAAACATATTCCCTATTGATAGACACTTACATAAAAGATCAAAAAGAAAAAGATTTATTATTTAATGGATTAGAGACAGTTCCTGCTGTAGAAAAAAAAGGGGAGTGGGCATTAAAATGGCTAAACAAAAAGAACACCACCTTTGCGGAAAGAATGATAGCCTTTGCAGCAATAGAAGGGATATTTTTTTCAGGAAGCTTCTGCGCAATATTTTGGCTTAAAAAAAGAGGATTAATGCCAGGGCTATGTTTTAGTAATGAACTAATAAGTCGAGATGAAGGGTTACACACTGATTTCGCCTGCTTAATTCATGAGATGCTAGAAAGGCCTGCAAGCAAAGAGATGGTATCACAAATAATAACTGAAGCAGTAGAAATAGAAAAAGAATTCATAACAGGAGCACTTCCTGTAAACTTGATTGGTATGAATAATGAAATGATGGCGAATTATATTGAATTTGTGGCAGATAGATTGTTGGTGGCCTTGGGGTGTGCCAAATTTTACAAAACAAGAAATCCTTTTCCTTGGATGGAATTAATTAGTTTGGAGGGAAAAACAAATTTCTTTGAAAAGAGGGTATCTGAATATCAAAAGGCAGGAGTAGTTGGAGGGAAAGAAACAAGTAACTCTTCCTTCAGCACAAATGAGGAATTTTAGAAAATGATTATGCATGTAATAAAACGAGATGGAAGTAAGGAAGAAGTAAGATTTGACCAAATTTTAGAAAAGATAAAAAGATTATCAGAAGGATTGGACAAAGAATATGTAGATCCCACAGAGGTAGCAAAAAAAGTAATTGAAGGTTTATATGATGGGGTAACAACAGTAGAATTAGATGAACTAACAGCAGAAACTTGTACAGGCCTGGGGACGATACATCCAGATTACATGAAATTAGCGGCATTAGTGTCTGTAGATAATTTACATAGGCAAACAAAATATACATTCACAGAGGCAATGACTTTATTGCATAATTATTACAATCCTCGGACAGGAAAACCAGCAAGCCTAATCAGTGAAGACACCTATAAAACTATAATTAATAATAAAGAAAGATTAGAGGAAGTAATTGATTATGCAAGGGATTTTAATTATGATTTCTTTGGATTTAAAACTCTGCAGAGGGGGTATCTTCAACAAATAAATGGAAAAACTATTGAAAGACCACAACACATGTTAATGAGAGTATCAGTTGGAATTTGGGGTGAGGATATAGAGAATGCCATAAAAACTTATGACTTGCTTAGTAGGGGCTACTTCACACACGCAACACCAACATTATTTAATTCAGGAACTCCAAAATCACAATTGTCTAGTTGTTTTTTAATAGCTATGAAAGAAGATAGCATTGAGGGGATTTATGATACTCTGAAAAATATATCGATGATATCTAAAAATGCAGGAGGAATAGGAATTCATGTTCATAATATTAGGGCAAGTGGTTCCTATATTAGAGGAAGTGCTGGAGTGAGTAATGGATTAGTTCCTATGTTAAGAGTCTATAACTCTACAGCTAGATATGTAGACCAGGGTGGGGGAAAAAGGAAAGGAGCATTTGCAATATATTTAGAACCTTGGCATGCAGATATATTTGAATTTTTAGATTTAAAGAAGAATACTGGGAATGAAGAAATGAGGGCGAGAGATATGTTTTATGGACTATGGATTCCTGATTTATTTATGAAGAGAGTTGAAGGGGATGGAGATTGGAGCCTGATGTGCCCCAACGAATGTCCTGGACTTAGTGATGTGTATGGGGAGGAGTTTGAGAGAATATATATTAAATATGAAAATGAAGGGAAATCAAAGAAGAGAGTAAAAGCTAGAGAACTATGGAATAAAATAATAGAAAGTCAAATAGAAACAGGAACACCTTACATGTTATATAAAGATAATATAAATAATAAAACAAATCACCAGAATCTTGGCACAATCAAGAGCTCAAATTTATGTACTGAAATAATGGAATACACAAATAAAGATGAAACTGCAGTATGTAATCTTGCAAGTGTTTCATTAAAGAAATTTGTAAATGAAGACGGAACTTACAATTATGATGGGTTGAGTGATGTAATATATCAAATGACTAAAAACCTAGATAGGATAATAGATATTAACTACTACCCTATATTAGAGGCAAGAAAATCTAATCTAAAACATAGACCAATAGGACTTGGAGTACAAGGACTAGCAGATACTTTTGCTTTATTGAGAATTCCTTTTACAAGTGCAAAAGCAAAGGAACTAAATAAAAATATTTTTGAAACAATATACTTTTCGGCACTAACCGCAAGCAAAGATATAGCAAAGGAAAAAGGAACTTACGAGTCTTATGAAGGAAGCCCTGTATCAAAAGGAATATTACAGTTTGATATGTGGGGTGTAGAACCTAGTCAAAGACATGATTGGAAGAAACTAAAAGAAGAGATTAAAATTCATGGGATAAGAAATAGTCTATTAGTAGCTCCAATGCCAACAGCATCAACATCACAAATATTAGGGAATAATGAGTGTTTTGAACCATTCACGAGTAATCTATACTTGAGAAGGACCTTAAGTGGAGAGTTTGTAGTAATAAATAAATATTTAGTACAAGATTTAATAAAACTTGGAATGTGGAATGAAGAATTAAAAGACAAAATTATCTTAGGAAATGGAAGTATCCAACATATTGAAGAGATACCTAATGACCTAAAAGAATTATACAAGACTGTATGGGAAATGAAACAAAAAGACTTATTAGATATGGCAGTAGAGAGGAGTCCATTTATAGACCAAAGTCAGAGTTTAAATGTATGGATGGAAAGCCCAGATCCATCAAAAATAACAAGTATGCATTTTTATGGATGGAGAAATGGATTAAAAACAGGGATGTATTATTTAAGAACAAAACCAGCTACACAGGCAATTAAGTTTACAATAGATAAAACAAAAACAACATTTCCAAAAGAGATAAAAGAACTAGAAAAAAAAGGAGAGATTATAGGGCCCAGCTCCCCCAAAGATTCACAGGATGCTATTTACAAAACATGCAATCCTGACGAACCTGAATCATGCGAAATGTGCAGTGGATAATATAATGAAGATAAAAGTAAAAAAACTAAAAGAAAACGCGGTCCTTCCTAGTTATGCTCATGAAGGTGATGCTGGGATGGATGTTTATTCTGTTGAGAATTCAATTATTTTACCTGGTAAACGGAAAATGATTTCCACAGGAATCTCTATCGAGATTCCATCTGGCTATGTTGCTCTTGTATGGGACAAGAGTGGCATTGCGGCAAAACAAGGGATAACTATCCTTGGAGGAGTAATCGATGCACATTATCGTGGAGAGTACAAGATAATTCTTTTTAATACTTCAGATGATAATTTTGAGGTGAGGATAGGAGACAAAATTGCCCAAGTTTTAATACAAAAGATTGAGTCTGCAGAAATAGAAGAAGTTGATGAACTAAGCGAAACAAAAAGAGGAGAAGGTGGATTTGGGAGCACGGGAATTAGATGATATATGATATAGTATATATGTTTTTATAAACTATAAGAGTTTTTTTAAGAAATGATTGTTGGAATAACAGGTACCCTCGCTGCAGGGAAAGGAACAATTGCAGATTTTCTCAAAGAAAAAGGGTTCAAACACTACTCTGTGAGAGACTTCTTAACTGAAGAGATTCGCAAAAGAGGGATGCCTATTGATAGGAATAGCATGGTTTTTGTTGGAAATGATTTAAGAGCTAGAAATGGTCCAAGTTATATTGTTGAACAACTATATTCTAAAGCGATTCAAGAAGGGAATAATTCTATTATAGAAAGTATTCGCTGTCCGGGAGAGGTTGAAGCACTTAGGAAAAAAGGAACCTTTGTTTTATTTGCTGTAGACGCAGACCCAGAAATAAGATACCTTCGAATAGCAGAAAGAGCAAGTCAAACAGACAAGGTTTCTTATGAAGAATTTTTAGAACAGGAAAGAAAAGAGATGACAAATTTAGACCCCAATAAACAAAATATCTCTAAATGTATTGAAATGGCTGACCATTTATTCAAGAATGAGTGGACTGTTGAAGAACTACAAAAAAAGGTTGCAAGTGTTTTAGGAAACATAGGAAATGGTTCGGAAAAATTCACAAGACCTACATGGGATGAGTATTTTATGGACATCGCGGAAACAGTTGCAAAAAGAGCAACCTGCGATAGGGGAAGAAGTGGCTGTGTAATTGCTAAAAACAAGCAGATATTAGTAACAGGGTATGTTGGAAGTCCAAAAGGTCTTCCTCATTGTGACGAAGTTGGGCACCAAATGGAAGAATGGATTCACTCCGATGGAATAAAAAGGATGCATTGTGTTAGAACAACCCATGCCGAGCAGAATGCAATTTGTCAGGCAGCAAAATTAGGCATTCCCATTGAAGGAGCGACGATTTATTGTAAAATGGTCCCATGTCAGGTTTGCGCAAAGATGATAGTTAACACTGGAATAAAGAGGGTTGTTTGTGAAAAGATTTATCATGCTGGTGGAGAAACGGGGAAGTTATTTCAACAAGCAGGAATACAATTAGAAGTCCTTAACCACGAAATAGAAAATTACGAAGGACAGTAAACATGGAGAAAATATTCACACAAATGAAATTAAAGGAAATGGTTGGTCTCGAAGCTTCAATAACTTTTTCTAATCAGAGTTTTACAGGAACTCTTCGAACAGAAGGGACAGGAGTTTATTATTTGGAAAGGGATAAAAATTTTCTTTGTTTGGTTGAAAATGGTGATAAGATAACCTTCTATAGGGAGTAAAGAACCTAACAAATAGTTTTTTAAATCATTTATTCTCAAAGTAATTATGGCTCCGTAGCTCTACGCGAGGTTCTTCGACCGAGTGTCAGAGTAGAGGATGCCTATGGCTCCGTAGCTCAGCCTGGTAGAGCACTGGACTTTTAATCCAGGTGTCGGGGGTTCAAATCCCCTCGGGGCCATATTTTTTAGGATTTGAACACACGACTGTCGGGGTGAGCAATTCGCTTTTTCAACAAATTAAAATATAATTGACAATGCAAATTGCGAATAGTTCAAATCCCCTCGGGGCCATTTTAGATTTAAAACACATGGTTCGCCCTGTAGGCACTTCTGGTGAAGTGACCTATTAAGGACCTCCAGTGAGGTCATCCCCGACCTTTTTTAATTAAATCAAAATTCCCCAATTTTTCCACGAACTACTTTAAAATAACAAAAGTAGAAACATTTTTAAAGCCATTTTTGGTATTTTCCTTATCTAAAGAGAAAAATTCTAAAGGAGAAAATGCACACCTTCCAGCCAAAACACACAAAACTGAACTCCGACGAGAAAGAGAAGATTCTTAACAAGTTTAATATGGCTTTATCACAATTTCCCAAGATATCTAAAAAAGATCCAGCACTTCCAGAGGGATGCGAAACCGGCGATGTAGTAAAAATCGACCGCCAAGGAGAAGTTGCAGAGATATATTATAGGGTAGTAATCTAATGGCTGAACATGTATTAGTCAAAGAATTTCTAAGGAACCATTCGCTCGTCGAGTCAAACATTAAATCTTTCAACGACTTTATTTATAATAGAATGCAAGAAATTGTAACAGAGCTTTCAGATTCCCTTCCTAACGAAGATTTTGAGATTAAGTTGGGGAAAATCCGTGTTGGAAAACCAGATAATGTAGAGTCTGATGGATCTTCAAGACCAATTATGCCTTCTGAAGCAAGACTAAGAACTCTAACCTATTCCGCACCAGTCTGGATGGAAATGACAATTAACTATGCCGGACAAATAGAAACAGAAGAAGTACAGCTAGGTAGAATTCCTATAATGATAAAAAGTGATGCATGTAATCTTCATGAATTAAGCGAGGAAGAATTAGTAAAAAATTATATTGACCCAAAAGACCATGGAGGGTACTTCTTGATTAATGGTAATGAGAGGGTTATGGTTATGGCAGAAGATTTGGCAAGTAACCAAACATTCATTGAATTCCAAAAAACAAGGAAAAGGTTAATGTTAAGACTTTTTTCCCAGAGGGGAGCCTACAAAATTCCCTTTTCATTAACAGAGAATGCCGAGGGGATTTTAGAAACCTCCTTTTCAAGATTTAGAGATATCCCCGCAATTGTTCTTCTAAAAGCCCTTGGTTTATCAAGTGACTCTGAAATCGCAACGCTTGTTGGAAAGAGAACAGATAGCTTAATAGTAAATTTATATGAATTCACAAGTATATCCAACGTCAACGATGCCCTAATGTGGATTGCAGAAAAAAGTTCATTACAAGGAACAAATAAAGAAATGCTTGATAGGGTCAAACAAAGAATAGACTCTTATTTTTTACCCCATATAGGTTTGGACAAACCTTCTCGTCTAGAAAAAGCAAAGACACTTTGTAAGTTTATTAAACAATTCTATATTGCAAAAGAGAACCCTAAAGAATCAATGACCGACAAAGATCATTATGCAAATAAAAGGGTGAGGCTTTCAGGAAACTTACTTGCAGATTTATTTAGAGTAAACATGAATATTCTCCTTCGAGAAGTTCAACACACACTACAAAAAATTGTAAAAAGAAGAAAATTTTTCTCAATTAAGACAATCGCAAAATCAACACTTTTTACACATAGAATTGAAAGTGCAATAGCAACCGGTTCATGGATTGGAGAAAGAAGAGGAGTTACACAAAACATGGACAAAAACAATTCCTTTGCGATTATGTCTCAATTACAAAGGGTAACATCCACACTTCCAGGAGAACAAGAAAATTTTGCAGCAAGAACAGTTCATCCCACACATTATGGAAGATTCTGCCCAATTGAAACACCAGAAGGAACAGAAATTGGTCTCAGAAAAAACCTAGCTATTTTAGCAAGAATATCTACTAGAACTCCTAGGGACCCAAAAGATATTTTGGTCGTTTTGGAAGAGGCCGGGATGAGTGAATCTGATGGAAAGACAGATGTTTTCTATAATGGGAGATTCATTGGCGTTGCTGCCAACAAAGAACAATTTGTAAAAGAAGTAAAAGAAGCAAGAAGAGAAAGAAAACTCCCTATTGAAATGTCTGTTAGATTTGACGAAACCCTTGATACAGTGTTTTTAACATCAGAAGTTGGGAGAGTAATTCGACCTTTAATCATTGTAGATAATGGTGTCCCAAGATTGAAAGAAGAACATTTAGAATTAATAAAAAATGGAAGTTTAAAATGGAAAGACTTATTTGACAAAGGAATAATTGAATATCTTGATGCTGCAGAAGAAGATGATTGTTACATTTCTATGGAAGAAAAAGACCTAACAAACGAGCATACTCATCTTGAAATAGACAAAATAGATATTTTTGGAGTTAGTGTTTCCCTAATTCCTTTTGGAAATCATGACCCTCCAGCACGTATGGTAAAGGGAGGTTCTAGAGCATTTAGACAAGGACTTGGAATTTACGCAGGAAATTTCCCCGTTAGGATTGATACAGATGTTTCCTTACTTCACTACCCCCAAAAACCCCTAGTTAGAACATTTATTTATGATACTTTAGATGTTCATCCAGTTGGACAAAATGTAGTTCTCGCGGTGATGCCTTATGAAGGATACAATATGGAAGATTCCACAGTCTTAAACGGTGGCTCTGTAGATAGAGGACTTGGGAGAAGTTCAAGGTTGAGACCCTATAAGTCTATAGAGTTAAACTATGCTGGAGGCCTTAAGGACGAGATCACTATCCCAGATAAAGATGTTTCTGGTTATAGGACTGAAGAGAGTTATAGATTTTTAGAAGATGACGGAATTGCCTATGTAGAAGCAGAATTAGTAGAGGGGGAGGTAGCAATTGGAAAGACAAGCCCACCAAAATTCTTAAGTGAAGCAAGAGACATTTCTATTCAAACTAAAAAAGAAAATTCTTCAGCAATAAAACAAGAAGAAGAAGGAACTATTGATGCTGTTTTTGTAACATTAGATAAGGAGGGGAATAAAATTGTTCAAGTAAGGACAAGAGAACTGAGAATTCCTGAAGTAGGAGATAAATTTTCTGTTCCCCATGGACAAAAAGGTGTTGTGGGGGCGGTTGCTCCAGAAGAAGACATCCCATTCACAGTTAGTGGGATAAAACCAGATATATTATTTAATCCTCATGGAATTCCCTCTCGTATGACTGTTGGATATTTAATGGATGTCCTTGGTGGAAAAGTAGCAGCCCTTTCAGGAAGAATTGTTGATGCCTCGGCATTTTCTGGAGAAACAATAGATAGTTTAGAAGAAAATTTAAAAAAACTTGGCTTTAGAGAAAATGGAAAAGAGACAATGTATAATGGTATCACTGGTAAAAGAATGCCAGTAAAAATATTCATTGGTAATATGTTTTATCTCAAATTAAAATATATGGTTGCAGACAGACTTCACGCAAGAGCATCTGGTAAGATTGCTCTTTTAACAAGACAACCTATTGAAGGAAGGTCAAGGGGTGGAGCGCTAAGACTTGGAGAGATGGAACAACAGGCACTAGTGGGTCATGGGGCATCACTTTTACTAAAAGAGAGATACGATTCTGACAAAGTTGTAGTTCATATTTGCTCAAAATGTGGTACATTAGTTATTGATGACCAAATCCACAACAAAAAGGTTTGTAGCCTATGTCATTCAAACCAAGTAGAGCCAATAGAAGTTTCATATGCTTTCAAACTTTTGATTGAAGAATTACAAGGCCTACACTTATTAACTAAATTTGAATTAAAGAACAAATACGAACAATGATCCCTATAAAAAAACAGATTAGTGGCCTAAATTTTTCCTTACTTAGCCCAGAACAAATAAAAAAACTCTCTGTCGCAAAAATTGTTACACCTGAATTATATGATGTGGATGGTTATCCTGTCGACGGAGGATTAATGGATTTAAGACTTGGAGCCGTGGACCCTGGTGTAAGGTGTAGAACTTGTGGAGGAAGACTAAAAGAATGCCTTGGACACACAGGTATGATTGAACTAGCAAGACCACTAATTCATGTAAAATATCTTCCAATTATAGATTTAGTTTTAAGATCAACTTGTGAGGCATGTGGGAAAGTTTTAATAAAGGAAGAAAAGGATTTGAAAAAACCTCTTTTGGAAAGGATAAAAAAAGCCAGAGATGGAAAGAAATGTCCTCATTGTAGTATTATTCAAGAGAGAGTTAGATTAGAAAAACCAACAACATTCAGAAGTGGAAGAAGAAGATTATTTCCATCAGAAATTCGTGAAAGATTAGTAAAAGTTTCTGATGCAGATTTAAAGATTCTTGGAATTAATGGACCTACATTAAGACCTGAATGGGCAATTCTAACTTTGTTGATGGTTCCTGCAGTTACAGTAAGACCCTCAATTACCTTGGAGTCTGGAGAAAGATCTGAAGATGACTTGACACATAAACTTTCAGATATCATAAGATCTAATCAGAGGCTTTGGGAAAACCTTAATGCAGGAGCACCAGAAGTTATCATTGAAGATCTTTGGGATTTACTCCAATATCATGTAACAACTTTTTTTGACAACTCTATAGCAAAGATTCCTCCTGCAAGACATAGAAGTGGACAACCATTAAAAACAATTACAGAAAGAATAAAAGGAAAAGAAGGAAGAATAAGGAAGAATCTTGCAGGTAAAAGGGTTAACTTTTCAGCACGTACAGTTATTTCCCCAGACCCAAGCCTAAGACTAAATGAGGTAGGTATTCCTTTTGAAGTAGCAAAGATATTAACAGTAGCAGAAAAAGTAACCTCCGTGAATATTAACAGATTAAAAGATTTAATAAAAAAGAAGAGTTACCCTGCAGCAAATTATATTGTTAGACATGATGGGAAGAAAAAAAGAATCACTGATGAGTTAATCGATGAGCTTGTTGAAGAGATTGAACCTGGTTATGTTGTTCAAAGGCATCTTGTCGATGGAGATATTGTACTTTTTAATAGACATCCATCACTTCATAGGGCTTCTTTAATGGCACACTTTGTGAAAGTACTTCCGGGAAAAACATTCAGGTTACATCCAGCAACATGTAAACCCTATAACGCAGATTTTGATGGAGATGAGATGAACATTCACGCACCACAAACAGAAGAAGGAAGATCAGAGGCAAAGATTCTTTTGAATGTTGATGAAAACCTATTTTCTCCAAAAAATAACATGAATTTAATGGGTTGTGTAAAAGACGCAGTTAGTGGAAATTATATGTTTGGAGAAAGTGAGCTGTCTAAAGAAGATTCTATCCAACTATTATATGAAGCTGGAGCACCAATCCCAACACTAAATAAAATGAATCAAGGGAGTGATATCTTCTCTAAGATAATGCCCAACGAGATTTCTAAAAAAACAACTTTTATGGACTTCAAAAGCGAGAAAGGTAATGCACTGAGACAAATTGATAAAGAGCTTGGAAGAAAAGAGGCAATGGAGTTATTAAGAGCAGTATTTTCCATAGGAACAATATTTTTATCAAGAACTGGATTTACTCTTGCAGTTAGTGATTTAGACGTGCCAGTAGAAGTTAAGAAAAAGACAGAGAAAGTTATAGAAGACGCAGAGATTAAAACACAAAAAATAATTGAAAGCTATTATAATCAAAGTTTGGAATCACTTCCGGGAAAAACTCTTGAAGAGACAAGAGAAATTCAAATTTTAACGACCTTAAATGAAACAAGAACAGAGATAGGAGATATAGTAAAGGCAGGATTCCCAAAAGATAACTTGGCAAATAAAATGATCAGTTCTGGTGCTGGAGGAAGTATGCTTCATATAACCCAAATTGCTTGTTCAGTAGGTCAACAAGTATTAAATGGAAGAAGAATAGACTTTGGTTATACTGGAAGAACACTTCCATTCTTTAAGAAAGGAGACCTCTCTCCTGGTGCTGGAGGATTTATTTATAATTCATTTGTAAATGGATTAAAACCTCAAGAGTTTTTCTTCGGAGCAATGACTGGACGAGACGGTCTGATGGATACAGCACTTAGAACCCCAAAATCTGGATACCTCTACCGAAGGTTAGCAAATGCCTTACAAGATTTAGTTATGGCCTATGATGGCACTGTAAGGGACGCATCTAACAATGTGATTCAGTTTGTTTATGGTATCGATGGTGTAGATGTTTCTGCCAAACACTTAAATAAAAAAGTTTCTCCCGGAGAATCAATAGGGATTGTAACAGCACAATCATTCGGAGAAGCGTCAACACAAATGGTCTTAAATGTATTCCACGCAGCAGGTGTTGCAGAAGTGCAAGTTACTCAAGGTCTACCTAGAATCATAGAAATTTTTGATGCAAGAAAACTACCAAAGACTCCCGCAATGGAAATATACCTTGAAAAAGAATTCAATGACGAAAAAAATGCAAGATTAATAGCTGAAAAAATAAGAGAAGCAAAATTAAAAGAGGTAATCTCGGAAATCTCTATAGACTTTGGTTCAAAGAAAATTAAAATAGACATAGACTCCAAAGCATTAAAGGCAGCCCACATTTCATTAGACAAGGCAGTAGAGGTTCTCAATGAAAAAGGGTTCAAAACAAAAAAATCTTCAGATGGAATTGTTTTAGATATGGCCACTTCAGATTTCAAAGAGATTTATAAAACTAAAGAAAAAATAAAAGAAGTAATACTAACTGGGATAAAAAATATCTCACAAGTTCTAGTAGTTAAAAGGGATAGAAATTTCGTAATTTTGACAGCAGGTTCAAATTTAAAAGAGATATTAGAATTCAAAGGGGTGGATTCCACAAAAACAATATCTAATGACATCCACGAAATCTCTGAAATCTTAGGTATTGAGGCAGCAAGACAAGCAATTATTCACGAAATCCAAAAAGTTATTGTATCTCAAGGCCTGGATATTGATAGCAAACACTCCATGCTCGTCGCCGATACAATGACAAGTTATGGGGCAGTAAAAGGAATTACAAGAATGGGAATAATCTCTGATAAGAGTTCTATCCTTGCAAGAGCATCATTCGAAACACCAGTTCCACAATTTGTTCAAGCAACAAAAACAGGCAAGAAAGACAAATTAGCATCTGTAATTGAAAATATAATAATCAACCAACCAATTCCTGTAGGAACAGGACTACCAGGATTATTAGTAAAAGTAACAGGTTCTTTAGCAGAACCAAAGTCAAAAAAAGTAACAGTAAAATAGAACAAAGTTTAAATAAAGATTCTTTGAATTATTACTATGAGTATAAAAGAAATTAAGGAAGCAATTGAAAAGGGAGAGGTTTATTTTGGAATTCGCCAAACAATAAAGAACTCTAATCAAATTAAAACGACTTTTATAGCTAGAGACACGAGGGAAGAAACAGTAGAAAAGTTGGGGGCAGCGAATATTGAATTTATAGTCTTAAAACCGAAATCAGATATTGCCAAGGAATTAAATCTTGATTTTGAATGTGAAGTCTTTTCTATTGCTAAATCAAAGGCAAAAACAAAAAAATCGACAACAAAAAAGGCAAAGTAGAATGGTAGAAACAATAGATATGCAATTAATGAGGTATATAAATTTATTTTCAAAAATTTCTGGTGTCTCGACGACCAAATGTTTTGTTTATAACCGGCAAATTATATTTGCTGTACCCAGATCAAAAGTTTCAAGAGCAATTGGACCAGGAGCAGAGAATATTCGAAAAATAAGGAGTGTGTTGGGGAGGAAGATTAGAGTAATTGTTATGCCTGAGGGAGAGAGCAGAGAAGAAATTGGGAAGTTCGTTGAGGCTGTTATAAACCCTATAGAATTTAACAAAATTGAAATAAAAGAAAACTCCATAACCATCAATGCTGGTCGTCAAAGCAAGGCATCTTTGATTGGGAGAAATAGGGCAAGAGAAAAAGAACTTTCAGACATCATGAAAAATTTCTTTCACATCTCAAAATTAAGAATCGCTTAATTAAACCTTTTTATGTAATAAGGCTCCTTACAGAAGGTTTTTAAATCAAAATTTCACTTATGATACAATGGGATTGATGAATGCAAGAAAATTAAAGAAAACAAGAAAGAAGTTTAGAGATAATAGGTTGCCCTATAAAAAGAAGAGACTGGGAATTGGGTTAAAATTTGATCCAATTGGAAGGGCTGCACAAGCAAAGGGGATTGTTGTCAAGAAGATTCAGAAGGAAGCAAAACAACCAAACTCTGCAATGAGGAAGTGCTGTAGGGTGCAACTAATTAAGAATGGAAAAGAAGTTACAGCATTTATTCCAGGAAACCTAGCACAAAAATTTGTAGATGAACATGACGAAGTAGTTATTGAAAGAATTGGTGGAAAGCAAGGCCGAACAAAAGGGGATTTGTCTGGTGTTCGATTTCAAGTAATTAAAGTAAATGATCAGCCATTAGCCAGACTTTGGACCGGCCAGATTGAAAAAGGTAGAAGATAAAATGCAAATGAAAGTTTTTGGTTTATTCGACCCCACAGAGGTGAGGGTTGAAGACCCAGGATTAAAGAAGGTGGTGAATCTTAGTTCAAAGCTTATGCTTAAATCTCATGGAAGAATAAAATGGGACCCCACAAAATCTAAAATTAATGTTGTTGAAAGATTGATAAATCTTCTACAAGTTCCAGGCTCAAGAGGAAAAAAACATAGGATAATCACCGGATGGATTACTGGAAAACAGGCAAAATGTACAAAGATTGTTATAGATGCATTCAAGATTATCCAAGAGAAAACAGGTGAAAACCCTCTAAAGATTTTTGTAAAAGCAATAGAAAACGGAGCACCAAGGGATGAAGTAACAGCTATAGAATATGGCGGCGCTAGATATCCTCAAGCAGTTGATGTTAGTCCTCGAAGAAGACTAAATTTGGTCTTGAGATATATTTCTAATGGGGCTTATGATAAGGCATTTAATAAAAAGGCAACAATTGTAGAAGCTTTAGCCAATGAAGTAATGAAGGCAGCAGAAAATTCCAATGAAAGTTACGCAATTTCTAAAAAGAATGACGCCGAGAAGCAGGCCGATGCTGCCAGGTAAACATGGCAACAGAAGATACAATAAAGATTAGGGAATTACAAAGGAATCCAGAACAGATTAGAAACATTGCCATCTGTGCACACATTGATCATGGAAAAACAACTTTTTCAGACAATTTGTTAGCTGGGGCGGGAATGATGAGCGAAAATCTTGCCGGAAAGGCCTGTGTGCTTGATTTCCATGAAGACGAGGCTGAAAGAGGAATTACTATCGATTCGGCATCCGTTTCTATGGTTCATAATTTAGATGGTCAAGACTATCTCATTAATTTGATTGATACTCCGGGCCACGTAGATTTTGGAGGAGACGTAACAAGGGCAATGAGGGCTGTTGATGGAGCAATCGTTTTGACCTGTGCATCGGAAGGGATTATGCCCCAAACAGAAACAGTTCTTCGACAAGCACTAAAAGAAAGAGTAAAGCCAATCTTGTTCATCAATAAAGTTGATCGTTTAATTCGAGAAGTTAAGTTAACTCCTGAGGAAATGCAAAAGAAATTTATTAAAATCATTAATGATGTAAACAGATTAATTTCTCAAATCGCAGAAGAAGGATACAAAGACAAATGGCAGGTTTCTGTAAATGAGGGTTCCGTAGCATTTGGCTCAGCATTTCATAATTGGGCATTGTCTATTCCCTATATGAAGAAAAAAGGAATTTCTTTCAAAGAGATTATTGATGCTTATGAGGCTGGCGGGGAAAACTATAAAGTTCTTGCAAAAAAAGCACCTATACACGAAGTGATTTTAAATATGGTTGTTAGAAATCATCCAAATCCAAAAGTTGCTCAAGAGTATAGAATTCCAAGAATCTGGCATGGAGATCCAGACAGTGAAATGGGAAAAGACCTAAAATCTTGTAATGTAGATGGCAAGGTGGCCTTTGTTCCAATTAAAATTGTTATTGATCCTCATGCAGGAGAAGTGGCAGCAGGAAGATTATTTTCTGGGAAAATCAAACAAGGAGATGAGCTCTATATGAATATTACTAAGAAAAAAGTTAGGGCTCAGCAAGTTTCTATCTATAAGGGAGCAAAAAGAGTTCAATTAGATGAGGTTGTTGCAGGGAATATTGTAGGAATTGTAGGACTCAAAGATGTTGTCGTCGGCGAAACTATTTCTATCGAACCAATGGAACCATTTGATGCAATAAATCATTTATTTGAGCCAGTTGTTACAAAATCAATTACTGCAAAAAGAACAGCAGACCTCCCAAAATTAATTGAGATACTAAGGCAGGTTGGAAAAGAAGACCCGAGCCTTAGAATCGAAATTAATGAAGAAACGGGAGAATCTCTTATTTCAGGAATGGGAGAATTACATTTAGAGATTATTGAAAATAGAATAAAATCCGAAAAACATTTAGAGATAGAGATGGGTCCACCAATTATTGTTTATAGAGAATCTGTCGCCAAAGCAAGTGAACCAGCAGAAGGAAGATCTCCAAACAAACACAACAGTTTCTTTATCAAAGTAGAACCTTTAGAAGAAAAGATTTCACAAGCAATAGTCGATGGAGTACTCCCCACTGGAAGAATGAAGAAAAAAGATAAAACTCTTGACCAGACAATAGTAAACTTAGGAATTGCAAGGGAAGAAGCCCAACAATACAGAGATATTTTCCAAGGCAATGTTTTCTTAGACAAAACAAAAGGAGAAGTCCATATAGGAGAAGTCATAGAATTAGTATTAGATTCCTTTGAAGAAGTTATGAAAGCAGGACCCATGGCAAGAGAACCTTGTTTAAAATTAAAAGTTTCTCTTATGGACTTAAAACTTCACGAAGACGCAATTCACCGAGGACCAGCACAAGTTTATCCAGCAATAAGAGAGTCTATTAGGGCAGCCTTTGCTAAAGCCTCTCCAGCAATTTTTGAACCAGTTCAAATTCACCAAATTGAAGCCCCTACAGAGTTTATGGGTGCAGTAACCTCCCTAGTTTCTCAGAAGAGGGGAAATTTAATAGATGTTGAACAAGAAGCCGCGATGATAACAATCAAAGGGGAACTTCCAGTATCTGAAATGATTGGATGGACATCAGACCTAAGGTCTACTACAGAGGGCCGGGGAGTATCTAGTTTAGTAAACCAGACTTTCAAAAAGCTTCCAACAGATTTACAAGCAAAAGTTATTCGACAAATTAGGGATAGAAAAGGTCTTGCTGAGAATCAGTAGTTTTGGAAAGTATAACTTTTTATAATTCAAAAAACTAATTTTAATATGTCAAAGATTACTTTTTACAAGGAAGGAGACTATAAGTGTGTAAAAAATATTCTTCAAGAAAGTAATCTTTATGATAAAACCTGGGAAGCAGAAGAAAATTTGAAGAGAAAGATAAATAGAGATCCAGAATCAATTTTAGTAGCTAAGGAGGGGGAGAAGATAATTGGCTGCGTGTTTATTGTAGAGGATGGATGGAATGGGTTTATATGGAGGCTATCTGTAGATAAAAATTGGAGAAGAAAGGGGGTCGGAATTTTATTGATGAAAAAAGCAGAGGAGATAATAAAGAAAAGAGGCATCAAAGAGGCATCTCTTTTTATAGGCCCTAAAAATGACTCATTAAGGGAATGGTATGAGAAACAAGATTATGAAAAAACTTCTGATTGGACCTTTATGTATAAAAAACTCTAGAAAACCATTAACCCACAACCTTTAAAAACCACTTCTTACACATTTAATTATACCTCTCTTCGTGTTTGGTATATTAAATTAACTAAATAAAAACAGAAATAAAAATGGCTAAAACAAAACCAGGAATGAACGTTGTCTTCGTTGGACACGTCGACCAAGGAAAGTCTACCGCAGTTGGTAGAATTTTCTATGAAGGCGGAGCAGTTTCTGAACAAGATTTGAAGAAACTTAAAGACGAAGCAGCAAAACATGGTAAAGCAGGGTTTGAATTTGCTTATGTAATGGATAATCTGAAAGAAGAGCGAGAAAGAGGAGTTACTATTAACTTGTCTTACAAGAAGCTTATAACTCAGAATTATGAAGTTACAATTATTGATGCGCCCGGTCACAAAGATTTTGTTAAAAACATGATCACTGGAGCCTCACAAGCAGATGCTGCCTTTTTAGTTGTTGGATGTGAAGATGGTGTACAACCTCAGACAAAAGAACACGTTTGGTTGCTTAGAACTATGGGTGTAAAAAACCTAGCAGTTTTAATCAACAAGATGGATGTTGTAAAGTACGACGAAGCTAAGTTTAACAAGGCTGTTGAGGATGTAAAAGCTGTTATCAAACAAGCAGGATATAAACCCGATGAAACTGCATTTATTGCAGGTTCTGCATTAATGGGAGATAATATGGCTAAGAAAACAGACAAGATGCCATGGTACAAAGGGCCAACTGTTCTTGAACAGATGGACAAATTCCCTGCACCAGAGAAACCAACAAATTTACCAATGAGAATGCCAATCCAAGATGTCTATGAGATTAATGGAATTGGTACTGTTCCTGTAGGAAAGATTGAAACAGGTATCATGAAAATTGGCCAAAAGGTCATCATTTTACCAGGTCGATCCGGAACTGGAATAACAGGTGAAGTTAGATCTATCGAAGCTCACCACGAACAGCTACAGCAAGGAGAAGCCGGAGACAATGTCGGTATCAACATCAGAGGTGTTGGTAAGAAGGACATGGCTCGAGGCGACGTTATTTGTGATGCTGCAGATCCAGCAAAGATAGTTGAGGAATTTGAAGCACAGATTGCTGTGATTAACCATCCAACAGTAATTGCTAAAGGATATACTCCAGTCTTCCACGTTCATACAGCCCAAGTTCCATGTCAATTTGTGGAATTAAAGGCTCGATTGGACCCAGCGACAGGACAGGTTGCTCAAGAAAACCCTGACTTTTTGAAGAATGGGGATGTTGCTATTGTTAGGATTAAGCCGATCGGAAATCTTGTATTGGAATCTGCAGATAAGAATCCACATATGTCAAGATTTGCTATCCGAGACGCAGGAATAACAGTTGCAGCAGGTGTTTGCAAATCTCTTGTAGAAAAGAAAATCGAAGCAAAGAAATAAGGTCGAAAAGACCAATTTTATTTCATCCTTTTTATTTTTTAAGGATTTTTTTATTATTTTGTAATTCACCACATAAATTCTTAAAAACTCTAACAAACTTCCCAAGATATGGCAATAAACGTACGTGAAGAAGATATTGAAGACATTAAGGAACGGTTAAAACAGATGCAGACTCCTCTAAACAAAATTAACTATCTCGAATCTGCATTAAAAATCTCTGGATTTGATTTTGAAACAAAGAGGTTTTTATGGAAAACTCTTTCAGAACTCTACGAGGAAAGAAAAATGTTTGAGCGAGCAGCTAAAGCAATGTCAAACAAAGCTGGAATAGAAATAATTTATACTCATAAGGTTGAAAGTCACCTCTCTGCCGCAGAACTATATGCTCGGGCTGGAAGGGTAGAAGATGCTGATGAAATGTTTACTAGGGCAGGGAGAGATGCGAACATAGAACAAAAAGCCAGAATAAAACTTACACAAAAGAATATCTATATGACTATGGCAAGAGAATTAGAAAAGAAAGGCAAAAGAGCCACTGCGGCGAAGTTTTATGAGAGAGTAATAAAAATGAATTTAGAAGGCATTGAAAAAGAGGAAATAAAAACAAAATTAATTCTTACCTACAAGGCTCTTGGGATGTTTAGAGAAGCAAAATTGATTGAGGGACTATAAAATGGCTAGTAACCCCTATAAGGTTTTAGAAATAAAAACAAAAATTTTTTAATTTATTTCAGATTCCTCAACACCCTCGGTGAAGTCGAAATCGCATTGGTCGTATTCCTCTTCAAGTTCAGACATTTTGTTTTTTTAGGCTATTCTTCTTCCCCAAACTCAACTTCATCGTCTTCTTTTTCTTCCTCTTTTTCTTCTTCCTCGTTTTCGATGTCGTCTTTGTCTTCGTAGTCCATCTTTAGTAGCCTCTTTATTTACTTTTCATTGACCTATGAGGTATTTAAATATTTGTGTGATTTCCGAGGAGAAGATTTCAAATACTGACTCTAAAAATTTTGTCCCCTCCCTCCTGCGGAAACTTTAAAAACCCTAAATAGATTCATATTATGTTAGAATAACCAGTAGTTATTATTATTAATATCACACTTATATTCAGTAAAGGCTCAAGGGAGCGAGAGGTCTATTTCTAACAATAAATAAATTAAATGGAGAAAAAAAATGGCAAAAATTAGTCCAACGTCGATTAAATACTCGATTATAGCTGATTTCGTAGCGGATGGTCCATTCCAAAAACCAGATGTTATTGGGGCATTATTTGGACAAACAGAAGGTCTACTTGGAAGTGATATGGAATTAAGAGAACTTCAAAAGGAAGGAAAAATTGGCCGTATAGAGGTTGACTTAAAAACCGAAGGTGGAAAGACCACTGGAGAGATTACAATACCCACTGCCTTAGATAAAACAGAAACAACAATAATCGCAGCAGCCTTAGAAACTATTGATAAGATTGGTCCAACAGATGCAAAAATTTCTATTAGGGAAATTTCAGATGTTAGAGGATCAAAGAGAGATTACATCATGGAAAGGGCAAAAGCGCTTCTTGCTGGAATCAAAAATGAAGGAATGGATTCAAGTGAAATGGGAACAGAACTCAGAGAGTCTTCAAGAGTTTCAAAAGCAATTGAATATGGTCCAGAAGGTTTAGCTGCAGGTCCTGATGTGGAGTCCTCAAAAGAGATAATTGTAGTCGAAGGAAGAGCCGACGTTATGAATATGTTAAAATATGGGATTAAGAATGTTATCGGAATGCAAGGAACAAAGTTTCCAAAAACAATTACCACCTTAGGAGAAACAAAAGAAATTACCCTTTTTGTAGATGGTGATAGGGGTGGAAACTTAATCGCACAGAATGTTTATGATAATGCGAAAGTTACTTACATAACCCAAGCGCCTGATGGAAAAGAAGTCGAAGAGCTTACCGGGAAAGAATTAATGCAAGCACTTAGAAAAAAAGTTCCTGCAACAGAATTCTTAAGGAAATCCAACACCCCCTTTAGGAAGTCTTTTGAAAAACCAGAAAGACAAGACTCTAGAGAAGAACCAAAGGATGTTGAAAGAAGAAAACTAACAAACGCAGATATCTCAAAATTGAGAGAACTCTCAAATGAGATTAAAGGAAAGAATGTAATAATTCTAAACGACAATTTAGAAATTGTTGGGAATGTCCCCTCTTCTAGGCTTAACTCAATTAATGAGAAAGAAGCATTTGTGTTAATGGTTTCCAATGCAACAACATCTATAATCCAAGCAGCAGAGAGTCTTGGTTCAAGAGCAGTCGCAGCGCAAACATTCAACAAGATTCCAGAAACCAACATAGAAATGATTTCAATATAAAACTCTTTAGAGAGTGCCCCTTGAAAAAGGGGCCCTTATTTTTTAATAACTTTTATATACCACTCAACCTTTTATTAAGTAATGGTCAAAGAGGAGAGTGAGCCAAAAACTATTTGGAAAGTTGTTATTGTAGTTCTAATCGTAGCAATCGTAGCTTATGTCGGTTGGTTCTTTTTATTAGGGTATGTTGATTGCGAAGACAAGGATTGTTTTAACGCAAACCTAGAGTCTTGTATAAGAACAAAGTTTATCGGTGGAACGGATATGATTTATGAGTATATTATAACTGGAGACTCTAATGAGCGTTGCAACGTGAACGTAAAACTTCTTCAAGGAGAGTTAAACAATCAGAATTCTATAAAACTAGAGGGAAAAGAAATGCAATGCAGTCTTCCATTAGGTGTAATAATGAATCCAGAGAGTGATATAGGAAACTGTCATGGGCTATTGAAAGAAGGACTCCAAGATTTGATTATACAGAAACTTCATACATACTTAGTTCAGAATGTTGGAAGAATAAACCTTGAACTTCTAGACATTCCTAAGATTTAATTTTCTTTCATCTCTTTCTTCAAATCTTCTTTCTGCTGCTTTTCCTCTTCAAACATACGTTTCCTTAAATCATCAATTCTCTCTAAGATTCTTTTCGACTTTTCGGGGTCATCCCTAACAATATTAAGGATATAGAGTACTTTTCTTAAAATATCATCATAAGATTCTCTTTTATGTTCTCTTAACTTCTCAATCCTAGTTTTAGTTTCCTCTAAGAGTTTCAACGTCGTTATCTTCCCCATATCGGAATTCTTTCGAATTTTCTTTTTGTTACTCATATTTACACTAAATAGTATACGAAAGTATACTTTTTAAGTTTTTTTGTCATTTAATAATTACAACAAATGCTAAGGTTTAAATACCCTCTAGATGTCACAATATTAACTAAATTCAAAATGAAAAACATGAAAAGAAACTTGCTTTTAGTTCCCTTTTTTGTGGCTATTGCTCTATTCTTCGTTAGTTTTGCAGCTGCAGCCGAGCTTGCAGTGCCTGGTAGCGTAGAAACAAGGTTCAATGATTTAACATTATATTCAGCACCCACTGCAACAGCAGTAGCTGGTATGGTTGGAGATGTTGTTCCTGTTAGAGTTACATTTACCGCAGATATGGACATGGATGACGTAAGAGTTAAGATTAGTATGGAAGGACACCGAGATGATGTTTCAGCCTCAACTTCGAGGTTTGATATTGTTCAGGATAGCCGGTATACTAAGCTTTTATCTCTAAGATTGCCATCTGATTCTGACATCTTAACAGAAGAGTATACACTCTATGTCGAGATTGTCTCCTCAAGCGACAGAACAGAAATGGAATATACAATAAACATGCAAAGAGAATCGTATACTCTTGAAATTTTATCTGTTGACTATTCTTCAACTGTTTCCGCAGGAGATGTTTTCCCAGTCTCAGTTGTTGCAAAGAACGTTGGTTTCGATGATGCTGATGACGTATATGTTATTGCATCAATCCCTTCCTTAGGTGTTTCAACCAGAGGATATATGGGAGATGTTGTTGCTCAAGAAGTTGACGACAATGGCGAAGACGACGCAGACGCATCTTATAGAACTGTTTACTTGAAGGTTCCATCAAACGCTGAAAGAGGCGTTTACGAAATGGAAATTGAAGTTTACAACGATGACTCTTCAACTACTGTTAAGAAGTTGATAAGTGTCGATGGTTCCGGATCTGCAACTACAGTATTAGCTACTTCAAAGAACAAGGACCTTAATGCAGGAGAAACAGTAACCTATGAAATGGTTATAGTTAACTCTGCAAATGATGTAAAAGTTTTCAACATTAATGCCGTTTCTGGAGATGCTTTAAAAGTGTCAGTACCTTCTGCAGTTGCAGTTGGTCCAGACTCTAGCGAGACAGTCCAGATTACAGTAACAGCATCTGACGATGCATCTGTTGGAACATACACATTTTCAGTAGATGTCAACGGCGAACAAACTGTTTTCGGTGCTAATGTTACGGGATCAAGCGTATCTGTATCTTTAGTTGCTTGGACAGTAGTTCTTGTAGTTGTATTCGTAGTTCTCCTTGCAGTATTAATCGTTCTTGTAACAAGACGAGAAAAGCCAATCGAAGAAGTAGAAACTAGCTACTACTAAACATTTTTTTATTTTGGAATTTTATTTTTAATTCCTGTTCTTTTTATTTCGCTTGCGAAATAAATATGCAATGTCTCTGACATTACTTTTTATTGCCAAAGGGTATAAACATGAAACACCTTTGGTGTTACTTTTTATTTTACAAAAAGAACCTATAAAACTTAAATTTTCCCCTTTTCTCAATAAATAGATATAAATATTAATTTAACCTTAATATTCCATCGAAAGTAATCTTCCTTGCCCTATAGACAGAGATGAGTATATTCGCCTATTGGACAATCTATCTGAGGATAATCTTGAAGAAAAAGAGAAAAAGGACTAATCCTTCACACTTTTATACTTCTTTAGAAGCCTATTAAACTTAGGAAACCTTTTCATTTCATCAAGAGTTCCACTAGCAAGAATCTTCCCCCTCTCAAGGAAGCAGATTTTATCAAACTTATCAAGTAAATGAAGTCTATGGATTGAAGAGATTATTGTTTTATCTTTAAACGCCTTGAAAACTTCCTCATGAATCTTTAATTCATTTAAACTATCTACACTACTGGTTGGTTCATCCATCAGAACGATATCACTATCATAAGCAGCTAAAAGTCCTCTAGCTAAGGCAAGCCTTTGCTTTTCTCCTCCAGATAATGAGACTCCCTTCTCCATAACATTTGTTTCTAAACCCTTCTCTAATCTATCAATGACTTTTGAAAATCTAGCCATCTTAATTGCTTCCTGAACATCTTTATTACTATAAGAAAGGCCCATAGTAACATTGAACCCAATAGTATTATTGAAAATCTCTGGGTCTTGGGGAATAAGAGTTACATGCTTTCTAATCTTATTGAAACCCTTTTTTAGGAGAACCCCATCACAATATACTTCTCCCTTCCCAGAGTCATAAAGACCTCTAAGCAATGTCAATAAGGTTGACTTACCGGAGCCACTTTCGCCAACCAAGGCAATTTTCTCTCCACGTTTAAAAGAGAAGTCTATATTATCCATATGTTTTTCCTTACCCTCTTCTCCATAAGTGAACTCTATTCCCTTCAAGTCAATCTTTTTCCAATTTGCCTCTAAGTTCCCATCCAAAGTATTCTTAATTTTCATGTACTCTATATCTATTGGTTCTATATTCTCCACATTGGCCCCCATCTTCAAAATATCTCCATATAACCATGCAAGAGAGTAGAACGTTTCCCCCATTCTCTGAAGGTAGCTATACAGAATATATAGGGTTCCAATTAGAATTATTCCAGTTGTTGTAAAATCTCTATAGGCCTTCAACGAAAGAAGCACAACTACCATTATTTGTATTGAAATTCCTGCAATAGCCCACTTAAACTCACTCAAAGACGCAATCTCCTTTTGTAGGGGGTAAGATGCCTCCAATTTATTATCAATTTCTTTCCTAACAATTTTTCTTAGTCTTAAGGTTACAACAGTAAATATATTACTAATATAATCATAAATAGCCGCAGCAGCTTTATTCTCTAATTTATTTCTTTCTCTATATTTCTTGACCAATATTCTATCAATTCTTGTAATTACGAATAAAACTAAGAAAGTGAATACTAAGGCCACAAGGGCCGCAGTTAAATCAAAGAATAGAAGAACTACCACAGAACCAACTAGCCTAATAATTGCGTTAAGTATCTGGAAAGAAGTATGCATCGAATATTGTTTAACTGCCCCACTACTCTTGTTAATCTTATCGATAGTATCTCCTGAATGGTGGTCTTTATGCCACTCGATAGGTAAGTCTATAATTCTCTGAATTTTTTTATTAGTATAATTCTTTCCCACATAAAATCCGGTCCTTATTTCCAGAACCCTCGCGATGCTATGAAAAACCCAGAACCCTACTTCAATAACTAAAATTAGCATAATATACCCAATCAATCTCCATAAATCAGCCTCTGTAGTTATCTCATTCTGAATAGTATTAAATATCAAACCCACAACCAAAGGATTAAGCAAAGATATTGCCCCAGCTATAACAAACAAAGTCATGTAAAGGAAGAAAATTGGTTTTCTCTTTCCCAGACTTTGCCATTCAGTCTTTACTAAAATCCACAACGGATTCTTTCTATTTTTGGTTTCTTCTTTCATTTTTCGTTTTGTTCCCAGTGTAAACAGTTCCCTTAGACAAAGGTCCCCAAAGAGATAAAGACAGAATTATCTAAAAAGATTAACAACGTTGGGCCGGCCTTCAAGAGTGGTACCTCTATACACACAACCCACCCTAGCAAATAAGGGTTTAAAAAATTATCTAAACCTTCAAACTAACAATCTTAGAAATATTTTCTTGCATTGAAACTCCATATAAATTTGTTGCCTCACTAATCAATGTATCATTATGGGTAATAATGATATACTGTCCTGCAGTCATATACTTTTTTATCAAGGCAGCTAATAGTTCAGAGTTGTGTTTGTCCAAGGCAGCATCTATCTCATCTAAAACATAAAAGCAATATGGTCTGTACTCTTGAATTGCAAAGATTAGGGAAAGCGCCACAAGAGTTTTTTCTCCTCCACTCAAACTTGTAACATCAAAATACTTCCCCCGTGCAACCTTAATTAAAATATTAATCCCTCCAGCAAAAGGGTCTTTTTTATTTTCTAATTCTAAGAATACTGTTCCTTTATTAGAAAGTTGGCTAAAATTCCTTGTAAAATATTCATTAACAGCTTCAAGGGTAGTCAAAAAAGATTTCTTCTTCTTCTTGTCAATCTCTAAAATAATTTTAAGAACTTTTTCTTTCTCACCCTCAATCATACTAACTCTTTCAGAAATTAGCCTACATTGTTCCTCCACCTTTTCAAAAGCCTCCAAAGCCCTCATATTAACATTTCCCAATTTAGATATCCTAAATTGTGCCTCTTGTAATCTTTCTCTAATCTTGTCAACAGGAATATTAATTTCTTCAAAAGAACCAAATTCATTTAACTCTGTTTTCAAAGCATCCATTTGCGCAGAGAATTGAGCTTTTCTAATTTTATTCTCGTTAACTTTGTCCTCAAATCCTCTAATAACATGTTGAAACCCCATAATATCTGTCTCAATTACTTTTTGTTTGTCCTGTAACTCCGTCTTCTCCTCAAAAAGTTTTTGAAATTTATTATAAAGTTCCTCCTCCTCCTTTTCCCTCTTCTCCAATAAGGCCTTTTTTCCATTGACTAGAGTGATAATCTTCTTTAATTCAACTTCAGAATCCTCCACATCCCTTGTAGTGGTTTTAATATCCACATTTAAACGATTAACTTCTCTCTTTTTCATTGAAATCTCTGCGTCAACGTCCATATCAGCAAAAGAAAGTTCTTGAAGTCTAAGTCTTGTTTCATCATAATCTCCCTCAGCACCTTTAAGTTTCTCAAAACTTTCTCTAGCAGCATGGAACCTTTCATTAATCAAAGCAAGTTCATGACTAGCCTCTTTTTGGGCCCGAGAAAGTCGAATAATCTGATTCTTTTTTTCTTCAGAATTTTCAATTTTCATCCTATCAATCTCTAATTCATTAATCTTTGTTTGAAGTTCTCTATGGTTCTTGACAATAACTTCAATTTTCCTCCTATTTTCTTCAATTTTCCCCCCGTTCTCTCTTAATCCAACTTTTGCAGCCATAATCTTCTCCTCAGCGTCGGACGAAATTTTATGTTTATGGTCTTCACTAACCACTTGTTTACAAATAAAACAAACTTTCAAATTAGAAATATTCCCTCTTAATTTTTCCTCGCCTTCAATTTCCTTTTCATAAACCGCATTCTCCTTTTCTAACTTCAATATCTCTGCCTCAAACAAAGAAATTTGATTTTCAATCTCCTTAACTTTCTCCTTAGCACCCATTTTTATTTTAATTATGGCTTCAACAGATTTTCCATATTTTATTTCCCTATATAGAGATTCAATCCCCTGCTCAATCAAAGAAATTTCTTTTTTAGATTCAATAATAAATTTCTCTTTCTCAATTTTTTGATTTTCTAATGTAGAAACTTCCGACTTAATTCGATAAAATCTTCTTCTTTGTTGTTCCAAATCATCAACCTTTTTCTGGAGAAATCTTTGTTGCTCTTGTTGTTTAGCTATTTCTGGAGAAGAAACTCTTATTTTTTTAATCTCATTTTCTAAAATTTCAACCTTTTCCCGATTATTCCTTATTCCATCTCTCCCACTAACAATTCTATTTTCAAAATTCTCTTGACGAACACTTAATCCCGCAACATCTGCTTTCAAATCACTTATTTCCTTATGAAGTCCTTCTTGCTCGTTACTGGTTGAAGACTGTATACGATTATTAATTGTAGATATTTTTTCTTGTAACTCTTCTAATCCAATATTCTTTCGAACAACCTCTTTTTTGTTTTTTTCAACCTCTTTTTCAATCTCCCCTATAACCTTATCAACACCAGAAAGAACTTTCTCTTTCTCTTTCAAATCTTTAGAAAGCAATGTGGCCTTACACCTTTTAATCATCTCCTCCAACTTTTGATGAGAAAGCGCTTCTTGTCTTTCCTTATCTAAATTTTTTAAATATGAATTTCTCTCCTTAAGAACAGCAGAAACTTCCTTTAACTTTTCATCAGTTTTATCTAACTCTAAAAGGGATTTATGCTTCCGAGTCTCATAAATTGAAATTCCTGCAACTTCTTCTATAATTTTTCTTCTTTCTTCTGGGGTTGCTTTAACAAGCGATTGAATTTCACCTTGAAGAACAATATTAAAACCATTTGGGTCTATCCCCGCCTGTGCAAGCAACTCCAATAGCTCTTGTCTAGTTTTCACATGATCATTAATTTTATAGATTGACTGTCCGTTTCGCCTAACAATTCTTTTGATTGTCAGTTCAGAAGAATCTATTGAAAAAGTATTATCTGTATTATCAAAAACCATTTCAATAGAGGCCTCTGGAGAGGCCTTATAAATTTTATTTCCAGAGAATAAAAGGTTAGCCGCCTTGGCCGCTCTGATAGATTTTATAGAAAGCCTCCCCAAAACAAAACATAAGGCATCTGTGATATTAGACTTTCCAGAACCATTAGGTCCCACTATGACATTCATAGAATTCTCAAGAGGAATTTCTGTCTTCCGAGCAAAACTCTTAAACCCCTGCATCACCACCCTTTTTATATAGGTCATGAGAAAAGAAAGAAACCGGAGTTTTTAAGGATTATTGGAGGAAATTAGAATAACTTCCCCTGCCCAACATCGTCTTGTAATTTTTTAACAGTTTTCCAAGAGAACCTAATCAAGTCCTTATACTTCTTATTATCAAAATTATTTTTCAAAAATTCTTTAGTTTTTGGGTCTGCAGGATACCCACTACCAAAATCTTCTCCAAATTTAAACTTTAGCTTAAAAATCTCCTCTTCTCTCTTTTCTTTCGCGACTATTGAGGCAGCAGAAACGACAGCATGATTAACATCTGCCTTATGTTCACAAATAAGGCTTACCTTTTCTGGCTTCTTAATCAACTTTTGGACATCAAGTGTCCAATTTTGGATATTCACAGAAGGACAATCAATAATCACCCTCACACTTCCCTCGGCCTTTTCCACCAAAGTGTTTATTATCATTGCCGCCTTAATTGCTTCAAGATAATTAAGGTTATTAGAGTTATCAATTTCTTTTGGAGTAGTCACCTCAGTATGATATTCAAACCTTTTAGTAATCTTGTCCCCAATAATCTTTCTTTTTTCAGGGTCTAAGAGTTTGGAATCTTTAGCTCCAAGAGCCTTAACCTCTACCTCCTCATTCTCATCCATCAACACCCCTGCAAGAACCATAGGGCCAAGAACAGGTCCCCTCCCCGCATCATCAATTCCAATTATCCATCCCATAACAATCAGAGCAGAGAAAGCTTTATAATGCTTTTTAGACAGATTTTATCATAGCGAGATGGAGCAGTCTGGTCAGCTCGCGAGGCCCATAACCTCGAGGTCGGTGGTTCAAATCCACCTCTCGCTATTAATAGTTTTAGATTTGAACCAGTCATGGTTTGGATGAATTTGCGTTAGCAAGATTCCGTGCAGCGAGTGTCTTTGACACGAAGCCAAATCCACCTCTCGCTATTCTTTATATATACTTCCTTGAATAAGAATCAACATCCACAATATCACGGCAACCGAATTGGAGATAAGGGCTAAAGGAAGTTCTAAAGAAATATAAGAAATTGTAAGCATCAAAAGACCAATTGTAGTCAATAAGGAAGTCTGTATAACAACAAATTTCTTTTTCTTTTTGAAACCATAAATTACTTGCGGAACGAGGGCATAACTAAGCAAGATGGTGGCAATCATAATAAATAAGTCTTCCCAAAGCATCAAACGATAATCTAAAGCTTCTTCTTAAAGTCTTCTCTAAAAATAAGCTTTCTTAACAGCCTCAGCAACTCTTGGAACAACAGTTTTATCCAAAGAATGGGGGATAATCATGTCAACAGAGGGCTCTGCAACTAACGAGGCAAGAGCTTCGGCAGCAGCAATTTTCATTTTATTGGTAATTCTTTTTGCGCGGATATCTAAGGCTCCTCTAAATATTCCTGGAAATGCAAGAACATTATTAACCTGATTTGGAAAATCACTTCTTCCAGTTGCAATGATAAAGGCCCCCGCCTCTTTGGCCAAATCAGGCATTATCTCTGGAGTTGGATTTGCCAATGCAAAAATAATTGGTTTTTCATTCATAACGCCAATCATATCTTTAGTTAATAAATTTCCTTTACTAACTCCAATAAAAATATCAACTCCTTCCAAAGCATCTCTCAATCCTCCTTTAATCAATTCTTTATTTGTCAGTTCAGCCAATTCTTTTTTTATTTCGTTTAAATCTTTTCTTCCCCTATAAATTGTTCCCTTACTATCTACTAAAATAATATTCTTGAAACCATACTCTAAAAGTATTCGAGTTATTGCAACTCCTGCAGCCCCAGTTCCATTCAAAACAATCCCTACATCTTTTTTATCAGAACCCTTTAATTTTAGAGCATTAATCAACCCGGCAAGAACCACCACTGCCGTTCCATGTTGGTCATCATGCATTACAGGAATTCCAAGGTCTTGAAGTGCAGCCTCAATTTCAAAACATTCCGGAGCCTTAAAATCTTCCAAGTTTATACCCCCAAATCCTGGAGAGATATTCTTAATTGTATTAATAGTCTCTTGGATATCTTGTTTATTAAGAATTATCGGAAAAGCGTCAATATCTGCAAACTCTTTGAACAAAATAGCCTTTCCCTCCATAACTGGGAGAGAAGCTTCCGCCCCAATATTCCCAAGTCCCAAGACTGCAGAACCATCAGAGATTACTGCAACCATATTCCCTTTTGAGGTATAATCATAAACCTTTTCCTTATTAGAATGAATAACTCTACAAACTTCTGCAACACCCGGAGTATAAGCCAAAGACAAATCTTTTTTATTATTAATAGAAACCTTAGACCTTACTTCAATTTTTCCCCTCAACTTTTTATGCAATTCCAAAGACTCTTCATTGATATCCATAACCTAAAAGATGATTTACCTCTTTTAAAAGTTCTTGTAATCATTGGATACCTTAGGGATAATTTTATAAGGCAATCTTAAGTCATAAATTTACCTGAGGGGATGCCGGAGCGGCCAAACGGGCAGCCTTTAAGCGGCTGTGGCTTTTGCCTACGGGGGTTCGAATCCTCCTCCCCTCATGAGCGAAGCCCCGTAACGGGGGTCGAGCAATTTGCTCTTGAACTAAATAAAATATTCTCAAGAGTGAATTGTGAGCAGAATCCTCCTCCCATTAAGTAAACACTGTTAAAGATACCTTTTTATAGAGTCTAATTTTTCAAATACTATGAAGAACAGAAACGTTGGATATCTTATTGTTGGAATTGCAGTCTTAATGGTAGTAATAATTTTAATCTTTAATTCTGCCCTAAAAGACATAGTGGGACAAACATGTGAACACGGTCCAACTTGTGAAATGTATGATACAATAACTGTCCAAACAAATTTAAGTTTAGCCATTGCGGGATTAGTTTTTGCGATAGGACTCTTCCTAATTTTCGCAAAAGAATCGGAAAAGATTATTATTCAAAAAGTCAAACAAAAAATTCCCAAGAAAACTATCAATCTTTCCGGACTAGATGCCACAGAGAAGAAAGTAGTAGAAATTCTTCAAAGAGAGGGTGGGGCATTTTTCCAAATTAGTTTAATGGAAGAGCTTGGCGTCGGTAAGGTAAAAATGACAAGAATGATGGACAAGCTTGAAGCAAAACAATTAGTTGAAAGAAAGCGAAGAGGAATGAATAACATTATAGTTCTGAAGTAAAAAACCCTATGTAACTAGTTTCATCGAATCGGTTAAATAAAACTTTTTTCTAAGGTTTCTATGGTAAAACAAACATTAGAACATGAAAGGGGGTCTAAATGAAAGAAGACAAATTCAAAATTGGGAATGCAGAAACTGTTGCATTAACTATTGGAGCAATATTATTACTCTTAGTTTTGTATAATGGGATTAAACTTTCGGGAGTTTCTACAGGAGTTTCATTAGTAGGGGCAAGCGAAATAATTCCTAAAGGAGTGCCAGCAGTTTATGGAAGTGAATTGGGAGTTAGTTATGACGATATATCTCCTTCAAATCCTAGGGGCGCCGATGTAGCTATATCTAAGCTAAAACAACTTGATATTACTATGGAACTATCGGGGGCAGATCTTGAAAGATACATTAGGGTTACAGGGGCCATAAGTTGTGAATATTGCTGTGGAGCAGACTCTATAATATTCCCAGATGGTCAGGCCGCCTGTGGATGTGCACATAGTTATGCTATGCGTGGACTAGCAAAGTATCTAATAACGGAACATTCTAATGAATTCACAGATGAAGAGATTCTAGCAGAACTAGGGAAATGGAAGGTTCTTTTCTTCCCAGATATTCATGAAGCAAAGGCATCTGTAATGAAATCTCAAGGGATTGAAATAAACTATATTAGTTTAGCAAGTAATCAATATAGAGGAATAGAGCAAGGTGCACAAGCCGGTGGTGGAGGAATGGTCGGAGGATGTTAAAATGGATAAAAAAACTTTTTGGACAATAATATGGATTGCACTGATAGTACTATTAATAGTAGTTATCTGGCAAACATCAGCTCTTAGCTCACTAAGTTCTGGAGCACCATCTGCAGCAAAAGCCGCAACATCTGCTGCAAGCAGTTCCAGTGGAATGGTCGGAGGCTGTTAGCTAAAAATTAATTTATTTTTTATTTTTATTTATTGACGGTGGGAAAGACCACAAACACCCAGTAGGTGATTCTACTGAATCAAACAGAAAATGGTAAAGACAAAAATATACATATGGGCAGGAATCGGGGTTATGATAGTCCTAGTTATACTAATGTTTTCAGGAGCAAATAGTTATCCGGCCCTAGAAAACTTTAAGGGAGAAGTTAATTTATATAAAGAACCAACTTGTGGTTGCTGTGGTGTCTACTCTACTTATATGTCTGGAGATTTGGATGTAAAAGTAATAACAGGTGGAGTAGATCAACTAAAAGACAAATATAATATCCCAAGTAATTTAAGATCCTGCCATACTATAATAATCGGAGATTATTTTGTTGAAGGTCACATCCCCCTAGAAGCAGTAAATAAATTGATTGAAGAAAAACCAGACATCGCAGGAATCGCCATGCCGGGAATGCCTTCTGGAACCCCTGGAATGCCAGGCCAAAAGAATGGGGATTGGGTTATTTATGCTGTTAATCACGATGGAAGCCAGCAAGAGTTTATGAGGATATGATTATGAAATCTAAAAGTCTCCCTTTAATTTTAGTAGTTTCTATCTTTTTTCTCCCAAGGATTTTAGCACATTGCCCTCTTTGCACAATTGGCGCTGGAGCCGCAGCAGGGGCCGCAATATGGCTAGGTATAAGCAAAGTTGTTGTTGCATTATTTATTGGTGCCTTTGCAATGTCTATGGGAATGTGGTTTGCCCGTTGGGCAGATAAAAAGAAAAGAATAATTCCTTTTCAAAAAACAGTCATTATATTAGTAGTTTTTCTTACAACAGTTTTACCTTTGCTCCCATTATTTAACACCATAGGGCCTTTATACATCTCCTTCATAGGAAACTATGGCACAACATACGCAGTTAATTACGCAATTGCTACAAGTTTGCTAGGAGGTTTAGTGGTTTTTGTTTCTCCAACGCTTAGTAAAAAAATAACTAAACTAAGAAAAGGCAAAACAGTTTCTTTCCAGGGAGTTATAATGACTCTTCTTCTACTAGTTATTATAGGAACTATAATCCAACTCATTATTTAACATGGAAAGTCTATTTTTAATCCTTCTAGGAATTACCGGCCTCTTCTTTATATTTTTGATAATAAAAAGTATATTCAAAAAGAGAGAATTTTGCGTGATTTGTGCATCAGTAAGTACAACTTGGATTTTTTTAATAATTTTATACTTTTTAGGAAATTTTAGTGATAAAGTTTTAATTGCTTTGTTAATTGGTCAAAGCATTGCTGGGATATTTTATCTATTAGAATCCAAGACTTCAGATAATCTCAAAATATTTCGATTACCTTTCATTCTGACACTATTAGCCCTAGTTTATTTTGTTTTACAAAAATTTGATATTGGAAGCATGGTTTTCATCTTAGTTCTATGGGGGATATTTATTGTGATTTATCTTTTTAGAGAACATGAAGGGTTCAACACCCTCGTAAATAAATTAATAGCTTGTTGTAAGGGATGGTAAAAGAAAAAAGTAACTCAGAGTTGTATGGAATATCGGCCGGATTAGGGCTGTTAATATTTTATTTAGTAGTTGTTAGCATTTTCCAAGGAATTAGCTTTGCATTCATGAACCTTAGAAGTTTATGGTATCTTCTTTTCCCCCTTGCTATTGGTTTTGGAATTCAAATAGGACTTTTTGTCTCAATTAAACACACAGCGCAACTTAATGGGATGGTCGCAGGAACAGGGACAATTTCTGGAGGAAGTATGATTGCTTGTTGTAGTCATTTTTTATTACAAATGATTCCAATAGCAGGAGCTTCGGGGATAGCAATTTTTCTTACTAAATATCAAGCATGGTTACTAGTCGTCGGAATATTATCTAATGTTGTTGGAATAACACTAATGGTAAGACACAAAAATAAAATGAAAGGAGGTTCCTGTCACAATGAATAAAAATATCATTTTGTATGTTCTTTTAGGGATTATACTCTTAGCAGTTATTCTAATGACTTTTTTTCCGAACATAATCTATGTAATAAAAGATTCTGGAAAAACGGGGGTGGATAAATGTAATCCTCCAGAAGGTCAAACATTAGAACAGTGGAATGAACACATGAGTCATCACCCAAGCATGTATAAAGAATGCTTAACTTAAATTAGAATATGGGAAAAATAAAAGAATCATTTTCACAAATAAGAAACGTGTTATCTAATCGGAGATATTTTTTAACTTTTTTAATTACGAGTATAATAATCTTCATAGTTCTCTATAGATTCACATTAGCGACGGTAGCTAACCAAAGTCTCAAAATTTTTATAATGATGAGTGGAACAAATTATACATTCTTTAATCTTGTTATGTTAGCAATAATATCTTTATTATTTGGAATCTACATTGCATTAGTTTATTTCAAAATAAAACTTTCAATGTCAGTAGCAAAAACAGGAATCTTAGGAACAATAGGAATAATTATTGGAGCTTTTGCTGCAGGCTGCCCAACTTGTGGAGCTTTCCTCTTTTCATTAATAGGAATGCCATTAGCCTTAATGTATCTTCCCTTTAGAGGGGCAGAACTAACAATACTCTCAATAATCATATTACTCTTATCTGTCTATTTAATTTCTAGAAGTTTAATTACGTGTAAAATTAGTCAAAAAAAATTAAATGGAGGTACAAAAAAATGAAAAAAATTAGTTTTTTAGTTCTACTAGTGGGTTTATTCAGTTTTGTTTCAGCACATGTAGGAGATGATGATTATAGCCATCATGCAATGATGGGTTGGACCGGTAGCTGGGGCAACCCACTCTTCTTTATTTATCAAATATTATTCATTGTAATCTTAGTGTTAGTGATTGCTTGGTTAATTAAACAAATACAGAAAAAGAAATGAACATATTTAAAAAGAAATGTGAGTATTGTAAAGAGAAAGTTGAGAAAGGCGAAGAAGTATTTAGAGATGTGAAAGACCCTTTATATGCCGGGACAAAAAAGAGAGCCTTTTGTTGCGAAGGTCACGCCGATAGTTATGAACTCGAAGTTAAAAATAAAAAGAGTTGTGGTACGGGCAGTGGGAGTTGTTGTGGTTAAGATGGAATATGGATATAAGAAAGAACTAGAAATAAGTTTTACAGAAGCTGTGGAACGGACAAGGAAAGAACTCACCAAAGAAGGTTTTGGCGTATTAACTGAAATAGACGTCAAAGCGACCTTGAAGAAAAAGCTAAATATAGACTATGAGAATTACCTTATTTTAGGTGCTTGTAATCCTCCATTTGCTTACAAAGCCTTACAAGCCGAGAAAGATATTGGACTTCTACTTCCCTGCAACGTTATTGTTTATTCTAATAAAGGAAAAACATTTATTTCAGCGATTCTACCAAGCATTGCAATGAATATGGTAAATAATTCTCCTTTAAAAGAAGTTGCAAAAGAAGTTGAAGATAAACTAAAGAGGGTTATTGATCAAATATGAGGAAAGGAGCAGGGATAATTTTTATAGTGATTATAATCTTAATTGGAGTATATTTTATTTTATCATCCAACCAAGAAGATAGTACAACCTTTTCCAAAACAGCCTCAGAAATAAAAGAATTTAATGGGCAAGTAAAAGAGTTCAACATTACTGCAAGAAGTTGGAGATTTGAGCCAGATACAATTGAGGTTAATCAAGGAGATAAGATAATAATTAATCTGAATAGTATTGATGTATCACATGGGATAAATATTCCCGAACTTGGAGTTAGTTTAAAAACCGGATCTGGAGAAACAAAAACTGTAGAGTTTATAGCAGGAAAGAAAGGAGAATTTTCATTTTCTTGTAATGTTTACTGTGGGGAGGGTCATGGATTAATGAGAGGAAAACTTATTGTGAGGTAAGGAGATGATAAATAAACTATTGTATAAATATTCTAAAAAATGAAAGGCAACAAAAAAATCAAAATAGGGGTCTTTGGAATGACCTGTACTGGTTGTGCAGCCAATAATAAATAAGTTAAATTAACAAGGTGGAACGATATAACATTCTATTTGAAACCAGTTTCATCCAAGGAGTTAAATACAACTTTTTTCTAAAATTATTATGGTAAAAAAAACCTTAGACGTGGATGGTATGACTTGCAACTCTTGTACAAGAGTTATTGAGATGAGTCTTAAGGGAAGAACTAACTCGGTTTCTGCCAGCTATCAAAAAGGGGAAGTAGAAGTTGATTATGACATTGAAAAAATTTCTCAAGAAGAAATAGAAGAAATTATTGAAAAAGAAGGATATTCTGTAAGAAGAGATAAAGAGACTAAGGAAGAAAAAGTTAACTCAATAGACAAAATAGGATATTATGTTATGGCTGCTTCTCTTATAGCTTTAGCCTATTTTCTCTATAAATGGATAATTAACCTCAACTTAACAATCCCTGGTGTAGGTGAACAAACAAGCCTAGTACTATTATTTCTGGTTGGACTCCTAACTGGATTCCATTGTGTGTCTATGTGTGGGGGGTTTATTATATCTTATATGACTCGTAACGCTAAAAATGGACATGTAAATTTTAGCCAACATTTAGTTTATGGCGGAGCAAAAACAGTTTCATATATAATCATCGGAGGATTATTTGGATTAATTGGGGGAATTGTTTCGTTCAGTGTTGGTCTTAGGGCAGGGGTTGCTATTTTTGCAGGATTATTTATGGTTGCCTACGCATTAAGCATGATGGGTCTAAAATTCTTTAGGAAATTTCAATTTAACCCCAAGTTCTTATCTCGTTGGTCCGCAAAAGCCTCTATGGACTCAAAAGGTCCCTATAAGGCCCCACTAATAACTGGTTTACTTGGAGGATTATTTATTGCATGTGGACCTTTACAAGCAATGTATTTATACGCAGCAGGGACCGGCAGCCCAGTATCCGGGGCGTTATCCTTAGCAGCCTTTGGTTTGGGAACCCTCCCCGTCTTATTAGGTTTCGCAGGATTTGCAACAGCAATCAGTAAGGAGACCATGAAGAAATTCCTAAAAATCTCTGCCGTAATTGTTTTGATACTTGGATTAATTATGTTGAATAGGGGATTAACAGTTCTAGGAAGTCCACTTACTTTTGATGCAATCACTTCTACAATCGCTGGAGGTGTTGAAAAAGACACTACTATTAATGCGGCAACAATGGTGGGAAATTACCAAGTAATCAAAATGGAAGTGTATAGATCTGGTTGGAGTCCCGATATATTTACCTTAAGAAAAGGAATTCCTGTAAGGTGGGAGATTGATGTGAAGGAATTGACTAATTGTAATAATGAAATTATTGTTAGAGAGTATAATCTTGATATAAAGTTAAATAAAGGAATGAATATTGTAGAGTTTACGCCTACAGAAGCCGGAACAGTACGGTGGAGTTGTTGGATGGGGATGATTCCAGGAGTGTTTGTAGTTACGGAAGATGGTTCCGTTACAGAATCACAATTAACTGAGGCAGCAAGTGCAACCACAGGAGGAGGCACCTGTGGTATGGGTGGAGGCTGTGGCTGCGGAGGATAAAAAACAATTCAAAATGAAAAAAGTAACAATAAATTGTTTCGAGTTTCCATTTATCATATACTCAAAATGAAAAAAGTAACAATAAATTGTTTCGAGTTTCCATTTATCATAAATTCAAAATGAAAAAAGTAAAATTAAACATTGAAGGAATGCACTGCGTTTCTTGTTCCAAAATAACCACCAGTGAACTGGAAAAGATTGGAGCAAAGAATATCAGTGTAAATGCTATCACTGGAAAGGCAACAGCAGATTTCAGCGACGACATATCTGAAGGAAAGATAGCAAAAGCCATTGAAGGTGCAGGTTTTAAATTAGTGGGAACAGACCTTAAAGGTCAAAGTACCACAAGTTCTTTATCAAACAAAAAAGATGAAAGCGAGCACTGGAGAACAAAACTTTGGGGAGTTTGGATTCTAACAGGGATGATAATTCTCGTTATGTATCTCCCGGAATTCTTCGGAATAAACCTCCTCCCTATGGAATGGATGAACATTACTCTTCTCATTTTAAGCTTTCCAATTATTTTCATTTTTGGATACCAAACTATTAAATCTGGATTTGGAGGATTTTTAAAATGGTATTTTTCAATGGATTCCCTAATTGCCTTAGGAACTGTTGTAGCCTATATTACTGGAATACTAAGTTTCTTTATGGAAATAACAAGTTTCGCTGGAGTTTCTGGGATGATTATGACAATATTCATAACAGGCAAATACATCGAGGCAAAAGCAAAGGGGAAGGCAACAGAAGAAATAAGAAAACTTCTTGAACTTGGAGCAAAAAAGGCAAGAGTTCTGAGGGGAAAAGAAGAGATAGAAATAGACATAAATGATGTAAAAGTTGGAGATATAATTCTTGTTAAACCTGGAGAAAAAATCCCTACAGATGGAGTAGTTGTTAATGGGGAAAGTGCAGTAGACGAATCTATGGTAACTGGAGAGAGTTTACCTGTGGAAAAAAAGAAAAACTCGACGGTAATAGGAGCGACAATAAACCAAGACGGAATATTACAAATAGAAGTAACAAAGATAGGAAAAGATACATTCCTTTCAAATATAATAAAATTAGTTGAAGAAGCATCTGGTGCAAAAGTTCCAATACAAAAACTAGCAGACAAAATAACTAATATTTTTGTTCCATTAATTTTGATTCTAACCGTACTCACTTTTGTTTCATGGTATTTTATTATAGGAGTAGAAATCGGGAGAGCAGTAGGAGTAGCAATTGCGGTGTTAGTAATAGCATGCCCATGTGCTCTTGGATTAGCAGTTCCAATTTCCCTAACTGTTGGCTCTGGCATGGGAGCAAAAAAAGGAATCCTGATTAGGAAGGGAGAAGCAATACAAACCATGAAAGAGGTGAAAATAATCGTATTCGATAAAACTGGAACGATAACAAAAGGAGAACCAGAAGTTGTAGATTTTATCTCGAAAGATGAAAAGAAGATGTGGCAAATAGCAGCAAGCCTAGAAAGATTAAGTGAACACCCCTTAGCAAAAGCGATAGTAAAAAGAGCAAAACTAACAAGATATTCCCAAGTGACTAAATTTAAGATTATTCGAGGAAAAGGAATAGAAGGAGTAATAGGAAAGAAAAAAGTTGTAATAGGAAACCCAGAGTTAATAAGTGAAGAAAAAATCAAATTAGGTAAATTTGCAGAAAAAGTAATAGAACAGGAAAAGAAAGGACAAACAGTTATGATTGTGGCTGAAGGAAAAGAAATTATAGGGATAATTGGTGTTGCCGACGCGATAAAAGAAGATTCACCAAAAGCAATTGATGCCCTAAACAAAGGGGGATATAGAACTGTGATGATAACAGGAGACAATGATATAACTGCTAGAGCAATTGCAAAACAAGTTGGGATAAAAGAAGTAATCTCTAAAGTAATGCCAGAAGACAAACAGAAAAGAGTAGAAGAATTACAAAAAGAAGGATTTGTAGCATTTGTTGGAGATGGAATAAACGATGCTCCTGCATTAAAACAATCTAACGTGGGAATTGCAATGGGAACCGGAACAGACATCGCAATCGAAGCAGGAGACATAGTATTAACCAAAGGTGATTTAATGGGTGTTGTCAGAGCAATCAAATTATCTAAGGCAACATTTGGAAAAATAAAACAAAACTTATTCTGGGCATTTTTTTATAATGTAGTTATGATACCTTTAGCTGTTGGGGGAGTATTAAATCCAGTATTTGCAGAAATTGCAATGGCCCTATCTAGTATATCTGTTGTCACAAACGCAAATCTTTTAAGGAGAAAAAAGATAGATTAATATGACAAAAAGTATTTTTAAGAGTGGCTGGTTTTATCTAGCAGTAATCTTAGCTGTTGTGATAATTTATTTAATAATCCCAAAAACCGCTGGCTTAAGAGAATATGACACCTTTGCCACATGTTTAACTGAAAGGGGAGTGATTATGTATGGAACAGAATGGTGTCATAACTGCAAAGATCAAAAAGAGATGTTTGGGAAATCATTTGACAAAATTAATTATGTTGATTGTGATAGGAATAGGGAAGAATGTTTAATCAATCGTGTTGAAGGATACCCTACTTGGAAAATAAAAGGTCAGAATTATGCTGGAACCCAACCCCTTGTAAGAATAGCATCTCTCTCTGGGTGTGAGCTAGTAAAAGATATTTAACAAGAATCTCTCTTCTTTTCTTTAGATTCTTGAGCAAAATTACTAAATATTTTTGCTCCAACACCCATTGCCGAAGCAACCAATATATATAACCCATTATTCACATAATTTCTTTCTTGTCCACCAGGACTTCCAATCAATTCTCTAAAAGCTAAACCACCAAAATACCCTCCTAGAAATAAGAGCGTATTCCTTCCCATTTCTAAACTTGTTTCTTGACCAGAATAAGGAAGAACATCTCTTGTCGCCTGGCTCTTAGAATAAAGATATCTACCTCCAGGCAAACCAATAACTCCTGAGAGTCCAATAGCCATTCCTCTCTCCCCAATACCTTCAAAGAATCCCCCTGCAACAGAGCTCCCCACACTCAGACTATTAAAAACAATCCTATCAAATTCATTAAATCCCATAAATTGAAAGAAAGAAGAGCCTTATTAAATATTATCATACTAAAAAGACTAATCAAGCCTCCGGCCGGGATCAAACCGACGACCCTTTGCTTACGAAGCAAATGCTCTATCAACTGAGCTACGGAGGCACATCAGCTCAGGAGATGCATGAACGATTTCTAATCGTACTTTATCAACTGAGCTACGGAGGCACATCAGCTCAGGAGATGCATGAACGATTTCTAATCGTACTTTATCAACTGAGCTACGGAGGCACATCATCCTATTACAGCTTAGAAATCTTCTCTTTTAAATTTTCCTTGTGCTCCTTCTGACAACCAGAACAAACATAAAACTTCCTTGAATTTTCACCCTCACCAACCCTAACCAAAGTCCCCTCTAACTTCTCTAAAAAAGTAGTCCCTATATTTTCCTTACAAAGCGCACATTTTTCTGCCATATATTTCATAGCCTAGTTAATTTTATAAAAGCTCTTATTCTACACTAAATCCATAAATAAAAAAGAGCCGATAAAAAAATAAAAAAATAAAGGGATAACTTTAAAAAATAAAATGAATACATTAGACAATGGAAACAAAAATTAAAAATTTTCATTTGCAAGGAATTTGCAAGCAAACACTATGGAAGGATTTGATTTAACAAGATTTCAACAAAAAGGGGAAGAGCAAGATAAGATAAAGAAAATTATGGGGAAGATTCTCTCAGGAAGGAACGACTATGAGGCAATTTTAGAAGAAAAAACCGATATAAGAAGATGTCAGAAATGTAATTGGGGTCTAGAAGGTGGAGAAAAATTCTGCCCAGAGTGTGGGACGAAAGCTTAGGTCTGAATAAATTAGAAGAAAGATTCTTGCAGACCTAAGGTTGAGGAGAAGGCTTAACAATAATCTCCAAACATTTAAATAATAATATCTGTTAAGGGTATTAACAAATGGCAAAGAAAAAAATAAAGAGTCACAATTTAATGGAACTTCTCTTTGGATTATTACAATTATTCTAATTATTCTTGCTATTGGTTCTTTAACAAATTGGTTTGGGCAAGGAGTGAGGATGAGTCCCGAAAGAGATAATAGTTTTGGGGTACCAGGATTTGAAGAACCCTCTTATTCAGAAGAAAGTGGATTTGTACCACTACCTCCACCAACGGAAGAAAAATCCAAAGGAGAGACAAAAGAATCATATTATTCTGGGATTAAAATAAGAGAATACCCTGGGGGAGTAACTATTTTAAATGAAAAGATTGGAAACTGTACAAGAGAAATAATTTCTGTAGGAGAAGAGACGGAAAGCCCTTCTAGTCCCCAATGTACTCAAAAGGAAACTACAACGACGACAATTTTTTCTTGTCCTGACCCAGATGGATTTACAACAATAACAGAAACCCATACTATGATGTGCTCTCCAAAAAGATGTGGGAAAGAAGTAGAAGTAACAGATGCGGATGTATTATTAGGGCATCTTAATGAAGATGGGTCTACCACAGTAGTAAAAGAAGACTTAAATGGTAGAACGGCGGAAGGGAATACAAGAACAGCAACAACCACAAAGACTACTACATATACCTCTACAGAAAGTGGTGGAACTGAAACATCAGAATCTGCATCTAATTCAGCCACCTTAACTGATGGACCTTTTGGAGGGATTATCGCCCTAACCAATATTGGTGAAGACCAATTCCCTACAAGCTGTTGGTAATTATTAAAATGTGGAATCTCTTAAAATCATTAAAAAATAAATTAGCAATAATCTCCAACTCTCTCAGAATAATCGCATTTTGTGCAAGTTAACAAATATAAATAATCTTCATCTCCATACATCATTCCTAAATCATGCACAGTACATTTATTGTTCCCACATTTCTTACACTTAAAATCATAACCTTCAGTTCCCCTTTCTTTCTCAGCAACACCCTCTCCAAGAATTTTTTTATCTAAATGTTCCTTAGTAACAATTCCACAATCATCACCACATTCTTCCCAAGTTTCACATTTCTCGCACCCTAGGAATGTCTTCTTCCCTTCTTTTGCTATCCTCAGAAGACCATTACATTCCTTACAAAACTTCATTGCCATTCAAAAAGGGAGAATAAAGAATATGTAAAGTTTTGCATGGGCTCCTTAATTTCCCTTTTCAGAAATTGGAGGACCTGCCTCATTTTCTGCAGGGTCTCCTTGGGGATTTCCCTTTATCATAGAATCATAAATAAAATTTGCAAGTTTTATCTTTAAATCCCAATCTATTCCTTCATCTTCTTCAGGGAGTGTTACAGTATCTGTGTTTGTTGTGTCCTCTGAAGATTCTTCAGAAGGTGTTGCAACATCTATAGCCTCTGATGTTGCAGTAGGTACCACTACTTGGTTTTGTTGATTTTGTTTTTTATGATTATTAATGATAGACTTTATTATTGCAGCAGTAATATCTTTAAGCTCCTGCGAGGTTCCTTGATGTGCCGGGTCACTATTAATCCAAGTCACAATATTTGCTTCATCAAACATTATCCAATCAGCCCACATTAAAGCCCACAAGTAACTAGCCGAAAGACCCGATGGAACTATTATCAACTTGAATGGATTCGACCCAGAGAAAACATCACATTGACTTTGACAAGAATCATCAATATAGACTGTATTACTTGCGTCCTTAAAACATTTTGCAGCGATTTCTTTCATTTCTTCTCTTGAGAATACAAAATTTTCTCCACCAGAACCCCTAAAAGTTACAGAACCCTCCGAGCCATGAGTATTTACCACAAAAACCCCCTCACCCCCAGCCCTCTTACTGGCTCGAAGCTCTGCACAGGTTTTTATGATTTCTTTTACAAAATCATCTTTATTCTTAAAATTGGTAGAATCAACATTTTTATGCACATAGCCTTCCGCACCCATAACTTTTCCAAAATTCTCTGATTGAGCACCAAATTCTGATTGAGTACCATCTGTCACAGTAATAAGTGCCCCTCTAGAAAGAGAAGGACTTTCTAAAACCCTATTATTAATATCTCCAAACCATCCAGAGTAAAAACCCCCTAAGAATAAAATCAAAACAATTAGCACTACCAATAAACCAAGGTTAGTATTGTTCCAAATCTTTCCTCGTTTTCTTTTATGATTCTTTTTAACAACCATTAACCACCAACTATCTATAAACAACATAGACATATTTAAACATTTGTTAACTTTTCCAAAAATTTATAAACTCTCCACTAATTATATTTTAGTGGTGGTCGGAATCAGACCCGTTAGTTCTGAAACAATAACATGCCAATATATAGGTACTCATGCGGAGATTGCGGAAAGATTGATGATTATCTAGTTACAACCCCTAATAAAAGACAACAACCGGACGAATGTAGTGGGTGTGGAACCTCAGAGATTGGAGCATTCAAAAGAATCTATGAGGGTGTTAGTTTTGCAGCAATAACAAGCAAAACAAGAATAGCTCCCGATGGACATACTCATATCACTAGAAATTCTAAAGGGGGACTTGAAGGAATGGAGGGTTTAGGACCAGGGGTTAATATCCGAGAGGGGATTAATGAAGATGATGTTTCTCAAATAGATGTCGCAGTCGTTTGCGAACGGGGACACCTCCAAAGAGGAATTCGTGTTGCAGGACCCTATTTTGGTGAGATAAAATTTCATAAAGACTGATAAACTTTAAAACCCCAAACCCCCTTTCTAAATCATGAAGTTAGCTATAGTCCACAAAGAAAAGTGTAAGCCGACAGCATGCGGGCATGAATGCAAAAAATATTGTCCTGTTGAGAAAAAGGAATTAGATACCTGCATAACCATCTCAGACAAGGCAAGAATAGAGGAAGACACTTGTATAGGTTGCGCAATTTGTGTAAAACGTTGTCCTTTTGATGCAATAGATATAATTAACCTCCCAAGTGTGAAAGAATCTGACATGGTTTATCGTTATGGGAGTAACGGCTTCGCCCTTTATGGGATTCCAACACCAAAAGAGGGGAGCATTTTAGGACTTCTTGGAAGGAATGGAATAGGAAAATCCACCGCAATTAAAATTCTCACAGGACAAACGCAAATTAATTTGGGGAAAGAAGCAACAGAAGACGACATCAAAGAATTTTTTAAAGGAAACGAAATGCTCAGATATTTCGAAGACATTAATAAAAAAAAGATTTCATATAAACCTCAGAACTTATCAAATCTTGCAGTAGATGTTAAGGTAATCGACCTTCTAAAAAAAAGGGGAAAAGAAAAAGAGATAAAAGAGTTAGCAAAAACACTCAATATCACCAACGTTTTGGAAAATAAAATGAATAAACTTTCTGGGGGAGAACTCCAAAGAGTAGCAATCATTGCAGCCAGTCTTGGCGACGCAGACATCTACTTCTTTGACGAACCCCTCGCTTTTCTTGATATAAGTGAAAGACTTAGAGTATCTGACTTCTTAAAAGAATTATCAAAACACAAAACTCTCGTCGTAGTGGAACACGACCTTCTAATATTAGATTACCTTACAGAACACATAAATATCTTCTTCGGAAGCCAAGGGGCATTTGGAATAGTTAGTGGAGTAAAAACCTCCAAATATGCAGTAAATTCTTATCTTCACGGATTTCTCAAGGAAGAAAATCTTAGAATTAGAGACAAAGCACTAAATTTTAATTTCACAAAAAATCCTCCAATGACTGGAGCAAAGATTGCAGAATGGCCAGAATTTAATTTGGAGTTTGAATCCGGCTTTAAACTACATGTTCCAAAAGGAGGAATACGGCAGAATCATGTTATAGGAATATTGGGAAGAAATGGAACGGGTAAAACGTCTTTTGTCAGAGCAATAGCGGGAGAACTAGAAGTCACAACCACACGCACAGGCATACCCTCTAAAGGAGATTCCAAGGAATCTCCATCTTCAACGGGCAAAGGCAAACTAGACCTTGAACTAGATATCTCATACAAACCCCAATATCTCTTCACAGAATCTAACGAGGTTGTTAGGGAGATAATGTTTAAAGAAAAGATAAACAAGAAGATGGCAGGTACATTTAATTTAGGAACAATTCAAATGAAGAAACTTAGCCAACTCTCTGGGGGAGAACTCCAAAGATTTAGTATTGCAAGATGTCTTGCAAAAGAGGCTGACATCTACCTTATTGACGAACCAAGCGCATATCTGGATGTAGAAGAGAGAATTTCTGTAGCAAAAGCCATAAAAGACATCATGATTGAGAAAGAAAAGACAGCATTCGTCGTCGACCACGACCTACTTCTAATATCTTATCTCGCAGACAGCATTATCAACTTCAGTGGTGAAGCGGCAGTTAAAGGCGAAGCGAGTGAAATCAGGGGCTTCGAAGAGGGCGTCAGCGAACTTCTAAAGTCTCTCGACATAACATTAAGAAAAGAAGAAGAATCAGGCAGGCCTAGAATTAATAGCCGGGGAAGTGTTAAAGACCGAGAACAAAAACATAATAAAGAGTGGGCCGTATTCTAAATAAAATCCTTAACTAATCACAAACAATCACTCTATAGGCTGTGGTTGGAGAAAAGTCTCTAAGTGACCAAAAGTCAGGAGATTGATCGTTTACTGTTGTTCCTGCTCCAAAAAGATCGTCATCTAAAACAAACGAGATAGGGCCTCCACCTATATTTGGAATTACTTGAGAAACCCCTCCATCCCCATTAAATCCTCTAAGACCATTGTCTGCCCCCCAAGGTTGAATTGGTCCTCCACCTCCAAGATTGACAGAGGGAGTATTAGATTGATATACAAAATAGTCAAAAACTCGGTTTGGATCCTCTGAATTCGTTTGAGAGCCACCAGCGACAAAGACTAAAGGAGCGAAATACTCTATAACACTTAAAGAACAACCATTAGTATCTTGGCAAATATTCTTGGTCCCTATTTTAAGATTTATAGTCATATCCCCTACCCAAACAACATTCCCCAGGCCAGTAGCAAGATTTGGAGACACATAACCTGTATCGGCAGAGACACATTGAGTTGTTTCTGCAAAATCAATAACCCCATTATTATCTCCGTCAACAGAATTTCCATTTGGGTCTGCAATTTGATTAAGGAAATGCCAAGGTTTTGAAGTGTCTACCGGAGTCCCCCCAATTACCAAACCAAAAGTAAATCCTAACAAAATAAGAATAACAGTCTTAACGATAACACTTTTTTTTATGTCAAAATTAACCTTCATATAACTCCTCCAATCACAAGAAGTATAAAAGCTTTTCCAATCAGTTATAAATTCCTTTCAAATAATCTATAGTCTCATTAGAAATATAAGCCTTGCAGTCATATTTTTTCTCAAACATAATATCCTGCAAATTCTCCTCAGTCTTCTCAGTATGTCCTATTCCAAACAAATGTAAAACTTCATGAATTATTGTGGTTGGTCTGTTCTTACATTCTCCAGAACCATAAATATAAACCTTTGAGGGAGCAAAAATATTTCCGTAACTAAATGATTCTGCCTCTGCAATAATCAGCCCCTTAGAGTAATATTGGGAAGCATCACAAATAAACATAATGTCGGGCTCAATTAAGGACAATTTCTCAAAAGTTATTACCCCTTCAGTAACATTTGAAATTTCTTGAAGAGCGGTCCTAATTTTATTCGTAAAATTTCCATTCCACTCCCCACACTCTTCATTCCAGTTATAGGTTAGAGGCATATGGTCCCAATGTGGCTCAGAAGTATTAAATCTCAGAGCAATAGAACCTTCATCCACAAAATTATTAACTTCTCCCACAGAAACCTTATCAGAATAAAATAAAATTAATCCTATAAACACAACAACCAAAGCAATAAACAATAAAATTTCATTCCCCCTATTTTTCATGCCAAGACAATGTCAAGAGATTATAAAAGGTTAACCAATTATTAATATAAAAAGGTTTATGTTTATAAAGTTGAAATCCTTAAAGGAATAGTCATTATTTTGGGCAAATTATTGGTCCTGAGACTATATAACTAGAATGGAGGTGATAAAATGGCTAAAACAAGCGCTTGGTTATTTACTTTAATCGGAGTACTTTTTGTACTTCCTTTACTGGGGATGGACACAGGAACATGGGGTCCTTGGTTAGTAGCTCTAGCATTCTTAGTTGTAGGTATAACCAAATTAGTAAGAAACTATTCGGCTGAATAAACTCTTTATATAATTATAAAGACATATAACTTTTTTATTTTTTAATTAATCCCAATAATAATCCAAGAACACATTTCCTGTTATCATAGACCCACCTTCATCTCCCCCAGAATCCTCTCTTCCACTATCCCCAGAATTTGATTCCAGTTCGAGAGATTCTTCTTCACGTTCTTCTGGTTCTTCAGGAGATTGTTGGGGTTCTGGCGTTGTGTCGGGTTGGGAAGAAATAATTTCTCCAGAAGGACCTTCTCCTTCATCATATTGGGGTTCATCATTTTCATAATAACATTCACATTTATCATTAATACAATTAGTTCTCGAAGCACCTGGACATTCATCATTACATCCATCTTTACATTCACTCTCATCATAAAATCCTTTTTCTTTGTTATAATATTGGCCCGGTTCCCCACATACACACTCCCCACCACTATAATCCCAAGGTCTTCCTTGACTTTCACATTTATTTACACATTCATCCTGCTTAGCTCTCCAATCACCCTCCTGTTCCTTCCTATTTTCCCTTTTCATCTTTTCTTGTTCAGGCCATTCTTCTTTCATAAATTTTTCACAATCAGGTCCCCAATGTATTCTATTTTCCTTACATTGCCATGTGATTTCCCCACCACCATTTTTAGGACCATAATTATTTTCCATTCCCTTATCCATATTATCATAACAATTCAATCTTTCCATTTTATCTTCAATTCCAGAACAATCCCCTCCAAAACCTCTTCCACCTATAGGACTCTCAAAATCACCACCCATCTTATCTGCACATTCTTCTGGGCTTAACCCTTCACAATCTTTAGGACCATACTTCTTTTTCATTATCTCATCGCAGATTTTTCTCCCTTCACTTTCACTTTGTACATCAGCCTCTAATAATGCAGCCCTACATTCAATGGGAGAATTTTTCTCTATCATAACTTTCCTACATTCATTAGGACCCAATCCATCACATTCTTTAGGCATATGCATATCATACTTAGATTCCATCATCCCATCTTCCAATTCTTGCCAAATAGGTTCTAGCCAGTCGGGCAACCTTGGCATATCCAAACTTTCTAAATCATCACAAGCTTCTTTATCACCTCCAATATCACAATTATAGGCTGCCTCAGAAGCTTTAGAACAGGCTATTGAAAAGTCTTGAAATGGAATCTCTTCACAAGCACAATCTTTTCCAGAAGTCTTAAAACATTGTTTCATCGTGTCTACAAATTTTTTGGCTATCTCTTTTTGTTCCGCACTTAAATCTTTATCTAATTCCTTCTGCCACTTAGGAGAATCATCATCAGTTCTACACATCTTATCATATTCTAAAGGATCCAATTCAGCCAATTGTTGACAAAGTTCTTTTATTTTCCCTGCAATTTCTCCTGCAGTTACCAATTCTCTTTCTCTTTCTCTAACTACATCAAAGCTTTCTTCCTCGACATCTAATAGTGCCTTTTGAATTCTCAAGGAACCTTCTTTAACTTCTTCAACTTCTTCAGGATTAACTTCTTTCTCAAGTTCCACAGCAATTTCATCATAACTCTTTAATGCGGCTTCAACAGATTCTGTATCTCCCTTCTCAAGGGCATCCTTCGCTTCTGCTGCCCTTTCCTCTCTAACTTTTTTAGGGTCTCCAAAAACATCATCTAAGAATTTATCAACAAAATAAAAAGGGCTATCTGGTCCAATACCCCCACTAATATCCTCCACATTAGAATAATCAATATCCTCAATTCCCCCAATACTCTCACACTCTCTTATACATTCACTTCTTTCAACTTCAGTTTGATAATTTATCTTACAATCATCTCTACAAGAGATTAAATCAGCTGCAAAAACAAAAGAGACAGAAAAAACTAACAAAAATAAAATAGAGAAACTCAACAACCCCTTATTCATAGAATATATATGGAGGGACATTATATAAATATTTCCAAACATTACAAACTTTAATAAATCTCATTTTTATACTAATATAAAAAACTATAACTTTTTTTATTTTCTTCTTTTCTTCTTTTCTTCTTTCGTGATTATAGGATTATTTGAATCTTTCTTCATAACAAATTCTGTATGTGGGTATGCTATATCTACTGTGGGTTCCCCTTTTATTCTCTTATAAACATCAGTATTAATATCACTTTTTATTTTTTGCATTAATCTAATTGGCGCAAAGAATCTTGCTTTAATATTCATACTTGATGAATCCATTGCAACTCTTAATTTTATTTCCCTTTTTTCTTTAAGAGCATATTGTTTTACATGACTTTCTACAACTTCTCTTACAATTTTTAATGCTTTATCTAATTCACTTTCATAAGTTACACTTACTGGAACCTCTCCCAATATATACTCATCCAGAAGAGTGTAGTTTATTATAGGGTGCTCAAATAATAAGTGGTTTGGAATTATTATATTTTTCCCAGAATAATCTTCTGAATCTATATCTCCTCCTATCTCATCAAGATATAAGTGAGTGAGGGTGATATCGTACACTTCTCCCTTAACATCTCCAATTTTTATTCTATCTCCCACATGAAATGGTCTTTTTATAATCATTATAATCCAAGCAGCTATTCCAGCTATTGGCTTTTGTAATGCAAACCCAAGTGCCGCAGTTAACAGTCCAACAAACACACCCAATCCAGTCCAAGAACCAATACTATATAAAAAAGCTATAGAAATTATAGTTATAATAATTATTGTTTGAATTATTCTAAAGAAGAACTTAACATTTGAAATTTGTAATTTGGGGTTTGATAAGTTCTTCAATCTAATTAGAATTCTTTTTTTAATCCGATTTAAGATAAAATTAACTATAACAACCAATATTACTACTACAAAAATAGTTTGAAATATTGTGAACTCCTCTTTTAGCAAATTAATCACTCCATCTAAAGCCATCTAAAAAGTATAACTACTGTATTTAAAAGGATTGTTAAGGGAAAATATCTCTAGATTTTGGGTTGTGTCTCTTTAAATCTGCCCTTTATCAATAAACTTTCTCATAGCCTTTTCTACTATAACTTGTTGTGCAAACCCCTTCCTACTACAAGCCTTAGCAAATTCATCATAAGTCTTCCTATCAATGTTATAATCTACCCTCATCTTTTGTGGACTTGGTGGTGTTGATGCCATAAACTATTATAAATAACTCTCTTTTTAAATCTATAGAGAAACACCATTTACAAACTTTAATAAATCTCCTTTCTATTCTATAAACATGAAGAAAGAGATTGCAAAATTGGTTTCAAAGGAATATAATCTTCCAACAAAAGAAGTCGAGAGTCTAATTGAAATTCCTCCGAATGACGAGTTGGGAGACTATGCTTTTCCATGTTTTAGTCTGGCAAAGAAACTAAAAAAATCCCCAATAGAAATCGCCGAAGATTTAACAAACAAATTAAGAAAAAATCCTCTAGAAGGTATATCTAACATAAGTCAGGCAGGAAGCTATGTTAATTTCCTTATTGATAAAAAGATTTTAGCAGAATCTGTTTTGAAAGAAGTTGGTAAGAAGAGTTGGGGAACGCTAAATCTTGAAAATAAAAAAATTGGAATTGAATACCCTGGACCAAATACAAATAAAGCACTTCATGTAGGTCATCTTAGGAATATTTCTATAGGGGAATCCCTCTCAAATATATCAAAAGCCATAGGGAACAAGATTTTTCATGTGAATATTTATAATGATAGGGGAATCTTAATTTCTAAATCGATGATTGCTTATGAAAAATTTGGAAAAGGAAAAACTCCAGAGTCTGAAGGAATAAAGGGAGATAAATTTGTTGGACAATTCTACCAAATATTTACTAAAGAAGCAGAAAAAAATCCCCAATTAGAAGAAGAAGCAATGAAAAAGCTGAATCTTTGGGAATCTGGAGACAAAGAAACTATCAATCTTTGGAAAAAAATGAATTCTTGGGCATATAAGGGAATGCAAGAAACTTTCAATACATTTGGTCTATCAAAGATAGATAAGAATTATTATGAAAGTGAGATGTATGAATTTGGAAAGAATATAATCCAAGATGGGTTGAAGAGAAAAATATTTTATAAAAAAGAGGACGGGGCAATAGCAATAGATTTAGGAAAAGAAGGTCTTGGAGAAAAAGTAGTTTTAAGGGCAGATGGAACCTCAATATACATAACTCAAGATTTATACTTGGCTGAGAAAAGAATTAATGATTTTAAACTTGATTCTTCTTATTATGTTGTTGGAAATGACCAAGATTATCATTTCAAAGTATTATTCAAGATTCTAGAAAAACTTGGAATAAAAAAGGATATGAAACATTTATCCTATGGTATGGTGGCCTTACCCTCAGGGAAAATGAAATCTAGAACGGGAACAACAGTTTATGCAGATGATTTAATTGAGGATATAAAAAATTTAGCTTTAAGAAAGATAACAGAAAGGGGTGTGAAGATCCAAAAAAAAGAAATTGAAAGAAGAGCTTTAATCACGGCGTTAGCAGCAATAAAATATTCTTTACTAAAAATAGATATTAAAAAACAAATTATTTTTGACCCAAAAGAAGCAGTTTCCTTTGAAGGCGACACAGGGCCTTATCTCCTTTATTCATATGCGAGAGCATCGAGCATTATCAGAAAAGTAAAATCAAAAAAACCAGTAAAAATAGTAGACTTAAAAGAACAAGAAATAAAACTCCTAAAGAAGATAGATATCTTCCCCAAGATTGTTCAAAATGCTCAAACAAATCTTGCCCCAAATCTGATAGCAAACTATTCTTTTGAACTCTCAAAATTATTTAATGAATTCTATCACAGCTGTCCAGTAATGGGGAGCATGGAGGAAGGTTTCAGATTAAAACTCGTAAATGCATTCAGAGTAACTTTAAAAAAATCGTTAGATTTATTAGGAATCGAAGTTCTCGAAGAGATGTAGGGCCTGTAGTATAGTGGTATTACATACGGCTGGCAGTCGTGAGATTCGGGTTCGATTCCCGGCAGGTCCATCTCATAAGATATAAACAAAACAAAGACTGAATAGTAAGCACAAAACCCCCAAAATCTTACTTAATAGCCTTAAAACTCTTCCAAGCAATCTCAAACATCTGCTCAAGAGCACTTGCAAAGAACTCTGTATTCAACCAAACACCCACATCATAACTTGGATGAACTTCATCATCATTTAAGAGCATAAACATCAACTGCTCTCCATCAATTAACATAAATCTCGCCCTCAAATCTCCAACGTTTCTAATCTCACAAACTTTAGCAAAGTCTTTTGCTACATTTTTATTCTCCGCAGTAATTGGAGCAGCAACCCTAATTCTAACTCCCCTCTTCTTCGCCTTTTCTAAACTAGGCAATAACACTTCTAATTTTCTACTCAATCCATCAGCAGTTGTCACAAGAGTTATTGTTTTCTGTGCATCCCGAATCAGCATGTCTAAATGATTATAAATATTCTGTCGACCCTTCAAAGAACCAGACAAATCGGTGGGCTCAATAAATTTGATTCCATCAGAGAATATAGCACTTAATTCATCCAAGACTTCCTCTCCCTTTAACTTCTCTAATCTCTTTGATTTTTCCCTAGCATCAACAACAAGATTCTTTTTAACTCTCTCAACTACTTCTTCGGGCTTCAAAGCCACAAATTTAATAGGTTTTCCCAGTTTCATTACAATAAATCCTTTCTTTTCTAAAGACTCCAAGATATCATAAGTTCTAGAACGAGGCACATCAGAAATAGAAGAAAGCTCTCCTGCAGTAGATGTTCCACGAGAAAGTAGGGCAGTCCATACCTTTACTTCGTAAAGATTAAGGTCAAATATCTTCCTCAGTCTACTTAAAAATTCCTCTTTGACAATCATATTGGTTTTAATACCAAACACTATTTAAATGTTTCTCACATTTGTCCTACACCTTAGGGGTAAAAACAATCTTCAACGACGACAAATTATAACTTATTGAAGCCTATAGTAAATTTATAGTCTTTTATCTTCCCTTCTTCAGAGTGACTAACTTTTCCAATAGATTCTACAAAAGAAATAGACTTTGCCCCCACTCTCTCTCCAATAAATCCCTCATAAACTTTAATTTTATCATTAAATCCTGAAACAATTTCCAAAGAAATACTGTCAGTCTTAACAAGCCCAGCGGTCTTTCTAGCAGCCTGGACCTTTCGGGATATCTCACGAGCAAACCCTTCCGATTCAAGTTCGGGGGTGATTTTTGTATCCAATAATATTTCTAGTTCAGAGCCAGCTTTAGCCGGAGATAAAACAACCTCTTTAACATTTAACTCCTCTCCGATAATTTCCTTAAAATTTTCTAAACCAAACCCCGACTTAACAAAAATTTCTAATTTGGGAAGGGGCCACTTTAAGCTCACATTACTTTGATCCCGGATTCTAAGACTACGAGAAACAACATCTCGAACTAAAGACATTTGAGAAGTTAAACCCTCATCCAATTTAGATTTATTCACTTTGGGCCATTCTACAAGGTGGACAGAACTTTTATCTCCATGAATTGTTTGATAAATCATTTCAGACGCAAAAGGCATTATTGGAGCAATTACTTTACTAAAATTATCAAGGGCGTACTTTAAGGCCGCCTTTGCTCTAACATCTCCTTTATTAAATCTCTCTCGAGTTCTTCTAACATACCACGTTGACAAACTCTCAACATATTTTCTAATTGCTGCACAAGCCCTTATAGTATTATAAGAATTAAGACTCTCAGTAACTTCTTTGATGAGGATATTAGTCTCAGAAACAATCCACTTATCTAAGATATTTTCTAATTTAAGACTAGAATCTTTTATCCCTTCATAAATTTTATAAAAATTATTTACATTATAAACTAAGAGTGTTATTTTTTTGTAAACTTCTTCAAGGCCCTTTTCTGAGAAATTTATATCCTCTGCACCCATAACTGAAGATGAAAGCAGGTAGAACCTCATAGTATCTGCCCCATATTTTTTAAGGATAATAAGGGGGTCAGGAAAATTCTTTTTTGATTTAGACATTTTTTCTCCATTTTCTGCAAGAATTGTTCCAGTTGTTAAAACATTTTCAAAAGGAATCTTATCAAACAAAATAGCTGAGATTGCAATCATGTAGTAAAACCACGTTCTCGTTTGAGCAATGTATTCTGTTACAAATTGTGCCGGAAAATTTTTCTCAAAAAACTTCTTATTTTCAAAAGGATAATGAAACTGTGCAAATGGCATAGACCCTGACTCAAACCAACAGTCCAAAACCTCTGGAATTCTCTTATAGTTTTCACCATCAATTTCTAGTTCTACTTCATCAAGATAATCTTTATGCAAATCAACCTTTCCTTTAGGCAATTTCTTAGCAAATTTTTTTAATTCCTCAATTGAACCAAGGACCTTTATCCTCCCAGAATCTGACCTCCATATGGGAATTGCGGTAGCCCAATACCTATTTCTTGTAACATTCCAATCAGGAGCAGTCTCAATGTTATGTTGCATCCTCCCCTCTTTTAAGAATTCTGGAATCCAATTGATATTTAGGTTTAATTCAAGAAGTTTTGTCTTAACTTTTTGTATATCTACAAACCATGCAGGAAGGGCACGATAGATTAATTTGGTATCACATCTATAACAAAAAGGATATTCATGATCAATCTTCCTAGACATTATAGCCTTTCCAGAGATTTTTAAATCTTTTACAATTTCTTCGTTTGCATCATGGACATATTTCCCTACATAATCTGAAACTTCTTCGGTAAAATATCCCTCTCCATCAACAGGCTGTACCATTGGAATTTTATATTGTCTACAAATCATATTATCATCTTCTCCGAATGCAGGGGCTGTATGAACAATACCTGTCCCATCCTCAGCAGTTACAAAATTCCCTAACAAAATTCTAAAAGCATTACGAGTATCCTTAAAATAAGGATATAGGGGTTCATATTTAATATTCTCTAGTTCCTTTCCCAGAACAGTTTTAACAATTTCATAGTCTCCCTCAGATTTATAATATTTTGAAATAAGCTCTTTGGCTAGAATATAAGTATTTCCATCAGATAAATCTCTTACATAAGCGTACTCTATCTCTGGATGAACTGCTAAAGCAAGATTTGATGGAAGGGTCCAGGGAGTTGTTGTCCAAGCAAGAGCATAAGTGTTCTCTTCCCCAATAATCTTCATCTTAACTACAACAGACAAATCTTTCGTGTTTCGATAAGAGTTATCCATTGCGATTTCAGATTTCGCAAGAGGAGTAGCACACCGAGGACAATACATTAATATTTTCTCCCCCTCATATAAATAACCTTTTTCATATAGTTGTTTAAAAGCCCACCAAACAGATTCAATATACTCTACATCCATTGTCTTATACCCATTTTTAAAATCAACCCACCTCCCAATCCTATCAATAAAACTCTCCCATTCATTAGTAAATGTCAAAACCCTTGCCCTACAGATATCATTGAATTTCTTTACACCAATTTTTTCGATATCCTTCTTAGAACTAAAGTTTAACTCTTTCTCCACTACGTTTTCAACAGGAAGTCCATGACAATCCCAACCCCAAACTCTTTGAACATTTCGCTTATTCATCGTAAAAAACCTTGGAAAAACATCCTTAATTACAGAAACTAGAAGGTGCCCATAATGGGGCAATCCCGTAGCAAAAGGAGGGCCATCATAAAAAATATAAGGTTTGCACTTTTTAGTCTTTTCAAGAGATTTTTGGAAAGTCTTGTCTTTTTCCCAATATTTTAATATATCCTGTTCATGATCATCAATTGTCTTATTTTCAACCATAATTCAACATATCTTCTACGTTATTTAAATCATTCTCTTGTTATTTTCACCCTTTACTTAAATTTTTAAACCCCCCTTCCTAAATCAAGTAATGGCAAGTATCTCATTAGGGGACAATAAAATAGAACTAGCAGACGGCTCCGAAATTAAAGATGCAGCAGAAACATTAGGAATCCCATTTTCTTGCAAAGATGGTGTTTGTGGAACATGCTTAATTAAAGTTAAAGAAGGTAAAGAAAATTTAAGTGCTCCAAACAATAAGGAAAAAGAATTTGGGCTAACAGATAAATCAGAAAGACTCGCATGTCAGTGCAAAATCAAATCTGGTAATGTTAAGATTGAGAGTGCTTATTAAAAACTTCTCAAAACTTCTTCTTCGAAATAGTTGAGTTTTCCAGGAACAATTAAACAATAGGGCTTTTCAACATCCCTTATAGAATCCATCTTACCATAAATTATCTTTTGACCATCAACCCCAACCCTACTCACAACCAATATGTTCTCTCCATCAAATCCACTTTCTTTCAACTGCGCGATAGCATCCTTAACTTCCAAACCAATATCCGTCAAAATCAAGGTATGCGCCCCAATTTTTTGATTTTCCCTAATATAATCTATAAAAGACATAGGTTTGTTTGTATGTTCTTTCCAATTTGGCATTGAAGCAGTCTTTCCAAATTTATAGGGTTGTAAACCAGTTTCAGCAATCGCAGTCATAATTGAAGCATTATGAAAAATCCGATAGTCAATTCCCAGCTTTTTACAAGCAAGAATCAATTGCATGTGAGTAGTTGCAGAAAGAGCATCTCCATAAACCAAAAGTGCCACATTTTTTTCATTAGCTTCTTTTAAGATAGATTCATCTTCAACTTTCTCCCTACCAACCCCTTCAAATTCAAAACCTAATTCCTTCAAAGAATATGGAAAATCAACAGTATAATTTTCTAGATAAACATTATCACATTTCTTCAAAACTTCCAGAGCATCCGCTGAAATAGATCCTTTATCAAGCCCAAGCCCAATCAAATAAAATGCCATCTTTTGAAAGGGAGATTTGCAGTTTTAAATCTAACCATTGTCCCCCGACCCCTATCACCAACCCCCAACGATACGCGACAAGTCGCAATATATATTGGTCGCCTAGCGGCTCCCACAATTAATAAAATTGGACCAGTCATTTTAAGAGACCTTACATTACTGAGGATTGTCTTTCAAAAGCGAGCATTCTGTCAAAGACGAATACGAGTGATTAAATTATCCCTTCCACCAAACCAAAGTGGTAATAAACATAAAGGCAAAAGTCATAAATATCGCTTTATCAAGGGTAAAAAAGATTATCGCCCCGACCAAAAGCAACCAAATCATCACAGGAAAGTAAGGAACCTTAGAATAAATCTCTTTTTCACCCTTTGTTACACTCGCGAACAAAAATCCCAGAGGAACCGCAATCAACAAAATAAGATACTCAATCATAAGGTTTTTAAGTGGAACGGGTTTTTAACTATTATGGATTTTGTGGAAGACATCAAAAATGGAGCAATTGTTATTCATCCAACAGACACTATTTATGGTTTGGGTTGTGATGCCACAAATGTAGACTCTGTCAAATTGATTAGAGAAATCCTCAAACAAAATAACGAAAAACCATTCAGTGTGATAGCTCCTTCAGTTGAATGGATTAAAGAAAATTGTATTGTTGATGATGGGTTGATTGAGAAATATCTTCCAGGACCATACACATTAATTATAAAGAAGAAAGACCCAAGTTTTATGATAGATGTCTCACCAAATGATTCTTTGGGAATAAGAATCCCTGATGCAGAGTTCACAAAATTAGTAGAAAAAGCTGGAGTACCATTTATTACAACTTCTGTTAATTATCAAGGGGAACCTTTTGCAATAAATATAAGTGAAATTCCTAAAGAAATTTTGGACAGGGCAGATATTGTTCTTGGGGTGGGAAAACTTGATGGAAGACCATCAACACTTGTTAAGGATGGCAAAGAGATTAAACGATGAATCTAATTGATGTTCATGCACATTTGGGATTTGAAAGATTTAATAATGATTTAGATGAAGTAATTGAAAGAGCAAGAAAAGCAAATCTAAAATTAATAATAACTTCTGGAATTGGTCCAAAGACGAATAGACAAGCATTAGAAATTGTAGAAAAATATCTAGACATTGTAAAAGCAAGTTTTGGAATTTATCCTGTAGATGCTATAGCCTCAAAAGTGAAGAACATTTCAGATGATGTAAAAAGAGATATCGAAGAATTTGATGTTGATGAAGAAATTAGATGGATAGAGGGTAATAAGGACAAATGCATTGCAATTGGAGAAGTTGGTCTTGATTATAAGGTTGTGCCAGGAACAGAAGAATTACAAAAAGAGGTTTTCAGAAAGATAATCCAACTAGCTAAAAAGATTGACAAACCTTTAGTTATCCATTCAAGAAATGCTGAAGCAGATTGTATTAATCTTTTAGAGGAAGCTAGAATGAAAAAAGTAGTAATGCACTGCTTTAGTGGAAAAAAACATTTAATCAGGAAAGGAATTGAATTAGGATTCTTTTTCAGCGTTCCACCAGTAATCACAAGACTTCAACATTTCAAAACTCTTGTAGAGATTGTTCCTTTAACTCAACTATTAACCGAAACAGATGCACCATACTTGTCACCCGTCGCTGGAACCAGAAACGAACCAGCAAATGTTGTAATAACAATAAAAGAAATAGCCAAGATAAAAAACCTTAGTGAAAAAGATGTCGCCGACCAAATCTACAAAAATGCTGAGACTTTATTCAAAATTTAAGATTATTACAAATCCTTCCCTTTCCAACCAACACCTTTCTCCATCAAACTCTTTAACTGTGGCCACTTTTCCTCAAGTGAAGGAATTTTTTCATTCTGATATATGACTCCTATTGGAATTTTTCCCTCTTTTGAATTGTAATCAAACTCTCCTACCAATTTCTCTGCCAAACTTAAATCAGTGTTGTCTTCAATCTTATACATCATTTTATCCTTATGGTTTGCATCCAGATTAAAAATTAAACAATCTTGAATTACCTCTACAAAAGAAAAACCTTTATGATTAATTGCTTTAGCAAATATCTCATTCATATGTTTAATATCCCTAGCATTCACTCTTGCAATAAATGTTGCATTAGAGGCAAGTGCCAATTTCAGAGGATTTATTGGTTTATCAAAAACCCCCAGGGGTTCACTCTTTGACAAAAACCCCTGTTGAGATGTTGGTGTTGGTTGTCCTGTAGTAAGAGAAAAAGATTGGTTATCATGCAAGACCAAAGTCATATCAGGATTATACTTGAACGCATGTATAAAATGTGAAATCCCTTCACTATAGGCTGCACCATCTCCTGCAAAAGTTAAAACCTTCAAATTAGGATTCCCCAATTTCATTCCGATTGCTGTGGGAATAGCCCTTCCATGTAAGCAATAAATCCCTGATAAGTTAAGATAATCAAAAATCTTCGCATGACATCCAATATCTGTTGTGATTGCAAAGTCTTCTTGTTTATACTTCCCTTCGTCGATGAATTTGGCAACAACCTGTTTAACACTATCTAAAATCACAAAATTCGGACATCCAGGACACCAAGTGTTTTCTTGTTGGGTTCCTAGTTTTTTTACAGTCTCGCTTTTTAGTATAGCTATAACTGGTTTAATCACCGATTTTTCTTCTTCATTAACCATTACAACATCTCCTTCAAATGTTCTTTTAATTCATCCACACAAAATGGTCTTCCATCATATTTCAAAAGCCTATTTTCAATTTTTATTCCCGTTTTCTCTCTAAGAAGGCGGCCAAGTTGCCCAGTAACATTACACTCTACTAAAATAATATGTTCTGCATTTTCCATCTCTTCCTTTATTTGTGGAGAAAGAGGTTTCATATACATCACTTGTAAAAATTTTGCATCAAGGTCTTTTATTGCGTCTTTTATTGCCCCAGATGTAGAGCCCCACCCAATAATTAAATTTTTAGAATCTTTATTTCCATGAATCTTTATCATTTCCATATTTTTGACAATATACTCTTTCAAAGATTCATACTTTTCAACTCTTAAGTCCGCATTTTTTTCTGTTAAAACGGCATCTTCTGTAGAATTCCCTGTTCCATCAACCTCATAAGAGGCAGCCTTAACAATTTTTTCTCCAGGAACATCCCGAACAACACTAAATCTTTCCACCTTTTTTAATTTTTCATCAGAAGAAAATTCAGATTCTGCTAGATGTTTATCGCTTAGGATAATTGACAAAGTCCTAAACTTCTCCGAAAGTAAAAGTGCCTCAGAAGTCTTTTCAATAGCTTCAATAGGATTTCCTGGTGCAATAACAATTCTTGGGAATTCACCATGACCTGCCCTAAGTGCAATATCTAAATCTGATTGAGAAGTATAAGTGGGAACACCCGTCCCAGGTCCAGGTCTAGATGCTAAATAGACGGTTAGAGGGATTCCAGAAATTCCTTGCATTGAAAGAGACTCTCCCATTAAATCAAATCCTCCTCCAGAAGTACCCACCATTGTTTTTGCTCCAGCAAAACTAGAACCAAGGGCCATACTAACTCCTGCAATTTCATTTTCTGGCTGGAAGACCATCAAATTATTCTCAACCTGATTTTTCGCCATCTCATTCATTACATTTGTCGAAGGAGTCATAGGATACGCAATATAAACATCCAAACTAGAATTCCTTGCACCAATAGAAACAGCTTCACTACCAGAAAGAATAGAAATTTTATTGTTTAGCTTTTTAAGAGAAAATTTCTTTTCAGCCTTATCAAAACCTTTCTTCGCAGAAATCAGAGCGTCTTCACTTTCTTTAAATTGAGAGTTTATTTCACTTTCCAAATTCTTTAAAGGAATCCCCAAAATTTTAATCAAAAATCCAGCCAAGGCAACGTTCAAATTCTTTCCTTCATCTTCAAAACCTTCAGAAGTAACTAAGACTCCTCCTTTTTTTAACTCAGATTTATGTGTTTCAATTGTTCTCTCATCAAGGGCAACAATAAAATCCATCTTTAAAGAATGGCTCTCGATAGGAATATCTGAAATAGCCAAAACATTAAAGTTATGTCCTCCACGAATTAAAGAAGGATAATCTCTATAATTAAAAGTATAATAACCATATTTAGACAAAACATTAGACACAATATCTGAAACCTTATTAATCCCCTGTCCCGCAGCACCACCAATTAAAATATTAATATTCATAAATCACCTCTAATAAAATAACTAGAAGAGTTATTTAAAGATTACCTTTCAATAATTGTCTTAATCTCCTCAACAGATTCTGGGTTCACCAAAGTCATTAGCCCTTCCGGCTTCTCCTTAACGAGGAGTGCCTTCAAGATTCTCCTCATTATTTTCCCAGACCTCGTTTTTGGCAAATCTTTCACAAAAAATATCTTTCCTGGTCTAGCTGTTGGTCCAATCTTTTTATCAACATGCTTCTTTAATTCGTTCTCTAATTTTTCGGAACCATCCCCTTTTTTTAAAACAACAAAAGCAATTGGAACCTGTCCCTTAACATCATGGGGCATAGGTACAACTGCAACATCACCAACCTTCTTATTATCATGAATAGCATTTTCTAATTCTGCCGTTGCAAGACGGTGACCAGCAACCTTCATAACATCATCAGTTCTTCCTGTAATCCTAATAAGCCCATTCACAAGGTATGCCCCATCACTCGTATCATACATATTTTTGAAATTACTCCAATAAGTCTTTACATATTTTTCAGGATTTTTCCAGACCCCGTGGAGCATCCCAGGAGCAAAAGGGGATTTTTGTGCTAAAAACCCTTGACGACCTGTTGGCATTGGCTTCCCCTTATCATCTACAATAACATGGGTCAACCCTGGAAAAGATCTTCCAGAAACTGTTGGAACAAAAGGACCAATTCCTGGAAGAACATTAATTAGTGTTCCCCCTGTTTCAGTCTGCCACCAAGTGTCAATAACCGGACACCTACTTCCTCCAATCATTCTAAAATACCACATCCAAGATTCTTTATCGATAGGTTCACCCACAGTCCCCAAAATCTTAATAGAAGATAAATCATATTGATTAATCCATTTAGGGTCTACTTTCATAAACATCCTGACTGCTGTTGGTGCGGTATAAAAAACATTAACATCATGGTCCTGTATAATCTTCCACCATCTTCCAGAGTTAGGATAATCCGGACCACCTTCATAAATTAAAGATGTAGCCCCCGTTAAAAATGGTCCATAAAATGCGTAGGTGTGCCCAGTAATCCATCCAACGTCTGCAGTACACCACATAACATCTCCAGGATTCAAATTAAAATTCCATTTAGAAGTTTGATAGGCCTGTATTGCATAACCTCCAGTATCATGAACTACCCCTTTTGGTTTTCCAGTTGTACCAGAAGTATACAGAATAAACAAAGGGTCCTCACTCTTCATAATTTCAGGTTCACAATAAGCCTCTGCTTTTTCTAATGCTTTATTAAAATCTAAATATCTCCTTCCCCAAACCCTTTTACCAATTCTATTTACCACTATTATTCTTTTCACAGTAGTTCTTTTTGCAGCCTTCTTTGCCTTTGCCAATAATGGTTCTGGCTTTCCTCTACGGAAATACCCGTCACTAGTAATTAATATTTTTGCTTCCCCACCAATTATTCTAGCCCTAAGAGCATCGGCAGAAAATGCAGAAAACACCACAGAGTGAATTGCCCCAATCCTAGCACAAGCAAGCATAGCCACAGCCGCTTCTGGAACCATAGGAAGATATATCGAAACAACATCCCCTTTTTTTACACCTTCGCTTTTCAAAACATTTGCAAATTTGTTTACCTTATCATAAAGTTCCCTATAAGTTACTTTGATAGGTTTTTCATTAGTCGGTTCTGGAACCCAAATAAGGGCTGTTCTATCCCCATGATCTAAATGTCTGTCAATACAATTAACTGAAAAATTTATTTGCCCTCCCTTAAACCATTCAAAATAAGGAAAATGTTCTACATATCCCTTATCCCATTTCTTTTCCCACGTAAGTCCATTCCATGCAAGGTCTTCCCAAAATTTTATAGGATTCTTTGCGGCCTTTTCATAAATCTTTGGATCTGCCATATTTGCAATCTTCTTCATTTCAGGGCTAGGCCAGAACACCCCTCCTTTTTTTACAACATATTTTTTTGCTTTAGATTTGTTTTTTATTCCCATACTCATCCCTGATCAATAAAAGCCCTTTTTTCTAACGTGTGTTTTTCCCAAAGACGCTTAGTATATCCAACGTTATCCACCTGTTTAAGATTAATATTCAACTCCTTCAAAATTTTCATTAAAGTATTAATTGCCTTCTCCATATCTTCTTTTTGGCATAAATATTCAATCTCCATAAAATAACCTAAGTGTTTTACAAAATTTATTTCAATTGAAACATTTTTATTTTTGTTATAAGTATATGTTTCATTTCTTTTAATTTTTCTAACCCACTCTTTAAAACCAAAATCTTCAAAAAGCTCCATTAAACTATCTCTATCTTCATTTTTATTAAGAGTAAATTCAAACTCTTTTTTTACAACCACATATTTTGTCCAATATTTCTTAAGATGCCGTTTAAATGTAACTTCAACACCATTTTTCATTGTTCTAAACCTAAAAGCCTTTTTTGGATAACCTCTTTTTTGGATAGCAAAATAATCATCTGCTTTCTGTCCACGTTTCTTAAACCTTGCAATTTTTTTTATACGCCCTCTAAGGTCTGCGACCTGAGAATCATCCAATCTTACCTTTGTTTCAACTTCTAACCACACCATCTTTTCCTCAACAGATTACAAGAAATGCTCATTTAAATATGTTTTTCCAACCAAATCTATAAAAATGCAGAAACCATCTATAGTCTATGATAAATAAAGGGAATAGTGTTCTAAATCTAGAATTCAAAAAAGAGGTATCTAAAGTTTTAAAGAAATTCAAAAAATCCCTCTATGAATTACACGATCTCGCGACAAGAGACGATAAAACAGGGTTATATAATCATCGCTTTTTCACAAATGTTTTTGAGATTGAATTAGAAAAGGCAAGAAGGGGAAAACAAAACATATCTTTAGCAATGCTAGATATAGACTGCTTCAAAAAATACAATGATAAATATGGTCATGTTATGGGCGATGAAATTCTTTATGATTTAGCCCAAACATTACTAAAAACCACAAGAAAGTATGATGTTCTTGCAAGATTTGGTGGAGAAGAATTCTTAGTTCTTCTTCCAGAAACACCGCTTTCAAAAGCAAAAAAAGCCGCAGAAAGAATGAGAAAAGGACTATATAAAAATAACAAACTCAAAAAATATGGAATAACAATCTCTATTGGGGTAACCGAATATAAAGACAAGGACACAATGAAAAAGATGATAACTCGAACAGATAAAGCCCTCTATCAATCCAAACAAGATGGTAGAAATAGAGTTACGGCAATCTAATCACATCAAACCTTTTTCATCAATCCCTGAAGAGTCGTTTCCATCATCCTTTGGTTCTGGTAAACTCTCTTGGGCCACAACAGATGCCTTAAGGTCTTTGGGATTTATAGAATTAATAAGTTTCTTAAACTCCTCAAAGTTCGCCGCAGGAATTCGAAGGCCTTTCTTTGTAGGTCCAGTATATTGCTCACTCTGAGTAAACTCTCTAATATCTACTCCCACCTTTCCGTTATATTCTCGAATGCCTACAACAACCTCCGTTACAGTCCCCTGATATTCTCCTTTTTTTATCTTCCCTACATCCTTTTCCATAATCTTTAGGGGGAATTACAATTTATAAGTATTTAGGTAGGTTAATTCAATAAAAAGAGGAAGGTTAGAAAACCGAAGCCTACTAACCCTCCACACCTGACCGAAGCCAAATGATTCTACCGAAGTAGAATAGAATACAAGGGCACCCAAAGGTTATAAAACTTTCTGACCCCCCTTAAGTTAAGACAAATGTGGCCCCACACAAACCTTTAAATTACCAAAACTTATTCTAATTTCATAAGCCTACATCGCATAGTCCCTTTGGTCTCGCTTACGCGAACGTGATGATGGAAAAGACCAAAGCCAAGCCTACATCGCATAAAGTAACATCAAAGATGTTTCATGAATGCTCGTAGCAAAACACAAGCCTACATCGCATAATGGTATTGCAGCGGATTGCTAATCCGCGCCCTTCGGGGCTCCCAGGTTCGATTCCTGGTGTAGGCGTATCCGAACCTGGGCCCAGGTTTGAGCACTTTTGCTCTTGAACTAAACTATAAATCTTCAAGAGTGAAATGCGAACAGATTCCTGGTGTAGGCGTATCCGAACCTGGGCCCAGGTTTGAGCACTTTTGCTCTTGAACTAAACTATAAATCTTCAAGAGTAAAATGCGAACAGATTCCTGGCGAGCAATTAGGTCCTCAACAAATGATTAAAATTATTGAAGACATGATTGCGAGTAGTAGGCGTTTATTTTTTCTCTTTCTCAGGAAAAAGATATTTTCCAATTCTACTTTTTAAAATAATCAATGATATTATGCCAATATCTTGCAATCAAGAATAATACCATCATAACTCCAAGAACTATAAATATTCCCTTAACGCTTTCAACTATTATTAGGGCTTTTGATCCAACATAGGTAAAAAGTAATACTAAAGGTAAAAATCCTAGGAACGTAGCCCAAAGGTATTTCCAAAAATTCATCTTAGTCGTTCCAGAAGCAATCGAAACAGTGTCTGAAGGGAGAAAGAAACTCATTCTTCCAAAGAAAGAAATAAGAATTCCATGTTTCTCAAATAAATTTGAAATATGTCTTCTTTTCTCTGCCGAAATCCATCTCTTCTCGAGACCCTCTCCATATTTTCTCCCAATAAAAAAAGCTACAACAGCTCCTAACAAAAGACCTATCATAGAATAAATAGATGCATTGAGAATCCCATAGGCAGTTCCAGAAAAAAAAAGAAGTACTGCCATTGGAAAAAAGGAAAAAATCCCATGGATGATTAGGACCAAGACTAAAATAACTGGACCAAAAACCCCCGTAGATTCTATAATGGAAGTAACCTTATCAATACTAAACCCACTTGATCTGAAAATAAAATAGATTATAATTGCTAGGAAAACCAAGAGGATAAGATTCAATAACCTTTTTTGTCCCAATTCTCCTTTTTTCATTTTATTTGTTAAATGAAAACATGAAACCTCTTTGATGTTACTTTCTTCATTATTAAGAAAACTTAAATGATTATTTAAGCCTTCCGAGGAAGGTAAGTTTTTAATCCCATTTAACATAAAATAAATATGGGAATTTTAATGAGGCTAAGGGGAGGCCGTAGAAATCTCACAGTCATTGGAAGATTGGCTATTGTTTTATTTATAATTGCACTATCTTCAGCTTATCTTGACACAATTTGGGCAGTTTACTTAGACAGCTTCCTAAAAGATGCTTCTTTAGTGGGTTTTGTTTCTGCAGTATTAACAATAATTTCTTTTATCTCCTATTTTTTAATTATTCCTTTAATTGAAAAACATGACAAAGCAAAAATATATTTAATTTCACTATTTTTGTCTATGATATTTTACATTCTTTTCTCCATAAATGAAAATTTCTTTTTGTTTATTCTTTTAGCGGCACTATTGACAATAATGTATACACTAAGGATTTCTAGTCTTGGAATAATTATACGAGACAATTCAAAAAATAAAGAGGTTTCAAGTAATGAGGGTCTCCTCTACACTTTTGGGAGTGTAGCATGGCTAATTGGTCCTCTAATTGCAGGATATGTAGCTTCAATGTATGGGATACCCAAAGTTTTTCTTTTAGCAGCAGTTTTTATATTTATTGGGTTAATTTTATTTAAAAGTTCAAATATTAAAGACCCTAAAGGTAAGGAAAGGATAGACTCCAATATGTTAAAAAACTTTCTAGATTTTTTCAAAGATAAAAAAAGAGCACATGCTTATATTCTGGGTGGAGGAGTTAATCTTTGGTGGACTTTTATCTACCTATTTATCCCCTTAATGATTATCCGTTCTGGTTTAGGAGACTTATGGATAGGTTATTTCCTCTTTGCTGTTGCCATACCTTTGATAGCTTTAGATTATATTTTCGCAAAATCTGCAAGTAAAAAAGGATTCAAGTCTCTTTTCCAAACAGGTTACCTAATTGTTTCGATAATCTCTTTCATTTGCTTTTTTGTACCCAATATTTATGTTATCCTATCTTTGTTAGTATTGGCAAGCATAGGAATGGCAATGGTGGAACCAACAACAGAGGCATATTTCTTTGATATACTTAAGGGAAAAGAAAAATATAGATTTTATAGCCCCTACAATACCACTATAGATGTAGCAGGCTTCATAGGGAAGTTATCAGCCGCAATTTTATTAATTTTCCTACCATTCAAATATTTATTTATCCTCTTTGCTGTATTTATGTTTCTTCTTTTCCTAACTGCTAGCAAGGTAAAGAAAGTAATAGAATCTAATAGAAAATAGGAGTGGGAAAACCCTTAAAAACTCGTTCTCCCCTGAATTATTGTAGGCCAGGTCGGCGTGTTAGCCCCACGCTATTCGCAAACGGGCTTTATGGCGGACTGTAAGGCAGGGCGTGAGATGAAACTGGGAATGTCATTGGTTTGACGTTGAGGTTTTGTCCTCTTTGATCTTGCCTTAATGAACTGGGTCAGATCGGGAACGAAGCAGCCCTAAGTTATGGTTTAGGTGCTTGGAGGGTCGCAGAACTGAGGATTACCCTTGACCGCTTTTCAGCGGATTTGAGCCACCTGTCGGGCCTACACTAATTTTATAAACATCTCCCTCTTCCACAATATATGAGAAAAAGTAACTTCAGAGAAGTTTCATATTTTAATTTTTCCTTGAAAAATCAAAAAAGAGGACAGTTCTTTTTGCTTGCTGCAGTAATCATTTCGGCAATAGTCTTAAGCATGGGAATCACTGCAAATTATGCCCGGATAAATAAAGAACCATTAAATTTCTATGACTTTAGTTTTGAAGTAAAAAAAGAAGCAGGTGGAGTGATAAATTATGAAGTTTACAATAAATTCAATGATGGCGCAAACCTAACAGAATTTGTTAAATTATTGGCCGGAGATATTAGAGATAAAGATTACAATGCAAATTTTATGTTTATTTATGGAGACAACTCTTCCCTGACGGTTGAAAACTATGGGGCCGATGTAGCACAGATATTCCAAGAAGGGAGTTCAACACCAATCAATGGAGGGAGCCTAAGTATAAATTCTACAATTTCCTATGGCGGAAATAATTATGTAGTTTATAATCAGTATGATTCTCTTGGTGGAACTGGTGCAAACGCAACATTTAGCAACCTTGGTTCAGATGCGTCAATAACCGTAAAAATTTTAAAAAACGATTTTACTTTTCCGATATCCCAACATCGTCAAGTTATCTTTTTAATGCAAAAGGAGGAAGGCAATGAGGCGTTTATCTCGGTTAAATAAAAACCATAGAGGGTTGAGCAATCTTGTAGCCTATGTATTATTAATAACTATTACATTATCTCTTTCAGTATTGGTTTACAATTGGTTAAGGTTCTATGTTAGTGAGGATGAACTCCCTGCCTGTCCAGATGGAGTAAATATAATTATAGAAGATTATTTTTGTAATGGGGGAAGCTTTTTAGAGGTGACACTTAAAAATAAAGGACTATTCACTGTAGATGGATTTACTTTGAGAGTACATAATCGTACCGGTGCCGAGCTAGGGTTTTATACTCTTAATGACACAGGGGTTCCAATTTTACCTGGAGAAGAACACATAACCATAGCAGTACTAGACAACACCTCTGTTGGTTCCTTCCCAAACCTAACATTAGTAGAAGTTCAACCATTCATGAGGGAGGGAGAGAAGATTTCTTGTAAGTCAACAGCCTCGCAAAAAATTTCATGCATATAATCCTTCCATAAATTTATAAACAAAAAGACCTAACAAACTCTATGGGAAAAAGAGGATTATCACCTGTTATTGCAACAGTTCTTTTAGTGTTATTGGTGCTGGTTCTTTCATCTTTAATATTTTTATGGGCAAGAGGATTTATTTCAGAACAAATAGACAAATTTGGCCGACCAATAGACGTTTTATGTAACACCGTAGATTTTTCAGTGGAAAGAGTTGAAACAGTTTCGGGCGAAGATGCTTTAGAAGTAGTTAATAATGGAGATATAGACATTTACCATTTAGATGTAAAGATGTTTGACGAAAAAGGAAACTCAGAAATAAATAAATTTAAATTTAATATTGACGCGGGAAAATCTACTAGGGGAGAAATTACTCTTCGTATGAGTGATAATACTCGACCAAAGGAGATAACTGTTTATCCCGCATTAATTGGAACCGTCCACGGAAAATCAACAAATCGAGTCTTCACATGCGGAGATGTTGGACAGACTATAATACTATAAGTATAAAAATGGTAAAAACTATTCAATTTGGTATGAAAGGAGGTTATGATGAATAATAAAAAAGGTATTTCAGCAATTGTTGCAACAGTTTTGATTATATTAATTACTGTGGCAGCAGTTACAATCATCTGGGCAGCAATAATCCCCATGATTAATAATCAACTTAACAAGGGAACTGTTTGTGTAGATGTAGTCTCACAAATTGCAATATCTGACGAGGGATATACTTGTAAGAACACAACCGCAGATACAATATCTTTACAGATAAAACATGGAGCTAGGGATTTCGATCTAGCAGACATACAGGTTCTTGTTTCCGCAGGAGGTGATACAACCTCTTTTCTCCTAAGCAATCAGACATCTGATTTTCCAGGAAGTAATGAAGAAAAGACCTATATAATTGACACCTCTGGAATAGTTGGTACAATTGAAAGTGTAGACATTGCTCCAATAGTAAAGATAGGGAATGCAAGGGAAACTTGTGACATATCTGCCTCAAAGACACTTCGAGAGTGTTAATCCAACTCTTTATTTTTTTATTTTTTTGGCTCCCACGGGAGCCCTAGAACTTTTTAATTTTTTTATAAAAAATCAAACTAGAAATATTTCCTCCTAGAATCCTTTAGTAGATCTCTTCTTCCGCAGATTATTTAAAGCTAAATAGTATTTTAATCTCATGAAACGGAGTCGACTGAATAGGGGTGGACAAATATGGGTAGAAACTGTAATCTATACCCTAATTGGTTTAGCAATTATAGGCCTTGTGTTGGTTGTTGCAAAACCAAAAATTGAAGCAAAAAAAGATTCTATCATAATCGAACAGGCAATTGAATCATTGGGGAATATTGACGATAAAATCTATGAAGTACAAAAGGCTACAGGAAATCGACGTTCAATTGACTTAAAGATTGGAAAAGGAAAAGTTCTAATTAATATGGATGATAATACTATCTCATGGATTATTGATTCCAGTTTTGAATATAGCGAAAAAGGAATATCAGTTCCAATAGGAAGAATAAATGTAACCACAAAGGAATCAGTGCCTTGGGAAGTTACATTAAAATTAGGTTATGGTGTAAATCTTTCTCATAATGGAGTTGAAAATGGAATAAAAACACTTGATTCGGCACCAATCCCCTACACTTTAATAATCGAAAACAAAGGGATGTCTGGAACAGGCAATCTGAAAATAGATTTAAGGGAAGCTTAATAAAGTTAAACCTCTTAGTTGATGAATGGGCGATATAAAACTGAATTTAAATCCGAGAATGCCTTCGGTCCCAAGACCAGAGGATAAAACAAAGATTAATTTACGTTATATGGTCATAGACCCTTATGTGTCTATTCACATTTATTGGGATGAAAAGAGCCGAGAAGTTATTTATGAAGTAGAGGAACCATTACTTTCTGAAGGAGACAAGGCGAACCTGAAAAGAATAAGTGACGCCATGAGAGAAGTTGTGAATATTAACATGATGGAAGAAGAGAAGACACAAGAAAATAGCTTAGATTATATTGAAAAAACCGCCAAGCTGATAATATCGGAACTTGGGCTTTCCATAGAACAAGAAACTTTTGACAAGATGTTTTATTATCTTTACAGAAACTTTATTGGATTGAATGAGATAGAAGCAATGATTCATGATTACTACATTGAAGACATTGAATGCAATGGGGTTGGAGAACCAATCTATCTTGCTCACAGAGTATTTAGAAATATTAAAACAACAGTTAAATTCCATGACCTAGATACACTTTCAAGTTTTGTAGAAAAATTAGCTCAGAAATCTGGAAAGCACATTTCTTATTCCTCTCCAATATTAGATGGTTCTCTTCCAGATGGGTCTCGTGTCAACGCAACATACACTACAGATATTTCTTCTAAAGGTCCAACATTCACGATTCGTAAATTTACTAAGGTCCCATGGACACCCGTACAACTTTTGGGTTTCCACGAACTTAGTCCAGAAATGTTAGCTTATTTTTGGATTATATTACAATATCAATCTAACTTAATGATTGTTGGGGGAACTGGTTCGGGTAAAACAACATTACTAAATGCAATAGCTTTTTTTATTCCACAAGAAAATAGAGTTGTATCTATTGAAGATACTAGAGAAATAAATCTTCCTAGAGAAAACTGGCTTCCATCTGTGGTTCGTAGTGGAGTAACTTCTGGGGGCGTTGGTGAAGTAGATATGTTCAGTTTGTTAAGGGGCTCGTTTAGACAAAACCCTGATTATGTAATTGTGGGAGAAGTTAGGGGAATAGAAGCTTCAGTTTTATTCCAGGGGATGGCTTCTGGCCACGCGTCAATTTCCACAATGCACGCGGATTCGGTAGATGCCCTAATTCGCCGACTTGAGACACCCCCTATTAATCTTAGTCCAATGTTAGTTAATGGGCTTGATGTGGTTGCAATAGTTTCTCATGCAATTGTTAATGGGAGAGAAACAAGAAGGCTAAGAGAGATAGTAGAGGTTGTTAGAGTTCAAGCAGACGGAACAGCACTAACCAACACACCATTTAGCTGGAACCCCGCAGATGATAAATTTTATTTCAAAAAAGAAAGTAAAATATTCGAAAAAATTGGGGAAAAATATGGAATACCTGTGGAAGAATTACAAAGAGAGTTTAATACAAGAACAAAATTAATTTATTCAATGTTCCAAAAAAAAGTTTTTGGATACGAGGAAGTTCAGAGAATTTTTAATGATTATAAGAAAAATCCCCAAGAGGTTTTACAAAGATTTCAGGTTTCAATCGCATAACATTAATAAACAAAACTTTCTTAATTCTTAGGAGGTATAATGGTAGATATTGATTTTTTAGGACAGCTAATAGAGTCGATGGAAGATGCGGTCTTAAAATTAGAGATTTCCACACAAAAAAATAAAATTGATGAAGCTAATCGTCTAAGAACTCTTATTTTTGATTTGCATAATCAACTAGATAAAACTATTGGGGGCCAAAATGTTTGAAGTAACATTCGAAATGGTTCATACAACCATTTGTCCAACCAAAGGGGTGGAAAATGTTTGAAGATCTTAAGAAGAACCTTGAACAAGAGAGAAGAATTCTAGTAGACCTACGCTCCATTCAAGCAAGTATTGAATATAGTTTATCAGATGAACAATTTTACTCTTCTGCAATTGATTCACTTCTAAAACAATTAAAATTGCTAAATAAAGCAATTCCAGAGCTCTTAAAGGAAGGATCTCCTATAAATAAATTTTCAGATAATAACTCTCAAAAAGAAGAAAAATCAAAAATAATAAAACTGAGTTATGTATCTCCATCAACAAAAGAAAAAAGGTATGTTACTATAAATGAGGCAGACAAAAAAGAATTTTTGGAAAAACTAAAGCTCTCAGAGGGGATGATTAAGGGAATAAAGAATGCTAAGAAAGAAGAAAGTGTAGCAAGTATTCAAAAACCACTTTTTTATGCACAAATTTCAAACAAGTATTTTAGAAGACTTTCAGAAAAATTAGTACCTCAAATAGGGAGCATGGCTACCGACTTGAAAAAAGCAAATATTCGGTTTCTTGCCCCAACATACATTTCTATGATAATAATGTCCATGTTCTTAGCTATTATCGCCAGTGCATTAATATTTTTTGCTTTAATGATAATAAACCCAAACAACTGGATTTATTTTTGGGTAATTGTTCTTTTACCCTCGGTAACAGCGATGATTTTTTACACATATCCTGCCAGTGAAGCAAAGTCGGTGGATAAACAAATCAATCAAGAGATTCCATTTGCAACAATTCACATGGCTGCAATCGCAAGCTCAGATATCGAGCCAACAAAAATCTTTAGAATCATCGCCATGTCTAAAGAATACATTGCAATAGGAAAGGAAGCAAGGAAGATAATCTCTCAAGTGGAGGTGTATGGATATGATTTAGTAACTTCTCTTAAGAACGTGGCTAGTAGAACATCAAACAAACAATTATCAGAACTTCTTTCTGGTCTCGCAACAAACATCAGCACCGGAGGTTCATTAAAAAGTTATTTAGAAAAGAAAGCAGAAAACTTTTTGCTTGATTATAAATTAGAAAGACAAAATTATTCTAACCTTGCAGAAACTTTTATGGATGTATACATCTCAATATTAATCGCAGCCCCCCTAGTACTAATGATGATGTTTATTGTAATGAATGTCGCAGGACTGGGATTGGGAGGAATAAGTATAACCGCTCTCCTTTTCATAAGTATCGCGGCAGTGGTGGTAATAAACATAATATTCTTAATAGTATTAAATTTCAAACAACCCCACGTATAATGAAATTCGAAAAAAAACACTATCTCGGAATCGGCTTTGCACTGATTGTTGCAACATTGGCCGTAATCTTTTTTAGTGAGGGCCCCTTATTTTATTTCTTGCTTGTGATTTCCCTAATTTTAGCGACCCTTCCAATAGTTATTAGTTTAGTGGCGTCACAGGGCGAACAAAAAGATAAAGAAGAGATGTTTTTAGCATTTGCAAGAGATTTAGTTGAAACAGTAAAATCTGGGGCCCCTATTAATAAGAGTATAATGAACCTCCAAACCCGAGATTATGGTCCTCTAAGCCCCCATATCCGAAAGTTAGCAAACCAGTTATCTATTGGAATTAATCTCAATGTCGCATTTTTTACATTTGCAAAGGAGACAAAAAGCACAGCAATTGCTAGAGCAGTAGGTTTGATATCCGAAGCAGAAAGGGCTGGAGGGAAAATAGAAACAATCTTGGAGTCTGTAGCAAAATCAGTCAACCAAATAGAAAACCTCAAGAAGGAAAGAAAATCTGCTGTTTCAAATCTTGTAACACAGGGATACATCATCTTTTTAGTTTTTATTGTGATTATGTTGGTATTGGAATTTAAGATTCTCCCCCTAGTTTCTGACCTTTCTGGGGCAGAAGGGCTCACATTAAGCGTAAAAAGTCTGGATCCTGATAGTTTCTCAATGCCCCTCTTTGTGATGCTATTGGTTCAATCACTATTCGCAGGGTTGGTTATTGGGAAAATAAGTGAGGGCTCTATAAAAAATGGAATAAAACACTCCTTTATCCTTTTGGTAACAACTCTCCTTATAACGACGGGTGTCAGGGCACTTCTTGGGGGATAATTTATTAAACCTAAAAGACATCACACTTAAATGAAAGAGAAGGGGGGTGCAGCACATTTTGAAATGATAATCTCATTTATCTTTTTTATATCATTTGTCTTATTTTTATTTTTAGTTATAAAACCCTATGGCACTACAAAACTTTCAGATGCAGTAATTAATGGAATGCATGATACCTTTAAAGAAAATACACAAACAAATTTAACCAACATCTTTTTGAGAGCAGATAGTTCTGTAGCTGGGGGTTGTTTTTATATAAATTTACCTCAGAATATCTTGGAGTACGACCCTACTAGTAGTATTGTCACAAAAGTTTCTGGAACAAAAATAAATTCTTCTATAAACCCTGGGAACAGTCTAAATGTTAATGATAATGGATCTTCAAATTTTTTCAAAATCGCAATTTCCCCAATTTTTTCACAAGACACTCTTTCCAGTTGTGAAGAACTAACAGCCTATACTTTTGGAGGGATATTAGAAAAACAAATAATTTCCTATCCTTCCCTTCAAACAACAGAAACTCAATATTATTCAAACTATGAAACCCTGAGGTCTAGCTTAAAATTACCTTCAATCTATGATTTTTCAATTGTTGCCGAGGAAATAGGTATATTTATGGAAAGAGAAACCCCCGATGTTGGAGATATTCTCGCAAGAGATTATATGGAGGAAGTGATGTATGGAAACGGAACAATCATAAATATGGGGTTTACAATAAAAATATGGTAATAAGGAATAAACGGGGGTGGATGAGAATCTTAGAAGCCACAATAGCCGTTTTGATAGTCAGTGGAGTTTTGCTAGTGGCTCATTCAAAATATGTGGACAGGGGATTAGACGCCGGAACATACGCTTTTAACATCCAAAAAAAGATTTTGAATGATATCTCCTCCAGAACAGACCTAAGAACATATGTCTTGAGCTCGGATACTACAATTCCTACAGAGCTATCTGATTTTGTTTCTCAACAAATTCCTTCTTCTTTTAGTCATTCTCTGAAAGTATGTGATTTGGAGATTCCTCCAACACCTTGCAAACTTAATGATACAGAATTTATAGCAACATTAAATTCAGATATTTTTGTTGAAGAAGTAATAATCTCCTCAAACATAACAGACTACAATCCTAAAAAAGTTAGGTTATTCTTATGGGAGAATAGGTAAGAATTTAAACTTAGCTCTTCTTTTTCAATTATGCCATTCGACATAGTCATAGGGAGAAATGAGAGCGATAAAAAGGCTTTTGGAAAAAGGGGGCTTGCATACATTGGGAAGTCTTATGTGACTATGGGCAACTATACCTCTTTATCCAATCCTATTTATATGGACGTCGCAAGAAGCCACGTCATCTTAATCTCAGGTAAGAGGGGGTCTGGTAAATCCTATACTATCGGGACTATAGCAGAGGCCCTGTCAAACTTGGGCGCAGAAGAATCAAAAAATATTGCACCTCTAATATTTGATACCATGGGAATTTTTTGGACGATGAAATTCAAAAATCAAAAAGACTCAGAACTTTTAGATGAATGGGGACTCAAACCAGCCAATATTCCCATTAAAGTATTCGCTCCATTCGGGTATTTTCAAGAATATAAAGAGAAGGGAATTCAAGTTGACTCGGAATTTGCAATAAAAATAAGTGAGTTGGATTCTTCAGATTGGGTTAGTTTATTTGAATTAAAATTTACAGATTCCATCGCAGTGATAATCGAGTCTGTAATCGCCCAGCTTAGAGAGACAAAAGAAAGTTTTGGTTTTGAGGAAATTTATGACCTAATATCTAGGGCAGAGAACGTTGCCCAGGAGGTAAAAAATTCTGCAACAGCATTGTTTGATGCAGCCAAAACTTGGAAGGTTTTTGATGAAAAAAAAGGTACAAATATTAGGGATTTAATTTCTGCAGGAGAAACAACCGTAATTGACCTTTCTATGTATGCCTCTCTTGGGGCTTTTAATGTTAGGGCACTTATAATCGGCCTCGTCTCAAAAAAAATCTTTAATGAAAGAATGGCCTCTAGAAAGGACGAAGAGATTCAGGCAGTCCAACATGGGGCAGATTATATGAGGTATCAGGTTAAAAGAGAAATGCCTCTTGTTTGGGTATTCATTGATGAAGCCCACGAGTTCCTTCCAAGAATAGGAAGTACTCCTGCAAGCAACGCACTTATTCAACTACTCCGGGAAGGAAGACAACCAGGAATTTCGATAGTCCTCGCAACTCAACAACCTGGAAAAATCCACACAGACGCAATGACTCAATCAGACATAGTAATCTCTCATAGAGTAACTGCAAAACTAGATGTAGAGGCCCTAAACGAAATAACACAGTCTTATCTCTATGAAGATGTTTCTGCAAAGTTAAACAATCTCCCAAGATTAAAAGGTTCAGCCATAATTCTTGATGACAATAGTGAGAGAATTTACCCTATGAAGGTCCGTCCAAGATTCACATGGCATGGTGGAGAGGCCCCTACAGCAATCAAAAAGACTGAAGAAGAACTATAACAAAAGGCTTTTAAACCGACCCAAAGTGAGACTAATATGGACATCCCTAAAAGTCCTAGAATTGTAAGTATACATGGGTATAACACCTCTCATAATACTGGTTTTGAAGGATCCGTTTATGAAAGGTTCTCTCCCTGGTCCGATTTTGTCCTCCTAGACTTACCAGGTCACGGCAGACAACAAGTAACTCCAAGATTTATGCCATTAAAGGATGTTATTGAGGAGGGAGTGGAAAGGGTTACCCAAGTAACAAATAGAGATACCACTCTTGTTGGAACATCATTTGGAGCCTACGTAGTTCTAGAAGCAGTAAGGAGGGGTGCCAATCCGGCAGCAATAGTTCTAATTAAACCCATGGTAGACATAAAATATACACTTGCAATACCGCGCCCAGAGATGAACGCTCTTCAAGATGTTTTAAGACCTCGACAAGCAGCAAGGCCTTACGAATATGGGACGCCAGAGAACCCTTATGATCTACTCGTACCGGGACTAGTCTTTACTGGAAAAGGAGACATAGATGTTGGAGATAAGGAGTTTGTAGAACAAAGATTAAGGGGTAGAGAAATAACTCATGTTGTTTTGGATGGTGCCCATAAAGACACAAGAGAAGGAGACGTTCAAAAAGTTCTTAGGGAAATGACATCTTTTCTTAGAGATAGAAAATAATTAACTTACCTTAAATCTCGCCTGCCACCTAAATTTCCCAACACCAATATCTCCTGCCTTTCGAATAGTTATTTTTCCAATCTTTTTTCCAACATCTCTTTTTATTTCAGATAAAACACCTTCACAAGTTCCAAACCCATGATAAAAAACCACCGTTCCTTTCTTAGAAAGTTTTAGAGCAGTCTTCAAAAAAGTTTCCTCAAGATTTGGTCTTGGCATTACAATAATATCAAATTTCTCCCTAAGTTTCCTAGGCAAATCCTTAGCATCTCCTCCGACAATCTTAATATATTCTTTCAATTTATTCTCAACAATATTCTTTTCAGCAAAACCATTGGCTTTATTATTTAACTCATTAGAAAAAATATCTGCCCTCTTTCCACTCAGTTTTAAAGTCCTAGCAATCACAATTGGATAGGGAGCAACCCCTGCAAACATCACAAGAATCTTTGTTCCCCTCTTTTTACAAAGTTTAACAACTTCATCAGCAATCACCTTTCTCTCATTAGAAAGCCTAGGAGAAAAATAAGTTTCATCAACATTAAACCGGAATATACAACCATTCTCTCTATAAATTGCATCCTTGGTCCGAACTCCCGCAAGATGTTTTGTCTTCAAAGTTCGAAGCTCTCCAGAGAATCCTTCAACCTTCTCCAAAACAGTTCTCACCGTAGGAGTATTTTTCAAAAACATTCGTGCTTTCAGTTTTTTAATCAACCAAAGTGTGCGCCGCGGAAACTTCAGTATCGCAATATCTCCCACAATGTCTTGAGGTATTTTTTTCATAGTTAACATAGCTTCCAAAGATATAAAAACCTGTCCCCCGCATCTTAAAATATGACTAATAAAGGAGAGATTTATAGATGTAGTATTTGTGGGAATATTGTTGATGTATTACATGATGGCGGTGGAACCCTCGTTTGCTGCGGCCAAGATATGGTCCTTCAAAAAGAAAAAGAGATTGAAGAAGGAAACGAAAAGCACAAGCCCCTAATAGAAGTAGATGGAGAATGGATTGTTGTGAGGGTCGGAAGCACACCTCACCCAATGGAAGAAAAACATTATATTGAATGGGTAGAATTGACGACAAAGCATGGAGTATACAAAAAGTTCTTAAAACCGGGCGACGAACCAATAGCCAGATTCCCAATAAAAGCTAACCTCCCCGAAACATCAGCAAGAGCGTATTGTAACCTTCATAGTCTATGGAAAAGCTAGTAAAAAAAATTAACGAACTAAAAAACTCAGAAATCTCAAAAGTTATCTCTGAAAGAATAAGAGAGTTTGAAAATGTCAAGGACCTCTTTCATGAATTATGTTTTTGCCTAATGACAGCCAACTTCAAAGCAGAGAAATCAATAGAAATTCAAAAAGAAATTGGTAGAGGATTTTACGAACTCTCTCAAGAAGACTTAGCTACAGAACTCAAAAGAATGGGGCATAGATTCTGGCCACAAAGAGCCGAAAGAATAGTCCTCGCCAGAGAATTAAAGGAGGACCTATCAGACCTAAAGGAAAAAGATTCTTCTTCTGCCAGAGAATGGCTTGTAAAAAATGTTAAAGGATTAGGAATGAAGGAGGCAAGTCACTTCTTAAGAAATATTGGGAAGAGGGATGTTGCAATAATCGATTTTCATATCATGGACTTACTAGAAAAAGAGAACATAATAAAAAGACCAAAAAGCCTCTCTCCAAGAGCCTATTTAGAGATAGAAAAGCAGCTTTCTTCCCTTGCAACAGAATTAAAACTAAACCTAGCAGAACTCGACCTCTACCTTTGGTATATTGAGACCGGAAAGGTATTAAAGTGACTCTAGTCTTGGTATTTTATGACCTATAAATTTCTTGAACACACAGCAGATGTAAAGTTCAGGGCAGAAGGAAAAACATGGGAAGAAATGTTTTCTAGCGCAGCTGATGCCTTAAACGAAACAATTCGTGGAGAGATAGCTATCTTAGAAAAAGAAGAGAGGATGTTTGAAATAGAAGGGAAAGATCTAGAGACCGTACTCCATAACTTCTTAGAAGAATTCCTCTTCCTTCTTGATGCACAAGACCTCTTAGTTTCAAAAATAACTAAAATAGAGTTTAATGAAAAAGAATTAAGATTGAACGTAACCGTTTTGGTGGATTTGGCCGATAATTACAAATTCACCAATGATGTGAAAGCAATCACTTTCAATGAGATGTTTGTTCGAAATGAAAATGATAAATTTGAATGCCAAGTAGTCTTAGATGTTTAAATGAACCTAAAAAAAATTGATTCTAACACCTGGGAAATTCCCCTTGAGGGGGAAATGAAAGTACCTGGAAGAATTTTTGCAAATGAAGAATTAATCAATAAAATAAAAGAAGATAAAACATTAGATCAGGTAAAAAACGTTGCCAAACTTCCAGGAATCTTGGGAGCCTCACTAGCAATGCCTGACGCACACCAAGGGTATGGTTTCCCAATTGGGGGTGTCGCAGCATTCGATATTGAAGATGGTGTAATCAGTCCAGGAGGAGTTGGTTATGACATCAATTGTTCTGTCAGACTTCTAAAAACCAATCTAAAAAGAAAAGATTTGGAAGGAAAAGAAAAAGAAATTCTTCATTCCCTTTTTAGAACAGTTCCTTCAGGTGTTGGAAGAAAAGGAAAAATACAAATTACATTAAAAGAATTAGACGAAATCCTAATTAATGGAGCACAATGGATGTTAAAAAAAGGATATGCTACAAAAGAAGATATTGAGCATATTGAAGAAAATGGAAAAATGGGTGGAGCAGACCCAAAAGCAGTTAGTCAAAGAGCAAAAGGAAGAGGACTTCCACAATTAGGTTCTCTTGGGGCAGGGAATCATTTCTTAGATGTTTTAATCGTCGAGGAAGTTTTTGACGATGAAATTGCAAAAGTTTTTGGATTAAAAAAAGACCACATTGTAATTCTTATTCATTGTGGTTCAAGAGGGCTGGGACATCAAGTAGCAAGTGACTACATTAAATTAATGGACCAAGAATATGGACATCCAGACTATGATAGAGAATTAGTCCACGCACCAATCAAATCAGAGCTGGGAAAAAAATATTTAGGGGCAATGGCCGCCGCCGCAAACTTCGCCTTTGCAAATAAACAATTAATCACTCATTTTATTAGAGAAAATCTAAAACATCATTTCCCAAAATTTGAAGCAGAGGTTGTTTACGACATTTGTCATAATATCGCAAAATTTGAAACCCACAAAATTAATGGAAAAGAAAAAGAAGTCTTAATAATGAGAAAAGGAGCAACAAGAAGTTTTGGGCCCGGAAGACAAGAAATTCCAAAAGATTACAGGGACGTAGGCCAACCAATCCTAATTCCAGGAAGTATGGGAACACCATCTTATGTTCTTTGTGGAACAAAAAAAGCCGAGGAAATTTCATTCAGTTCAACAGCTCATGGGGCCGGAAGAGTCAAGAGCAGAACAAAAGCAAGAAGTGACATGACTTATGAAGAAGCAAAAAAAAGAATGGAAAAAAGGGGCATCTTTGTTGAATCTGGTGGAAAAAAGGGAATGATTGAAGAAGCTCCCGAATCCTATAAAGATATTGAAGAAGTAGTTAAAGTCTCTCACGACGCTGGAATTGGAAAGAAAGTTGCAAGATTAAAACCTCTTCTCGTCGTAATTGGTTAGTATTGGGGTTTGAGATTTGGTTATTTATCTTTAAATTCCCAATAGTCTGGGGATAATTCTGGATAATCTTTATCAATAATTTTTAAGTGAAGTGTTTGCACAATAATATCTTCCACCCCCTCTCTATCCCCTATTGTAACTTCATACATCTCTACTCCCCCACCCATGTGTCTCATCCTAAATAATTTTCTTTTCATTTCATATTTCGGTCTACCTTTTTTCCACCCCTCAAATACATTCCTTCCCCTAAATTCATTAAAACCCCATGTTATTGGTCTTTCTAAAAATTCCCCCTTTGTCCGGCTGTCTTTAGTAAGGTACTTCCACCCCTCTCCTTCTCTCATAAATACTTTTGATCCATCTTCCCTAAAGATTATCCTTCCTTCATGAAGAATCTCTATAAATTCCGGAGCTATAGCTACAAGATCTTTTTTTACATCATCTCCCTCATATGTTTTATAGACATACTCTCCCTCTTCATTATGAGAAACTATCCTCCTAATTTTTTCTACTCTATAGACTCCATAAAAATCTTCTGGTCTTTGGCCCCCACATCCTCCAAGAGGGAGAACCGACGTGACAGCAAGTGCTCCCACAAGACCGAGGAAGCCCCTTCTTGAAAGAGCTCTATTCTCTAAGCTTTCATTTACCACAATCTTCAGAGGTGAAAACACTATAAAAATTTTTTGGCAGGAAGAGTATCCTCGACTCGTTAGTCTCAAAATCTTTATAAACTTCTTAAACCTCCAACAAACAAGATGAGGTCGATATTTTTTACATTATTAGCAGTCCTAATTTTCACAAGTCTGGCTTCGGCAACAATCCCCAACGATTGTGAATCCTCTACAGTTTCTTATTTCAAATTTGATGGGACCCGGCTAGATAGTTATGGGAGTCTTACTGTAGATGGTATTATATCCTATACAACAAACGACTTTAAGGTTGGGAAAGCTCTAAATTTCTCAGTTCCAGAAGCTATTCTCCTTAATGACCCTCAATTATATTTAGACTTTTCACAGACAACAGGATTCACCATAGAATTTTGGTTACAAGTGGATGAAAGTGGAGTTAGTGGCCCAATTATTACTAACGAACCAAGCTACAATATCTCTATGTCTGGAGGTTATCTATCCGTTAATTTAAAAAGATCTTCAGGAATAGTAAATGTAAACAAGGCTCTTTCCGTTAACACGCCCACCTTTGTGAGTATGACTTGGAATGGGTCTACCTTAAATCTCTCTTTTGATGGTGTTCAAGTAGCCACAAAAACAGTTACCCCTGGACAGATTAATAATGTTGGGCCCATAACTAAGATAGGAGGGGGAGCATTTAATAGTACTATTGATGAGTTAGCATTTTATAATAAAGCACTTAGCCCAACAACAATAAAAAAACATTATGATTTATCTAAGGTAGGAAATAATTATTGTTCATCCTCTGGTGGAGGTTCCTCCTCAATACAATCTGATTTTACCATAGCAGGGTGTAAGGTGACTGATATAAATGGGGCAGAATTAGATATTCCTTCAGGAAAATGCTCAAGAGATGGACATTATTATTGTGATCAAGGAGATATTCCTTTAAACACCTTGCTCGATGAAAAAGGGTGCTCTTTGGGACAAAGCACGTATGTTCCTGGAAGTGAGAGGTGTTGTCCTACAGGATATATTTGTGATGCAGGAACTTTAAAATGTGATTTGGGAGGAGTTGAATGTGGAACTTATCAGGACCAAACAAATTGTGGAAATGCTGGATGTTATTATATCCTCCAGGATCAGTCCTGTGTGGCAAGCCCTACAGAGTATAGTTGTAGCATTTACGATTCCTCCAATTCTTGTAGACAAGATACCTATAATGTGGGTTCACAAGGAGTTGGAACAGAGGTTTGTCTACAGGGGACAGGGTATATAACTCTTACATCGGGAGGAGAATACATTGTTCCAAAATCATCATGTAAATGTACTTGGTCTGCCAACGAGTGTAAATTAGAATGGAAATTTACAGAAGCCCTTTATAGTGGCACCCCTAATTCATATTCATGTCAAAAGTCTTTTGAAATAGGAGCCTGTATAGCCGGAAATCAAGAACTTAATTGGACTGCCTCACAAACCAATAAAACTGGAAGTTTTTTAACTTTAGGAATCCCCCTAGATGCCTTAAGCAAACCGGGGTGCACTGATGGAGAAACTGAAAGAAGCTGCGGGCAACCAATAATCAAAATGCCTGGCTTTAGTTTGATATCTTTAATTACAATTCTTGGGGTTTTAGGGCTGTTTTATTTATTCAGAAAAGATTAGTTACAAAACAATTTATAAAGTATTAATACTAGTCTAATTTATGAAGGTGGTAACGTCAATTCTACTATTGTTTTGTCTATTAATTGGCATTTCTTCAGCAGCAATTGTTGTCTATAGCTCAACACTTCAAAAATCATATTTTTATATGGAACCAATTTCTGGAAAAGTAAACTTAACTATCTCTGGAGAGAATTTGGACCAGAAAATAAAATCAAGCAGGGGAGATGAAATATCATTAGAAAATTTCTTTGAATGGAATGGTGCAGATTATACTTGTAGTCCTCTAGATTGTTCAAGCGGATACGAGTCTTTATCTGAGGAGGCAAGTAAAACAATAAATCTCCCTTCTGGTGAAGATTCTTATTTTGGGATAGTTTTAGAGGGAAATAATGTATTTTTAAAAGATTTAAGTTTTGATATAGAAAGCGACTTTAATGGGGGGGAAGAAAGACCCCTTGCTATAAACTTTTTTGAGGGAACTCCTTGGAAATTTTCAAATTATTCAGAAACATTTTCTTCCAAGAATTGGGGTTGTTATAGTCCTTCCAGCGCCGCTCCAGGACCACTAATCAGAACATCAAAATATTGTGAGTTAATTTCTTTAAAAGAAACAGGGGCAGTTAAAATAGGGGTGGTAGTCAATATGTCTGACAGTAAAAATTTAAGAATGTCTATTTATCCTAGGGAAGGAGGGTCTTTATTAGGATCTAATCTTTTTAATCCGTTGAATAAAGACGGCGTTGTAATTGATGCTGAGTATGGGACTACCTTTTCAGAAGGAGAGTATCAGGTCTGTGTTAGTTCTGACGAACCTACAAATTATACCCTCTACTCAGAAACAAATGGGAATAATTGTGGTTTCGTTTATGATGGTAACAGCCCTTCAAATAGCACAAAAGATTATGCAATCTTTGCAAGTGTGGCCCAATACGAGGATGCAAGCCTCCTAGATTCATCCCTATTCAACCTAAAAAAATTAGCTTCTGAAGCCGACGATTTACTTGAAACTAAATATTCAAGAGACTGTTCAAACAAATGTTTTTTACCTATAAAAATTTCAGGTGTTCCTCAAAATATTACAATCTCTAATGTTATAGTAGAGACAACAATTTCTGGAGAAGACCAAGTCAATAGAAAAATCCATCAATTAAAAGTTATTCCTTCAAAAGTAACTTTTTTAGGGATTCTAGATTTAGAACTTACGGGTTTCAAAGCATTAAATTCAGGAAACTACAAAATTACTTTAGGAGACAAAATACTTTCAGAGCAGAATATAATCCTACTCCCAAGCCCCATCGTAACAACTTTAAATCCCCAAGACCCTCCCGCAGGTGTTCCAGTAAAATTCTTTGCAGGAGTGAGTTTTGGAGGGGATAAAGATTCATTAACTTATAGTTGGGATTTCGGAGATGGAACAAAGGCAGAGACAAAAAATAATACTATGGTCCATACCTATGCTCAAATATCTAATTACTCCCTAGAAATTCAAGTTAGAGCCGGGAACTTAACTTCTGAAAAGAAATTTTTGATAAATACTATAAGTCCAAAAGATGCAATAAATAAGACACTTAATTCCAAAAAAGAAATTTTAAACAGGGTTATGAGTGATATTGATCTTCTTCCTGAGTGGTATGGAAAAGAACTAAAAAAAATTGCAGAAGTAGACGCCCTCTCAGGAGAATTAGATAGGCTAATAAGGGCAAGGGGAAATGCCTATACAGATGAAGATTATCTTAAAATTGCTAAAGATCTTTATCAATTAGATATTCCCACAGAAATCTTTTCAAAAAAAGAAATAGCTATAAAGTTAATTGATTCTCCTGAAGAAATTAATCCGTCCGCCATAGCCTCCTTCGCTGGAGGAGTTAACCAAGAATATGTTGACGAATATAAGCAAGCAATCATAAATTGGCAGGCTTTAAACACGGACTCAAGAATTTCAAGTGATACCTTTTCATTAACAAAATCTAGTGGAGTGGCAGAAGTAGTACTCAGAGTATACGATGTAGAAGTAAGTTCAAAGGACGACTATTATGAAAGTTATCTAGTAATCAATCGTCCAACAGACGAGCTCTATTTTGAAGGAGACGTTAGTTCTAGGAAAGTAGAAAACTCCACACTAATAATATTCAATCCAAATGAAACAAAATCCTTCAAGTTTTATTATAAAGACTCCGAGCCAACAAGCTTCTTTATCTCACCAAAACTAAGTTCTTTAGTAATTCAAGAAACAATAGACACAAGCTGTAATTATAACCAATTTTGTGAAGAAGATTTGGGAGAAAATTCAGATAATTGTCGTAACGATTGCAAGCCCGTAAAAGAAGTAATTGTTTATTCAATACTTCTCTTTGTGTTTTTTATAATCCTTTACACGCTTGTACATCTTTGGTATAGGAGAAATTACGAAAATCACCTATTCCAAGATAGAAGGCAACTATACAACTTACTGATGTACATTTCTAATGAAAGAGTAAGGGGAACAACAAACTCAAGAATCTCAAGATTATTAAAACAACAAGGATGGTCTGGGGAGAAAGTAGATTATGCAATGCGCAAATCTCTCGGGAAGAGAACGGGACTACCAGAAATCCTCCCTCTGACTAAAATTTCTGCATATTTTAGAGATAGAAAGTCTCAAAAAAATATTATTGCTACTGATTCTCAACAACAAATAGAGAGAAACATTAATAAATCACGCTTTCAACAACCGATAAGAAGGTAAGATGATAAAAATAATTAGAAATTTCGCAAGAAGAATATTCTCAGGGATTTTTAGCAACAAAGGAGAGGTAAGATTAGGATTTTATGGTTCGCCAAATGCAGGAAAAACAAGTTTAGCGAATAAAATTTGCCAAGACTGGCTTGGAGAGGACTTAGGAAGTGTAAGTAGAGTACCTCACGAAACAAGAGAGATACAAATTAAAGAGAAAGTAGTTTTGGAAAGAAAAGGAAAGAAGGTGGAGTTTAAACTAATTGATACTCCTGGAATTGCAACAAAGATAGACTTTGAAGATTTTTTAAAATTCGGGTTAAAAAAGAAAGAAGCCCAAAAAAGAGCCAAGGAAGCAACACAAGGGATTATAGAGTCTATCAAATGGCTCGACGATGTGGATGCAGTAATTGTCTTAATTGATGCAACCATGAACCCCTACTCTCAAGTAAACATCACAATTATAGGAAACTTAGTTGCAAGAAACATACCTGTCCTAATTGTAGCAAATAAGATAGATTTAAAAAAATCAAATCTTAAGAAGGTACGTGGGGCGTTCCCAGAATATGAGGTTGTTGGAATCTCTGCAAAAACAGGGGAGAATATGGAGGAGTTCTATGAGGAACTCTTTAAATTAGTCAAAAAGACAAGATAAAAAGATGGTGAAAAAAAGGAACATAAATGCACTGGATAGAAAAAGCGTTAAGAGGTTAAAAGAGGGATTAACTATCCATTTTATGCCTTATTCAGAAATTTCTAAAGAGGATTCTATTGGTAAAATCAAAAAGATCATAGGTCTTATTTTAGATAACAAAATTATTATTCTTCAAGGGAAACTTAGCCCTGAGGAAGAAACAAGGCTAATAGAGACTTCCATGACTCTTATAGGGAATATAAAAGGCTTCCAAGGAATTGAAACAGCAGCAATCTCTGGAGAGAAAGATATAGGAATCTTTAATAGGGTTCGGAAAAATCTTGCAAGAATTTTAGTCGGAGAAAGAGATTCTATAACTATTATTGGTCCCGCAACAGTTGTTAAAGACATTAAACGAGACCCAAAGAAACTAGAGCTTATGCTTTCTAGGAGATAATTTTATTAACTAGCCCCCCCTTAACAAATCATGCCACACCAATGTGTACATTGCTCAAAAATAATCGCTGTAGGTAGTGAAGAAATCCTCAAAGGTTGCAAAAATTGCAAAGGAAAGTTTTTCTTTTATATCAGGGACGATCAATTACCTGAAATAGAAGAGTCAAGAGAGGTTCCTTTACCAGAGTTTAGTACCATGGACAAAAAACAGGTAGAATCTGATGTTAGAAGTATTCTAAAAATTGAGGATGATTCTAAACCAGTAATCTTAGATTTAGAAAGCATTAGAGTTTTACAACCAGGTAAATTTGAGATAGATATAGTCTCTCTGATGAACCGAAGACCAATCGTTTTCAAACTTGAAGAAGGAAAATATCTGATTGATTTAGAAGGGATTTAATCCTAACCTTAATAAACTCTCCACCCCTAACTCTATTATGGCGTCAATGAACGAAGTTTTATCACAAGTCCTAAAAGAAATAAAACCTTCAAAAGAAGAACTCACAAACCTAGAAAAAACAGCAAACGAATTTATTTCAGAATTAAAGAAAAATAATATCACGGCCTACATTGGAGGTTCTTTAGCAAAAGGCACAATTACAAAGTCTAAAAGAAAACAAGATATTGACATCTTTGTAGTCTTTAGTTCTACAGAGGAAATAAAAAAGTTTGAAAACAAAATTAAAAAAATAAAACTCCCGGGAAAATTAAACCTCGTTCATGGTTCCAGAGATTATTTCAGAATAGATTGGGAGAATGCTGTCTTAGAAATTGTTCCAGTTATAGAAAACAAAGACCCCAACCTCGCAGAAAATGTAACAGACATTTCTCTAAGTCATGTAAAATATCTCAAAAAAGCAACTAAAACGAACCCAAAAATCCTCGACGAAATCCGTCTGGCCAAAGCATTTTGCAGAGCCCAAAGAGTTTATGGGGCAGAGTCATATATCCAAGGATTTAGTGGATATTCTTTAGAAATACTAGTCAATCATTTTGGGAGCTTCATCAAATTTTTAAAAGGAATTCAAAAAGGGAAAATCATCGACCCAACTAAACAGTTCAAAAATCATAATGAAATTATGAGGGAATTGAATGCTTCAAAACTTCAAGGACCATTAATCCTCATCGACCCGACACACAAATTTAGGAATGTGAGCGCAGGACTTGGATTTGAAACATTTGGGAAGTTTGTGATGTCGGCAAACCAATTCCTTAAATCTCCCTCGACAAAATATTTTGAAAGACAAGAGCTAGATGTCCAATCACTGGAATCATTAGCCAAGAAAAAGAAAGCAAAGCTAGTAGAACTTACCCTAACAACAAATAAACAAGAAGGCGATATCGCCGGAACAAAAATGAAGAAGTTCCTCGATTTCTTTCACAAAGAGTTAATGAGAAAGCAACAAAAAGTCATAACCAAAGAATTTGATTATAATGGGAAAGGCAAAACCGCCAAAGGATACCTCCTTATTCAAGAAAACAAAACAATTGAAGTTAAGGGACCAAGCACAGGACTCCAAGACGCCGTAGAGAAATTCAAAAAAGCAAGAGGAAAAACAGCATTCAAGAAAGGGAAGTATTATTGGTTCAAAGAAAATGTTTCAATAAAAAGTATCTTTGATAAATCAAAGAGTATTGCCAAAGAAATGAATGTTGTGGCCAATTACAAATCTCTCTAGATTAAGTTTTATTCAACAGACTTCTCTGATATCCAAGCTATTCCCATAGCTATTTTTCCTAGTAATTCCTTATTCCTAACTTCGCTGGCAGTTGTAGTAATTGTTCTTGGATTAAACCGGTCCACTCTAAAAGCCCTTTGTGGAGTAACAAGGCCTCTTTCATCTGTTGAGCCATTAGCATAATCTATCCTTTCAACAATATAATGTTCTCCCCCTAAGTTAACCCCTAAAAAACCCAAATCTCCTAGAGATGCATCAACAACCCTTCCTACTGAAGGATCATACCCTTGTATTGTTCTATTTCTCGCCATCTTCTTATCCCTTCCAAGCCAATTCGAACATATAGACTAAGCTATTTGTGAAGAATGGCGAATTAATCCAAACACCATAGTCAAAGTCTTCATGGACATTTGTTGGTTTAATTGTGAAGATAAGTTCTGTTTTATCAACAATAACAAATCGAGCATTAATTGGTCTAGATTTAACATCAACACCTAACTTTTTAGATACTTTCTTTGCATCTACCTCATCATCTGAAACCATTACTTTAATATCGACATTTCTTTTATTCAATTTTGTGAAAACATCCCTAAACATCTTTTGCTTTGAAAGCAACTCAAAAACAGAAGAAGTCATATGAACCGTTTTTTCAGCACCTTCCATAATCCCCTTCATCTGAAGATAGAGATTACTTCTTCCCTTAATCGATGTTGAAAGTTCATGATTTTTTAAAGGCTCAACTCCAGTATTATGGAGTTCCTTAAGTTCTTTGTATTCTACAGTATCTTTCAGTTGTGAAAGAGTTTTAATCTTCTCCTCAGCATATTTAGTTGTATTATTTTTAAGTTTCTCAATAACAATCTCTGGCTTAACCGCAATATATTTAACTGGCTTACCGAGTTTCTGAATAACAAATCCTCTTTTTTCCAAAGATTCTAAAACATCATAGGTCCTTGAACGAGGAACTCCAGAGATCTCTGCGATTTCCCCTGCTGAAGAAACACCTTTAGAAAGTAAGGCTAACCAAACTTTAGTCTCATAGATATTAAGATCAAAGTATCCTTTCAGTTTCTTCACAAGTTCCTGTTTTACTATCATTTTGATTGTATATATGGTCAAAAGCTTCCATTAGCTCCCTAGTTAAATTTGGCTCGGCCATTTTTTACTACTATCAAATACAAACCTTTTATAAACCTTTCCATTGTTGTCTTTTAATAGGAGTTACATATTGGTTAAGTTTAAATATGCTCCAAGACAACAAAATTTATGACAAAAAAAGAAGTACTGCTCTTTTTAATGGGTTTTGTTAGCTGTGCAATTCTCCTCTATATAATCTTTTATGCAGGGACAGAAATTGCCTTGGGGACTGGAATGGCAAGTCTTGAAACAGCCTCGCCATCAGATTGGATAAAAGAAGATGATATCACTTTATTTGATGAGATGATTATACTAAGAGTAAAGGGGGCAACGATATCTAATTATGCATCGACAGGGAGCATGAGGCCCACAATTGACGAAGGAGCAAATGGGATTAGGATAATACCTGAAAAAGTAGAAGATATTAATGTTGGAGACATTGTTAGTTTTGAATTAGACAAAAAAATGGTAGTCCATAGAATAGTTGCAAGAGGAGAAGATGATGACGGAACATATTTTGTAACTCAAGGAGATAATGCAACATTCAGCGATGGCAAAATAAGATTTGATGATATAAAGTATGTTACTATTGGTGTGTTGTGGTGATATCTACCACAGCCCATATCACCCTCTTCGCTCGCATCTTGCTTACGCTTAGATGCTCGCTCTCGGGGAACGTTTAGTAATACCTACAACCTATAGATAAATTGTTCAACTAAAAAAAGTAGGATTACATTACCTCCTCGCCGAAGGCGAAATTAAGATAAATATGTGATGCAGTCACCAAACTTGCCCCGGGCATTAGAATCCAACAAATATCTTCCCAATAATCATCCCTAAAAAGATTCCTGTAGTTATATATGGCATCGCTGGATACGCTTTTCCTTTCTTAGTAATAATAAATAAGAAAGTCAATCCAACAAAAGCCCCTAGAGTAACCAACAATGCAGGGATTATACCATAGGCCCTCATAAAGACACCTGTAGCAATTATTGGAAAGATAACATCTCCCCCACCAAGAATAGCTAGATTAACTTTGAACTTTTTTGTCTGAACATTCTTAGGCATTTTCTTTCCAACATATTTTTGTTTTATATTCTTTATTTGATCTCTTACTTTCTTTGAAATAGAAGGAATGAGAAATCCTCCAAATAAATTCAACTCTTCCATTTGGAATTTCGCCATCTTCTGCATAATTCCCGATTTCCAAACAGCCCACATATCATAAATCGAAATTAAAACAAGGAGAAGGATTATTGAAAATGGCTCAAGAATCGGAACAAAAAGGGCCGCAATACCAGGGTATATTAACAATTCAGTAAAATTATGGACAAAAACATTTGGCCTGTATATTTTGAAAGCAGCGAGGACAAATGCTATTGTTAAAGCAATCATAGATGCCGAAACATAATGTCCCATTAAAAACGCATTTATAGAAATCGCAAGAGCAAGAAAGACAACAAGGAAAAACCAAATTTTAATAATAAACTTCCATTTATATTTCATCAAAGCAAAAATTATCGCAAAAGCAATTACAAAAGAGAACACAATTCCTACAAAGCCCGGCTTTGCGTCATTCTCATTAATTTGAAACCCAAAGGGGAGGTCATGTCCAGAGGTAGGAGCATACATTCCTACAACAAAAAATCCCACAACCTGAGTAAGTAAAAACATTCCAAGCAAAAGCAACATAATGGGTAATTTGTGTTTCATTTGTTTTTCTCCGGGAAAATGAATGACCGAAATATCTCTGATATTACTTTCATATTTTTCTAATCTAATTCAACCAGAGATGTTATTTAAGTTTATCTCACAAACCCAAGACTTAAATAATCTCCTATCTTCATTTTAATAGGAGGTAAAAAATGACTTGTGCGAATTGGATGTTAACAATTCTTTCTGTAGTTACGTTTGCGTTTGCTGTTTGGCCAGGAAATGGAGCCGTAGGAGCCACTAGATGGATAGTAGGAATCTGTATGCTCTTAGTTTTCATAATCTCTTGGACAATAGTTGAATGTAAATGTGGATCTTGCAAGACAAAAGAAGTAACAAGAGGACCTATCAGAAAGAAAGTCGTCAGACGAAGGAGATAATTTCTCCAATATTTTTTATTTTACCTTAACCTAATGGTCTCAAGATTTTTTGGGACCAAGGTTTCTATTCTATACGATTTATGTATACTAGAAGCCAAATCTAAAGACTTTGATTGTTCCCCATGATTAATAATGATTCTCCTCGGTTTTGGATTTATCATATTCACAAACGCCATTAATTCATTTCTTGAAGAATGACCAGAAAAACCATCAATAGCAAGAAATTTTAAATTGATTGAAACTTTCTCATCTCTTCCATTAACATTAAATATAGCCTCCTTCAAACCCTCTTTAATTTGTCTACCCAGGCCTCCTGCAGGCTGATAACAAGACAAACATAATCCATTATTAGAACTCTCTGCAAATTCTTTTAAATATTCCACAGAAGCCCCTCCAACAAGCATTCCCGATGTTGCAAGAACAATACAAGGACCGCCTTCAATCACATTTTTTCTCTCTAGAGGAGACCCGACCCTCTGAAATGTATCCGATGTAAATGGATTTTTATCTGCAAATATCAAAGATCTTACAGAATTAGACAAAAAATCAGGGTAAGCAGTATGCACCGCACTAATATCCCAAATTAACCCATCAATATAAACCGGAACCTTTGGAATTTTTCCGGTTTTCATTGCATCATCAAGTAAAAGCATTTTTTCTTGTGCATGCCCAGTTCCCAACTCCGGAAGTAAGACCTTCCCTCCCTTAGAGATAACGGTATTTATGAAGTCTAATAATTCTTGTTCAGATTCTTTTCTTGAAGGATAATTGCTATCTTTCCCTCCATAAGTAGACTCTAATTGGAGTGTTTCAAGTCTTGGGAAGTATGTTGCAGCCGGTTCAAGTAACCTAGACTTTCCAAACTTAATATCTCCAGAATAAATATAATTATGTAGTCCATTTCCAATATTAAAATGAATCATTGCAGAACCGAGAACATGTCCCGCATTATAAAACGTGATTCTAACATCTGGAGTTATATCTGTAACCTCGTTATAATTAAGAGATACGGAATGTTTTACCATATTTCTAATATCAGTTGATTTGAAAAGTGGCGCAGCCGCCTGTTTATAAGCAACACCAATAAAATCAAGAGCCATTAGGGCGGAAATATCTCTCGTCGGAGGAGTCATATAAACGGGGCCCTTATAACCCATTTTGTAAATGTAAGGGATTAAACCAGAATGGTCTAGATGGGCGTGAGATAAGACAATAGCATCAACAGATGCCAAATCTAATTCAGGAGCCTCCAAATAAGGGTACCTATCTTTTCCGTTAGAAGAAACATCAATTCCACAATCAATTAATATTTTAGATGCAGGGGTCTGTAGAAGGAAACAACTTCTTCCAACTTGTCTAGCACCTCCCAAGGCAGTTATTCTAACCCAAGACTCAATCTTTTCGGGATTCCATTCTTTGTAAACTTTTTCCCCAATAGAATTAAGGAATTTCTTTCTATAGTTATTATCTTGGTATAAAACTTCTCTAATCTTCTCAGTAATTTTAGATCTAATTGCAGCAGAACGCTGAACTTGGGGCGTCCAAAACGTCTTCATCTTTATATCTTTAAGAACGGAGCCAGATTTGCCTATAGCAATCCCCGGCCGCTTAGCCTCTACAACAACAATACTTCTTTGAGGGTCAAAAATAATCTGAGTTAACTCTGCATCAACAGGGATAATCTCTCTTATTCTCTTCTCAGTTTCTTCCTGTGACATTAAAAGAGCCTTATCCGCCCTAAGCTCAACCCTTTTCTTTATAGAATTTACAACATCTTTAATTGCAGGGTCTCCATTTTTTAAGAAAGCACTATCAGAAGTATAAACTACAATATTCGCTCCTTCAAAAATCGTCGAACTCACAGTGCCCTTAGGTAATTGGTCTTCTATTGTTTTTAAGATATCTGCCATTTTTTCTTTTTCTCTGAATAGTCTTAGCTTAAAACTATATTTTATCTAAGCTTGTTCTTGGTAAACACTCTCAATTCTTTGTTTAGAGATATGTTCAATACCCTCTTTTGTTATTTTGAAAACATCAACCCCAAAACCAGAGGCAGTGTCCCTTTCGGACGAAGATTTTATAGCTTCAATAGCCAGTTCAATTCCTTCTCCAATTGTTAATCCTTTTTTGTATTGTCTCTCAAGTAAACCTAAAATGTAAGGCATTCCCGATGAAAAGTTTGCATCGAAGTCCTCAACTTTCATTGTACTTCCTGCAGGTTCAACGGAATAAAGCTCAACAGAACCATCTTCATTTACTCCACCAACCATAAGTCCAGCAACGAACGGAATCATTGAAGCCTGCCTAATGTTTCTATAAGACATCATAGCAATCATATTTGCCGCTTCCTTAATTGTAGGCCTTTTCTTATCTCGAAGTTCCTTAAGCTTTAGCTGGGCTCTAATAATCTTCTTAGATAATTCAATATCTGAAGAAGTTCCAGTCCCAGAAATAACTAAATAATTGTTTATTGCATCAACTTTTTGGGTATTCTTGCTCATAACTATTCGTCCACCGGCCGTAGTTTTTCTGTCTCCAGCCATAACTACACCATCTTTACAAACAATCCCAACTAAAGAAGTCCCAGTCGTCAAAATATTCTTTTTCAAATCTTCATCCATTTTAGAATCTAATTCCTTAGAATTTACATAAATCATTGATTTATATGATTTAAAAGGTTTTTGGTTAGATAAATATCAATAAAATAAACTACCAAAAAGCTCTATAAATTTAGCCTAATATCTCAAGGCACATTTACTATATAAACCTTTCTATATGTCACTATTATCAAATAACAAATATCTTTATTTTACACGTAAAATTACCATATAAACTCTTATAAACGCATAGTTCAATAGTAATCTATGAATTATGAACAATTATTGAACCAGGCATATGAGAAAGTGAAGGTTACCAGAGAATGCTGTCGCTTTGAGATACCTAGGGTTTCTGGCCACCATGAGGGGACAAAGACCATAATCACCAATTTTGCACAAATCGCTTCAGGAATAAGGAGACCCCAGGGACACCTTTTAAAGTTTATATCTAAAGAACTAGCAAGTCTTGGAGAGATCAGTGGAGATAGGATAATTTTGTCTAGGAAGCTGGCTTCAAAGATGATTAACGAAAAGATTGAGAGATATGTCAATACCTTTGTTTTATGCTCAAAATGTAAGAAACCAGACACAGAATTACAGGAGGAGGGAGCAAAACTGTTCCTTAAATGTTTAGCTTGTGGAGAACGTAAGGAGGTCCACAGAATTTAAAATTAAACAAAACTGGAGGTAAAAATGGAAGGACACTGTATGAAATGTAAGGAAAGGAAAACAATGAAAGATGCCCAGATGACTATGACAAAGCGTGGCGGATTTATGGCCAAAGGAAAATGTGGGTCATGTGGCACAACTATTTGCGCAATTTGCTCAAAAGATAACGCTGAAAAAGCAATAAAAGCAGGCGAAGCAAAAAAAGCCTTTTAATTTTTAACTCATTTTCCCCCTAGCAGGGAGCTGGGGGAAAAGATATTTTTACTTTTAATAAGAATTACACTAATTTTATAAACTCCTCAATCTTTTCAAAAACATGGAAAGGACATATGTCAGTGATTTGAAACCCGGCAAAAAAGTGGCGATTAAAGGCTGGATTCACGAGATGAGAGACCTAGCAAAACTAAAGTTTTTACTATTAAGAGACTCTACAGGAATCGTCCAATGTATAATAAAAGATTCAAAACTCTTTGATAAATTTAGTGAATTAAGTTTAGAGTCGGTTATTGAAATTGAAGGGAATGTCAAGGAAGCAAAAGTAAAGGCCGATAATGTCCGAAACGATGTTGAGGTGGAAATCTTAAATATTAAACTTTTAAGTAAAGCAGAAGATTTACCCATACATGTAAACGAGAAAACAACAACGACGGACCTCTCAACAAGATTAGACTATAGATATTTGGATTTAAGAAAACCAAAAAATTTACTAATATTCAAAATTTGGACATTTATGGAAGAGGCAATGAGGGAATATTGGGCCAAAAATAAATTTGTACAAATATACTCTCCAAAATTCATGCCGTCACCAAGCGAATCGGGAGCAGAATTATTCAGTGTAGACTATTTTGGAAAAAAAGCATACCTCGCACAAAGCCCACAATTTTATAAACAAATGGCAATGTCGGCAGGATTTGAAAAGATATTTGAAATAGGACCAGTATTTCGGGCAAATCCCTCTCATACTGTAAGGCACGACACAGAATTTACAATGATAGACATGGAATTATCATTCATAGATTCTCATGAGGATGTAATGCAGACCGAAGAGGCATGGATACAATACTTCATAAAAAGAATAAAAGAAGAATATGGGGAAGAAATAAAAAGAGTATTTGAGGCAGAGGTGGTAATACCAAAAATACCATTCCCAAGAGTAACTATGGAAGAAGCACAAAAGATGGTAGGGGCAAAAGGATATAATGGACCCAAAGATGACTTGGATGCCGAAGGAGAAAAATTATTATTTGAAATAATAAAAGAAAAATATGGTCATGAATTTGTATTTGTAAAAGATTATCCCTGGAGTGCAAGACCATTTTATCACATGAAGCAAGAGAAGGAAAAAGATTTAACAAAAAGCTTTGATTTGATATGGAAAGGAACAGAAGTAACAACGGGAGCACAAAGAGAACACAGACATGACATCTTGGTAAAACAAGCAAAAGACAAGAAGATAAACTTAGAATTAATAAAAGACTACCTAAACTTTTTTAGATATGGTTGTCCCCCACACGGAGGGTTTGCAATAAGTCCCACAAGGTTCCTAATGTTAATGCTAAACATAAAGAATGTCAGAGAAGTAACCTTTTTACCAAGAGACACAGAAAGATTAACTCCTTAAAATGAAATACACAACAATTCAAGAAGCAATAACCAAGGGAAAAGGACCCGTATCAATTCATGGTTGGGTCTATAGGGAAAGAGGAAGCAACAAATTAAAATTTATTGTTTTAAGAGATTCTACAAACATAATTCAATGTGTTCTTAAAAAAGAAGATTTCTCCGATAAAGAATGGGAAAGTATTGGCAAAGTACAAATTGAAGCTAGCATGGAACTAGAAGGAGAAATTAAAGAAGACAAGCGTGCTCCAACAGGATTTGAAGTTCAAGTTAAAAAATTCAACATCATTGGAGAAAGCAATAATTTTCCAATTAATAAAGACTTAAATGAAGAACTTCTCGGAGACCGAAGACATCTTTGGCTAAGAAGTCAAAAGATGACTGCGATTATGAAGATAAGATCAACAGTTTTAGGAGCAATCCATGAATACTTCCGCAGTAAAAAATTCTATGAATTTAATTCTCCTCTTATTATTCCTGGGGGAGCAGAAGATGGTCCAACAATGTTTGAAATAAAATATTTTGATAAAAAAATGAATCTCGCTCAAACATGGCAACTATACGCAGAAGCAGCTCTATACTCTCTAGAAAAAATATACTGTATTGCTCCAAGTTTTAGGGCAGAAAAAAGTAGTACCTCAAGACACCTAACGGAATATTGGCATACTGAGATGGAAGTTGCGTGGACAAGCCTAAACGAATTAATGGATTACGCCGATGAGATGGTAAAGTTTGTCATTTCAAAAGTTCTCAAAGAAAACAAAGAAGAGTTAAAAATTCTAGGGAGAGATATTAAAAAACTAGAACCTTCCACAAAGAAAAAATTCCCAAGAATGACTTATGACGAGGCACTAAAGATTCTTAAGGAGAAAAAGAAGATGAATATTCCTTGGGGAAAAGATTTAAGGACGATTGAAGAGGAAAAATTAATAGAAGATTATGATACTCCGGTTTTTGTTACACATTATCCAAAAGAAGCAATGGCATTTTACAAACCAAAGGATCCTAATAATCCAAAGACCGCCGTTTGTTTTGATATGCTAGCTCCAGAAGGCAATGGGGAATTAATTGGGGGAAGCATGCGAGACACAGACATCGAAGAGTTAAAGAAATCTCTAAAAACAAAAGGGGAAGACCTAGAAGATTATAAGTTTTATTTTGACATCCATAGTTACGGCGCAGTTCCTCACGGAGGCTATGGACTTGGAACAGAGAGACTAATAAAATGGATTTGCGGCCTCGACAACATCAAAGACGCAATAGCCTTCCCAAGAACTCCTACTAGAAGTAGCCCCTAAAATCTTAACATGGCCGAAAAAAACATCTTACTAAAAGTGCACGATTCTTATCGTACAGTTGTTGCAATTTGTGACAAAGAACTTTTGGGCAAACTCCTCACAGAAGGGATAAAACAACTCGATTTAACAGGACCTTTCTTTCAAGGAGAAGAGATGAGCTCAAAAGAAGTTAAGAAGGCAATAGAAAAGTATCTTTATGAAGATGCAACATTCAACATCGTTGGAGAAAACTCAATAAAACTAGCAAAAGAAATGGGGATAATTACAGAAGAAGGAGTTCTAGATATTGATGGAATTCCCTTTTCATTGGTTTTGGTTTAATTTGTCATTAGTTAGTTTTAAATATCCAATTTTTCTCGTCTATATATGGCTTTCACAAAATTTAAAGATAAATCAAAAAAGAACTCTGCCGTAGCTGGGCCTACGTCTGGATATGTTCCAGAAGGGCCAGTAAGGGTTAAACTCCCTAAAGACAAAGAGGTCATTGGGATAATTACTCAGAGATGTGGGGGCTCTAGGATGATAGTCTCTTGTATGGATGGAAAAACAAGAAATTGTCGAGTTCCTGGAAGAAAAAGAAGAGGTCTTTGGTTAAGGGAAGGAGATGCAATAATAGTCGAACCTTGGGAGTTCGACGACAATAAAGGAGATGTTCTGTTCAAATATGCCCCAATAGCGGTAACAAAGCTAAAAGCGATGGGAAAATTAACCACCGAAGCAGAAGAATTCTAACATGAGAAAAGTTCTTATCCAAAACATGTCTAAAATAAAGAAGGCTGTTCCAACGATAGAAGGAAAGATGAAAATAAAAATAGGTTTTGGAAAAGGTAACATCTCTTTAAAAGGTGATGAATTAAACGAATTCCTGGCAGAAAAAATAATCCATGCAGTTGACTTTGGTTTCCACGTCGATGACGCCCTTCTTTTAAAAAATGAAGATTTTGTTTTAGAGTTTATTGGTGTTAAAGAAAACACAAGAAGAAAAAATCTGAAAGATGTTAGAGCTAGGATAATTGGAACAGAGGGAAAAGCAAGAAAGACTATAGAAAAATTAACTGGTGCAGTTTTAGTAATACATGACAATTCTATTGGATTAATTGTAGACTCAACACACCTAGACGCAGCGGTTCAAGCAATAGAGTCCCTAATTCACGGAGCAAAACATGGTAATGTCTTCTCCTATCTCGAGAAACAGAACGTCGCAAGAAGGAAATTTGACGATGAAGATTTAGGTTTAAGAGAAGGGGTTGAAGAAGACCTTGAAGACGATTAGTTAGTTTTAAATATGCTTCTCGTAATAAATGATTATGCTCCGGTAGCTCAGTCCGGTTAGAGCACACGGCTGTTAACCGTGGGGTCGAAGGTTCAAATCCTTCCCGGAGCGTTCTAGATTTGAACCTGAGACGTCGAAGGCGAAAAATTAGGTCTTCAACAACTAATTTTATCTTGAAGACATAATTTTGAGTAAAATCCTTCCCGGAGCGTTCTAGATTTGAACCTGAGGGTCGATGTGAGTTTTTAGACCTGAACAAATTAAAAGATCTTTGCAGGTCTGAGAACGAGAGAAAAATTAGGTCTTCAACAACTAATTTTATCTTGAAGACATGATTTTGAGTAAAATCCTTCCCGGAGCGTTCTAGATTTAAACCTGAAATGCTGGATTCTTTCCAAATAATTCTTTTTGTTATGTTAGATTATACAAATACTTAAAAAGGGCATTATGGGTTTTGAAAGATGAAGACAAATATTCAAGATTTTAGAGGAATTCATGACGGTGCAACTATTGCAATTTTAGGTTCCTCTCCAACAATTCAGCTATATAATGGGAGAGAAGATGTTGCCATTGCAGTTAATGGTGCGTCTATTTGTGATACTATTAAAGAATACGGTGCAGATTATTTTGTATGTGGAGATAAAATGTCTCCTTGGAGGGCCTGGTTTGGTGGTTCAAGAGAAACATGCCGTTCAAGACTTTTGGCCCCATTTGTTGCGCCCTATGACTCTCAAGTTATCCCAGATGAATCTGAAAGAACAGTGTTAGCTAGTCAGTTAGAAGAAAATGTTTTTCATCAAGAAGAAAAGGGGGGAGATATTGGTTTTTCCCCAGATTTTACAAGAATAGCTGTTCCTCATGGCGTTTTTGTCTATTCAGAACTTTGGGACCAGAAAATTCATAAAGGCCAAGAAAAATTTTGTAGGGGAGGAACTATATCTGGGGTAGCCGCCCAAATTGCATTAGTTATGGGTGCAAAAGAAGTACATCTATATGGTTGTTCTTTTGGGAAACCAGACCCCTCAGGAAGGCACTATGGCTATGATAATGGGAACGAGCCCGGGGGAATTGATTCCTTCCATCCCATAAAAATGGATTATATCTTGAGTAGATTAGTAGAAGAGGGAGTTGATGTTTTCAGTCACGGATTTACAAATTTAAGGGTTCCAAAAAACACTGACCAAAAAGTCTTTTCCCAATAATTTTATAAAGTAAAATCTTAGATTTTTCATGAATAAAATTTCTAGGTAATTTTATAAACTTCCCCTTCCTAATCCAAATATGGACTTAAAGACAGCAATAAAAGAAAGAAGGAGCATTAGAAAATATCATCATAAAAAACCTGATTGGAGAAAAATTATCAAGGCAATCGATGCAGCAAGGTTTGCTCCAAGTGCAGGTAACCAATTTGTAACTAAGTTTGTTCTTGTTTCGGATACTAAAAAGATTAGTGAAATTGCCGCAGCATGTCAACAAAGTTTTATATCAAAAGCTCCCTATGTTGTTGTAGTTGTTTCGGATGAATCAAAACTTATTAGAAGTTATGGAGACAGGGGAGTAAGATACACCTCTACCCAGGCAGGGGCAGCAATAGAAAATTTTCTTTTAGCAGCAACGGAGTTAGGTCTCGCTTCTGTATGGGTAGGACATTTTGTCGAGGACCAAGTAAAGAGGGCACTTCAAATCCCTGATGAACTTACTATTGATGCAGTACTCCCAGTAGGATTAGAAACAGCAACAAAAACAAGTCCAAGAAAAAAGATTGATTTAGAAAACATACTCTATTTTGAAAAGTGGAAGAACAAATTGATGTCTCCACAAACAAAACTTGGGGCAGATGCCTCTTGATGTTTAGACGAGCTTCGCTCGTTAATACAAAAATAATTTGCGCTTCGCGCATAAGTAATCTAAAGAGAATTATTTAGTTAAACAATTTATCAATGAGTTAAAGACGTTACTTAATGTTCTCTTCAAAGCGAGCATCTCGGACTTGTCTGGATGCGAGCGATAATCTTAAAACTAACTACCTCCTTACAAAAGTATGAAATATGGGAATATAATGCCTATGAAGTGGAGTAGAGAACAAACAGACCTCCTCATAAAACTGTTTAATGAAGAGAAAAGCATGGACGAAATTGCTGACCACTTAAATGCCTTAATAGACGGCACTCCAGGATTTAGAAACAAAGTTACAAGGTCTCCAAAAGCAATAGCAATGAAATTATTCCGATTAGGATTAATAAGTGAAGAGAGGGTTGAGGAGTGGGCGAATGAGACAGAGGAATTAACAAAGACACAAAGGAAAGATAAGTTGAGGGACGAAAAGAACAAGGTCTTAAAAAGAGAAGAGGAGAAGTGTGCGGTCTGTGGCAAAAGGGGAAAATTAGAGTTTGCCCACATAGTCCCATTTAGGAGAACGAAGATTAACTATGCAAAAGAAGCAGTTGCTCTCTGTCACGAAGACCATCTATTATTTGACGAGAAAAACGCCTTTGAGGTAAAAAAAGTTTATGACCACATGTGCAAAAAATACAGTGATTATTGGAAAGAATACAAACTCTGTGAAGAATACAACCAAATGACTAATAAAGACAAGATGTGGATTGGAAAGAAATAATGACTCACCTCTCCCCAATAAAAAGGAGAGGTAATAAAAAATAAAATAAAATAATCTTTTGGTTTAACTTAAATCGTCTAGGCCGAGGTCGTTAACACTAATTCTTGATTCTTCCTGAAATCGTCCGGAGCTCTTCCCTAAAATGTAAGGGGATTTAACTCCTGTCATAATTGTAATGACTCTAACTCTTCCTTGGAATTCTTTGTTAACTCTAGCACCAATAATAACTTGTGCCTCTGGGGACAAATTCTCAGTAACTAATCTACCGATAGTATCAAACTCTTCAAGTTTTAAATCTGGACCGCAAGTAATATGGACAAGCGCACCTGTTGCTCCACGATAATCAACATCCAATAAGGGATGTGTTAGTGCTTGCTGAACTGCTGCATCGACTCTAGCATTGGAATTATCTTCACCAATACCAATAACGGCAACATCTCCATTCTTCATGATTGCAGAAACGTCTGCATAGTCAAGATTAATAAGAGATGGCAAGGTGATTGTTTCAACAATACCTTTAATCATTGTAGCAACAAGTTCGTTCGCAACAGCGAAAGCCTGTTCCATAGGTAATTGTCCTGCAATATCTACTAAACGATTATTGTCTAAAACAATTACAGTATCCACAGCCTCCCTAAGTTCTTGGAGACCAAACTCTGCTTTGTCAATCCTAGCTTTTTCAGCTTCAAATGGCATTGTAACAACTGCGATAACAACCGCACCAACTTCTTTAGCTAACTGAGCTACAACAGGAATGGAACCTGTACCAGATCCACCTCCCAAACCAGCCAGAACGAAAACCATATCCGAATTCGAAACAGCTTTCTTCAGGTCAGTAAGAGATTCCTTAGCAGCCTCACGTCCTTTCCTAGGGTAACCACCACATCCAAGACCTCTTGTTAACTCCTTACCAATAAGGAGCTTCTCGTCAGCCTTTGTAATAGACAGGTGTAGTGCGTCGGTATTAACACCATAAATTGTCGCACCATTGATACCTTTATTAAAGAGCCAAGTAGCCATGTTACATCCACATCCACCCATACCAAAAACCTTAATGTTAGCCTTTCCAGCTCTTAAATCATCAAAGTTAATACTATTGGTTTCGTGCTTTTCTATAGCCTCTTTTGCAAAATCTAATGGCATTTTATTTTTTCTTTTAACCTCCTTTCAGTAAGTGATAATTAGAATGGGACTCCATCTTTAAAAATATATATGTAGTAAATAATTACATCAAGAACCAACTTTTTTATGAGACCCAAAGAATTTTAAAACATTTTCCTTGAATTTTTGGAGGTCTTTTGTTATAAAGAAGCATGAAGAGGCATTAGGATGACCCCCTCCTCCAGAATCATGAAGTCCTACAATTCCAGCCTTCACCAACTCGTCCATATTATAACTATCACCCTGACACCTTGTACTAACACTAATTCTATTCTCTCCTTTTGGCATAGCAAACACAAAAACTTCATCTGGGTCACTTGAGAAACTTATTCGATTTATGATAATAGACTTAACATTAAAATGTGGCTCGAAATAAAAGTAATTGGCAGGACCCAATTTCTCATGTTTGTTATAATACTCTTTAATTAAAATTTCTTTTTCTTCTTCAACCGGGCCCCAAAATTCTTTATACTTTAAAATATCTTCGAGATTTTTTAATTTTTGGAATATCTCAAAAGCCTTCTGAAAATCCTTGTCAAAATACATCAAAAGACTTCCATATTTCCAGATATACTTTTCTTCAATATCTTTTTGATTCCAATTTTTCTTTTCAAAAAAATCTTTTATTATCTTATTATTTTCTAGATATTTATCTCCAGCATCAGATATTATTCCAACTATTGCCAACCATTTCTTCCCCCCAACCATCTCAAAAACTGAACGAGCAGTGCAAATCCCTCCAGAAGTTTTATACTCAAGAATATGACTTCCCAGATTTTTATCTAACACTTGGTGGTGGTCAATGTAAACTGTTGGTCTTCCATTTAACAAGCCTATCTCTTCTAAGAAAAGGGTCGTTCCCAAATCAAGAATAATAAACTTATCAAATCCACCCAAATCAAAGTCCTTAAATGTACTAATTCCTCTATAAAAACAAAAATTTTTCCATTTAATCCCCTTTTTAGATAAATAATCTGTCATCAAAACAGCTGAAGACATTCCATCTGTATCTACATCATGAATGACTCCCACCTTTTCTTTAGATGTTATCTCGTCCAGAAATTCTCTAGCTTGTTCAAACGTTGCCTTTACCATCTTCAAAAATTCTTCTCCACCATTTCTCTAACATTTGGAGAAACATTCCCCAAACCATTTTTAATATCCTCAATTGAAACCCATTTTAAATCAGTAGTTGGTGGAAGGGGTTTTAACTCATCTTTGTTTAAAAGTTTTGATTCATAATTTATTAAAATTATGGTCATTTTCTCTTTGGTTGTTGGGTTTTCATAGAGTATGTTTGGTAATAACGGACGAATAATTTCAACTTCCGCATTTACTTCTTCTCTAGCCCTTCTTTTACATCCGGCTTCAAGAGATTCTCCCTCTTTAACAGTTCCTCCAGGAAGTTTATAAAAATCGTCTTTAGTATCCTTCGCTACAAGAAGCTTTCCATCTTCTACAATCACTGGGCCCGATGCTACAATATATTTCCCTTCTGCCATAAAACTCTCCCGAACTCAAACTATTTAAATTCTATTTTTCTTCGACAAGTATGGAAAAAGACTGTGTATTCTGCAAAATAATTCAGGGAGAAATTTCAAGCGAAAAAGTCTTTGAAAGTAAAAACTTTATTGTTATAAAAGATGCAAATCCAGAAACAAAAGATCATTCATTAGTTATTCCAAAAAAACATTGCGAAACATTCCTAAATCTTCCAAAAGAGAATTATCAAGAATTCTTAGAAACCACCAAGTTAGCAACGAAAAAGATTCAAAAAGAAACTTCAACAAAAGCATTTAACTTGGTTATGAACAATCTCAAAGAAGCAGGTCAAGTTATCCCACATCTACACCTACATATTATTCCAAGAAAATAGATACTCCATAATATACTTTCTAACTCTTATTAATTTATAAAGAAAAGAGGTTTGAGAGATTTATGAGTGATGATCTTGGGGAAAATTTGAGGGGTCTTGGGGAAGATTTGAGGAAATTAAACCTGCGACAAGATGGAGGTTTTGTAGACGCCACTACGGGTAATAGAATCTCTGTTAGGGCTATAGAAAGTCCTAGAGGTCTAGTTGAGGGAAGGATATATCCGGGGTGCCGCAGTCCAAGAGGAATTATAGATAGTTTTGCAAGACGACATATTCCAAGAGAAGGAGCCTTTGGGTATCTGGCGATAGTCAATGGAAATCCAAACCGGTTTGCAATACAGTATTATCAAAAAAACGAAAGTCAATAAGAAAGACTTATTAATGAGAATTCCTTCCCCAAATAATGAAACCAACAAACAGAAGTGTTTTAATCGCAATAATCGCCGCCGCTATCGGTGGAGCTCTTGGAGCAGTTTCGGGTTCGAGCTCTTGGGTTGTTGTAGCAATAGTCTCTGCAGTTCTCGCAGCACTAATTGCTTGGGGAATCTCCGGGATGATAAAATAAGACTTTAAGTGTAATTAAAATTATAACAAGTTTTATATATTAAAAATTATAATTGATACTATGGGCCTTATAGAATATCATCAAGGATGTAAGGACATAGTTGGATGTTTTGGGCCACGAAGTCCCTATTTCACAATTTTTGGAACGGAATTAAGATTCTTAACTCCTCATCTTATTATTTCATTAATATTTGGAATTATTGTTATGGGCATTTTATATAATTATAAGAATAACAGAAAATTAGCTTTGAGCAAAACCAAAATAATATTAATTAGCCTTGGAATAATAATCATATTCTTCTTTTTGTTATCTCTTCTTTTTCCAGCAGTAGTTGTGTATTAGAATTATCACAAAACCCTCTTCAAAACATCCATAACTTCCTTACCAGAAACTTTTCCTTTAAACTTTCCCATAACCAATCCCATATAAGCTCCTTCAGAAAGTCCTGGCTTTTCCTTAATCAGTTTTTCAATTTCTCCCTTCAAATTAATATCTGACTTTTCTAAAGCTTCGTCTAAACCTTTTCCTTCAACAATCTTTGTAAGAACATTTTTAACATCATTTACAGAAATCTTTTTTCCAACATTTTCAAGAACTTCTATTAAAACATCTAGGTTTAATATCCCCTCAACTTCCCTCAAAATTTTATTTTCCTTTCGGGCAATTTCTTTTGGAAAAATTGTCAAGGATTTCACAATCAAATCATAATTTGAAGTAATTTCTGCAAGAGCTTTGAACTCTTCAACCTTATTTCCCTTTAAAATCAATTTAACCAATTCATCATTCAGTCCAAACTCATCAAGGTAACTTTTATGTTCTGAGGAAAGTTTTGGAAGATTCCTTCTTACTTCGTCAGTTAATTCCCTAGAAATCTTCAACAGAGGAACATCTGTTTCCGGATACATTCTTGCAGCTCCAGGCATTGGTCTCAAGAACTCACTTTCTCCATTTGGCAAAGCATTCCTAACCTCACTCCTACAACTTTTCTCCTCAACACATTTTTTCTGCCGAGAAATCTCTTCATCAATAGTTTTAATCATCATCCGAGTATCTTGAAAACCCTTTATCTCAACTCTCTTACTCCCTTTAATTGAGATGTTAACATCTTGTCGAATAGTTCCAATTCCCCTTTTCACATCACAGGCTCTCAAAATTTCACCAATCTTTAAAGCAACAGCCTTAATTTCTTCAGGAGTGTGCATATGAGGGCCAGTAGCAATCTCAACTAAAGGAATTCCAAGCCTATCTAACTTGTAAACCACCTTGTTATTTTCTCTAGAAACTGGTCGAGCAGAATCTTCCTCAAGCATAACCGCATCAATACTTATTTTCTTTCCCCCAACTTCAACATATCCATCATGAGCAATCATAACCGTTCTCTGAAAACCAGAGGTATTTGAACCATCAATTACTGTTTTTCTCATAACTTGAGAAACTGGAAAGATTTCACAATTTAATAATTCACAAATTTGTAAGGCAATCCTCAAGGCATCCCTATTAATCTCGTGAGGTGGTTCTTCATCGAGTTCAACTAAACAATTAGTATCGTAAACTTGATAAACAAAAGTCTTATGTCTAGATTCTTCGTAAGCCGCCGCAACATCAATTTCTCCAATTTCTCCAACAACCGGATTCAACTTTCTTTCAACTTCATAACTTGGTTCATCATTTCTAAGTAAGGAGGGACATTCACAAAAAAGCTTGGAGGTATTCAATTGTTGATGAATCTCTAGCCCTGCTTTTAACCCCAATTTATTATAATCATGCACCATATCTCTCAAAAATTCAATAGCTTTAAATATTCTTTCTTCCTCCCTAATATAACTAAATCGAGGTAGATTATGGAATTAAAAAGAATTAATTATACATCTGCAATTTTTGCAGGAGCGATAGCCTTGGTAATGTATTTAGTAACAGGCCTTTTACAAACAATAGTCGTTTCAAGATTGCCAGAGCTTCAACCTAGTTTGGGCATTCCAAACCCATTACAATCTTTAGTGATTATTCCACTTGTTGGAGGAATTATTGTATATCTATTGACGCTTATAGTAATATTTGTATACAATCTTGTAGCTCAAAAGTATCCAATTTCTTGGAAATTAAATAAATAATTTTACTTCCTCTTTAATTTATAGAGGATTTTTATTTACTCTTCTTAGGTCTCCAAGCATTTCAAACTTCAAATGTTTGGAGATTTAACATTTAGAAACTTCCCCAGCCACATTCTCCAACATTTTCTCTTGATGATTCCATTTTTTATGTCCAAGAACCCACCCCAACTTAACTAGGGCTGTTTCAGATAACATGTCCCCTAAAAAAACAATTCCTGTCTTTTGAAGGTCTCGACCAGAAGAATAAACATTTAGATTAAGTCTGCCAAATATAGTTTGGGGAGTTGCGCAAACAACAATTCCTCCATCTATTATTCTTTTTATTTTAGGTAACCAATTATTTTGAGACATCTTCCCAGGAACATGTCCAAGACCCGTAACTTCTAAAATAATCCCCTTGTACCCTAGTTTTTCATAATACTCTAGTATTGATGGGTCCTGCCCTGGATGAACTTTAATAAGGGCCACTTTTTCAAAATATCTTACGTCTAATTTAACTTTTTTAGAATTATCTCGGGCATTAAACTCTCTATTTATTTTAAACTTCTCAGATGAAATCTCGGCAATAGCCTCCCCATTAACAATTTTAAAAGCATCTCTCCTAGAAGTGTGCATCTTTCTAACCTTTGTTGCAGGCATTGCCAAACAAATATTGTCATCAGAATTTTTATGGCCTACCAAAGCAACTTCTGCGATATCTGAAACAGCATATTTTGCAGCACAAATTAAATTTAAAGAAGCATCTGTCGACCCTCTGTCAATTGACCTCTGAGAATATGTCAACGCCACAGGCTTATTTAGCCTTCCTAAAAAAAATGCAAGAGCTGCAGAGGCATAGTGTAAAGTGTCTGTTCCATGGGTAATTATTAAACCATCAATTGAAGAGTCATTCAAATGCCCCTCACAAACTTCTGCAATTTTTTTCCAATCCCTATGGTCCATATCCTCAGACATTTTCATAAAAGGGGATTCAATCTTTACAATATTACAAATTTCCCCAATCTTTGGAGCAATCTTTAAAATTTCCCCCACATCTGTTGCAATAACCCCTCCAGTTTTTGAATCAAGTCTTGAAGAAATTGTTCCCCCAGTGATAATTACTACAACATTCCTAAGACCCTTTTTTTTAACAAGTTCAACCTCTGGTTTTTTTATGTCCTTAGCGGTTTCAGTAACCCTTGCATCTAGAATCTCTCCCTCACGAATACCTACATTATAACCAGATTTCAACTTCAATAATATCACTGAAGGGTCATAAGATTCCAGAACATGTCCCTGCCAAGACTTATCTTTCGTTCTAAGGCTGACCAAATCACCTGGACTAAATGTCTTTGTTTTCATTAAACAAAGAAGAAACCCCTAATTAAAAATGTTTGGAGGCCCAGAAAGGGCAAAAAAATAAAAAAATAAAAATTAGTGGTCTATTTAATCTTCGTCATCCATTGAATCTTCGAAATCTTCTTCAATCTCTTCCGAATTTGCAATAGGTGCTTTGTTTGAACCAGAATCAGATCTATTAAAATTTCCTCTTGGTGAGTCTCGTGCAACCATTGGTTTAGCTTCACTGACTGTCAATTTTCGACCTTCAACTTCTTTCTCATGCATTTCAGACATAGCCTTCTTAGCTTCTGCGTCATCTGCAATTGTTACAAAACCAAAACCTTTAGACCTGTGAGAGTACTTATCTGTGATAAGATTTGCTTCTTCGACTCCATAAGCCGCAAAAAGTTCCTTCAAACCAGCATCATCAATACTCCATGGTAGATTTCCTACATATAACTTCATTCTTTCTTTCCTCCTGACGTATTTAATAATTTTGAATAGAATTCTTTCATGCTTGGGCTTACCTTAATTTAACAGGGAAAAATGGGTTTAAAAACTTATTGAAAGAAGTTTTTCTATGAAAGTTCTTTGAACTTACTTTAAAAACTTATTGAAAGAAGTTTTTAGTGAAAAAACTCTAAAAAGACTCCTGCAGTAAACACAATAATAAGAAGAATTATAGATAACCAATTAAGGGGAATTTTAATCTCGGGCTTTCTTTTCCCCATCTTTTTAGACTTTTTATTGATTAATAAAATCAAAATTCCCATTAAACCCCCAGAAACTACACCTCCAATACCTAAAATCTTGGAAAAACCCACAATCTGAAAATAATTGACAAGAAAATATAATATCAAAGGGACAATAGAAATTAAAAAAAATCTCACCCTCTTAGATAATTTAATATCATATTTGAAAGTATCCCTCAAAGAGTAAGACAGGACGAAATAGGAAGTGAACATAGTAAACACTCCCAAAATAACCATTAAAGGACCAAAAGAAAGGGTGGAAACCTCTTCTACACTATTCCCCAGAACCCCCATGAATGTAATCACAAATAGAACATAAAGAATAATAGGAATTAGACTACCCAAAATTATTGCTTTCTTAAAAAGTTTCTCTTCTCCATAAATTTCCTTTCTTAATTCTGGAATAGAAGTAAATCCCATAAGGGCAAATAAAAGTATTCCAAATGGTGCGGCAAAATCAGGAAAATTGACCACAAGGAGGTTAGAGGGAATTATTTGCGAAAAGAAATAAACAAAAGCCCCCACAATAATTAAAATAATTGCAAGAACACCATAAGTTTCAACTTTTTTAAGACCTTTTAATCCTTCCCGAAGCAACAAAGTCATAACCAACCAAAAACCAAAACCAAGGAACAAGGGATTTATATTCCCTGGAAGAAGTTGAGAAAGACTTTGTCCTTCACCAACTAAATAAGCGAGAAGAGCAGAATATATACCAAAGATTAGGGCAAAGAACATCACTTTTTTGGCGAACTTTCCAAGATATTTCTCTGCATAACCAGGAAGTTGATGTTTCCCTCTTGTTCGAAGAGTAACTTCTCCTAAACACAAATTAACAAAAAGCATAATTGCTCCAAGACAGATCAACCAGAAAAGTCCAATAAGAAATCCAGATTGAGCAAAAACATAAGGCAGTCCAAGAATTCCCGCACCAATAATGGTTCCTGCCAATGTTGCTGCCGTAGCCAAGAATTTTTTATCCATAATCTCCTCAAGAATAACTTATCTTTTTTACTTTATATATGTTTTTCGACGAACCCGGGAGGAATCGAACCTCCATCAACAGGGCCGAAACCTGGTATTCTATCCATTAAACTACGGGTCCTTATTTTACAAACCAAGACTAGGTTTTTTAACCTTTTCATTAATTTTATATACACTAATCCTCTGTATCTAACATGGCAAAGGAGAAAACAACCTTCAATATATCTAAGGAAAAAGATTTCTCTAATTGGTACACCGAAATCCTAAACAAGGCAGAAGTCACTGACATGAGATATGGTGTGAAAGGATTTGTTGTAATAAGGCCGTGGGGTGCAAAAATTATCGAGAAGATGTACAAGATATACGAATCGGCATTAAGAGCAACGGGCCATGACCCTACTTTTTTCCCAGTGGTAATTCCCGAAGAGAATTTCAAGAAAGAAGCCAGTCATGTAGAAGGATTTAGTCCAGATGTTTTCTGGTTAGAAAGTAAACAAGGAGAAGAGAGGGTGGCACTTAGACCAACTAGCGAAACATCAATGTATCAAATGTACTCTATGTGGATTAGAAGTCACAGAGATTTACCATTGAAAATATACCAAAGGGCGAATGTTTTTAGATATGAAACAAAGGCAACAAGGCCCCTCATAAGGGCGAGAGAATTCTATTGGATTGAAGCACATGATTGTTTTGCAACTAGAAAAGAAGCAGAAACACAAGTTCAAGATGATATTGATATGACTGAGGCAGTTATGCATAAAATTTTTGGAGTCCCTTTCCTTCCAATGAGAAGACCCGAATGGGATAAATTTCCAGGAGCAGAGTATACTGTTGCGAGCGATTCAATGTTACCTGATGGAAAGATAATCCAACAACCCTCAACTCATTTGCTAAATCAATCATTCGCAAAAGCATTCAATGTTAAATATATAGACAAGAAAGAAAAAGAACAATACGTCTGGCAAACATGTTATGGACCTGCAATTTCAAGAATTATGGCTTCAGTAATTTCTCTTCACGGAGATGATAATGGATTAATATTACCTTACACTTTATCTCCTATCCAAGTAGTTATTATACCATTTCATTCTGCTAAGAACAAAGACGAGATAAACGATGAGGCAAGGAGAATAAAGAATACACTTTTCTTAGAAAACATCGACGCAGAAGTTGATGATTCAGATAAGAGACCTGGAGAAAAATTCTTTCATTGGGAGATGAAGGGTGTTCCATTTAGAATTGAACTAGGAGAAAATGAAATGAAATCTGGAAAGGCTACAATTTTTATTAGGGACACAAAACAGAAAGTTTCAGTGAACCTAAAAGACTTAATTGAAGAAATAAAAGACTTGGGAGCAGAATTTGATGCAAGATTAATTGCAAAGGCAGATGAATTTTTTAAGAAGAGAATTGCAAATTGCTCTGATAAATTAAGCATAAAGAAAGCTCTAGATTCTGGAAACATCGCCAGATTTGATTTTTGCTCCGCGGACAAGGCCGGAGAAAAATGCGCAGCTTATATTGAAAAAGAATTAATGGCCAGAGTTATGGGGACAAGAGCAGATAAAAGTGAAAAACCAAAAGATAAATGCCCCTTCTGCGGGAAGAAAGCCACAGCAGTTGTTTATGCTGGAAAGAGTTACTAAATCTTTAAAAACCAAAATCATCTTCTAAAAACATGGATATCAAAATTGAAAAACAATCCAAGCCTATCGCGAAGATTAAGGAAGGAGACAAGGTTTTCATAAATGGGAAAGAAATGAAAGTAGACAAACATTACTTATTCCAAGCACATAAAGACACCAATGAAATGATAATAGAAATCTTCAATCCAGAAAACGATAGAGAATACCAGATAAGATATTTTGACGACCAAGTTGAAACTAGTATAGAAGTCTATGAATTGGAAGGTGAAATCCAATATACAAGAAGGGAACCAAAGACCATTAGTTGGTGATCAAGGTAGGAATCTTCGTATAACCAAAAAAATCTGTAGTGTAGTTATAAGCACCAGCATTCAAAAAAATAATCTTATCTCCAACTTGTGGATTGTCAAGTTTAACATTATAACGAAAAATATCATCTCTGGTTGGAGAATTCCCTTTGATTAAATAATCGTTCCCATTTTCTAACTCTCCTTCAACTAACATTTTAGTCCCCGTAAGAATAGTATCTAAAGCACAATTATAAATTGTGGTATCCACAATAAGATTTCTCCCATAGATTTGGATAATACTCATCTCTAAATTAATACAAGGAGCTGCTAAGAATCTCCCTGGCTCGATAATCACAGAAATATTTCTCTTTTCTAAGAATTCTTTTGCAGATTTAAGTTTATTGAATATATAGGGGAATATTTTTGGAGTGTAGGCTCTATATTCCACTGGAAGGCCCCCACCCAAATTAACAAAGTCCAAAACATCTAAAGATTCGGAGGTTAGAGAATCATCCAACTCTTCTACAATTTCCCACTCACTTGTATTTTGCGATTTTCGATGGGTATGCACCCCCAACCTTTCAATAAATCCATTTTTTTTCAAATTCAAAAGCAACTCATTTACTTTTTTTGAACTAAGACCGTAAATAAAATATTTTCCACTTCCAATCCGGTGTTCTTTAAACTTCATTCTAAGAGATAAAGAGATTTTTATCTTCGTTTCTTGTATTGCTCCAAGAATTCTTTGTAAATCTATTTCATTATCTACAACAAAATCTTTTACACCAAGAAACAAAAGTTCTTTTAATTCTTCTACAGATTCCGCTTGTGTGAAAAAGCTTATTTTTGATTTATCTTTTATTTCCTTAATCTCTCCCCTAGAATGAATAGAAAAATTCACTTTTGGAAAAAGATCTTGTATAAGTTTCCCAACTTCTCTATTTGTTTTGTAAGAATAAGTTATTTTAAGACCCAAATCTTCCAATATCTTAATTTGATTCAGTAGTTTTGATTTATAAAGAACAAACTGGGGGGTCGCCATTAAACAAGACCTTCCTTAGACATTTGATCAAGTGCAGCAGACATCATTAAGGGAAAAGTTATGGAAACATCACCATTAACAGTGGCAGCCTCGGAATCATCTTTCAATTTTCCCCAAGACTTAGCCTCTTGAGTTGTGGCCCCCGAAAGAGAACCAGAAGTGGAATGAGAAGTAGTCATATAGACCGCATAATCGAAACCACCAGATAACAAAGCAGAAAAAATTGCATAGTGTTTTGAAATACTCCCCCCCAAGGAAATTAAACCTTTCTTATCATCAAAAGATAAATCAGTAACAACACGGCCCATATCTAAAATTGTATCTACAATAAAATCTGGATTCTTTTGTTGAAACATAAACAACTGAAAACCAAAAGAAGAATCAGCAATACCCGGGCAGTAAATTGGAATATCATTCCTTGCAGCCTGGTACAAAATAGAACTCTCATCATCCAACATCAAACCAATCTCTCTCAAAAGTTCCGAAGAAGAAATCCTTTTTTTCTTTTCATAAACTTTTAATAATAAATCAGACATCTTATCTTCAAATTTCATATATGATTCATTATGAATAACAAGGTTACCCACACGATTTTCCCCACGCTCATGAAGGGCAGTATCATCAGCATGAAAATTGGACAACTCAAACTCTTCACCCAAAGATTTCATCAAATCTTCTTCAATAGAACCAGAAGTGGTAACCAAAATATTCGGGACCTTCATCTTACACAACTGAGCAAAAAAACCACGAAGACCAGAGGTAACCATGTTCGAAGTAAAAGTCAAAAAAATTTTAGAATTTGAACGCTTCATTTTGAGAACAACATTCATAGCTTCATGAAGTTCAATAGATTGATAGCCAAGACTACCAAAAGAGTTCACCATTTCGCTAACAGTCATGTTAGGCTGCCACAAAAAATCCTTAACTTTTTTCATAAGATATAAAGAGTAAAGACTAATTTAATCAAAAATTGGAATCGGAATTGCCAGTGTCATACTCATGAAGATAAAAGACAAAAGTCACTTTTTAAGTATTTCTATAATCTCCCTAGCCAATCCAATAGTCTTTTCAGCTCCCCGCTTAGTAGGATTAACCTCTACAATATCTGCTCCAATAATATTTCCCGAGCTAACAATTTCCTTAATTAAACTCAACCCCTCTCCCCTTTCAGCACCATTCTTCTCAGGATATCCAGTTGCCGGAGCAACCTCTGCATCAAAAAAATCAATATCTATAGATAAATAAATCGGACCATTCCCAACAAAATCATTAATCTTTTTATCGCAAAACCCAATATCTTCAATTACAATTGTTTCAACAGAATAATCCTTTTCTTTAGGATCAATATTCCTGGCTCCAATTAACAGAACATTTTCTGCCTTAAACCCCTTCGCAATTAGAGCACTCAACCACTCTTCATGCGTTGGATTTTTCATGGGAGGCATCAAATCTGGATGAGCATCAAGAACAATAATTTTCAAAGCAGGGTTTTTTTCAAAAAAAGCCCTTGTTATTGGATAGCTAATAGAGTGGTCTCCTCCAATAAAAATAACTTTCTCGTTTAAACTCTTAGCTTTTTCATAAATTATTTTTTCTTGCTCATGAACATTACCCCTATCAACTTTCAAGACTTCTCCTTCTTCAGAAATCCTATCAGGACCCAATTCTGTCCCCTCAGTCATCCCAAGACCATTTATTGCCGGAACCTTGATTATTTTAACCATTAACAGCCTCCAAAATCTTTTTCTTAAAATTCTCAAACTCATCAATAGGAATCATGGCTCCAGTAGCAACTTCGTGCCCCCCACCAGTAGCCCCTTCAATTTCCTTAGTTACTCTCAAAGTGATCTTTAAAGCATTTTTCCCTCGAAGAGAGACATTAATCTTCTCGGGCCGCTTAAATACAACAACAACCAATTTATCTTGGTGATTAAAATAAAGTCTATTAGCAATTTCCGAAGACATACTAACATTACCTGAATAAGAATGAAACAAGACTCCCGATTTCCCATCATAGTCTTCTTCAGCTTTATTAACCTGTTTTATAAAAATCTCATTAAGTTCGGCATACCTTTGATGAAATTGTTTTGTGGAACGATTTTCCTCAAGGAGGTCATAAGAATTATTTGCTTTGAATAAAAATTTTATTAAACTAACCACATTGGTTGTAGTATCCATTAATCCAAAATTTAACATTCTAACCATCTTACCAATTTCTGTAGAATGAAGCGCTTCCAAAGAAGAAACTTTTGAATTAAAAAGTTCTGGGGCCGTCTTCTCAAAATCTTCAGCAAAGTCTGGCATGTAAGAATCTCCAATACAGCCAATCATCGCCAGCCACATGTCTTCTTTTCGATTGAAAACATTATGGGCAATGAAGGTCGTAGGTTCAGCGGAAGGCATCGAGTTAAAATAATTGGTTTTCTCCCTCAAAATATCTTCGGTCTTCGATTCATGATGGTCAATCCAAGTAATGGGAAGGTTTCGCTCAATAACACCCTCAAGAAAAGCCTCACTAACTTCTGCTTTGTCTAAAACAAAAATCGCATCAGGATTTAATTCATCAATCTTCTTCAAATATTGTTCCCTCAAATCTGGAAAAGATTTAATGGCAATCCCACGACCGCGACCAATCGCCCGTCGCAGAATAAGAAAGGCACAAAGCCCATCAACATCATTATCAAAAAAGAACAAGGGATTCTGAGAATTCTCTAATAACACCCTGATTTCACGTAATTCGGTAAGACTTATCATTACAACATGTCCAATGGAGACTTTATATTTTTAATGGATGCCTCCCAAGACGTGCTCACATAGATAATTTAATAAATCAATATCTCTTGTTTTCTAAAAGAGGCAAAAATGTTAAAACAATTTTTTCAAAAGATTCCCAAACTTCCTTTATCTGCATTAATATTTTATGTTAGTGTTGTTATCTTATGGAGGTTTGGATATATTCCAAGTCCGAGCAATATCCTTTTATTTTTAGAAAATCTTTATACTTCTTATGGATTAACTGGACTTTTCATCGCCTCATTTTTAGAAGGAATTGTATATTTTGGTTTATATTTCCCGGGCTCTTTTATTGTCGCTCTTGCAGTCATTCTTTCTGATGGAACTTTCAAGTCGCTTTTTTCTATTAGTTTAGTTGTGGCAATCGCATTAACCATAACCTCTTTAATCAATTATACTTTAGGTAGGAAAATACTGGCGAACAAATTAAATAAAGAATTGTTAGCAGAAAGTAAGCCGGTATTTTCTAAAGGTTTTTTTGCTTCTTTTCTCCACCCCAATGCTCTTGCCTTTTATTTTTTTAATTCCGGAATAAAAAAGCAGAATTTCTTGAAAGTTCTCTTAGTTCCTTTAATCATGATTCCCTATGGTCTCGCTTTAGGTTATCTTTTCTATTCAATAAAAGAGCCCTTGAGAACGGCGATTGAAAGTCCTTATATTATGATTTCATTTATTTTATTGTGGATATTGCTCGCTTTCCTTTTAGAAAACAGAAACAAGAAACGCACGTCTTTTCCCACCCCTAAATAGCAATCGCTACTCCTTCGCTTCGCTCGTGCCACGCCTTGCAGGCTCTCGCTCCATTTCATTACGCTCGGGAAAATGAACAGCGATTAAAAAGAAAAATCTTGCAGATTTTTCCCAAATTCGCTTCGCGAACTTTTTTTAATCGCGATGTTCAACTCAATCGTGAGCCAAAACTAAAATGTAAAAGTTAGTAAAGAGGACACTTTAAAACCCCCGACCACCCGCCCCTAAAATGTAGAAATTGTTGTAAATACAAAGTGAGCCGCCTTGGTGCTTCGCACATTTACTCTCGCTTTCAGCGAGGCAGAAAAACTTCTTTTATCCGACCAACGAAAACTCAAAAAATGCTTCGCACTTTTTCTAACAAAGGGTAAAAGGTTTCACTTCGTTACACTCAAATTTTTCTATTTATTTTAGGGGGTTCTTAGTCCTTCGGACAAATAGTCGGCTCACGCCGAAATGGTTATAAACTATATTTTCATTGTTTTCTCATAATGGATAAAACACAAAAAGCAAAACTCAAGGAAATTGTTGATGGTGGAAAATGGAATTATGTTTTATCAAAGGGAAGTATGTATGGTCTTGGTATGTTTCTGCTCTTTTGGTTTTTTACAAAGTTTATTCTTGAAGAAGAATTTTATGTTGGACTTAATATAGTCATTTGGGGAATTGCAGGTTTAGTTTTTGGTCTTTGGACTTGGAGTAACATTAACAAAAAACTCAAAGAAAAATGAATCTCGGAATTTTAGGATTAATTTTTGATATTGTTGGAGTTCTTATTATTACTTTTACTGAAATTATAAATCCTTTTCATGGTAGGAGAGAAGATGTGAAGTGGTGGGATAAGAGAAGATATTGGTGGAATGGATGGAGACCTTTTTATAAAAATACTCAAACTAAAAAATGGGTTTTTATGTGGAAGCATAAACCTGTTGTTGAAGGGATAATTCCTCCAAAATATAAATTGGAATTTTTTGGATTAATATTGCTCATTATTGGATTTACATTACAAATATTCTTTTATTTGTCAAACTGACTTCTTTTCTCAAAACAACCAAAATAAGAACCCCTCATTTTCTTTTTAGAAAAAAAGAAGCAAAAAAGGGCAGGCTTTTTTCTCTAATTTTTTAGTCGTCGGAAACAACCATCCTCCACCCCCACCCTAAAATGAAATTTTAAACTCACGAGGAAACTTTTTGTTTCAGCTCTTGCCCTTCGGGTCTGGGAACAGCAGATTAAACAGAAAAACGTTTTCGCTTCGCTCACCCTTTAACTAACAACCTTCCCGCTTAAAACTTGCTCTCGAAGACTTCTAATCTCCTCATAAGTTGTACTCGCCCTATTTTTTAGGATTGGTTCAAGACCAACAGAGTCGCTATCAAAAAGAGCTTTCAAATTTCCAAATTTCTTTACTATTGGGGAAACTTCTTTTTCTGAAAGGGAGAGGTGGGATAAAAACCTAAAACCTCTAGGAGAAAGACTGCTCTCTGGAGATTTTTCTATTATTAATCTGGCAATAGAGTCAGTATCTAATAACCCTTCTAAAGTTAGGTTGGCTAGGATAGTCCTAGACTTCTTTAATGAGATGTGAGCATAATCACGAAGAATTTCTTTTTCAATATCCCAGACTCCTTTTAATAGTTCTTTATACCTCATATACATAACATTCCCTTCCCGTCCAAGTTCAGTAAAATTTATCTTCACAGAATCAGATATTTTGAGAATCATTTCTGCTCTTTGAATCACCTTACAAACATCACTAACCGAAACTAAATCAGACATTTCCAAAACATTAAGGTCTGTGATATTTGCATCAAGAAGCTCTCTCTGTTTCTCAAGAACCTGAAGAGTAGAACTTAAATCTCTCAAAATTTCTTCTGTTTCTTTAAGAAAATATCTCGATTCTCCATGATAAAGTGTAACTTTTTTCTTTCTTTCAGAGACCGCAATAACAAATGTATTTGCCTGTTTTGCCGTCCTCTCAGCAGCCTTATGCCTCGTCCCAGTTTCAGCAGTATAAAGTGAAGCATTTGGGTTCATTAAGGCGTTTGCAAAAAGAATTCTTTTCAAATCCGGCGAAACAATTATTGCACCATCCATCTTACATAATTCAAAAAGTTTTTGGGAAGTAAATCTACTATTAATTCTAAAACCACCCTCTAAAATATTCTCGCTATGGAGTGTAGGAGCATCAAAAATTATCATCGCTCCAAGACCGGATCGAATTAGATCATCAATAACATCTCTCAAAGGTTTTCCTGGAGACACCAATTTGATAAAATCAAGAAGTGTTTTCTCTTTTTCTGTCACCATAATAAAAAAAAGATGAACTGGTATTTATAAGTTTGTGGTCTCTTAACCACAAACTTAAGTTTTCATCGCTCGCATCTGGACAAGTCGAAGATGCTCGCTCCAAAGAGGCATTAGTGAATGCTACAAACTCTTTGATGTGTTGGTTGGATTTTTTATTTGGAGTTGAGCAAGTCATATTTATCTTAGAAGTTACTTATTAGTCAGGAGTCGCTAGGCGACTCTTAGATTAAGCGAAGAAGTCGCCAAAGGTGCCGAAGGCATTAGCCAATCCTTAAAAATCCCCCCTTCTTCAATCTTTCATGAAATACCTCCTAGCAATAGAAACCACCGCACACACATTTGGGGCGGCGGTATTGGATTTTAATGGTAAAATCCTATCAAACATCACAGATAGTTACACAACCGAATCTGGCGGAATGATCCCCCTAGAAGTTAGAAAACACCATAAAAAAGTCGCTCCAGAAGTTTATCAAAAAGCTCTGGATGAAGCGGGAATCAAAGAAGACCAAATTGAAGCAATCGCCTTCTCAAACGCTCCAGGATTAGCCCCATGTCTCCTAGAAGGAATGGAATTTGTAAAAAAAACCGCCAAAAGACTTAACCTTCCAATTATCCCAATTAACCACTGCATCGCACACTTAGAAATCGGAGAAACAACCGGAGCAAAAGATCCCGTCCTTCTCTATGCTTCTGGAGCAAATACACAGGTAATCGCTTACGAAGCCGGAAAATATAGGGTTTTTGGAGAAACCCTAGACTTGGGAGTTGGGAATTTTATTGACACTTTCGCAAGATATGCTGGCCTTGGATTTCCTGGAGGACCAAAAATAATGAAACTGGCAGAACAATCAAATAACCTAATAGAACTCCCTTATTCAGTAAAAGGAATGGATGTAGCATTCTCAGGACTTCAAACAAAACTTAAACAACTTTTAGATAATGGAGAAAAGATAGAAGACCTCTCTTTCTCAATGCAAGAAACAGTTTTCGCAATGTTGGTAGAAGTTGCAGAAAGAGCACTCGCACACACAGGAAAAAAAGAACTCTTGCTAGGGGGAGGCGTAGCCTGTAACAAACGCCTCCAAGAGATGTGCAAAATAATGTGTGAAGAAAGGGGAGCCAAGTTCTTCTGTCCCCCAAATTCTCTTCTAGTTGACAACGCTGCGATGATTGGATATCTGGGACTTAAAATGTATAAGGCAGGGCTTGGAACAAAAGATTTAGATTCTATAGACATTAAGCCAAGAGAAAGAACTGACGAGGTAACAGTAACCTGGAAATAGGTTACCCCGTGCACGCAAGGTGTAATCTAAAGGACAATGTTGAAGTTAAGTGGAAGTAGAAATATATTAATAATGTTTATTCTTAGAGAATTTATGGGTGAACAAAGGGAAAGTGAATCAGAAGATATAACCACATTAACTAAAGAACAAATAGAAACACTTCGTTTAAAATTGGAGGTGGCTGTTAGAGATTTAAATAATACCTCTCTTCCTCGTCCTCGTTTTAATCCGGGAGTCTATGAAAAAGACGGTCAGGCTTATGAAATGACTCTTGGTCCCGGACCAGACATATGTTTAGGTCCTTCATGGATGCATGAATTCATTTATTAAAAAATTAGTTCCTCAAACATTTATAGGGTAACATCTAAGATGTTACACAGATAAACTTTCATCGGAAAGATTTATAAACCAAAATCTCACTTAAATTGTACCAATGAAGGCGTTGCCGGAGGGTTAAGCTTTCTTGGTAACTAAACAAAAACAAAAACATGGTATCAGCATACGACATTGTAGATAAAGCGGCTAAAACTGGAAAGGTCGATAAAGGAGTCAACGAAGTTACAAAAGCTATAGAGCGAGGAGTCGCAAAGCTAGTAATTGTAGCAACTGACGTCGATCCAAAAGAATTAACACAACACCTGCCAATTCTTGCAAAAGAAAAGGGTATAAAATTTGTAGAAGTAGATTCAAAAGAGAAATTGGGAATCTCTGTTGGAATTAATAGACCAACAGCAGCAGTTGCAATTTTAGAAGCAGGCGAAGCCAAACTTGACTCTCTTAAATAAACCCATTCAATAAAATGGCCAAAAAAGAAATCAAACCAACTAAGCAAGAAAAGAAATCTGGAGGAAGCAAAGGCTCCGAAAAACTTACAGAAGAGGGAGCAGTTCCAGCAATTGTTGAAGCAGTATTGGTAAGAACAGGAACAAGAGGAGAAATCACTCAAGTAAAATGTAAAATTCTTCAAGGAAAAAATAGGGGAAAGTCAATGAGAAGGAACGTAAGGGGTCCAATAAAAAAAAGAGATATTTTAATGCTCAGAGAAACTGAAATTGAGGCGAGAAGAGTTATGAAAAGTATAAATCGAGGGAGCAAGGATTAAAATGCCGGCCTGTTCATTTTGTAAAAACCAGTATGAATTCCCAAGGGGAACAACTGTTGTTCAAAAAGATGCCTCTGTGAAATATTTTTGCTCATCTAAATGCAGAAAGAATTCGGAAATGGGAAGAAGGTCAAAAAAAGTTAAGTGGATTAAAAAATCAGATGTAATGAAGGCAGAAAAAGAAAAAAAAGAAGCAACATATAAGACTCAACAAGAAGCCAAGAAGAAGTGATATTTTAATCAAAACCGTTCTAAGAAAGAATTTTCTTAATTTTCATTTTACCGACGACAAAACATACATTTGCCGACCAAACCTTTATAAAGGACAATATGCTTTTTGGAGTAGAAAAAGCAAGTTGAGAACAACTTTCATGTTTTCAATTCCTTTCATAAATTGAAAAATGGACAAAAAAGATGATTATTCTGCAAAGGACATAACAGTTTTGGAGGGTTTGGAAGCAGTTAGAAAAAGACCTGGAATGTATATTGGTTCTACTGACAAATATGGTCTTCATCATCTGGTTTATGAGGTGGTTGATAATTCTGTGGATGAACATATGGCCGGAGCCTGTTCCGAAATTAAGATAGTTATTGAGAAAGATAATTCTGTTTCAGTAGAAGACAATGGTAGGGGAATGCCTGTTGATTTACATCCCGTTTATAAAAGGCCTGCAATGGAAATAATTGTAACAAAACTTCATGCCGGAGGAAAATTCGACAACAAGGCCTATGCCGTGTCTGGTGGACTTCATGGAGTGGGGATTTCGGTTGTTTCTGCACTTTCCGAAGAGATGACTGTTGAAGTAAAGAAGGATGGAAAGATTTATGCACAAAGCTATGTCAAAGGAAAACCTAAAGCCGATATGAAAGTTATTGGAAAGGCCGAAAAGGAAGAGCATGGAACAAAGGTCACGTTCATCCCAGACAAAACAATCTTTTCGGTTGTTGACTTTGACTACAAAACTCTTGCGACAAGATTCAGAGAAACATGTTTCCTAAATGCCGGATTAAAAATTTCTTTTAAAGATTTAAGGGGAGAAACCCCAAAAGAAGAAAAGTTTCATTATGATGGCGGATTAATAGAGTTTGTTAAATGGCTGAATAAAACAAGAACACCTATCCACCAAAAGCCAATCTACTTTAAGAGGGAAGAGGGGAAAGTTATTGCTGAAGTTGCAATACAATATTCAGAATCTTATAATGAGAGCATTCAAGGGTTTGTAAACACAATTAATACAGTCGAGGGTGGAACTCACGTAGTTGGTCTTAAGTCTGCATTAACAAGGGCGATAAATGATTACATAACAAAAAGATCTCTATTAAAAAATGGAGACAAACTAATGGGCGATGATGTTAGGGAAGGAATTACTGCAGTTATTTCAATAAAAATGCAAGAACCCCAATTTGAAGGACAGACAAAAACCAAACTAGGGAATGGGGAAATAAAAGGAATTATTGAATCTATGGCGACTTCTGCGATTTCTGATTTTCTTGAAGAAAATCCCGCCGTTGCAAAAGTTATAGTAAACAAAGCCACATCTGCTCTTCGAGCAAGAGAGGCCGCAAAAAAAGCAAAAGATTTGGTCAGGAGAAAAAATGCATTAAGTGTTGGAAGTGGACTTCCGGGAAAACTTGCTGATTGTTCTAGCAAGAAAAAAGAATTAACAGAACTTTATGTTGTAGAGGGAGATTCCGCTGGAGGTACTGCCAAAGGTGGCAGGGACAGGGAGACTCAAGCGATTCTTCCCCTACGAGGAAAAATATTAAATGTAGAAAAATCAAATCCTGCAAAAGCTCTCGGCTCAGAACAAATCTCAAATCTATTAACTGCTATGGGGACTGGGGTTGGAGAGGGTTTCGACATAAACAAATTAAGATATAATAAAGTTATAATTATGACCGATGCAGATGTTGATGGCCAACACATAAAGGCATTACTTTTAACAATGTTCTATAGATATACTCCTCAACTAATAGAGGCAGGCCACATATTCATCGCAGTCCCGCCATTTTACAAAATCAAGAAGGGAATGAAGGATTATTATGTTTATTCTGCTGAAGAATTAAAATTAAAGCTAAAAGAACTTGGTGGTGGAGAGGTCAGTAGATTTAAGGGTTTAGGAGAAATGAATGATGAGCAACTTTGGTCCACAACAATGAATCCCAAGACAAGAAGATTAAAACAAGTTGGCATCGAAGATGCAGTCGAAGCAGATGAAACATTCTCTCTCCTAATGGGCGACGCAGTAGCACCAAGAAGGGAATTTATTGAACAAAATGCCGATAAAGCAGAGGTCGACTTATAATGGCAAAGAAAAATAAGAACAAAAAGAAAAACAACAACATCATTTTAATAATAGGAATTTTGATTATTCTAGGAATTGTTATAATCAGCATTCTTCCAAAAGATTCCCCCATAACAAAACCAAAGGAATTATCCGAACAAGAAAAATTAGAAAGCTGGTTGTCTGATAATTGTGAATGTGTTGAAAGAGAAAGACTATATTGTCCAAATGACAACTTTAAATTAAGTGATGGAATTTGTATTAGTAAGGGTGGTTATACCAATCCTTCAAGAGGATGTTCAGAATATAACTGCTCAAAAGAAAACTATGTTTTCAATTTTGATAAAGAAGAATGGGGGGTGGAGTTATAATGGAAGAACCAATGGCAGGAGAAAAATATGTTCACTTTAGAGGTAGTAAAAGAATTTATGAAGTAGTTGCTATGGCTAGAGATTGTGACAATCCAACCCAAAGAATAGTGGTTTACAAACAACTTTACCCTACGGTAGATTTTCCAGAAGGGACTATTTGGACAAGATCCTTGGATGACTTTTGTGGAGATAAAGAGATTATTCCAGGAATTAAAGTTAAAAGGTTTAAGAGAATATAATGGCAAACAAAAAAGACAAAAAGATTAGAGTAATGTTCTGTCCTAAATGCCAATCTTTTAATGTGAAATATGTCCATGGATTGGGGAACATATTTGGAATAATTCCAAGACAACAATGCCTAGATTGTAATCTGGTGGCAATGGCCTTCCCCATACTTGAAGTAACTGAAAGCGAGCTAAAAAAGAAGGTCAAACAAATGAAGGCCAAAAATAAAGCGAGGAAGAAAAAATGAACGCAGCAGACTATATAGATGAAGATGAAAACGTCAAAGAAATAGACGGAATGGATAATGCAGTAAAAGAATCTGAAGAATTTGAAAGTAGAAGGGAAGAGATGAAAAAGAATGTTCAAGCCAAGGAACTAATTGATGCAGAGATTTCTACAGAAATGAGGGAAGCATATCTGAATTATGCCATGTCGGTTATTGTTGCAAGAGCACTTCCTGCAGCTGAAGATGGTTTGAAGCCAGTTCATCGAAGAATCCTTTGGGCAATGAATGAGATGGGTCTTCAACACAACAAACAGACAAAAAAATCTGGTAGAATTGTTGGAGACACTATGGGTAAATATCATCCCCATGGAGATATGGCAATCTATGATGCTATGGTCCGTATGGCCCAGGATTTCTCTTTAAGGTACCCTTTAGTCATTGGTCAGGGAAACTTTGGCTCTATGGATGGAGATTCTGCAGCAGCCTCAAGATATACAGAGGCAAAGATGGAAAAGATTAGTGATGCAATCTTAGAAGATATTGATAAAAAAACCGTCCCAATGATTCAAAATTATGACAATACTTTACTTGAACCAACAGTAATGCCTGGAAAGCTTCCAAATTTATTCCTCAATGGTGCAAGTGGTATTGCAGTAGGAATGGCAACAAACATCCCACCTCATAATTTAAACAATACATGCGACGCTATTTTAACTTACATAGATAACCCAGAATGTGAAGATAAAGAACTTATTGAAGCAATTAAGGCGCCTGATTTTCCTACCGGGGGAACAGTAAGTGGAGAAATAAAAAATCTTTATACAGAAGGAAGGGCTAGATTAGTAATTGATGGAAAAACAGTAATAGAAGAACCAAAAAGAAAAGCAGACAAAACAAAAATAATAATCACCGAAATCCCTTACCAAGTAAATAAAGCAAATCTCGTTGAACAAATTGCCCTTTTGGCAAGGGATAAAAAGTTACCAGACTTATCAGATTTAAGAGACGAATCTTCTAAAGGGAAAGTTAGAATAGTTATTGAACTAAGAAAAGATGCAGAACCAAAATTCACCCTAAATAGAATCTACAAATACACTAACCTCAGAACGACCTTCAATGCAAACATGTTAGCTTTAGTTGGTGGAATCCCCAAGCTCCTCACACTTAGAGAATACGCAAAAGTTTATGTGAATCACCGAAGGGTTGTTGTCAGAAAGACAAAGGAATTTGATTTAGATAAGGCAGAAAAGAGATTACACATTGTCGAAGGCCTCCTCATTGCCCAAAGTAATATTGATGCCGTTGTTAAATTAATTAGGGCAGCAAAAGGAAAGATAGAAGCAGCACAAAGCCTTAAAGCAAAATATAACCTCTCAGACAAGCAAACAGAAGCAATCTTAGAAATGAAGTTACACCAAATAACTTCTCTAGAATTTGATAAACTAAAGAAAGAAGAAAAAGATTTAAGAGATTTAATTATGAAACTGAAGAAAATTCTTGGAGACGAAAAAGAGATTCTTAAGATTATTAAGAAAGAATTAGAAGAACTTAAAAGCACCTACGGGGATAATAGAAAAACAAAGATTATTGGAGTGGTTAAGGAGCTAGAAGAAAAAGATTTGGTTGATAAAAAAGATGTTATAGTAACAATAACCGATAAAGGATATATCAAAAGAATAGATTTGCAACAGTACAAAGAACAGAAGAGAGGTGGAAAGGGAGTGATTGGTTCGGATTTAACCGAAGACGATTTCGTCAAAGAATTATTAACTTGTAATACTCACGACTACATGCTTTTCTTTACTGACAAGGGAAAAGTTCATTGGTTAAAGGCCTATAAAATCCCATCTTCTGCAAAGAGCAGCAAAGGGAAAGCAGTGGTCAATTTATTAGAATTAAAGGATGAAAAAGTAACTTCTGTTTTAGCAGTAAAGAAATTTGATGATTATCTCATGATGGCAACTGAAAAAGGAATAGTCAAAAAGATTGAGCTAAGCCAATTTAATAATCCTCGAAAGGGGGGAATTAAAGCAATAAAAGTTATGGAAACTCAAGACACTCTAATAGAAGTAAAACCATTAACCGACGGACAAGAGATACTTCTAGTAACAAAAAAAGGCCAAGCAATTAGGTTTAATAGCAAAGACATAAGGTCTATGGGGCGGTCTTCTTATGGTGTAACAGGAATAAAACTCGGAAAAGGGGACAGTGTAGTATCTTTAGAAATAATTCCTACAGAAGAAAGACAAAAGTTTTCAATTTTAACAATAACAAAAAAAGGTTATGGTAAAAGAAGCGAGATAGAAGATTATAGACTAACTGGTCGGGCAGGAAAAGGAGTTATTAATATGAAAGTAACTGATAAAACTGGAGATATTGTTACATCAAAATCTGTGAGGAATGAAGACAACATAATTGTTTCAACAGTTAAGGGAATCGTAATAAGAACACCTGTAGAATCTTTAAGAATTATGGGGAGAGCAACGCAAGGAGTTAGAGTAATCAAACTCAAAGATAAAGATTCTGTAAGCGACTTAACAAGAGTTCCAACAGAGGAAGATATTGTAGAAGAAATCAAAGAGAGCGAATGAAATTATTTACTAAAAACTTTCTTAGTTACCCTATCAGCAATACTCTTGGATTTTTTATCTTCATAAATATGGGGAATTGCTTTTTTCTCTTCCTCAGTCTTAGTAAATTTAGTACTCATGATTATATTAATTAAGATATCTATTGCATAAGCTAGGAAGACCCAGAGTAGAATATCCACAATAAGATTCCCAACCTTTATAGGAGAACTATCAATATTGTTTAATTGAAAATTAAGAAAAATTAAAGGCCAGCCAATATTTATTTCAATATTAGTATTACCGCTAAAAACTGAGAAGAAGGGAAAATTAAGAGCACCGATAAGAACTACTAATCCAAATATTATTGATAGAATATATCCCGTTCTTTTTGTTGGATGGGCTCCTTCAGGTAAAGAATCTCTCAGACCTTGAAGAATAGATTTCTTCTCAGCAAGGGCGTATTCCACCCCATTATCTTTTACATTTGCCATAGTTAGTATAAGAATTTGGTTTTTATAAACTTACTCGATAGTCCCAAAACCAATCAGTCTCCAGTGGCCATTAAGATTCCTTGCAATCCCCACAGATTCTCCCTTTAATGGGACTACAGGTATCTTTAATATTAGTTCGGCAAAATCTTTTGAAATCTTAGTAATTGTTCCAACAGTTATAGAAGTATTTAGACTAAGCATCAACATCTCATTTACCTTTAATCCTCCAACAATCTCATGTTTCCCAGTCCCAAAAACTTCTTTAAACAAATTATATCTAAGACCAATTTTCTCTGTGATTTCTGGAAGAACACCTTCAAGAGAAACAACACCCCCAGAAAGTGCATCGGCTTTGGTTAGTGATGGGTCCAGTTCGGTTTCAATTGCTAAACTTCCTCCAGGAAAAGCCTCTGTTATTGGATAATCTCCCTTTTGCATTGAAACAATTTTAGACCTAACGGGAGTATAAAAATATTGGTCATGTTTTTTGAAAGAATACCCAGGTTTTATTTCAATAATATCTCCGACCTTTAACCGCCCCTTTTTTAAAGCTCCTCCAAGAACACCTCCATGAAGTTCAGAAATTTTTGTCCCGGGTTTGTTAATATCAAAACTACGGGCTACTAAGAAAATTGGCTTTTCATCAACAGAAGGTTTAACAATTTTAATATTACATAGTTCCTTAACAATCATATCTAAGTTAACATTCTGCTGAGCAGAAATGGGGATTATTGGGGCATTCTCTGCAACCGTTCCCCTGACAAATTTTTTTATTTCCTCATAATTGGCAATTGCACCTTCCCTGTTAACCAAATCAATCTTGTTTTGGACAATAATCACATTTTTTATTCCTTTAGCCTTCAAAGCAACAAGATGTTCTTGTGTCTGGGGTTTAATTCCCTCATTTGCAGCAATAACTAAAATAGCCGCGTCTATAATTGCGGCTCCGGAAAGCATTGTTGCCATAAGCATTTCATGACCGGGAGCATCAACAAAAGTAATATAACGAACTATTTTTCCTTCAGATTTTGGGTCTATTGTCAATTTCCCCCCTTCTTCTCGCACAATTGCATCAGCATAACCTAGCTTAATAGTTATTCCTCTCTTTAATTCTTCAGAATGTGTATCTGCCCATTTTCCTGAAAGTCTCTGCAGAAGTGTTGTTTTTCCATGGTCAATATGCCCAACTATTCCTACATTTATTGTGTCAATTTTTGAGATATCTATTCCTTCCATAGAATTAGTTGGAGTGTGGGTTTTTAAGGCTTTTTAGGAAAACCTTAAACATGAAACATCTTTGATGTTACTTTAAAAGGTTTGTTTATTCCTCTTCCTCTTCATCGTCATCATCTTTCAATATTTTCTTCTTCCTTAAATTGAAAACTTCACTTATAATTTCAAAGAACCTCATAATCATCTCAACCGCAACAATAAATAAAAGATAATATGGGAGATTAGAGAACAGTAAAGGAATTTCTCCAATTCTTGATAAAAGAGCACTTACGTCAAAAAATCCATGTTTTGTTATTGCTATTGCAAGCAAAGTAAACGGAATCATTTTAGCCAAATCTTTTGATAGAATTTCACTTACATAAGATGCAACCCTTACAGAAGCAACTAGGGCAGCAGAAATTAAAAGAATTGTTCCGGCGTCGAGACCATCAGCTAAGAGTAAAATTAAAATCGCTAAAACAGCAAACCAAAAGAAAGTCATTATTGGTAATAGGACAATATATTCAATAATATAAAAAACCACAGCAAAAAATTTCACTAAAATAGGGTTTTCATAAAGATTATATTGTTTCAAATTAAATTCAATAATGTTCCTTTTGGCCAAAAAAGTATAAAAATAATAAATAAAAACAGAATAAATCACAATAACTGCAGTAAAGAAAAGCAAAGTAATCGTCAGACTAGCTTCACCAGAGAATATCGCTGGCAACCTATCTAAAATGTCTACAACCTCTCCTGCCATGTTTAGCCAAAGACAGGGAGGTATATAAAATTATTTATCAGAGTTCTATTAATTAAGTTGAACAAATCGTGTCAAAGAATCACCGAATTTACAAATATTCCCCAAAAGCGAGCATCTCAGTGAAGCAAGATGCGAGTGATTAACTCTTCAAGAGATAAAATTATTCCTTCTTCTCTTCTTCAACAGGCTTAACAAACAACCCCTCAAACTTCTTTCCGCCTTCCTTCAAGACCATAGTATTAATCTGAACAGTGTCTAAAGATATTTCTTTTCCCCTAACAGTCTTTCGAAGTCGAAGTCCTTTTGGTCTTCTAATTCCCGTTTTTTTTCTAAGACCTTTCGGCTTTTTATGCATTCCTTTTCCATAGTCAAGCAAAACCTTCTTCAAAGTTGGACCATTAATGTTTAAGAAACCTGCAAAACCGGCCTTATCCGAAGTGCCAGTAATCTCAAGCTCATAACCCTTCAAATCTTCAGAAATCTCTTCTCCTTTAATTTTATCTCCAATAGAACTCCCAACCAACTTTTCATCTTCAGTCTCAACTTTGAAGGTCTTCCCCTTATGCGAAACATTTATTTTAAACGCCATGTTTTGTTTGTGTTAATAATTTTCCGTGGATCTTTGTTCAACGACCAATTCGATGACTCCCCGCAGCTTAATTCTAAATTAAGAAGATTGGAGGGGTTTAAAAACTTATTGAAGAAAAGTTTTTAGTGAAATTTCTTCGAACTTCCCCTAAAAGAGTTTTGATTCACCACTCGCACCCGCCCAAGGCAGGGCGCTCGCTTTTAGAGAATATTTAGTAATACTTTAAACTCAGAAATATAATTACAATTATACTTGATTAACAAAAAACTGTATCCCATTACCAAATCGCCGAAGGCGAAATCAAAAATTATCTGCGACAAAGTCGCCAAAAATCATACTCCCCAAGTTGCATTATCTCTCCGCTTGACTTGGGCAATTTCTTGCAACACGCTTTTCTCTTCAGGAGTCAATAAATCTTTACTCTCTTTAAACTTCCTAAATTCTGTCTCTGAAAGATTTGTGTAGAGTGCCTGTCCAACGTCTAATTGCCTTTCAAAATTAACACCTGGAACGGAAATCGCAACCTCTTGTCCCTTCGTTGCTTCTTGAACACCATTCTTATCATGTTGAATTTCTTTTATCTGCCCAACCTTTTCATCAAGATTATTAATAAACCTCTCACCTTTTTTCAATTTCCCTCCATCAATCCTAACCCCAAAAACAGCAGGATTAGAATTCCTAAATACAAAATCAAGTATAGTAATCTTACAAATTGAGGGTAAAGAGTCTAACTTCTCTCTTTCAATTCCCCTGATTTTCTCTTCTTTCCACTTTTCAAAATTTTCAATCAATTTGTAAACCACAGGGTCTGTTATAACTTTGACTTCCTTTAATTCTTCAACATCTGCATCAGCAGAGAGCCCAATATTAAAACCAAGAATAACTCTTTCTTCTACAGGTAGAGTATTCGCTGTATAAACGTCTTTCTTAGTAATAGGTCCAATTCCCGCCTTTAGAACACTAATTTGTTTTTGTTTTAACAAAACTAACAAAGCCTCTAGACTTCCTAGAGAATCCGCCTTAACAACTATTCCAAAATCATCAGTTACAATCTCCTCAGAAAGTTCTTTCCTAAACTCGGTTTTTATCTCTTCAAGATTATTTTTAACAACCTTAAATGGCATCCCAGGTAAAACTTCTTCTTTAGAGATTATACTCAACCGAACACCCGTTGCGGCTTTCACTTCTTCTTTAGTTTCAAAACCATTATTCAATTGTTTAGCCTCACTAATATTCCTAATCTTTGTAACAATTGGTTCATCAAAAGAAGCAATCACAATTTCATCTTTAACATTCAACCTCCCATCATAAAGAATACATTCTAAATAATTTCCTGCCTTTTCTTTCTTAACTTCCAATATAACCCCCTTTCCTTCTTCACGAACTTCAATCCTTTCTTTCAAAAACTTTTGTGAAAGTGCAGTAATCATTGCAAGAATTTCAGTTATTCCCTCCCCAGTTCTTGCAGAGCAGGGTACAATCGCAACATTTTTAGTAAAATCATCAATCTTAGAATACATCTCAGCATTTATCCCGTATGAATTAAGCGCCCCAATTATTGTATAAAACTTTTCTTCATAATTCATCTTAACATTAGAAGCCTGTTTATCAACAGAATCAATAGACAATAAAGACTCGGCTGACTTCCAACCAGAAATATTATCAATTTTATTCAAGGCAATAATAAATGGGGTTTTATTTGCCTTTAAAATCTGAAGAACCTCTGCAGTCTGGGGTTTTATCCCATCATTAATATCAATAACAAGAACTGCAATATCGGCCAAACTCCCTCCACGTTTCCTAAGATTAGTAAACGCTGCATGCCCAGGGGTATCTATGAACAGAATCCCCGGAATATCTAAAGGAATCTTAAATCTCTCAAGAGTTACAGAAGACCTTTTCTTAATAGTTGCAGAATCCATTAAAGTAAAGGAAATTTTCTGAGTTATTCCCCCCTCCTCCCCCTCTTGGACAGAGGTGTCCCTAATCCTATCTAGAATGGACGTCTTCCCATGGTCCACATGTCCGCAGACCGTTACGATTGGTTGCCTTATTTGTTTCATATTAAACAGACAGAAAATGTGTTTTTAAGGCTTTTTAGAAAAAGCATTAAACATTAAATATCTCCCCTTAACTTAAATTCCATCACAATAATCATTTTAAATCCCCCTTCTTAAGTCCTATTAAGATGGGTATGTTAGATTGGCTAAAAGGGGGAAAAACACTCTATTTTCCAGGGAAATTGACAAAAGAAGAGTTACCACAGATATTTGAAAATTATAAAGAGATTTTTAACAAATTAGATATTAATTTTGTATTATTACCCAAAGAGGATACTGGTTGTGGAATGGACGAATTAATTGCGGGTTACAAAAAAGAAGCTAGGAAAATCGCAAAGAAGAACTTCAAACTTTTCAAAGATAACTCTATAGATAAAATCATCACCAATTCTCCAGAATCTTATTATATGTTCAAGGAGATTTACCCAACACTAATCCCTGAGTGGGATATTGGGGTAGAACATGTAACCGTTACAATCTTAAACGCACTAAAGAAAAAAGGAATCAGAAAAGGTTGGTTAGACGAGGCAGAAGGAGAAGAAGTAACTTATCAAGACCCTTGCTACTTAGGGAGGCATTCAGGAATTTATGAAGAACCAAGAGAAGCAATACAAATTCTTGGTGGGAAGATAAAGGAACCAAAACTAAACCGTGAAAGTTCTATTTGTTGTGGGGCCTGCGGAGGAGTTTATCACAATTTCCCAAAACTTGCAAAGAAGATGGCAGAAAAAAGAGTAACCCAATTCCCCGCAGAAGCAAAAATTATTATCCCCTCAGACATCTGTTACTTAAATCTTAAGGAAGTAACCGAAAGAAGCACAGAATTTTCAACATTTGTTTTAAATAAATTGAATGATTTAAAAATATGAAAGAAGAAAATATGAAACCCTATGAGGTAGATGCCTCTCAACTAAGGGGAAAGGCCTTGGAAGTCTTCCACCCAAAAACAATTATGGAGGTAAAGAACATAGTTTCAAGGGCGACAAGGGTTGTTCCAAGGGGGGCAGGAACTGGATTTGCAGGAGGGTGTATTCCACAAGGAGGGAAAGATACCGTGATTGACTTATCCAAATTAAATGCTATTGGCACCTTAGATAAAGAGAGAAGAACTATAGAGGTAGAGGCAGGAGTAATTTTAGAAGATTTGCAAGAATTCCTTGAACCACATAGACTAGAATTCCCTATAGATATCCCAAGTAAAAAAATAGCAACAATTGGAGGAATGATTGCAACAAATGCTTTTGGAAGTAGAACATTCAGATATAAACAAACGGCAAATTGGATAACTTGGGTTGAAGTTGTAGATGATATGGGGGCACTCCATAGGAAAGGAGCAACGGAGCTAACAGATTATGCCGGGCTAGAAGGTATTACTGGAGTGATTGTTAAAGCCTGCTTAAAACTAACCCCTCTAAAGGCAAGAACAGCTTCCCTCATAAAACTTGAGACTATTGATGGAGTAATTGAGGCAACAAGAAGGCTTAGGCGGAACAGCGCAGTTTCAATAGTAGAGTTTTTAGACAAAAGATTAAGTGAAATAATGGGCCTTCCATCAAATTATCATTTAATAGTAGAATATGAAAGCGATTCCGGAATTTTAAAAGGACAAGAATATGAAAAACAAATAGAAATGATAGACAAAATATATCTCTCATTATTTAATAAAGGATATACGAGAATTGAGGATCCCAAAATCCTCATTGATAGATTCCCCCAACTTGTCACATGGTTAGAAAAAAGAGAAATACCTTATTTTGGTCATCTTGCTGTTGGATTAATCCATCCTTGTTTTAATCAATCACAAGAAAAACATATTCCTGAGATGATTCACTTAATAAAAAAATTGGGAGGACAAATTTCTGGAAAATATGGAATTGGAATTAGAAAAAAAGAATTTGTAGACCCTATAGACCAAAAAATAATAAACAACATAAAAAAGCGTACAGACTCTTCAAATAAATTCAATGTTGGCAAAATAATATGAAACACAAAATATCCGAACAAGACAAGATAGAAGCAAACAATCTGATTGAAAAAGCAAGTGAAATCATGGCCCCCTGTATAAGTTGTGGGATTTGTCGGGCGGATTGTGCTACATTTAATGTAACTAAAGAAGAATCTTTAACTCCCCGCGGTTACGCAGCACTCTTAAAAGCCAAAGTTCTCGACGAGGCTTTCTTTAAATCAACAATGGATGGCTCATGCAAAAATATCTGTCCATTAAATCTTAATGTAGACGAAGCAATTCTTGCAGTGAGAGAAGCAATGGTCCTAAAAGGAAAAGGACTCAAAAGCAACGAGGAAAGGTTTGGTCAAAAAAAACAGAAGAAAGAAGACTAAAAATATATTACTATAAGGATTGTTAGTATCACTCCAAGAACATAACCTATCGGGATAATTTTTTTACCATTAATCTTTATCCAAGGATAATAATCACTAAATGAGGACCAAAATTCTCTCAACTTAACTTCTGGATTAACAATATACCAAAAGAAATCCTCAATTATCATTCCAGAGATAAAAGCCGCAACAACCATCCAGAATAGGTGGGCATTCCAACCAAACATAACAAAAGGCAACGTTAATAACAAAGGAAACATAACCCAAAAGACAAAAAAATGATATCCTGTAAAAACAAACTTCCCAATTTTAAACTTCCAACCATACTTCTTCTTGTCCCAAGCATTTCTACCCTCCACATAAGCTTCCCAAAAAGACATTGCAATCATCGCAGCCCAAATCCAAACAAAAATCAAAGTTGTATTCATTTTAAACAGGAGGGTATTCGAATTCCCAGAAGCCCAACATTCCTTTAGCATCAAGTGGTTTAATTCTTGTTACATCTTCTAAAACAAAACCAAAATTCCCCCAAGAGGTGTCTGCTAGATGTTTTTTCTTATCTTTTTCATGCTCAATATCATTTTTGTACTCTCTAACATCTACAAGGTTTGCAATGCCTAGAATTTTTCCAACAGGCAAAATATCAAACCCAAATTTTTTCATAGCTTTCTTATCCGAAACTCTTGAGGAATGGATTAAGAAATTCCCACGAAATTTAGTATTCCAATTTCTCAATTCGATAGTTTTCTTGCCTGAAAGAATAAGTTCGGCAAATGGTTGTTTTAAAGAAAGTGCTTTCATCCTAAGTATGAGCAAACCTAAACTCTAGCCAATCTCCATCCTTTTTATGTAACCTAACAAAACCAAACCTCTCAAATTGGACAACCGTCCCAATAATTAATTTAGAGAGTTCTGGCTCTCCAAGACCACGAACAACACTCCCATCCGGCATGACAACCTCTACATCAACGTTCTCAACATTTACAGGTAACCATTGAATATATTTTGCTTTCAATTCTTTTTCAGGATTTTCAGAAATAAATGAAAAAGTCTTTGGTTTGAGTTTTATGATGTGGTCTACTTTAAAATTTAATAGATGCATGAGTCTATAGTTCCCCTCTACCATAGATTCAAAATCCCTTCTACTAATATAAAACTCTTGGGTAGTGAGATACTCTCTGAATCCCTGTTCCCCACTTGGGTGAAGAGGCAATTTAGCGTTTATTTCAGGACAACCTCCTATTCGAATTCCTTCAGGATTTTCGACGAAGAAATATCTTTTTGAATTTTCCAATCTTTTTCTATCAAGAGAGTAGATTACATCAACAGGAACAACAATTTTTGTTTTTTTAATTCCCATACCTAAAATAAACTCTCTTATTGCCTCGGGGGAAATTCCCCTGTCCCTAAGGGATTGTAGGGACCAGGTTCGCGGGTCATTCCATCCATTATAAATCCCAGATTTAACTTCCTGTGCACCTTTTGATTTTGAAAGTTTAACCCCCTTAATTGCAAAATGTCCATGGTAAATCACCTCAGGATGTTTCCACTTAAAAATATCCCAAATAAATTTTTCAACACGTGTCTCCATAACAAGGTCCATACCCCTAAGAATATGAGTAACTCCAAGTAAATGGTCATCAATAGCAAAAGCAAAATCAAGAAGCGGATAAACTCTATATTTTTTTCCAGTTCTAGCATGTGGCCTATCACTAATCCTAAACATCACCCTATCTCTAAACGCAGGGTCGGGGTCATCCATATTAGTCTTCAAACGGGCACATGTAGACCCCTCTTCAGCAGTAAACATCTGTTTCCATCTTTTAACCTGTTCTTCATTTGAAAATTGTCGACAAGAACAGGCAATACCCTTAGCCCTCAAATTCTGGATTTCTTCTGAAGAACAATTACAAACATAAATATATCCCTTTTTAATCATCTCTTCAGCATAGGCATAATATTTCTCAATACGATCTGACTTGTAAATAATCTTTTTATCATAATCTACTCCCAACCACTTAACACCCTCTTCAATCATTTTGTAAGCGTCTTTTTCTATAGGTTTATCTACACTCCCAATCGTATCATCCATCACCAAAATTAATTTTCCCTTATACATTTTTACATATTCATCATTCAAGATTAAACCCCGAGCATTTCCGATATGTAGGGGTCCAGAAGGAAACGGAGCAAGCCTCATAACTACCTTCCCCTTCTCAGCATTTGGTAATTCAAGTAAACCTTCACGAAGTTCCCTTTTAGAAACTAACTCTTCCAATGGCTCAAATGCCTTTTTTTGCTCAAGAAAAGACATAGAACCAATTTCATTCAAAACTTCTTGAATTTTTGGGATATGGTCTTTAATCTCTGATTTTTCTAAGCCTTCAGCAAACAAACAAGAAAGAACTGCTCCCTGGCTTGCCTTCCCCCCATACTTCAAAGCATTTTCTAAGGCATAAGCCTTGATTACTTCTTTTGATATTTCGACCATATTTTAGTTAAGATATAGTATATTTTAAATGTGTTGGACTACCACCCCATAACACCTGTATTAGAGTCCGTTGGACGGTTAACATCTAGTTTTCTCTCAAGTAGCTCAATCCTCTGTTCAAGTTTGTAAATCTTATTGTCTAACCCAATTATCTTAGAATCAACCTCCCTTTTATTATAGCCCTCTGCTTCGGTTCCAAAGGAATTTGAAGAAGAACTACTCGAAGAGGAAGAATCCATAAACCCAAAAAAATTCCCCGAACTAGAAGAACTCTGTTTTGATGGGCTTGCTATTTGTGCCTTACTTCCTCTCCCAAATTCAACAAAACCCTCCTTATCTGTAGGGATTACAATTTCCTCTTTTGGAATATGTACAACTCCTCTTCTCTGGAGTTCTCTAACATCAATCATTCGTTTTTTCTTCCCGAATATCATAAAACAAAAACGCAAAGGGTTTATTTAAAGTTTGTTAAAAACGTTTATATATTCGTTATTCTCTTATTGATTATGAGCGCAGAAGAGGTAAAAGTCGCAATAACAGCAGTTAATCCCGAAATGTACTACAGTAAAGGGGGGAGTGATTTATCAAAATTCAAAAAACTTGTAGATTCTGAGGGTGTAGAAGGTATTTTAAAAAAATATAAAGAAGACAAACAAAAAGACGGGGGATATACATTTCCAGCAAACTCCATCGCGAATTACAAGATTCATTTTGATTCTCAACAATCCCAACTAGAACCTATTTACTATTGGCTCCTAGATTTTGTTCAAGATGCTGGTTGGACTATGGAAAAACTAACAGATAATTTTGTTTCTAGTCCCGGTTCCGGACATTTTTCTGAGATGGGCCAAAAAGTAGCTCTCATGCAAGACAAAGGAATAAAAATTTTGGCAGATGTGAATACTGTAATAAAATCTGTCTTAAACCTAATATATGACTTAAAAGAATTTGAGATAAGGTTAGAACATTATGACGACGCCAAATCCAAAGACCCAAAGAAAAGAGAGTCAGGAATATTGGCATTAAAACAAATTTGGCTTGATAACGTTGATATGAAAAGGGGACGTGGAGCAATACATCAATTAGCCACTATGGAAATGGGTTACACAACTCTAAGAGAAGCATTCATGGTTGCAAACAATCAGAAAGATTTAGAGAACATGAAAAGCGAAAAGGGGGGAGCAGTAATTAATGACCAAGTATACAGAATTTTAGTTCCTCGTTTAAGTGAATTTCTCAAATGGATGGACTATTCTGAAAAAGAAATGAGAAAAAGATTTAGTATAGAAAAGAGTTATTTAAAAAGCCAAATAGAAACAATAAAACTTTATTCATCTTGGATGAAGCCTTACCTTAAGGCCGCAGAAGAACTAAGACAGAAAGGATTTGATGGAAATGCCGCCCTGGTAAATGCATTCAGTACTTCTATGTTTGAGTTAACCCTTTTTGGAAAGAAAGAAGTAAAGCCAGACCCAAAATTTGGAGATTATAAATTGAAGAGGAAGTACTATCAATGTATTGTTATAAACCTTAAATATAGAGGTCATGTTTCTCAAAGAGTAACCCAAAAGGGAGATTATGGTTTTGCTATGGGTGGGAGAGTAGATATGGACTTTGATGCTTATTCTCTCAATGAAGAAGAAGTTAAGATAATTATGGACAAACTAAAGAACCAAGACGCCTTAGATAGTTTAAAGTTTTCTGGAGATGTTGCAGCAGAGGCTCTAGAGGAACTAAGAGAAGACCTTGAACATTTCTTAGAAAAAAAGGAAGACAAAGAAGAAAAGAAAAAAGCCGAAGATGATATCAATCCTTTCACTGCTTTGTTTGGGTTATTCAAGAAAAAAGAAAAAAAGAGTGATGGAAAGAAGAAAAACATTATAGATATAAAGAATGTGAAAAAAGATAATTTTGTAGAAAAATCGGTTCGTGCAGATGCAGCACTAGCCGCATCAGATTGGTTATACAATGTTTATGATATCTATAAAAAAGCCCATGGGATGGCATCTTCTGCAGAACCATTTGAAAATGCGGATGAAGAGAAAACCAAAGAACCGAACGTATAATCTCTCTGTCCATTGAAAGAAAGGTTAATCCTTGAATAATAAAATAGATAAACTATAGTTCTATTTAATCTTCATGAAGAATGCAAATAAGAAGGACAAAATAATTGTTAAAAAGAAGAACGAAAAGGATAAAGAAAAAAAACAAGAAAAACAAAAAGAACCACCAAAAGAACAAAAAAAACAAGAAGATTCTTCGCAAGAAAAAGATTTTTCTTTTAGCGATTCAATACTTTCAGTAATCCCCAATTATAAAGGGCCAAAACTAAAGAATCTTGAAGAAGTTATTGTAGAAGAAATAATAAAAGAAGGGCCACAAGAAGAAGAGGAAGAAAAAGAAAAAGAGGAACAACCCTACGATTCATTTGAGAGATTAGTAGAAAATGGGGGGCAAGGAGGTAGAGACTTCTACTCAGGAAAAAGAGACCCCACAGATTTTTATTCAAATTCCTCCAATCAAAGGGATTCTTCTTATGGGGCTACGCCTAATAAGCGGGATGGAAAAACAAATCAATATAACTCTGGTCAAGGAGATGGACAAGACGTTTATAGTGGTCCTAAGATAGGGAGCGATTTTTATGTTCCGAAATTAAATCAACCCAATCCTCTAGAGAATGATTTTATCATGTCTAAAAGACATTCTAGTTTAGAGGTTAAGGGGTTACGGTCCGCAAAATCTCTTAAAATCTCTTCTGAGAGTGAATTTGATAATAAATATTCTGGGGAGAGAACAGTTTAACACTAGTTTTATATAATCTTCTCTCTTCAATTTAACAGGTGATATATGGGAAAAGAAAGTTACGAGTCGTTTTATGGTGGGGGTGGGTCTTCATTTAACCCCTCTTATTTTGGGGGATTCGGAGAACAAAGTGAAGGATATGGAATCTCTCCAGTCAATGTTGGTTTTCCAGGTTCGGCACAAACTGCAAATCAGCTTATGGACACAGTTAATGCCATAAAATCAGGAACAAAAACTTTTGAGGTTAGTATTCTTGGGATGAATGACTTGGACCAATCTATCCCAAAACAACATTTTGCTGAAATGCGTGCTTTAATGAGATTGTCTGGAGTCAAACCTTCTGTTCATGGTAATATTATGGTAGACCCTTCCGGCTTTGGGCAGGCAGGCTGGACTGGAGGAGAATCTGAAAGAAAATCAAATGAGAGAAGAATGTTTCAGTCTATCGAGAAAGCTCATGATTTAGACCCTAAAGGAAATACTCCAGTAGTATTTCATGCATCTAGTTCTGTTCCTGGAAGAAGATATGGATTTAGGGAAGACGAGAAAGGGAATAGAATCAAAATCCTAGAAAAGTCTACTGCAATAAATCTTGAAACAGGTCAGGCAACAGCCCTTGAAACAGAAAATAAATTTAGACCAGAACGCCCAGACCTTTTAGACAAGGGAGGAAAACCCTATTATGCAAAGGACCAATTAGATGCTGTTAATGTAACAAATTGGGAATCTAAAATGACAGAATTAGCTAGTGTAGACAAACAAATTGGGGAGGTCATAGGAACGGCTAGAGAAGACCTAAGGGGATCTGAAAATGCATTTATAAGAAGTGATGGAAAAGTTTTTGATGTAAGGAATAACAAACCAATCGAAAATTTTGATGAAAATAAAATGGCTGCAGCAAATAAACTGAAAAAAGCAGACATCTTTCTAGACAATATAAGATTAAATTTTGTAGGAGCCTTTGATAAGGCATATAAATATGGAACTCCAGAACAACAAAAAGAATTGAAAAATCTCTCAATAGAGTATTCCAACCAAATGAAAAATGTCCATGATGTAAATGGAGGAGTCTATGTTGCAAATACTCTTGCAAAAAAAGAAATTCATGAAAGAGCAATAGAAAAATTAAACAATATAACTAGAAAAGGAGAAGCTCCAAAAATCTTTGTTGATGCTCAAAGTTATGCAACAAAAAAAGCTGCAGAAACTTTTGGGAACATGGCTACTAGTGCCTATAAAAATTATGGGAAAAATGCGCCAGTTATAACAATAGAAAATCTTCCAGAACACATGGCTTTCAGCGATGCTGAAGGTTTGAGGGATTTGATTAATGAATCAAGAAAAGTCTTTGTTGAAAACATGGTAAACGGAAAAAAGATGAGTAAGGGTGCGGCAATAAAGATAGCTGAAAAACATATTGGGGCAACATGGGATGTAGGACATATTAACACTTTGAGAAAACATGGTTATTCTGAAAAGGATATAATTGAACAAACAAAAGTGATGACTAAAGATAAGAGCATGGTCAAGCATGTTCATCTGTCAGATAATTTTGGGTATTCGGATTCAGAGCTTCCACCAGGGATGGGAACAGCACCTATAAAAGAAATGTTAAAGGAACTTGAAAAGACTGGAAGACTAAAGGAGATGAGGAAAATTATTGAAGGGGGAGGGAGGTACATTGCCCAATTTAAAAGTAACCCTATGCACCACAATCTTGGGATTATGGGGAGTGGTATTTATGGAATGAAGGCTGGCCCTGCCTGGTCTCAAATCCAAGGTGGTCAAGGAAGTTATTTCGGAGGATATGGGACAATCAATCCAGAACTACACCACTCTATATATGGTGCAGGATTTACCACAATGCCAATTGACCTTGGTGGACAAATGCCTGGGGGTAGGTCCCGTTTTGGAGGAGCCCCAATGTCCTAACAACCTTTATAAAATATAATTACTAACTACTAATGAAAAGATGGTGAAGAAAAAAGATAAACCTAAAAGAGGAAAGTCCATAAGTTTAGAGAAACCCAAAACTCTTCTTATTGCAAGGGAGAGAGACATTGCATCAGATTTCGCTACAAAAGTGTACAAAGAATTTGACCAATTAATAAAATCTATAGTGCTATTCGGCTCCTCTGCAAAAAAAACATCCACTCCAAAATCAGATATTGATATTGTGATTATTATAGATGATGTTTCTGTTAAATGGGACCAAGAGCTTATCTCATGGTATAGAGAGGAACTAGGAAACATTATACAAATAAATCCTTACGTAAAACCTCTTCATGTAAATACCGTAAAACTTTCTACTTGGTGGGAGGATTTACTAAGAGGAGACCCAGTTGTCATGAATGTATTAAGATATGGTGACTCTCTAATAGACATTGGGGGATTTTTTAATCCTTTAAGGGTTCTTTTAAAAGAAGGAAAGATAAAGGCAACCCCAGAATCAATTTATACACTTTTGCAAAGGGCCCCACACCATATGACTAGAGCAAAACAAGCAATGCTCTCTGTAGTTGATGGTCTTTATTGGACTATGGTAGATTCTGCACACGCAGCTTTAATCTCTTCAGGAACTACTCCAGCATCTCCAGAAAAAGTACCTGAAGATTTATTAGAACAATTTGTTTCTACAAAAAGGTTAGACAAAAAATATGTAGATAGTTATGTTGAGATTCATAATGCAGCAAAGAGGGTGATTCATGGAGAATTGACTTCTATTGAAGGAAAACAAATTGATGATTGGTTTGTGAAAGCCGATAAATTTCTGGGAGAAATGGCTCGTTTAGTCGACGAAATAACAGAAAAAAAGTAATTTAATCAAAAATGTCTTCTTTAGCAACATGAATATCTGAATGCCCTTGGTGATGCTCAACTTCCTCAGCCTCAACTAATTCCTCTTCGGTTCCTAAATCATTTTTTTCCTCAATCTCTCTTTCACCAACAATTTCTTCATCAAGAATATTCTTTTCTTCAACCTTTTTTTCTTCACTCTTCTCAACAACTTTTTCTTCAACCTTTGTCCCACCCTCTAAATCTCTAACTAATTCAGAAATTTCTCTCGCAACATCTGCATTAACAGAAATGGAATCAATCCCCTGCTTAACTAAAAATTCAACCATCTCCTTATTTGAACCGGCTTGCCCACAGATAGAAGTTTCAACCTTTTGTTTTTTACATTCTCTAATTACCCTAGCAATTTGTTTTAAAACAGCCCAATTCATTTCATTATAAATATCTTGAACATGTTCATTTCCCCTATCAATAGCAAGAGTATATTGCGTCAAGTCATTTGTTCCAAAAGAAATAAAATCAATTCCTTCTTCACAAAGGTCTTTAATTAAAATTGTTGCAGCGGGAGTTTCAATCATCAAACCAAAAGCCACTTTATCCATTCCAACTTCATTAAATATTTTTCGTGCCGCCCTCACTTCCTCGACAGAGATTATCTGAGGAAACATTACACCAAATTTATGTCCTTTTTTCGTAAGTTCATTAATTGCCTTAAGTTCGGCTTTTAAAATTTCTGGATGTTTCAACGAAAAATGAATTCCATGATCTCCAAGCATAGGATTTTTTTCAATTTCTTTAGGTGCTCCTTCAAGATTTGAGTACTCATCACTTCGTATATCTGATGTTCTAACCCAAATAGGTTTTCCGATAAAGACCTCTGCAATTTTAAGAAGCCCTTTTTTCAACATTTCCTGATATTCTTCTAATTTGTTTTCTCCTTCATAGGCCAAGGGATGTTTACCTGAGCTAGCAATTAAGCCTTCAAGCCTCACCAAACCAACACCATCAGCTTCGGTCTTTGCTGCCCTCTCTGCAAATTGAGGTAAATCGACCAAAACTTTAATTTTGGTTTTTGTATGCACTATTGGAAGAATCTTCACACTTTTATTTTCAGCTTTTCCAGCAAAAACTCTTCCATTAAAACCATCAACTGTTACTTCCATTCCATCAGTCAAAACATCCATCGCATCACTTGTTCCGACGACGGCAGGAATTCCCATTTCTCTTGACACAATCGCGGCGTGGGCAGTAACACCTCCCTCACTAGTTACAATCGCAGCAGCCTTTTGCATAGTAACAACCATATCAGGATTAGTCATTGTAGTAACTAGAATATCTCCATCACGAACCTTTCCCAAATCCTCCATAGAATTAACAATTCTCACAGGACCAGAAGCAACCCCTGGAGATGCAGCCAAACCACTCGTTAAAAGATGACCTTCAAGTTCTTCCATTTCCTTATAATCTTTTTTCAGTGCAGTCATTGGGCGAGTTTGTAAAATATATATTTCTCCATTTTCAATAGCAAACTCAATATCTTGCGGCTTCTTATAATGGTTCTCAAGTTTAATTGCAAACTCTGCTAATTGTTTAATCTCATAAGTTTTCAAAACACGGCCCTTAGATTTCTCTGGTCCTAACTCTTTAGTTTTTGTTTGTCCTCCAGAGGTTCGGATAATTTCAATTTTTTTATCAGATATTTTTTCATCAAGAATCTTAAAATCCCTACTAACTGTGTGTTGGTCTGGTTTAATTTGTCCAGAAACAATTCCCTCTCCCTGACCAAAAACAGCCTCAATTAAAATTTCGTCATTATTTTTTACAGGATGTCTAGAAAACATAACACCAGATTTTTCAGAGTTAACCATTCGCTGAACGACAGCTGCAATCCCTACAAAATCTTCAAAGCCCTTCTTCTTACGATAAAATAGAGACCGAGCAGTAAATATAGATGCGAGACAACGTTTTACCTTTTCAATTAATTCTTTATTTCCTCGAACATTAATAAAACTCTCTTGCTGTCCTGCAAAACTTGCTCCCTCCAAATCCTCTGCTGTTGCCGAAGACCTCACAGAAACAAAAACAGGTTCTCTCGAAGACCTCAAAATAGAAAGCGCCCCTGGAGAACTCTTTAAACCATCCAAATCAACATTAAAATGGTCATATGCTTCAATAATTTCTCTTTCTAAAACTTCTGGCATTTTAGCATTAGTGATAGTTTCTCGAATTTCTTCAGCTATCTTTGCCAATTTATCCGAATCATCTACATCAATTCGGTTTAACAACGCCCTTATTTCATCCTTGATTTTTGTTTCCTTAAGAAAATAAAAAAAGGCATCAGTCGTCACAACAAATGCTTGTGGAACAGGAAATTTATTATTATACATCTCTCCCAAGTTTGCACCCTTTCCTCCAGCAAGGTTTAAGTCTTTTTTAGAAAGAGAAGACAACCACCGAACATATTTATCACCCATAACAAAGATTATCTCAAGGATTATATAAAGTTTGTTGTGGTTCCAACAAACTTCAAATTCTTTATTCGGGGCGGCCAGCCCCAAAAACTCAAACAAAAAACAATTTTCAACCTATATTCTTCAACATATATATTAAAGTATATAGATAAAGGCAAAAAAAAACAAAAAAACAAAAAAACAAACGTGGTCCAAAGATTGTTACTCATGAGATTCTCCTTTCTTTCTTGACCCTATTACTAAAAAAATCAGCCTGTCTGGGGGTGTAGGCAGAACTTCCTCCCTAGCCCACACCCCCAGCATCGTCCCGTCTAGGAGCCCATGACCTCTTACAGGGCCACTACCCCCTCTCTAGTCATCTGGACTTCCTGAGTTGAGAGTACCCTCTGTCGTTCAGGGTCCAGGAGAACTCTGGCCTCGATGTTTCCTCCGATGAAGACCCGGAGGAGGAATTCCCCCCCAGCCAGAGGCGCCCCCTTCGCAGAGAACTTCTTCCCCCCAGCAACGAGGTTATCCATGTCGAAACCTTCCTCCCTCTGTATCTTGTCTCTGAAGGTGGATGCCGTCAACCCCAGGACTTCCAGGGCGCGGTCCACCGAGACCTTCCTCCCCCCACTAACTTCTGGGAGTCCCACCATCATCTGAGATGGTGTTGAGAAAATCGGTCTGCTCACTTACTATCCTCCCTCCAATTCTTCTTTCCCGGGACACTTTGCCCTGCGGGCCCTTGGAACGCACCGAGCCCCTCGGCACGCTTTGTTCTACCCCAACTCCCCTCTTCTTAAGGAGTCGGTCTCTGCCCCAGATCTGGATACAACCCAGGGCGTAGGGACAATTAGGAGTCAAACAGACTCCCTCTCTCCCATAGCACTGCTTCTTCCGTCCCATCACCCCTCCCTTCTAGAGGTGGTTGGGGAGGATCATCGAACGGAGCGGGTCATCTAGCTGCTGGCCGTTCGACTCCCCGTTGAAGCCGTTGTTCCCCTTCTTCCGCCCCATCCTGGGCAGCTTCCCGGAAGCCACATCCATCTGGCGCAGCCGCTCCTGAAGCAGTGCCTCATCAGAAGGGGGAGCAGGTGTCCTCACTATCTTCACCTTCCCCTCCTTCTTCTCCGAACTCCTATGTCCGTTGCCCATCCTAATCACGCGAACTCCTTCCCGAGACGCCTTCGTCTCAGCCGATAAAAAGAATCACCCCGACCATCAGGGCGACAAAAAACAGCCACTACAGGAACACCCCGTTTCTCTGGAAGCCCTCCCTCAAGGAGACATCCAGCGCTTTGTATAAGCTAAGTGACTTAAGACACGTATTTCACCATCAGAGCATACGTCAGACACTTATTTCTAAGATATTCCGACGCATTTGTTTCAGAAACACAGTCACGACTAGCACATAGATTCTCTCAAAAGTTTCCATTTGAAAGTATCTTGCTTATCCACGAGTTTCTGGAGTGTTGAGATGGGCGGTAAAGCTCATGTCGTTACTGGTTTTGTGTGTGGATGTCGTGATGTGTGAAAGTATGATTAACGAGCGAGGCGGATATATTTCTTCCAACCTTTCTCATTCTTTTCTTCTTCAACCCGAATGAGCTCTTCGGCTTCGAGCTCCTTTTTTATTTTAGTGCCTTTCCTAGGGGAAAGACCAATTTGTTTGTACAGTTCAACTGTACTAAAATTATGGTTCGGGTTCTTTTGCAAAAATTCAAGGAATTCTTGCCTATCGGGATTTTGATTTAATCCATCGCCAAGATTATTAGGGGACTCCTCTTTTTTAAACTTTACTTTTCCTTGTTCCTCAAAGACACGATTGATGACCTTAATTATATCTTCAGAAGTATACCCACCTTGAGACTTACTTTCTTCTAAAATCTTCTCAACTTCATGGAGTTCAACACCTTTATTTAAGTAACCAATAACAAAATTATATAAAATATCTCCAATATTTCTTGGTTTTGTTTCTTCATCACTAATAACTTTTTCAGATTCTTCAAAGACAGGCCTTGGTTGAATTATTTCTTCATTAAATTCCTCGTCGATATTCTTCTCGAAATCTTTAGTCAAACTCATTGCATTCATTCTACTCCTTACTTCTACATCATTTACATCAAAATTCCTAACATTTGCCAATGGAACCTCTACTAAGAAGGGTTTTGTATATCTTTCAGAAAGTTTTACAATCGCACTTCCAACAGGTAGCTGAGAGAAGTAATGTTTTTTCTCCCAAAGTTGCATCAAATCACTAATGTCTGAAACATCTGCAGGTAATTGCTGTTGAAAAGCCATATGGCAAGCACTATTTCCCTTAACTGTATCCGATATTTTAGAAATATGTTGGTCTAAACAAATAAGACTTGTCCCATACTCTCTCATTTCCCTATAAATCATATCAGTTACAGATTCATTAGCAAAATTAGTCTCTCTTTTAAGAAAGATATTATGGGCCTCATCAACAATAATTGCATGATCAAAACTGTGATTAACTTCTGTTTGTGTAACTTTTTTCAATTTGTAAATATACATTAAAACAAAATCACAAAAGAAAGTTTTTTCAATATTCCCTAACGAATTAAGTTCTAAAATTACTCTTTGGTTCAATAGGTCCTCTACGGAAACACTATTCTCTCCCTTATAATTAACCGTCTTTCCAAATTCTCCGAAAGTTAGTACTGTAGCAATTCTTAGGGCAGACTCTAACCAACCACCTTCTCTACCCGTCTGTTTCTTTAGTTTTTCTTCTAACCTCCACTTAATATGATTCCAGGTAGGATAATTAAGAGATCCATTATAAATTCCCCATTCCTTAAATGCCTCATCAAGAGTTTCCAAAATAACTTTATGAACACCAAAAGATGCGTAGAAACATTCAGTCAATAAATCCGCCAAAACATTAATCCACTCTTTTGGAGCAACCCCTCTTGGTGGCTGATTTATATTTGTTTTAAACAAGTTACTAACTAAATCATTTCCAACAGTAAAACATAATAAAGAATGGTCTTCTTTTAACAACGGCCTAAAAGATTTTTTCCAGTCAAAAATCAAAAAAGGCTTACCATTTTTCTTTAGAGCATCTACAATACTAAAAGCCAAAGTCGTTTTTCCAGAACCCGACATCCCAGTAATACAAACATGCCTAGGCCAATCTTTTTCCCTCAATTTAAATGGAAAAAGTCTCCTATTAGCATAACTTACCGTCCCTAGTTCATAAGTTCCATCAATCATCTCTTCTCTAGGAGGTTCTAACAAAACACCAGTGTCAAGAAGTTTACTTAGGTTCTTTTGATATAATGCATTCAAAAAATGGAATATTTCTTCCTTTTCTTCTTTACTTTCTGCTACGGTATACTGAAAATAAATCTTATCTACTTTATCTCCATAAACAGGACGAAGTTTATTACAAATTTCTTCAACAGTTAATGGGTGTTGAAATGTCATTCTCCCTCCATAATCCTTCCAAGAGCTTCAGCCCTACTAGTTTTTTCATGTAATTCCTTGGTTCTATCTCTTAATTCCTTTTTCAAAAGGGCGATATCTCTCCAGGCACCAACAGTTTCATTCAATTGCATCTCAGAAATTTCAATCTGTTTTTTTCTAAGCTCTGCCCGTTCACGAGCAAATTCAGAATCATCATCTCCCTTAGGAGCACTTTCAGACAAGAAATTATTAATCTTTGTCTTCATTTTTTCTCCCTCAGCAAGAAACCTCTGACTTAGAATTTCTCTCTTTCTAATTAACTCATCTACCTCCTCAATAGCTTCTTTAAGAGAGTCTACTCCTCCAGTCCCCATAGCTTCAATATCTCCTGAGGTATTCCAGGTATTTCCTTGTGAAATAGGTGTTTTTTCCATGAAATACCTTGGAGAAATAAGTATATAAAGGTTTCGCTTTTAATAATCTAAACAAAAACTACAATATCTCTAGAAATGAACTGGTCCTCACGAGATTCTAAAATAGGTCCGTTAAGTATCCTTAATCCAACCTTCCCGGCAACCTTCCCGGCATTAACATGGAAACCCCTAACCACAGGAAAAGTAATTGATATTTTAGCACCCGGCTTCTTAACTTTCTTAAGTCTCAAAAGGATAGGTATCATTAAAGCCTCAAAATCAAGGATTATCTTCTTGGCATGGTTATCATTAGGTTTCTTACGTAAAACAACCCCTAAGGGGGTCTCTGTTGCAATAGAACCAAACTGTAGATCGGGGGCCTTACGAGAATCAATATTTTCTAGCCGGTAATCTCCCCTAATATTATACTTTCCACATAACCATTTAAGATTCTTCTCGGCATCCTTTATTGCCTCCTGATTGTGGTCTATACCATAACACTTAATGCCCTTAACTAAAGATTCCTGCAATATCCCTCCAATCCCACAAAAGGGGTCTAAAAGCAAAGAACCTGGTTTAGAACCTGCAAGATTAATTAGAATTTTAGCCAATCTTGGGGAAATAGCCAATTCCTCTCTTCGAACGGGTTTGTTCATATCACGGTCCTTAACGGGCTCGTAATTATAGTCTTGATTAACTAAACCAAATAGGACCATATCATTTTTTTTATAGTAAAACAAAGAAAAATCAGCATTTCCCACATTCAAAAAAGAACCCTCTTGCATTTTCATACGATTACGGCCACGCCTTAATACAGCCTTTTTCTTTTCAGATTTAAACTTCTGTTTAATTAAATCTTCGTCTCCATTCCCAAAAATAGAATAAGAAAATTTATCTGAAGGTATAATCTCTTCACCATCTAAATAATTTCTAAAATCTTTCTCTTCACCCTCAAATAATATATCTCCAATTTTTAAAACACCTCCAAACTCCTGAACATTCACCTTCTCCTCACCAGGAAATTCCAAGACCAAAAGATTCTCATCGAATAAAATTTCTTTATACTCCCTCTTCCTAGCTTCCAAAAAAGATAAAACTTCCAAACGCGAGAGTGTAGGATTACGACCCAAAACAAAGAATTTTTTCATAAAAATAACTAAGATTAGAAGTTTTTAAGGTTTAGCTCGAAAAGTCTCAGTTCCAACTTTACAAGGCAATCGGGCTTTGATTGCACTAATGAGTTTTCTTGCTTCAATTTCATGCTTTAGGAGCTTCACTCCAACAATAAATAATACTTGTTCGGGAACAACTAAAGCAGCTCTCCCTACAGTCTTACCAAAAGAACGAGCCATACCTGTCTGCATACGGTCAGCACCTGCACCAGTAATCATTTTATTTTCCCTTAAAACATGGTGTGGATAAATTTTTACTTCTAAATAAAAGTCCTTACCCATCTTTGTTTGGAGAAATCTATTCAAATACTGTCGAACAGCCTCAATTGAATTATCTCTAATCTGGCATCTCTCTTTAGATTTAATCTTAATTATGGTAGAATACTTCCCCCCATCAAAACCAATTATATCTCCCATTTTAAATCTCACAATCTTAGAGTTTGGGATAGTCTTAATATATGATTTCGACTTTGTTTTAGACTTACGAGTATAAGGCAAAGCATAATTTTTACTATAAGCAGAAGCCTTTCTTAATGCCATATTAATTAATCACAACCTCCGTTCCAATTGCTTGACCAGGTAAACCTCTTTCAAAAATTGCACGAATAACCCCATTCCCTCCATGAGCTGAAGAAACCTTCCCATTAATCACTTTTGGTTCTTTTCCCGGACTCTTCCAAGAAACAGATTTTCCGACGAACTTTGCCGCCTTCTCCCGAGTATCTGTTCCCTCAACTTCTATGAGGAAATGTCTAGGAGTATAATTTTTTCTTCCTCGCCTAAATTGTATAACTCGTCCAGTGACCATGTTTATTATGTGAGAAATTCATTTAAAAACTTATTGAATCAACTCAAATTCCCCAAACATCTTCTTTAAGACGTCCATTGCCTTAAAATCAATCTTGACTCCCGTTCCCTTTTGAGAATCAATCTGTTCTTCAAGCTCTTCTGGAGTAGAATCAACCACATTTCCATTAGAAATCTTTTGAATTTTCCCACCCTGGGTAATAAAAGTCTCTTTTAAAAAGAGAATTTCTGCATCAGAATTTCTTCCTTTCAGTAAAAATCGGACTTTATTAAAAGATGCAATCTCCTTTCTTTGAGTATATTCTACCAAAGCATTTGTAATTTCTAATCCTAACTTTCTTGCATTATCTACATGTCGACTCTGCTTAGCAGTTAAACTACGATCCTTCTTTTTTCCAGTTTCTCCACAGGTTTTAACCACTGTCTTTTTTGTTTGGGAAATCAACCTTAAACTATTCAAGAATTTTGGAGGGAATTTTCCTTCCTTGACTAGTTTTTCATCAAAAGCTTTTATTATTGCAGCCTCTCCACTCTTCTTTAAAAGCGCACCAAGCATTCCAAAAACATCGTCATAGACTTGCTCAATAGATTTTTCCTGGACCCTCTTCTCAATTTGTTCTCTGAGTTCCTTAAGTCTTTTTATATAATCCAAAGAATTTTTTGTCAATTCATCTAACTTTGCTCCACTAACATCTCCCGGTTTTAACTTTCCATGTTCCATTCCCTTAAAATACTCAATTACAATTTCTTCAAGAATATCTGCATATCGCTTCTCTATCATTTTTTCTTTATCTACAAAAGTTTCTCTAAATGCCTTAACAGTTTCTCTATGGTTTTTGGGTGCTTGTCCATAAAGCATCAAAAGGCCTTGGGTTGGTGTAAAAATTCCATAGAATAAATCTAATGTTGCAATATCAAAGACTCTTCGTTCAACAGTTTCTTTTAACTTATCTCCTGAGGACATAAACATATCCATTGCTTCGGGAGAAGGTCTAATCTTTCCCATTCTAAGGAGAGATTTCCAAGGCAAAAATGCCCCCCGGTCATATAATGGAATCCCGTCCCTGATAAAAGTAAACATAACTGGGTGAGCATCTTTTACAGCATCCCAAAAATCAGTCATCAAATAAATTTGAGGAGACAGTTTATTTTTCACCCCAGACATTGTTTCTGCTTCTTGGATATAAGAATAAATTATCCCCCTAAGCTTCTCTTTTAATTCGAGTCGAGGCATTCGTTTAACATCCGTGTCATCAATTATAACAAACACATCCACATCCGAAGTTTTTGTAGTTTCTCCACGGACAATTGAACCCCCAATAACATAACTTGTTACATACTTTTCAAATTTCCTTAATACCAAAGATTTATGGATTTGTGTAACTCTAAGTGAACCAAGTAATCCATTCTTATCTAAAACAGGATAAGACATAGAAATAGCTTCCATAACATCAAATTTAGAGTCAAGACCTAAATTCCAAATATCAACAGGGGTCATTATATGGGCCCAAAACTTATCGTTAATCTTCTTAGCCATATCAATAGCATCAAGCCGAATTTTCCCAATGTTCTTAAAATGTTTTTCAGGGATTACAATCAATAAGTGGATAAGGCCCCTTTTAGTATCTGCTTCAGAAATTTCATACTCCTCTTCTATCTTTTGAGCAGCCTGAGCAGGAATTATTCCAACCACTTCAATAAATTTGTATTTTTTTGTGAGCTCATCCTTAAATTTTATAATTCCTTTCTGGGTAGCATCCATTTTCTTTTTTAATGTTTCATCAATACTCTCAGACATTGGAAGACTTCCAAGTTTAGATTTGGGAACATAATCTTTAGCCAAATTTTGCTCTACAGAACCACTCTCAGATAATTTCTTATGGCTTTTGTCCATATCTATATTTTGAATCAATCTTATTTAAATGTTATCACTATTCCCCAATCATAAGTTTTAAAAGCAAAGAATTTGTTCTCCTCTAAACGGCCCCATAGTCTAAAGGAACATCATAGATGTTTCATGAAGACAACGGAGCTATGGCCCCATAGTCTAATGGCAGAACATCTCGTTTACACCGAGAATGCCCAAGTTCGATTCTTGGTGGGGCCATTCTCGAACTTGGGTGCCCAAGGCGAACAAAACGCTTTGAACAATCAAACAGAAAAATATTAATTGTGAAATGCATTTTGTGAGAAGATTCTTGGTGGGGCCATTCTCTATCCAAATAAAATAATCATCCCCGAGTCATATAAGGGGGTAACTTTTCTTTAGGTTTCTCTCCATAAACGGCTCTAAACCCTCCCGGGACTCGGACAAAATGAACATTATTTCTAACTTCTGAACCAGGAACAACATATTCTCTAATATGTACACAATCTTCAAAGGCAACAACAACTATTCCAGCGTAGACCATTGTCATATCTACCTTCCTCGTACGCCCTCCACAACCATCACAATGAATCCCTCCATCATTAACTATTCTTCTTGCAAATTTATCAAGAGCTCCGTCATCATCAGAACCTGCTAAACCCTCAAGTTTTCTAAGGGGAACACTCTCCCGAGTAAGTTGGGGCCCCGCAACCCTTAAGTCTGTTGTTTCTTCCATGTTATTCTATAATATTAATACAAAGAGTATTAAATACTTATTGACCTAAATAACAAAAAAATACCTATTTTGACCAAAAAACTATAATCTTGACATATTTCAGAAGATTTATATAGTTCTTCTACTTTAATTAACTATGAATATGAATCAACTAGTTCAAAATATTATAGACAAAGACTTAAGCATACAAAAAAATATCTTGAGGGGGGTTCTCAATTCAAGAGCTCTCGCCGTATATTTAATAAAAAAATACAATCTTAAGACATCCCTTGATTCTGTTCTCAGCGCCATAAGAAGGTACGACTCTGAATCTGAAAAATCTCTAAAAGAGAAAAACCTAAGGGAAATTTTTAAAGCAGGGATGATAAAGACAAGAAGTAATATTGCCTGTATTGTTCTAAAAAAATCTGCTCCGCTCTTTGAATGGTATTCTCTTCCAGAAGTTAAGACACACGAGCTAAAAGTCATTACAGGGGAGAATTCCACAAAGATTATTTTATATAATTCTCTAATAGACTTGGCCAAGAATTTCTTTAGTAAAAAACACATTATTTCCTTTAGGGATGGGCTTTCAGAAATAAGTTTAATTCTTGATCCAAAAGCCATAAAAACAAAAGGTGTTCTCGCAAGAATCTCTGGGGAAATAAGTCTTTGTGATGTGAACATCGAGGAAATCGTAGTATCTCCTCCAGAGTTTGTAGTCTATATAAATAAAATAGATTTAGTGCGGGCCCACGAGGCCCTATTTAACCTTCAGGATGGATAATCTTTTTCTTTAAGTTCCTTATTAACATTCTTCACAGACTTATTAACATAACCACACCTCGCACAACAATGATTACCTTCAACAACCTCATATCGAGATGAATTACACACTGGACATTTTTTCATTTTTCATCAAATCTAGCCTTCTTTTTATACTTTCCACTCACGAAATCTTTTTAAATAACAAAAGCCTCTCCCAAACATGAAAAAGCTGTTGATAGCATTCCTCTTCCTAATGTTTTTTAGCAGCGTCTTTGCCATGAATGGTCCAATAACCATAATAACAGAACCAAGCAATTATGTTGTCTTTGAAATATTCTCTTCTGATGGAGGGACCTATTTAAATGAGTTAAGGGGCACTGCAGATGGAGAGGGGCGTATATCAAAAACATTCTTTTCCTTGAATGAACCAGATGTCAAGTATAAAATAAGAATCTGGAAGGGAACCAGTAAGGTAAATGATGCAAGCCTTGAGGGAAGCACTGCCAATCCATTACTCTTTGAGTGTGTTTCCAATGGAGAGTGTATTATGAATATTGATGCTATAGCAATGGAAGAGTTAGCAAAAAAAGTGGCGGAAAAACCAATTGTCGAAGAGGTCACCGAGGTTCCAGAGAACATAACCGAGGAAGAATCTGTTGTAGAAAATACCACTGATGTTCCAGCAGATGTAGTTGAAGAAGAGATTCTCCCAATAACTGGCAAAGCAATTTTTACAAATAATGATGGTTCACTAAAGGGATATATCTGGTTTATAGGCATAATCTTTGCACTTGTTTTTGTTTTCCTTTTAGTAAAGATGTTTTACAAAGGTTCAAGTGTTATAGATGTAGCAACTCCTGCAAGCAACAGAGAATTAAAAAAGATTCAAGAACAAATAAGAAAAAAAGAACTTGAAATAAAGATTATAAAAGAAGGGAAGAAACAAATAGAAGAAGTAAGAAAAGCAAAAGCAAAATTAGCCGAGGAAGAAAAAGAACTAAGAACTCTAAGGGGAGACGATAAACAAGAAGAAGAAGTAAGAAAAGCAAAAGCAAAATTAGCCGAGGAAGAAAAAGAACTAAAAGCCCTAAAGAGTGTAGAGAATCATGAAGAAGCAAAAGCAAAATTAGATAAAAAAGAAGAAGAACTTAAATTTCTAAAGGAACAAGCAGAAGATAAAAAAGAAGACGAATCAGAATCTCTAAAAGAAGATTAGGAGGTTTTATAAAGCCACTTCTAGGATGAATTATATACAGATAGATAAATCGGTCAGAGTCCTTGGACGTAAGTCGTGAGGATTCGCGTTCAAGATTTTTCTAGAATAATAAAATGGAAAGTTTCAAGAAGTTAGGAATAAGCGAAGATATTATTAGAGTAATCTCTGCGAAGAAATTTGAGAAGCCAAGCGAGATTCAAGAGAGAGCAATTCCAATAATTTTAGAGGGAAAAGATATTATAGCCGGTTCGGCAACGGGTTCTGGAAAAACTCTTGCTTTCGCTGTTGGAATAATCAAAAACGTTCAGAAAGGAAAAGGAGTCCAAGCATTAATTTTAACACCTACAAGAGAATTAGCAGAACAAGTAGCTCAGGCAATTGAAGAATTTGCTTACCATAAGGGATTAGAAGTTCTTCCAGTGTATGGTGGAGTTTCAATAAACCATCAAATAAAACGGTTGACTACTGCCGAAGTCGTTGTGGCCACACCAGGAAGACTTTTAGACCATATGAGTCAGAAGTCAATTGACCTCAGCCACGTAGATTTCCTTGTTTTGGATGAGGCAGATAGGATGTGGGATATGGGTTTCAAAGATGATGTGGGGAAAATAGTAAAGGCCTGCCCAGTAAAAAGACAAACAATGCTTTTTTCAGCGACTATATCTTCAGAGTTAGCAGATTTCTCCTCAAAATATATGAAATCTCCCACAGAAGTAGCAGTAAAACATTATGTTGATGCAACAAAATTAAAACAAATTTATTATGATGCTCGAGACAACGAAAAATTCTCTCTTTTAGTTCATTTACTAAACCATGAAAAAGCACACCTAGTTATGATTTTCTGTAACACTAGGAGAAATGCGGATTTTGTTGCAAAGAATCTCAACGATAATGGAATAAGTGCACAAGTAATTCATGGAGGGATGGAACAATCAAAAAGGAATAGGGTTATGAAAGGATTTGATAGTTCTAAAGTAAATATTTTGGTTTGTACAGATGTTGCCGCAAGAGGTTTAGATATTGAAGGAGTTTCACATATATATAATTATGACATTCCATCAGACTCAAAAGATTATATCCACAGAATAGGTAGGACAGCAAGGGCAGGAAAAGAAGGGATAGCTATTAACATAATTACTAGTAGAGACTATGATAACTTTGCAAATTTTCAAAGACATAATCCAGAAGTTATAATCAAGAGAGAAATGACTCCACAATTTCCAAGAATCTTTGTCAAATGGGAAGCCCCAAGAGAAAGGGGAAGACCTATGAGGGGTGGAAGGGGCGGATCTCGAGGACCACCAAGATCTGGAGGAAGTAGAGGCCCCCCAAGAAGACCTACACAAGATGGCAGAGGACCAAGAGGTCCTCCAAGAAGAAGCTCAGACTCGGATAATCGAAGACCAAGTCATAATAGAAATAGAGATTCAAAACCAAGAACAGGATTCAGGGGTGGTGGAAGAAACACTTCTAACAGAAGAGGAAGACGTTAAGGAAACTCTACTCGGGTTGTAAGATTCGAAGTTCCTTCTTTTTTGATAACACTTTTCTTCCATCTTTCATAAGGAGGAAAACCACTATCTTCTTTTAAAGAATCAACTGTGTGTGGCTTCCCAGTTTTTGCGGCAGACTTAAAATCAAAAGGTTCGGGGAGATACCCTGGAAATTCTTTAAAAAAAGCTCTCATCGCCGGATATGTCTCTAAAAAAGCGTTTAATCTTCTGACGTATCCTCCACTTCTCCCATGATGTCCTCCGGCGGGAAGCAAGAACCTTTCATTTCCAGCCCAAACTTCATGCCACGCCTCTCCCCCACCATCGAATTTATCAAAAAAAGAAACGAATTGAGCTTCTATAACTTCTTTAGTTCCAACCAACTCTAATAATTTAGCATAATCTAACCCATTTATCTTAGGACCATATCTTTTAACCAATTCTGCCGCCGCCGCTTCTTCTGCCACCCAGAGTTCTCTTTTTTGTTCTTTAGTCATTCCCTCCTTATCAATAAGTTGAACATCTCCCGTTATTATTTCTGCATCATCATGAACAAGGGCCAAAGTTCTAGCAAGTTCCACATCAAATCCTGGATGGACAGAAAGGATATCCTCTACTGCCTCCTCAAGATGTCCAGAAACCCTCCTTGAGTGGGTTAGAAGATTGGTCCTATAATACATCACAGGGGTGATGTGGTGCATATATCTCTGAATACTTTTTAAGGAATCTTCCCTTCCAGGAATATGGGACAAATCTATTAGACTAAAATTCATAAAATCTAAAAATAAAAAGGGTTTAAATCTATTTATATAGTAAACTAACCCCTCAAACTAATCTTCCCTTGTTGCCAGTCAATCAAAATCTTAATAGCTGTTCGATGTTCATCAATTTCTCCACCCTTAACCAAGTACCCCATCTTCTTTCCAATAGCCAAAAATAAATCATAACCTTTTAACTTTTTATCAACGCCATAAAATCTCCCAAGGGTTCCGTCATTTCTTTCGTCTAAAAACTCAACCACTCTCAATGCAACTTTTTCAGGGTTTCTAATTCTATGAGGGTCCTTCGCCGAGGACATTCCAACTTGAACCTTCCTATCTCCAAAGGGAATAACTCCCGGAGAATCCATTATCCTAATGTTTCCATTTCGAGCCCATTGTGTCTTCTTTGTCGTTCCAGAAACAGGAGAAACCTTTGCTTTTGCCATAGGGGCCAAGATATTTATCAAAGCGGACTTCCCAACATTGGGATAACCAACAAGACCAACACGAAGACTTAAACTATTCCAGTTATCTGCCAAATTCCTTAAATAATCCCCTAATTCTTTTACATTTTTCTTCTTAGTACAAGAAATAAAAAAGGCCCCATGATAATCTTCCCTCAATTTATCTAAATCTTTTTTACTAGCCAAATCACACTTATTAAAAACCAAAACCAATCGTTTTCCCTTCATCGCTTCAACCTTCTTGATTATCTCAGAATTCCTTGTTAGCTCTGGCATCCTAGCATCCACTAATAAAAGCACAACATCTGAGTTCCTAAGAACATTTAGAACAACTGGCCAAAATCCCATAGTTCACAAGATACACTAAAACTTATAAATCTAGCGAATTACCTAACTTCAAAGAAAAAATGGCAAAGAAAAATTATTCCTGTGATGTCTTAATCATTGGGACTGGGGTGACGGGATTAGCAACAGCGATGTATTCTGCAAGATTCAATCTAAAGACAATTGTCGTCGGTGATTTAGAGGGAGGAACAATAACTCAAACAGATGAGGTCTCAAACTATCCTGGATTCAAGAATCTAACTGGGACGGAATTGGCAAACAAAATCAAAGAACACGCCATGGAGTATGACATAACAATTTTAGGAGAATTTATTGATAGAATCTCTAAAGAAGGAGAGGTTTTCAAAGCAGAATCATCAACATCTATCTTTGAAGCAAAAACAGTTATCCTCACAACAGGAACAAAGGCAAAAGAACTTGGAGTTCCAGGAGAAAAAGAATTGATGGGGAGGGGAGTCCATACTTGTGCTCTTTGTGATGCTCCTTTCTATAAAAATAAAATCCTCGGTGTTGTTGGGGGAAGTGACAGCGCAGCAAAAGAGGCACTCCTTCTCTCAAGACATGCAGAAAAAGTCTATATAATCTATCGAGGAGAATCAATTCGACCAGAACCAGTAAATGGAAAGAAAATTAAGGAATCTAAAAATATTAAAATTATAAACAACACCAACATTGTAAAAATAGTTGGAGAGGGAAAACTCGACCATGTTGTTCTGGATAAACCCTATAATGGAAGTAAAGAGTTTAAGCTTGATGGGGTTTTCATTGAAATTGGTCACATCCCCCTTAGTGATTTGGCAAAACAACTCAAGGTAAACTTAAACGAGAAAGGAGAGGTTAAAGTTAATAGAAACTCTGAAACAAATATTCTTGGATTCTTCGCCGCCGGAGATGTTATAGACACAGAATTCAAACAAGCAATAACTGGCGTAGCCGAAGGTGTCACCGCATCTTACTTTGCCTACCAATATATTCAGAATAAATCCTAGCAAATAATCTTCTACCAAAACCATGGAAAAAAGAAAAAAGAAAAAACATTCAATATTCTGGAAATACTTAGGAAAAGGAGCCTTATTTACTATAAAACTCCCTTATTATGCTATTAAAGGAAAAATAAGACAAATTGAAAAAGAATCAAAAGATTCTCAAGAGAAGGAGATAAAAAGAAAAAGAGATTCTATAGGATATAAATATTCTCCCTTCAAGATTATTGAAACTATTGATGGGGATTACAAAACTTTCTTTGATAAAATTACAAAATCAGATAGCCAAATAGGACTTATCTTGGGGGCCAGGGGCTCTGGAAAAACAGCAATTGGAGTAAAGTTTTTAGAAAATATCTACACAAAATCTAAAAAAAAGTGTTTTGCTCTGGGATTTAAATCAGAAGAATTTCCATCCTGGATAAAAATAGTTTCAGACATTTCAGAACTAGAAAATGATTCTTGGGTACTTATTGATGAGGGGGGAATAACCTTTAATTCAAGAAGTTCAATGAGTAATGCGAACAAAATGCTCAGCCAACTTATCTTAATATCTCGACATAAAAATCTCAACATTCTCTTTATTTCCCAAAATTCTTCAAATTTAGAAGTTAATATCTTAAGACAAGCAGATTTTTTAGTGCTAAAGAAGTCATCCCTTCTCCAAAAAGAGTTTGAGAGGAAGATTATACAGAAAATGTACTCAGATGCTCAAGAAAAGTTTGAAAAATATAACCCCGACAGGGGTCTTGCCTACATTTATTCGGGAGAATTCAGGGGATTTATTTCTAATCCTCTCCCAAGTTTCTGGAAAGAAGGGATAAGCAAGAGCTTCAAATAAGTCCAAATAATCCATTTACCACTTTCAAATAACTCTGTACTCCTTGAAAGTAAATCGCTATATAAAGGAAATTATCCTCTCAAATATACTTTCAAATCTACGATTCTATATAAAGAAAAAAGACTTCCCATCGTTAAGGAGGTAAAAATGATAGTAAAAATAGAGGTGTTATATGACGACATGAGCACTTCGGGGAGACGAACCGGAGATGAAGTAGTAAGGGCGGTAGATGCTGTTATGGGTGGAGCCGATTGGGAAGCTCATGGTGGGGGTTGGATTGCTAGGAGATGATTTAAAACAACTTCTTAGAGGTCAATTAGGAAGGCCCACTAAATTCTTATTTTGCCTTCCTGCCAATCCTTCAAAATTAATCTAGCAGTTCTATCCGAATCAATCTGTCCGCCTTTCTTTAGATAATTCATTTTCTTTCCCAACTTTTCAATTAAAATCTCGACATCACCCTCAGCATCAATTTTATAAAATTTTTCAATTGTCTTGCTATAATCTTTCATTAAGTAATTAATAACATCTTCAGGATCTTTAACATGACTATAGGTTCTTGCTCCAACCTTTGCATCTTGAGAAGAAGCAGCCTTTGCCGAGGAAGAATATTTTGAGTCCGGAATAACTCCTGGAGTGTCTAATATTAATATCTTATCTGTCATCCTAACCTTTTGCATCCCTCTAGTATATCCCGCCTGTTTAGAGATTCCAGTAACACTCCTTCGAGTAACTAAGTTAATTATAGAACTCTTTCCAGCATTTGGGTAGCCTATAATCCCTACATGAACCCTTTTCATGTTCTCGGGCAACTCAACACGTTTAGCTTCAATTCTAATTCTCTCCCTTAAATCTCTAGAACCTTGTTTAGTCTTAGCCGAAACAAAAACATATGGCTTCAAATCTTTTGGAAGTTCTGCTTCAATTTTTTTTACATCAACTAAATCTGCTTTATTTAAAACAAAAATAATTTTCTTTCCCTTTTTAATCAAATCTTCTTCAATATCAATATTCCTAGTCTCATCTATATAACGTGCATCAAGAATCTCTAGAACAATCTCCGAGATGTCAATAACTTCTTTCATCACTCGAGGATATTTTACCCTCTGCTTCTGAATATTCTCCATATGTCCGGTGTGTCTCGAACCGAAGCTATAACGTACTCTTACCATAATTAGGAAAGAAGAAGTAGGTTTAATAATCTAACCCACAACCCTTAAAAATCCCCTATTCTAGGTTAAATTATAACCCTTCGTAGTTCAAAGTAACGGCATAGCCGTTTCATGAGAATTCCGTAGGTGACAAACCCTCCGTAGTTCAATGGTAGAACATTCGGCTGTAGCCCGATATGTGCCAGTTCGATTCTGGCCGGGGGGATTCTAATATATCGGAATCGAACTTTCGATTTGCTTCAGCAGAAGTACACCAATTGTGAGCCGGCCGGGGATTTATCCAAAAAACAAAAAAACAAATTCTCCGTCGCTGTCTTGAAATGTATGTAATAACCCAAACCAATCCAAATTTTCCAAACACCAAAATAAAACATACATTTATAATCTTTTAATACTTAAAATGATAAAGGTTTTGCGACCCTATTTAAAAACTTTGGAGGTGTTTAAAATGCCAGCAAAAAAGAAGGCCAAGAAAAAGAAGAAGTAATCTCTCTTGTTACCACCTTATCAAGCTCATCCTTGAACCATTTATTTTTTATTTATTATCGCTTCTCCACAATTTAATCTAAAAACATTAAATTTTTATAATCAATCACATTAAGAAAAATATGGAAAGAGAAATGGGACTTTCAATTGCCTTTATGATTATTTCACTAATCTTTGCCGTTATAGGATTTTTAACAACAAATTCTCTCTGGTTTATTAGATCAGGAATTTTTTTAATTGCAACAATTTTTTTAATTTGGAGAGGAAAAATAAAAAAATAAAAAAATATTTAGTGTATAATTTAGGCAAATTTGATAATTAAGAATTCACCGACGGAGATTAATTTTTTGCATTATTTATAAAATATTTTCTAAATTATTTTTTTAACAAAGTTTATAAATTAAAGATACATTGATTACAAGTGATAATTATTCTAATAATTAAAACAAAAGGAGGTTGAAAAATGGCAGCAAAAAAGAAAAAAGCAGTAAAAAAGAAAAAAGTAGTGAAGAAGAAAAAGAAGTAAATTTTCTTTAAATTATTTTAACTTTTAGAGGGGCGTTTTATTTTTGTGCGTCACCTCACATCTTTAGGTTAATCTTTCTCAACACAAGGTTTAAAAACACATTATATTTTTTAAGAGTATCAGGCCGCGTCTTCGGACGCGGTTCGATCCCTTTTTATAATATCATCCAAAATATGTTGCAATCAATCTACCCACAAAATACGTTGAAATTATTACTACTATCGCAATTCCTAAATGAGAAATAATAATCTTCATAGGGCTTTCTCCTCGCTGTTTAGCAAGAAAATAATTAAAAACAATCAAAAGAAGAGATCCCCAAACAAGATTAATAACTATCGCACTTTTCAAATTAAAGAAAAGGATTGGAATAACAAACGTCAAAGCAACAATTAACTTCGTAAAAAATGTGGCAATAGTAGATTCCCAAATTGCCTTGTGACTATTTTTCTTATTGGATTCTTCAGAGATATGAATCCCCAAAGCATCCGAGAAAGCATCCGCAATAGCGACGGTCAGAATACCCCCAATAACAGCTAGTTTGAGTCCAGTCCCAACATCAAGACCAATCATCACACCAAGTGTTGTAATAATACCTGAGGTCAAACCAAAGCCTAGTCCCACCTTTACAGAATCTTTCATGAACTAAAAAAGGAATCATAGTTTATAAAATTAATCAAATTTAAAAAAATTATCTAAGAAAGTTGTAGCATAAACTCCTGAAGGTAAGCTAAACTCTAATAGAATCTTTTTTGAACCTGGAAAATCCTTATCATCTTCGACGGAAACAACTAAATCTTTAATCTCTGTAATCGCCTTCCTAAAAGAACCTTTAATTCTTAAATAAGGAATCTCTCTAACATCAAAATCACTTAACTCCAAATTATTCTCTGCCAAGACTTCTTTTTCAATTTCCCCAAGTGGGCCCTCATAAAATCTTGTTTTATACCCTGGCAAAAGACAACTTTGCTGACCTTTTTGAGTAAAATCAAGTCCTCTCTCTAAAGCTCTCTCTAAAATTTCATTAAAAACCTTACTTTGAACAGCATTGACAAACATTAACATATTTTTTCTATCTGCCCTTTTTATTGCTCCAACAAAATCATCAGGATTTTTAGACAAACAAAACAAAATTTGTTTTTCCAATCTCAAATGATGTGGGAAATATCTTGCGGCAGAATAAAAATCCTTCTCTTTCTTCAATTTTTCTCGAGCAAATCTACTTTCAGACCTCTCATTTTCAGAAATATCTGTTAAAATAGCCCAAACAGCTTTCTCAAAATCTCTTTTTAATATTAACTTTCCAATATGGACATTATTTCCACGAAGAGAACCGAATCTCTGTGCTCCAAAATAATTTGGAAACCAACCCATTCCCTTTATTTTCTTCCCAACAACCATTGCATCTTTTTTATCCACATCCCGAATAACAATCTTAAAATGGTTTCCTTCAAGATAACCCAGTTTAATTTTCCTCTTATTCCATCGAAAATTTTTCAAAGTGATATTCGGATGTTTAAAGTTTTTGATTTTTTCTAAGTCTGGTTTAAATATTGAAATTCTTTGAGAAGTCAAAGCTCTTTTATCTTTAGTCCCAGCATAGCCAATATCCCTTATATCTTTACCAATTTTTTGCGAAAGTTCTTTAATTGCTTGAAAAAAATCTATATCCTCTTTTTCCATTTCACACCAAAGAAAATCTCTTTCTTCCTCTAAATTATCTACTAAATTAGATTCTCCCCCTACTTTACAAACCCAGTTGTCTCCAATTTCTTCAACGATGAAATCTCCAACCCGATACTTCAGCTTTCCATGAATCTTCTCTTCCATAGTAAATCGATATGTATAGGGTATAAAAACATTACAATCATTCAGAAACCTGGTCACTCATAAAGAAAACCTGATTAGAATTAACTTCATGGATTTTGTCCTCTTTCTCAAAGACGGCAACGGCTTCTGGAAGAGCAAACTTCCCAACAAAACCTACTTTTGAATAGACAATATAGTTAAATATTCTTTCTTCTCCAGCATTTAAATTCCCAATATGCCAGTGTAATCTTCTACTTTCTGGATCAATTTTGTCAGGTTTAACCATCCCAAACTTTTCATAAACCTTAACAGCAATTGGAATCTTATCAATTAAAGTTACATTACTTATAGCCTTAGAAGCTTTTAATGACAATGTAACTTTCAATGCAAATTCTCCTCCTTTAGTTTTAACATATTTCACAGATTTATTTAAGACCAATTTTGATTCTCTGAACCTCTTAAAACCAAAGATTACAATTAAGAGAACAATAATAAAGAATAATGGGAGGATATAATTTGTCTCAGATTTCACTGTCAAAACCTCTGTTGGTCCAAGCCTATCCCTTGTCCAAACATATTTTACAATAAACCCAGATCTTTCAGTGAAAGTTGGTTCTATATTAAAATTAGTAAATAGCCTCGAGATAATATTCTTTTCTATATCAATCTCCACAGATTCAAAAACATTTCCAGTATTTATTTTACTAATGGTATAAGTCTTAATTAAAAAACCGGAAGAATCCTCCGTAACCACAATACCTTTTTTCTCTCCCAAATAAAGGTTCCCTTTGATTTCTTTCCCACCCTTGTTAGTATCAAATACCCCCGAGATAATATATACTCCTGCCTTTGTTTTTTTCAATTTAAAACCATCAACAACAACTTTAATAATCTTTTTCTCGAATGGCTCTAAATCAAATGTTTTCTCAACATCAAAGAGAAGAGAACTAAATTTCGCAGATAAACCTTTTAGATACACATCTTCTTTATTTTTTACATAAAAAGAAATTTCATTAGAACTAGAATTAATTTCCTCGCTACCAATTTCAATTACATCCTCAAGATTTAATAGATTGGCCGTAAATTTTTTATCAATTTTTTCAACATCACGATGATTTAAAGTATAGGTAAAAGTATAAGGCCCCTCTACATCAAGATTGTCTAAAGGAGTCAAAATAAACTCTTTGGTAATAAACCCTTCTGGAATTTCAAAAACTTCTGAAGGAGTCAATGCGATATCTGAGAGGGTGTATACATTATAACTCCCATTTGTAGCGTTACTTATTTTAAGAGTTAATTTTATTACACTTCCAACATCCTTAACTATTACATTTGTGTCAGAAGTAGCTGAAATTTCCAATGCAGAAACAGTTCCCAAACAAAACATCATCACAACTAAAAACATCAATTTACTCATAGGAAAACACGCCAAGATTATTTTATAAAGATTATTGTGATTCAACGCCTGTTTCTATTTTCCCATCATCAAAAACGCCTTTACCTGGGATATGAGCTCTAGAGCATCCTCTTCTAGCTTCTTTTCATGTTGTTCGGCTGTTGTCCGAATAATATACTGGTCATACGTTCCTCTCAGGAACTTCCAAAGGGGCTTATCTTCCCACCTTTTCTCATAATCCTTAATAAGGTCTGCCGTAAATATCATTTTGACATCTCCCTTATTAGTCTCAATTTTCTGTCCATCTTTTTCAGCTTCCACATCCTTCATCCCAAGAATATGCCATTTTATACTAATTTTATATTTAAAATAGTCAGTTACCTTTTTTTCAGCTTCCCATATAAGCACAATCTCCTTCCCAAGAGCAGATATTTTCTCTGTGTATTCTTTCTCCATTAAATGGTAACTATTATCCTTAAACCATTCAAAACCAAGATTATACAAATCAACAAAATTCCAATGACCCTTCTGTTTAACATTTTGCTTCAATACATTCTTTATCTGTACCATCTTCGTCTTTTAAAAGAACAAAAGCGTATATAAATGTTTTTGGAGAGCAAGATTACCGGTTATTATAACAACTTTCACATAAGCTTTGCATATCTGTTTTAAATAGAACCCCATGCTCTCCACATTCTTCACAGGTACCATGGCCTCGAGAAATTGCCATAAACCTCCTCTTTAGTTTTTTAGCTTCCTCACGTATGCTAAAATTCTGAGAAATCAAGTCATATAGCCCTGGATCAATTCTAAGAATGTCTTTATATGTTAACATCCCAATAACCAATCCATTTTCAACGACTGGCAATCTTCGAACTTTCTTCTTTCTAAGACGTCTCATTGCCTCGGCCAAATCAGCAGAAGGTTTTATGGTCACCACCTTCCTCTTCATTAAATCTTTTGCAAAAATCCCTTTTAAATCACTCTTAGACTTTTTAACAATTGCCCAGATAATATCCTTTTCAGTCAAAATTCCTTTTAATTTATCTCCTTCTTTGATGATTAAGCTTCCAACCCTCTTTTTAATCATGGTTCTTGCACAACTCAAGAGGTCAGTCTCAGGAGTAACATGAACAAAATTTCGAGTCATAATATCTCCCACTTTAACACCAGATTCCATATTTAAACAAGGTAAAACATCTTTAAATATCTTTTTTACTGCACAAATGTGACAAATCCCACCACAATAATTCTTTAAGTGCGAAAGCGAGCATAGCGAGAACGTGCTTAACTCATGCCTCCGGCATGTAGTTCCAAAGGAAAGAATTACCCAAACCAATCTCCAATCCCACCACAATAATTCTTATAAACAAACCAACTCTCCCTCAAATATGGTCGAGAACATAACTTCTAATGAAGGTAGTCGGATACTAGGCAGAGATGCACAAAGGAACAATATTCTGGCTGCAAGAGTCGTCGCTGAAACAGTAAAAACAACTTTGGGTCCAAAAGGAATGGATAAAATGTTGGTTGACAAGGTGGGAAACATTATAATCACAAATGATGGGGTAACTATTCTCAAAGAGATGGATATTGAACATCCTGCAGCAAAAATGATTGTAGATATTGCAAAGACCCAAGATTTAGAGGTGGGGGATGGAACAACAACCGCTGTAATGTTAGCAGGAAAGTTCCTTGAGAATGCAGAAAAATTGCTTGACCAAGGAATACATCCTACAATAATCACTAGAGGCTATAGGTGGGCTGAAGAAAAGGCACAAATAATCCTAAAAGAGCTGTCTGTTGAGATAGATTCTGAAGAAGAACTAATGAAAATCGCCCAAACTGCAATGACAGGAAAGGGGGCAGAGTATTTAAGAGAAAAATTCAGCGAGATAATCGTTGAAGCAGTAAAGATGGTCTCTGAAAAGGGGAAAGTAGATTTAGAAGATATAAGGATTGAGAAACAAAAAGGGAAATCTCTAGAAGATACCGAATTAATAAAAGGAATTGTTCTAGATAACGAGAGAGTTAATCTCGAAATGCCAAAAAGGGTTGAAAATGCCAAAATTGCTCTTGTAGAAGAGGCCCTAGAAATAAAAGGGCTCGAGACAGAGACAAGACTCTCAATTTCCACACCAGAACAATTACAAAGTTTCATGAATCAAGAAGACTCCCTCCTTAAATCTAAAGTAGAAAAAATAAAAAATTCTGGAGCAAACGTTCTAATTGTTCAAAAAGGGATTGATGAGCTGGTTCAATTTTATCTAGCAAGGGCAGGAATTTATGTAGTTAGAAGGGTTTCAAAAAAAGATATGCAAAGCCTTTCAAAAGCCACAGGAGCTAGAGTGGTTTCTAAATTAACTGAACTAAGGGAGGAAGATTTAGGGTTTGCCGCATATGTTGAGGAAAGAAAAGAGGGTGGAGAGGGAATGACATATATTATGGGTTGTAAAAATCCAAAAGCACTAACAATTCTAATCCGTGGGGGAACAGACCACGTTATTGACGAAGTAGAAAGAGCCATTCGTGATGCCTTGGGAGATGTTGCATCTACAATGGAAGATTCAAAAGTTGTTGCTGGTGGGGGGGCGGTTGAAATAGAATTATGTAAAAGACTAAAAGAATTTGCAAATACCCTCAGGGGAAGAGAAAGATTGGCTGTTGAAGAATTTGCTTCGGCTATGGAGTTTATCCCAAGAACCCTTGCAGAAAACGCAGGAATGGACCCTATTGACGTTTTAACAGAACTAAGGGCAAGTCATGACGCAAATAATCGAAATGCAGGATTAAACCTCTTCACAGGGAAGATTGAAGATACTATGATGAAAGGAATCATCGAGCCGTTAAAAGTCAAAACACAAGCAATAGCTTCTGCAAGCGAAGTCGCAATAATGATTCTCCGAATCGATGATGTTATTGCAGCAAGAAAATCTCAAGGAAGACCTGGCACCCTCAGCAATATGTCTGGGTATGATTAAATCTTCCCACCATTCATTTCAAAAACCTCAACATCTTTCTGCGTATTAAATGTGTGCCACTTTCCCAAGTGTTTGTAAACATTAAAATTAAGTTTGGGAAATACATTATACTCTATACTCCCCTTAACTGGAAATTGCCTGATAGTCTTTTTCTTCAAAAGATACCAACCACAACTAGTCCATAATCCCTTAAGAATGGGCTTTTCCACAAAAGAGTATCTCCCAAGAACCTTTTCTTCATCAGGGAAGTTTTGTTTAATAATTCCAAATTGTAATTGGGGTGAACGGACACATATAATATCTCCAAAAAGTTTGTCAAGTTCAACCAAATCAATATCACAAATATCATCACAGTTCACAACTAAGACTCTATCAGTTTCTACTACACCCACACAGTTTTTTATTGCTCCGGCAGTCCCCAAAGGCTGATTTTCCGGGACACAAATAATAGCTAATTCGGGATAAGACTCATAAACAAAATCTTCAATTTCCTTAGCAGAATCTCCAATACCTGTTGAAACAATTATCCTAGAAACCTTGTCTTTTAAATAATCAATTTGATGAGCAATTAGTTCTTTTCCATTAACTCTCATCAAGGCTTTTGGAACCTGGGCCCGCCTGAACATGGCTCTTTCTCCAGCGAGAATCAAAGCATCTATCATAAAATAGACAAAAATAAGAGGTTATTAAGGATTATTGTGGTAAATTTCAAAGCCATTTAGACAAGGCTGCCCCAACTAATAGTTACATAACATAACCCAACTCACAGCCCAGTTATCATCACTATCAGATAAAACCCATTGGGTATTGGTGCTCGTCTCAGAAGAATCGTCATCATACAAGAAAATCTTCTTTGTAGATTGAGAATCTCTCATAATAACATCTCTGATCCCATCGCCATTATTACCTGAATTGCCTGTAGCTGCAACACTACCACGAATCGTACCACCCACAATAGCTCCCCACGTACCGAGACCATCATTTTGGAAATACTCTGCTACGGCAGTATCAGAACTCCCACCATAATTAGATGTAAGCATAACAATAGTACACTTGGTCGGAGCACCATAACCATTTCCACAAACACCTGAGGGAATATTGACAGGTACAATATGGGCATTACCTGAATTGTATATATTGGTGCCAGCATTACCTCCAGTATTATCTTTTAAGTAAACACAATCACGTCGAACATATTTGGCAGCAACTACACCACCGAGACTCTCAGCATTACTAGCGTTGGTAGCCCAATCGGCATTATTCGCCGCATCAATTTTATTATCAGCATTACTATCTACAGAAAAACCACTAGAATCAGCGATACTAACTAAATTATGAAAAGGTGTATTAGTAGTAACAGGAACTTTTGTTATAACTACTTGGCCTCCGATGACATAACCAGCAGCAAAAAGAATAAACATTAATAAAAAAATACTATTCTTTGAAAAAACATCACCTTTCATTGAATAACTAAATAAAAGAACTTTAAAAATGTAATGATTTCATATAAAAAATAGATATGCGCGGGCCTCGGCAACAAGTTGCAGACCTCTCAGAGGCCAATCTCTCACAGGGTTCGATTCCCCAATATGCGCGGGCCGGGAATCGAACCCGGGCCCCAACGTTGGCAACGTCGAATAATAACCACTATACTACCCACGCGATTTATTTGGGGGTTGTATTCTCGAAACGGCTATGCCGTTACTTTATACTACCCACGCGATTTATTTGTGGGTTGTATTCTCGAAGCAACTTGTTTGTTACTTTATACTACCCACGCATGAATCTTATCAAATCAGAATATATATAAAGTTAATTATTCTAATTTTATCAGGAGGTGAAGATGGCAAAAAAAGAAGAATGTTCATGTAACCACGGTGCCGGATTATTGGGGATAATCCTTATGACAGCTGGAATCTACTTTTTAGTAGCAGGTTTTCAAGTCCAGTTAGCAAGTATGGTCCTTTTTTGGAACTGGGGTGCATTATTGTACTATTTGATTGGTCTACTATTGTTCGGTTTCGGAAGGATGAGCAAGCACAGAGGGTACGGATGCTGCACAGCTCATAACTAAACAAAATTTTATTTTTTTATTTTTTTATTTTTTATAAATAGGTCACTAAACCTTTTTATACTGGTTAGATTTTTTCACAATCATGGCGAGATATTCCCATTCTAAAATAAGCACTTTTGAACAGTGCCCATATCAATATAAGTTGAAGTATATAGACTGGCTAAAACCAGATTTCCCTACAACAATTGAAGGATTTATGGGAAATTTAGTTCATCAAACACTAGAAAAACTCTACAAAACCATTGAAACTTTATTTAAACTATCTAAAGAAGAAACTATAAGATTTTACAATAACTTATGGGATAATGAATACAACGACGACATTTTAATTGTAAAAGAATATATGACTCCAGACGATTATAGAAAAAAAGGAGAAAAATTCTTATTAGATTATTATGACAAACACACACCATTTGACAAGTTAAAAATTATTGGACTAGAGACTAGAGACATGATGACTCTTCCAGATGGCAATGAATGGCATGTTCGGATTGATCTTTTTGCTAAAGATTCTGAAGGTAATTATTATATTATAGATCATAAAACAAGTTCCCAAATGAAAGAACAATGGGAAATTGAAAATGACAAACAACTTGCAATGTATTCTATCTGGGCAAGGAATAATTTTCCAGAAGCCAATTCTATAAAACTCGTTTGGAATATGCTGGCTCACAACCAACAAGTGATTGCTGAACCAACGGAAGAAAAGCTCCACAAATTGCAAGAAGAAGTTATGATTAAAATCGCGAGAATAGAGAACGCAACAGAATTTCCTGCATGCATTAGCCAACTATGTAATTACTGCGGCTATCAAAACATCTGTCCCTATTTTCAAAAAGTTAAAGGAAACAGATAAAATGGAAGGAAGAGCCAACCCTCTAATGGTTTTTGGAGTAAGAGAATATGTGAAGTTGTATCATGAGAGGAGGAGAATTGGCTATAGCCCTTCCGAGGCATCTACTTACCTAATTTGTAGGGCTAATAAGGTTTTAGGAGAATTAGAAAGACCACCTACAAGAGAAAGTAAAAAAAGACCACCCAAAAGACTAGAGAATATGGTTCGGAGGATTTTCCAATAAGAACAATTAGGGAGAATAAACTAACAAAAAACCCTAAAGTTTAAATATTTCCTTTTGAAAAAGTAACTATGAAAAATAAAGATAACTATATTCTCTTAATATCTATAATCCTCCTAATAACTTTGATTATATCTTTGGGAAGTTTAACAAAAGAGAAAAATAATAATGGAACGGACGAAAAAATTCTAAAAACAATTCCTCCCCAAATAAATAGTTCAAATTACACAGGCATTATTTATGAATGGCTCTATATAACCTCTCTAGATGAGGGTTATAGAAATTCATATGAAACTCTTCTCTTAGTAGAAGAATCTTTCAAAGGAATCTTAAATTACAACTCTTGTGAACTATCTAATAAATCTTATTCCACCTTGATGAGATGTCTACCTTATGATATTGATGGAACAAAAGTTTATTTAGGAAATTTAGACCTTAGTAGTTACGTTGGAAGAAAAGTGGAAGTCTTTGGAAAACTAAATACTTTTGAACTAAACGGTCAAGAGTTAACCGAGATTTGGCCAGAAAGAATTATTCCCATTTAATCTTCCCCTCAAGATTTTTTACCATTTCACCAATCTCTTTTAACAAATCATCTCTGGTTTCTTCTATTTTTACCAAACGCCCCCTTGTCTTTTCCTTTTCTCCTTCTAAATCTTCAACTTCGGATTTTAATAACCTAATTTCAATCATTAAGTCTTCAACAATATCTCTCACAAGACCCCCTCCAATTTTTACAATTTCTTCTTTTAGACAACCAATCTCTTTAATTTGCATGATTACTTGCTTGCTATCAATCTTTGCTTCTTTTAACAAAGATATTAAATCATTCCCCTTAGTTTTTTGAAAAATAGATTTAAAATTTTCTTTGTATCTCTTAATTATTTCCATGGTTTTAGTATCTGAATGAAATACATTACTTAGGGCCTTAAAATCAATCAATTCTTTTAATTTCCAAATAGATTCCTCCAATTTTTTATTAATACTCCTCACAACTTCTCCTTTTTGGAGGTTTTCTATATAATCATCGCTCATTTTAATTTTTCCAATCTCCCTTAAAATTTTTCCTTCCTGTTCTTTTAATCCATAAATCTTTTCCGATATCTTGTTAGTCTCTGATTTGGTCTCCTTAATATTTCTGTCTACAGACTCAATCTCATTCAATTTCTCTCTAATCAAATCAAGATTTTTATGGGAACTTAACACGGCATGAGCTCCTTTAAAAATTTCTACAAAATCTTTTGAAAGGCCCTGAATCGTTTGTTTTACTGCCAATAATTCATCTCCAATAAGATAATTTGCCCTATGGTAAAAGATATTTGACTGCTTATGAAAAATAGAAAAAATTTTATTTATATCTTTAATAAAATCCTCTAGATTTTCTCTTTTTACTTCTTTAATATCCTTAATAAATACATTAACCTGATTTAAATAATTATCAAATCCTTGCTTAACAATTATTCTTTCTCTTTCAGTAACTTTCTTTGCAGCAAGATCAAAATTTGCCAAAATAACTATTTTTTTATCAATTTCTTCAAAAAAGACATTCATTTGCTCCCCTATGGAATTAAATCTATCTTCTTCTTTCTCCTTAATTCTCTTTTCTTTCCCATCAAGCCAGCCAGTAATCTCTCCAAAAGAAACTTCTTCTATAATAGGTTCCGTATTTTCAATCTTTTTCTTTTTCAAAAAATCAAAAATTCCCATAAAAATACAAAGATAAATGAGTTATATAACTCTTTATATTTCCCATAAACTTTAAATATAAACAATAACTTAAATCACCAAGATGTATAATTTGAGAGTGATATGGTAAGTGACGATTTAAAGCTCTGGATAAATAAACAAAGGACAGAAGGATTTTCAACTGATCAAATTAGGGAGGCGTTAATAAACAATGGATATACTCCTGAAGATGCAAATAGGGCATTAAGCCAAACTATCTCCTTTTCAATATCTAAGCCAATGCCACCACAAAGGGAAGAGTCTTCTCCAACTTCAAATAAGTCTAAAATGTGGCTATGGATAATTATTGCAACAATAGTAGTTGCCGGAATCATTGTTGCACTTTTTTTAATGACAGGGGAAAAGGGGTCTAACGCTATTGTAGTTATAGGACTCAATACATCAGAATTAACGCCTGAACTACAGAGGACCGGAGGGGTTGTTGATTGTGGAATAGTCACGGACGAGCTAATCAATGATTGCTACGCATTTGCATCAAAGGAATGTAAAAAGGCAAGAATCTTCCGTGCGGTCCCCCTTGATATGTTTGGAACGGGGATGTTTGTAACTCAAGAAACTAATGAAGAAATTAAAGGGATGGATGGCGACAGATGTGTAGTTTATAAAACAATTATTAACGTCACAGTTTCCTTTTCAGACGAGTTAATTCAACAACTCAAAGACTCTGGGGAAACTGACATAGATATTGAACAGGCCAAGAAAGACTTTGCAGAGAAAAACAGTTATCTAGGGGGAAAAGAAGGGGCATGTAAATACAATTTAGACTACTGGGTTGTTCAAACAGAATATTTAGAAAACAAAACAGCTCACTCTTCAACCGAAGATGAGACAAATTATGAGTGCACAGGTACATTATATGATCTTGACTCAGAAGGGTTATAAAAACAGAATAAGAAATTTAGAATACTTCAAGAACCCAAAAATTTTCAAACAATTAAGACCCATAACATACCTTTTTAAACTAACAAAATCTTCCCTAACTAGGATAGCTATAAGATGAAAGGAGAAAAAGTATAATATGGAACAAAGAAAATCCGAAGGCAGAGGCAATTTTGGCGGTAGGAGCAATTTCAATAATAGAAATGACTTCGATAGAAGACCTGCAGAAAAACATAAAGCAGTATGTTCTTCATGTAAACAAGAATGCGAAGTACCATTCAAGCCAACTGAAGGAAGAGATGTTTTCTGTACGGATTGCTTCAAAAAGAACAATCCTAGACCAAACAATTTCCGAAGATAATTAAGGTCTAAGAACTCTCCCCAAAGATAATTTTTTTTATTTTAGTCTTTATTTTTATGACTAAGAACCCGAGGATTGTATAAATCTTCACAATAATCCTTAAAAAGAGGGATTAGTTTTTCCAACCATGGTGATGAGGCATAACTGTGGTTTTTGTGTGGCCCATACACTCCACGATGTTTATTCTTTCATAAAGTCCTTACAGCACAGAGGAAGAGAGGCTACAGGCATAGCCTTCATTGGAGACAAAAGGATTGATGTGATTAAATGGTCTGGGGAAGTAGGTCGCTTTGACATTAAAGACCTCTATACCTTGTTTCCAAGTGAGGATTACCACACCTATATGGCCCATGTGAGGTATGCGACTAGGGGGAGGAAAGACAAGATATTACAAGACGCACATCCTCAAGTAATCGGGGGGACCTTGGAAGATAGAGGAAAACATGTAATAATTACTAATTGTGATGCGGTAATGGTTCACAATGGTCAAGTAGAAGAAGAATATCTAAGTGATATAAACAAAGAAATATTGACTACAGACTGTGACACAGAAAGGTTATTACATAAATATAACAAAATGGGAGAAAAAGGACTTCTTTCTTCAATTCCTGGAGCATATACCTTGGCCGTAGCAAGAAAAGGAGAAGGAGTAGTAGTTCTAAGAGACCAATCGGGAATAAAACCTGGAGCGCTGGGGTGGAAAGACGGAAAATACATTGTAGCCTCAGAGGATGTGGCCTTTAAAAAAAATGGTGGATTATTCATTGATGACTTGAAGCCTGGATATTCTTATTACCTCCATCCACAAGGGAACTATTCAAAGAAAAAAATAATAGAAAACAAAACAAAGCATTGCTTCTTTGAATGGAATTACATCGCAGATGTGGGATCAATCCTAGAGGGGGTTAGTGTTAGGAGGGTCCGGGAAGTATTGGGAGAACAATTAGCAAAAGAATTCCCCTTAGAGGTAGATTTTGTAACCTTCTTGCCTAGATGTCCTGAAGTTGCTGCAAGAAAATATGCAGAGGAAATAAAGGCAGAGTTTATAGACATTTTTTACAAAACAAGGAGTGAAAGGTCTTTTTTAGGTTCAACAACTGAAGAAAGAAAGGAATCAATCTCAAGTAATTTATTTCTCCTACCAGGGATTAATGGGAGAAATATTAAAGAATCCTTAAGAGGAAAAACAATAGCTATAGTAGATGACAGCACGGTTAGGGGAAACAATTCAAAAAAAGCGATAGAACTCTTAAAAAAAGAAGTTGATGTGAAGAAGATTTATTTTATTAACTATACTCCCAAAATAGGGATTGTCCCTTCAGATGGAGTTCCTCGAGGGTGTTCGTATGGAGTAGATATGCCTCCAACAGACAACTTCATATCAAGGAAGAAAACAGATGAAGAAATTAGTGAAGAAATAGGGGCAGAAGTAAAATTTCTTTCTGTTGAAGGAATGTTGAAGGGTTTTGAGAAACTAGGTATCTCCAGAGAAAAACTTTGTTATTTTTGTATCGGTGGAAAAAGACCATTTTGAAAACAACTCTAAATGTTAAACAAATCATCTGGGAGGGGCACTTGTAAAATAGGGGTTTCTCTTTTTTGATATTTCTTCGAGAGGTAATACACCACAAAATAACTTATTATTGCAAAGAACATTGCTAATATAAAACTCCCAATTATATACCTTAAAGTAAACCGAATAACTTCTTGGAAGATCGTCAATTTTACTAAAACCATTGGAGCATTTCCCAGAATCGCATTTCCAATTATATAACTTATAGCAATCAATGGATAAGTGATTAAAGGATTCCAAACGACATAAGCCAATAATAAAGAAATCTTACTTATCTTTTTATAAATAGCAACAAGGAGGAATAATAATACAAACTCGAGACCAAATGTAGGAAAATTAGCAAAGAATGTTCCAACAGCAAAACCTAAGGCAATCTCTTTAGGAGTGGTCTTTATTCTAAGAACTTCTTCAAAATGTTTCTTTATTTTATTCTTAAATCTTTTTATCATTATTCTTAGAATAATCTTTACTAATATAAACTTTTAGTAAGAAACTATAATTTACTTTTTCTTCTTCTTTAATTTCTTCTCAACAAGAAACAAAACTCCTAAAATAAACACAGCACCAACAAAAGTTAGAACAACAACATAGTTTCTTAAGGGAGTAAACGAGCTTCCAAGACTATCTGGGTCTGTTGGGCCTCCTAAGAGTCCAGTCAATCTAAAATCCTCGCTCACCATTCCAATAGCATTACCAGTACCTATACTAGTTAAGGGGACATTACTCTTAGAAAACTTATTTACACCATCAGTAATTTCTATATTATAACTCCCTTCCGGAGCAACCAATTTCCATACCTTTTCTCCCCCAACAGGAATATTTTGGGTGTAGGACTCTGTGATATCTCCAATTTTGATTTGAACATCTCGAGTATATCTAACATTCCCCCGATTTCTAATAATTAAACTGTTTCCTTCTATGACAAATTCTACTTCAGAGTTTTCCTGAATCAAAAAAGGCCGTTCAACAACCTTGCCTCCATAACTTGCTTTAATATGCCATCCAAGACTAGAAAAAGTTTCTTCAACCAATAGAATATTCTTTTCATTAGACACTACATTCTTAATTATCTCCTCATCGCCAAAATCACTTGAAAAAATAACTTCTACACTCTGTTGAATTGGGTTTCCATCTTCTAACAACAATACTTTATAACTAATTTTCTCGCCAATAGAGTAGGACTCCTTTAATCCAGAAACATCTATAGAATAATCAGCAGAAACCAAAGAAATCAATAAAAACAAGACAAGACAAGACAGACCTAAAACCAATCTATTTTTCATATTCATGAAGGGGGTAGATTGTATTTAAACTTTTTGTAACTTCATCAATAGATTAGACTAGAATAAAACTTAAATAGTAATATAGTCAATGGTTATTATGAAAAGAGGAAAAGAAATAGAAAGAACGTTATTCTTAGTGCTTTTTGGTCTGGTCGTCTTAAATATCCTTCTTCTCTCTGGAATTCTTAACTTCAAAAACCTAACAGGATATGCTATATTTAGTCAAGGAAACCAGTCAGAGTTTGATTCGGGAACCCATAATAATACTAGATATAATGGAAGCGCCGTTATACTCTCTTCCGGAAATGTTTCAGGAACATACACTAGTAAGGTTTTTGATGCCGGTGCCGATGCAACTTGGACGAATTTGACAGAAACAAGTTCTACTCTTGATATCGGCTACCTTTACGCTTTCGACAATGACAAAGATGTTTGGAGATCTAACGATGATGGTTCTAGTTGGACAGAAATAAATAACTCTTATTTCTCCCAAGATATTTATGGAAGTGTCTCCACTTCTTTAGGATTATTTATCTTAACAAAAGACAAAGTAGTTCATAAATCCACAGATTCAGGAGCAACATGGATTGTTGTAAATGGCTCTGGAATATCTGGAGAGCCAAGGGGTTTAACTAAAGATAATAATGAAAATCTTTATGTTGTTACAAGGGATGAGGAGATCTACAAATCCACAGATTCAGGAGCAAATTGGGTTTTAATGAAACAACCTTTTACAGACAAGGATAGTGCTAACCAATACGACCTCTCGAGTGAAACAAAATCAACAACTCTTTCCTTTCAAGTAAGAAATTGTACTCAATCTAATTGTGGTGATGGAAGCTGGCAAGATGTCAACTTAACTAGTTTCAATTTAGTTGGCCAATATTTTCAATATAAAGTCATCTTCACAAGTCCAGATTCATCCATAACTTCAAGTTTAGAAAGTGTAGATGTTGGTTATGATTTAATAAATCAGGCACCAACAATAACTCTTATTTCCCCACAAGAAGGCGCAACATATGGCTACAATGAAAGTCTGCCCCTTGATTTCTCTGCTTCTGATGTTAATGACAACATAGACTCTTGCTGGTATAACCTCAATGGAGAGTCTAACATAAGTTTAGCAAGCTGTACAAATACTACTTTTGATATTCCGAATGATAGAGATTACACATTAAATATTTATATGAATGATACAAATGGGGAATTGGCAAGCGATAGTGTGACATTTTCCACACAACTTGGGGCCCCATCAATTATTTTAAATTCTCCAACAGATTCTTCTTATTCAAATTCTCAGAGTGTGACATTTAGATATACCCCAACAGACCTAGATTTAAACTCTTGTTGGTTGTTAGGAGATTTTGGTAATGGATTTGAAATAAATCAAACAGATAATTCCCCCACAAATGGGATTGAAAATATATTCTCTTCAAATTTGCTTGATGGAGAATATTTATGGAACGTGGGATGTAATGATTCTGTTGGAAATTCTGTCACTAATGGAAACAAAACTTTCTATATAGACACTATTGCTCCAAGCGTTAGTGTTAGTGAACCCACTGGTGCAAAGACAAGTAGAACCCTTTCTGCAACATGGTCTGTTTCCGATGCAAGTCCGGTAAGTTGTTTATACAATGTTTATAGAGGAGAAAGCTTAGAGATATCAAATACTTCTGTAAATTGCAGTACTCAATCTACGAGCTTCGGAGTTACTGTAGATGCTAACTTCATTTTCAATTTTTATGTTAATGATTCTGCAGGAAACAGTAATCGTACAAATTCAAGTTTTTCGGTAGACACCTCTAGCGGTGGAGGTGCCGGTGGAGGAGAAAGTAGCTCTGGTGGAGGTGGCTCTGGTGGTGGTCCATACACACCATATGTAGCTGGAATAAACTTGGAAATAGAATCTATAGAAATAATAGCATATCCTGGAGAAGAAAAAACTCTTGAGGTTGTTGTTAAAAACAATGCACTTAAAACAGTAAATAAATGCCAACTTAAAATCTCTGAAGAACAAAGGTCTTGGTTTTCTTCCACAGATGTAGAGAATATAGGGGCGGGGGAGATAATGGATTTTGCCTTCACACTAACACCTCCATCCAATGCAGGACAACCAGAAATATTTATAGAATGTTTGGAGGGAGAAAAAGAAGTTCCAATTAAACTAATTATGATAAAACCAAGCCTAAATATAGAATTTACTAATATTGTACTAGAAAAGGAAAACAAGATTTATATTAAATATTCTGTTGAATCTGATTCTGACCAAACCACAAACCTAAGATTTTCTATTTACTCTGGCAAAGACCTCATAAAAGAACAAACACAAGAAGTAGAACTAACAAAAGACAAAAAAACAGAACATGAAATCACTATAGAACTTGGAGACAATAACCCCTCTGGCGTGCTAAAGATATCTGTAATAAATGAGGGTGGGGAAAAACCACTTTTAGAAGATTCAGTTATTTATGATTCAAGTATAATCACTGGATTTGCAACTACCGGTTTTGGCAATAACAGCACGTCATATACAATGGGTTTTATTATTATAATTTTCTTAGTTTTTGCTATTTTGATTATAAGAAGAATCTTAAAAGAAAAGAAATCTTCTAAAAAGAAATAAGCACTAAAAATCAAAACCAAAAAATATAACTATCTTAACGCTTCAACAATTTTTTATCTGGGTGAACAACTTCTTCTCTATGTTTTGTAATCATCAATAAAAGGGCAATTAATTGCAAGACCACTACTATGATTACCATTGCTACAGCAAGATATCCAAACCAATCAGGACTCCTTCCCCCATACGTAGAGAAGAACTGGAAATATATGAAATGTCCAGAGACTAAATAAAATACCACATGAGTTAAGCTATGGAGCCATTTCCATAAATCTATACCCAAGAATACAATCACCTTCCCAAAAGATGTGGCTGTGAGTATTAATGCCCAAAATAAAGCAATCAAACCAAGTAAATTAGTAAGTCCATAACCTTCTCCACCCAACTTTATCATACTTGAAAGAGATCTTCCCGTAAGTAAAATAATAAAATGAACCAAAGCCATTAAAGTAAACCAAATACCTAATTCTCCCCTCCAACTCCACGGAGTAAGAAATGGAGTAGAGCTTTCCGTTGGTTTTTTCAATCTCATTATTGGGCCAATAATTAAAACTAAAAATAAAAGAATAAAAGAGACTCTGGCAAACGAAACGGTCCAGGAAACATCAAGAAAATAGTGAAAAAAACAAACCAACCCCAAAGAAAAAATACCCACAATCAAATGTTGCCTGAAAGTATTTCTTGCATCCATAATAAATAATACACAAAAGAGTATAAAAGTTTAACTAAAGAGCAAGTAGAAGTCATAATTTATTATATGCTCAACCAGTTCAGAACTCCAGCAAAACTAACCCACAATAAGTAGGGCACAAGTATTTGTTTACAAAAAGTTAGAAAGAATAAGGAGTGAAACAAAAAAAGACATTATTCCCTTCTCGCTTGTGTTTCATCGACTATGTAGTGGTTTTTCCATAACAAAAAAAGAATGCTGGGAGCTTTTGTATCATTTGAAAGACAAAAGTGTTATTGAGATAGTGCCTTTTCATGGGATTAAGATTTTCAAAGTTAAGTAATCTAGTTTAATCTTCTTAAGATACCTAAAGAAAACCTTATTAAACAAAGGGTTATTCCCATTAAAATGGAGAAAGTTCTCAAGAAGTATCAGGAGAGATTAAATGATATTAGTCGAAGAAATAGAGCAATTAGACTTTCCAGAATTATAAAAAAGAAAACCTTTGATATTTCTGATTTATCTAACATAGAAAGTGATCAGCCAATCCAAGTAGTTAACAAGCTTTTTTTTGAAAATAAATCTGCTAACCTCATTGATATTAACGTTAAAAATAAAGAGGAAGAGAGAATTCTAAAAGACATTCTATATCTTAAGAGAGATGTAGAGTTTATACTTAAAGAGAAAGGTTATCATGAATGCTTCTTAGGTTACCCATTTATACAGGGAAACTTTTCTGAAGGTTCTTTTTTTAGAGCACCTTTATTTCTTGTCCCAATTCAAATAGACTTTAACAGGGCGACTAGAAAAGTTACTATAAAACCTCTTCCAGATTCTTCAGTTCAAATAAACAAGACATTCTTTATTGCTTTTAATAAATATAATAAGGGTTATAAAAATTTAAATTTAGAAGATTTAAAAAAAATTGAGGATTTGAAGTCTGAAGAGTTGATTGAATGGTCAGTACAATTGTTTGAGGGATTGAACATGGAAACAAATATTAACACATTTAAAAAAACAAAGATTGATTCATTAAAACCACTTATTAAAGATGAGCATCCTAAAAATCTTTCTGGGAAAATAGAATTTCTACCCTATGCTATCTTGGGAGAATTTAGTCAACTTAATAGTGCAATGAATAATGATTATGATGAACTAATAAAAGACAAAAGTTTATCTGATTCTTCTAAGTTGATACTTGGAGAAAATACTGAAAGAGACCTTGAAGAAAGATTTGATGATGAAAAATTAATTGATTCCCCAGAGGCAGATAATTATTTTATAACTAAGCCAGATATAAGTCAAGAGCAAGTTTTAATCAAATCTAGAACTGGTAAAGGATTAGTAATCCATGGTCCTCCTGGAACGGGAAAATCTCAAGTAATTACTAATCTTATTGCAGATAACTTACTAAGAGATAAAAAGATATTATTGGTCTGTGAAAAAAGAGCTGCACTTGATGTTGTGAAGAATAGACTAGCTTCTAAGGGCATAAGCAAACACTGTCTGCTCATCCACGATTCCCAAAATGATAGAAATCAAATTTTTAAGCAGATGGCCTCTACATTAAATGCATACGACCTAAAGGATGATGGGGTAGATGGCTTTTCTGGAGAGCCAAATATGAAGAAGATGCTTGAAAAAGCTAAATCTTTTGATATGGGTCTTTTAGAATTAAAAAAATTAATTAGTTTAATACATGATAAAGGTAAACATGGTATAAGCCTATACTCACTCTACCGACATTCTAATAAGGAACAAAAACCAATCTTGGACATCAAAGGTGAATTATTTGAAAAAGTTAGTTTTAATGATTTAAAGACCTATAGTGAGAGCATATCTAAGATTGCAAACCAATTTTATAAATATGAAAAAAGTGATTCACCGATTTATCTTAGAAAAAGATTTAGCACTAAATTTGACGAGCTAGAATTTAAAGAGAAGGTAGCAAATACAATAAAAGTTTTTGAAAATCTTGAAAAGACTTTTTATAATAAAGAATTTAAAAGTGATTTAAAATTAATTAATTTTAAGAGAAAATTAAATATTGAGGAACTATTCAACATCTCTGAAGAACTTAAGTTTTTAAAAGATAAAGAGAAGAATAGGTTCTCGAGAATATTCGACTCTAAATGGTGGAGTTTAAAATCAAAATACTCTAAAATTCGTTCGCCTGAAGACTTTGAAAAACTAATTGAAAGATGGAACTTATTGGAAAAACCCCTTAAGAGTCTAAAAGATTCTTTAAGCTTTATTCGCCTATTATTTAAAGAAGAGTTTTTAGAGTCTATTGAAAAAAACTTCATCAATTTTGAAAAGAATTCAATCATTTTTGTTAAAATAAAAGAGTTGTTTGGGGAGTTAGATGAGATTGTTCTTTTTGATTCTAATCTTGAGAAGTTGACTAACTTAGAGTATAAGATTGCCAATTTATGCTATAGTAGTATTCGCCAAAACTTGGGAGATGACATGACCCCTATCTGGAGGAAAACAATAGAAAATAGCTTCTTCATTCATTGGATTAATGAATCAGAATCTAATGACCCTATAATTCGAAGTTTTTCTGATGAAACTTATCAATCAATCAAAAATAAATTAGTTGAATTAATAAATAAAAAAATTGAAGTTATACCGGAAGTCATCTATGAGTCTTTTATGAATAAATATAGCGAACTAAAGTGGAAAAATTATGATTATGATGGGAGAAGAAAAAATTATAATAATTTAAGAGGGCTGGTTCATGAATTAAATAAACAGAGAAAGAGACTAACGTTTAGAGAACTTTTCAATGTATTCTATAGGGAAGGTCTTTTAGAGTTATTTCCTTGTTGGATGTGTTCACCAGAAACAGTATCATCTATATTCCCCTTAAAGAAAGATCTTTTTGATGTAGTTATTTTTGATGAAGCTTCACAAACAAGACTTGAAAAGGCAATCCCTTCTATAAATCGTGGAAAAAGTTTAATCGTTGCTGGCGATGAAAAACAGTTGCCTCCAAGCAGATTTTTTATGGCTTCCCAAGAAGAATTTGAAGATGAAAAATTTGAAGACTATGATGAACAACAGCTACTAGAAAACGAGTCTTTACTTGAAAGAGCAAAAACAACACTTCCTGGAAAACGTCTTATATACCATTATAGGTCAAACCATGAAGAATTAATTAATTTTTCAAACTATGCTTTCTATGATAAGTCGTTAAGGGTTATTCCAAAAAATAAAGTTAAGAAAGATACGGCAATAGAATACAAAAATGTTAGGGGAATTTGGGACTCGGGCATAAACCTTCGAGAGGCTGAAGAAGTTGTAAAAAAGATAAAAGAGTTACTCAAAACTAAAGAACAGCCAACTCTTGGAGTTATAACCTTTAATGTTAAACAAAAAGACTTGATTGAAGAACTTTTAGATGAAGAAGCTGCAAAGGACCCCTTATTTGCAAAATTACTCGATTCTGAAAGAGAAAGATATAATCAAGATGAATATACGGGTATATTTGTTAAAAATATTGAGAATGTTCAGGGAGATGAAAGAGATATCATTATCTTTTCAATAAGTTATGGTTTCGATAAAACAAAGAAATTTAGATATATGTTTGGTCCTCTTAACGGCCCTTATGGACCTAATAGGCTTAACGTTGCAATAAGCAGAGCTAGAGAGAAAATAATAATATTTAACTCGTTTGACCCAAGTGAATTGAAATATAGTGGTTCGTTCGATGGGCCAAAACTCTTGCGAGATTACCTCAGCTATTCTAAGTATATCTCTGAAGGAGACTACAAGAGGGCTGATGAAAAGTTAGATTCTCTAAATGAACTTAAAATAGATGCCGAATCGCCAGAATTTGAATCATACGATAGTGATTTTGAGGGAGAGGTTAGGGATGCCCTGTCTAAAATTGGCTATAAAATAAAAACTCAAGTTGGATGTAAAGGATATAAGATTGACCTTGCAGTTGTTCATCCAAAGCAAAAAGGAAAATTTATTGTTGGGATAGAGTGCGATGGTGCAATGTACCACTCATCAAAAAGTGCAAAGGAAAGAGACATTTATAGACAAGAAATTTTGGAAAATTCCGGATGGAACATTCTTCGAGTTTGGAGTAGGGACTGGTGGAAAAATGAAGATTCTGAAGTAAAAAGACTAGATCGAGAGATAAAGAAACTATTATAATTTAAGTTAACTAACTAAACCATCTTCTATATGGATTGACTTTGTTGGAACTCCCTCCTCGTCATATTCTCCATAGTAATTTTTACAATGGCCATGATAATGATACTTGAATTTATATCTTTTTTTTAGATTTGTAATATCATGAGACCCAAGCTTACTAAATTTTTTAATTCCAGGAATATGAGAGACAAAGATAATATTTTCCGGGTTTTTTATGGCTTCAATTTCTTTCAAGATGTTCTTAATCTTATGGAATTCATGCTCTTTAATATCATCATCTTCAGTATGAACACCCATAAGGTAAAGGTCCTTTCCTAGCTTTATGAGTTCTAAATCTCCTGGGATGATTAATCCCTTTAATGAACGAATTTCTTCTATTAATGGTATAAACCTCGTTTCATAAGCGTTTCCCGGAGATAAGAGAGAATCATGATTTCCTGAAAAAAAGACCACTGGAATCTTCTCCTTATGACATCTTTTTATAAATTTTTTGAAATTTTTTAATTCTTTAGAGTAGCTTTCTGAAAAGTTATCAGATACAACACTCCCAACACAAAACCTTTCCACATCATACACTTCAATACCTTTCTTTAGATATTTCTTCATTAGCTTCTTAACATCAAAAAATAGATTAAAGGCCGTATTGCTTTCTTGGAAGATTTTATATGCTGGATGGAATGTTCCAAGTCCCGATAAAATATCTCCTACTAAAACAACTGCCTTATAACTCTCCTTTTTTATCCTATCTAATAAATAAGTATTAATCTTCTGATCAAAATGTTCTATGTCGGAAATAAAGAGAATCTCATTCTGAGTTATATCTTTTCCCTCAACTAACATTGGGAGATACTCCAATTCCATATTAGGTCAATAAATAAGAGATATTATATACTTTTATTTTTTATTATTTCTAAAAACTCTTCTGGTCTGATTATAGGCATACCTCTAAATTCTTTTAAATTTAGCAAATCTTTATCTTGGCTTATTATGTAGTCAGCTTTCCAACCGGCCCTTGCAGATAATTATCTTGAACCATCCAGTTTTATAACACACTCTAACAGCAATGACCTCCTCCGAAGCTTCTTCCCATCAAACAAAATAAATCTTTTATTTTTATTAATTAAACAAACCTATTTTAAACACCACAAATAGTCTTGATGATTGTTCCATCAACAGATAATGTGTAAACTATTTCATCACCATTACTATCTTCGGAAAAGACATTATAGAATATGTTGTTAAGTTTAACCGCGTTCTTAACATTATAACCTAGACCATTTGTTGAAACATATCTTTTAATATAATCCACCGCCTCCCCTGCTGTGCTCAAAGAGACACCAGATTGTTCATAAAGAATGGCCGCCTCTGGACCACCTTCATCACACCAACAAGAATTAACCATACAATCAAACAATCCACAGACATCCTCTTTAAATTCTGAACATAAGGAAGGAATTTCCTTGTCCTCCGAAGAGGGGACCTCATCATCTCCCCCAGAACTTATTCCATAAAAGATTGATGCCGCCAAAACTAAAACAACAACCACTCCAATAATCAACCCCTTTCCCATATTATTATTTAAGAAATACTTTCTTTTAAATGTTACTGGTCATTAGAGATTCCGAACGTCACCAACCAAAATAATAGACCTAGAATAATTTAATCAAATTCAAGCTCTTTTTATTGTACGAGATATTATTGTGATTATAAACAAAATTATGAAGATTATTGCCAACCACTTAGCTAAAGTATAAGAAACTCCTGAGACGAATCCAAATCCAAAAATTCCAGCAATTATTGAAATTATCAAGAACAAAATTGCCCAAACTAGCCACCCGCCAACACCTTTCTTGTTGATATTATTAATAACCATTTATCTCCAATATCTAAAGGATAAAGGAGTATATAGACTTATGTACCTTACGATTGTTCAACACTCCAACCGCAACAACCTAAGGACATTTTAAGGGAAAGAATTCTCTTAGATATTTTATTGTGTCTTACTTATTAATAGAGTCTAAGAATCCTTTTAGGCCAAATTTAAAGTCTTCTGCATCTTGATTTACTCCACCTTTAACTATTGGTCCATCTAACTTTTTTAGGATTATTCCTTTTTTATCTACCCAAAAATTCATTATGTACTCTAAATTTTTGTTGTCGTTATTGATTAGTGCTTTAGCAATTTCTTCTGGATATGTTATTCTTTTAGATACAAATTGAACGTTTTCTATGAATCTAGTTACTATTCCCTGCATTTTAGTCTGCTCTTCTTTTGAAGATATTTGTCCAAATTTTACTCCATCCAACATTTTTTTCATTAGAGTCTTATTTATATGTTCCATTATCATCATAACCGATTCTTCCATCCTATCATTAAGTGGGCGAATAGACTCGCCAGAAGTATTTCTCATTTTAAATCCCATAAACCTAAAAAAGTCATCAAGGATTTAAATCTTTCTAAGGCAGTATATTTATCTTTTAAAGTAGAACGTCCCAACCGCCGTTTCTGAGTGAACAATTTATTTTTCAGTTAATTAAAAAGGGTTAGGTATTAACTTCCAGATTATGAGTGGTTCGTAAAAAACTAGTTTTATTCTGCCGGTTCTGTAGCTATAAATGCCCACCAAGGTTTGTGTTCACTTATAACCTCTCCTGTTTCGGCATTAACTTCTGCACTTACTTGCATTTTCTTCTCGAAAATACCAAGGATTCTTGAATGTCTTTCTATCTGAATATCATATCCAACTACAGTCTGATCTCCACTTCCAACTTCTTTTAACTCAATAGTGCAATTATTGCTTTCATTACAGGATTTGCTTCTCTATCTTGCATTTTTTGATTTCCTGATATTTAATTGAGAATCTTTAACATAATCTTCTACCAACTTACCGATAGTTGCACACATACTTCTCTTTTCAATTCTAGATAAGCGTCTTAATTTCTCTTTTAGGTTGAGGTCAATTCGTAGCAATAATGTTGATTTCATAAAGATATCATTTTGACATAAGTTTATAAATAACTTCGTCATCAAATATTCAAAATAACATAATAAATACGAAATGAATGACATAACTAACCCCTTAGGAGAGAAAGTAACTATAAAAGAAGCAGACATTATCAATTTACTTTGGGAAAAACCAAAAACAATTTCAGAGATATCTCAAGAACTAAAGATGGATTTTAAAAATGCTTGGAGATATTGCAGAGGTCTATATGAGAAAGGATTGGTCAATCTTAATCCTTCTCCGAAAGAAAGCAGGAAGGGAGTGCCAGTATTGGTTTCAATGACAATAAATTCCAAGGGAGATGACATAGTATATTCTGTTTTAGATAAGATAAGAAATGATGGTGGCAGAGTTAATAACAACGAATACCATAAAATATTCAGTAAAACAAAACCCATAATAAATGATCCTGACGGCAGAGGAAAAATGAATAACTTATTCTATTTAGAACATATTTCTGGATTCTTAAAAAAAGAAATCGTATTAACTAATGCAGGTAAGCTATTTCTTAAAGAAGAAGATAAAAAAAGACAATTAAAAAATAAGATAAGAATCAGGCTAAATGAAAACACAACCCCTGATTCCGTCAAAAAGGTATTACGCCCCAACCGGGGATTGAACCCGGATCTTGGCCGCGACAGGGCCACGTACTAACCACTATACTATTGAGGCTTTGCTTCAATTGTATTCATACAACATCTAGGATGTTACTTTATACTATTGAGGCATAAATATTCTTTGGAGATTTAGTTTTTAAGTTTAACTCCTTTGATTATTTAAGAAGATTTAATCACTCAATAATAACAACAAACACAAGCTTTTTAAAGGGCCTTAAATTTTGTTAAAGATGAAGATTTTAAATTATAAAGATATTGGAAATGCATGGATTAATTATTACCATCCTGCAGGAGAAGTTGTAAATTCTTTTAGTGCTGAAAACCAAAGGTTCTCTCTTTCTGCAGCAGGAATTACTCAGATTAGTCTTGCTCATCTAATGGCGGCTTTTGAAACTCCAAACTTAAAAGGAAAAACAATTTTAGATTTGGGTTCTGGTTCAAGCAATTCCAGAGGTAACACCAATGGGATTTATGAACCTTGGCTTTGTCGTGTTTTAGATTATATGGGGGCTGTCCCTATTGGTTTAGATGTGGGTTCAAGTGATGAGAACTTTAGATTTATACAAGCGAGACTTTTTGAACAAGATAAATTAGTCATTGACCCTTCTGGAAAAATTATTGTCGATGCTGCCCATTCAAGAGGACTTGTAGATTGCCCAGAGGTAATGTATAAAGTTGTTGGCTCTGAATCAGATTTAGTTAGAAGACTTTCTCAAAACCTTGAAGGAATTGTAAAACCAGATGGTTTTTTCTTATGGGCAAATAGTGGGGATATTGGTAAGAGGTTAGTATAATAAATATTAAATCAAGGCCTAGCGAAGATGCTATTGGGCTTAGCCATAAGTGGTTGTTTCTTTAACAACCTTTTTCACTTCTTTCTTATTAGCAGGAGCCTTTTTCTTCACAACTTTCTTTTCAAACAATCCACCCTTCAACTTATCTTGAAGTTCCTTCAATTCCTTCCATTCCCCAGCAGCTGCCATTCTTGCCTGTCTTGGCCAAGTTGATGGATTATGCATTTGGAACTTTGGACCAGCCCTATCAAGAATTGCCCTCAATTCCTCAGGAGTCTTGTCACCCAATATTTTATAAGTGTCAATCTTGTTTTTCCATAAAAGATTCTTAATTGCAGGACCAATACCCTCTACTTTTGTTAAATCTTCTTTTTTATTAGGGCTCTTTTTCACAACAATTTTCTTCACAATTTTCTTTGATGGTGCCCTTTTTCCCTCGAGAGAAGCAATCTTTGCCCTTAATCTCCCAATTTCTTCCAAAAGACCGGCATGATTCATACTAAGGTGCTGCATCTTATCATGTAAATCTGAGAACGCATCATTCAACATAAGCATGTCTTTCTTAACATATCCAAAACTTGCAGAAACATTTTTTTCAATCTGATTAGCAGACTTTTCCATGAAAAATAGATGAATTTGCCATTTATAAAACTTTGGGATAGTTGTAACTATATAATTAAGACAGTCGTGGGAAGGTATTTAAACAAAAAAATTTATCGAAGAGAATGGCAAAAATCAAAGTAGGATATACTCCTAATAATCGTGCAGATGTAGTAAAATCTGGAGTTCTTAAAGCAGTTTTATCAAACATCTCAAAACAAGGAGTCCCCTTCTTTTACTTTGAATGTCATTCAGGAGAAGGAAGATATGAAAAATCTCTAGGATGTTTTTATGATGGTTCTGCCTTTCAAGCAAGAGATATCCTCAAAAGAGTTACATCATTGGACCCTGAAATGGTTCTTCACGAAATTAAAAAAAATCCCAGGGCAGAATTAGTTAAAAACACCGATGGATGGCCTTCATTAACTGTTGGCTCTGACTGGACGAAAGATGTTAATAAATATCTCCCTAAAATGGATAACAATGGCCTGGTTTTTTCAGACCCTACTTTTTTTGAAGACCATAGACCTATTCTAGAAAGAGCTCCAGAAATTTTAGCTACAGGAATTCCTATGATGGTATATCTTCCAGAAGGAGTTGGAGTAAATAATAAGAATGGTCAGTTTGAATTTAGAGGAAAAACATATACAAAAAGAGAATTGGCCGACGCAACTTTCAGATTATTAGATGATAAAAAACCAGAGGATAATGCCCTTATTGAAGTTTGTTATCCTGCATGTGGAGGGGCCTTAGAAAGGATAGACCATTTTTATTTAGTTGTTCCAAGAGATGTGTCTAAACAAGTGAAACAAGAATCTTTAGAAGCAGCACTTGCAGGCGAACCACAAAGAGGCAAGGAGGCAAAGAAAAGATACAAAGGCCTCGTCAAAGTAATAGAAGGAAGTTGAAACTATCAAAACGATTATAAACTAATTTAGACTACATCTATCATGGTAAAAGGGAAACATTCTAAGACAAAACAAACTATACTCGCTATAGCCATCGCTTTAATTGCCGTCTTCTTTATTGCCTACGCAATCCAGTCATTTTATCCTTCTCCAAAATATGAGGATTATTGTGGAAAATTTGATAGACCTATTGAAATAACCAACGAAGTACAATGTCTAGAGTTAGAGGGAACTTGGATACCTTATGCTGAAAAAGTCCCTGACGGGAGAGAAGGATATTGTGATTTTTATACAATGTGTAATGAAGAATATAACTCAGCAAAAGAACCCTATGAGTTTCATGTCTTCATAATCAATCTCTTTTTAGGACTAATAATTCTTATTCTTGCGTTCTTTTTATCTGTGGAAGCAATCTCTACAGGATTTATGGGCGGGGGAGCCATACTAATGATTTATGGGACAATAAGATATTGGAGCGAACTCTCTGATGTTCTAAGAACCATCTTTTTAGGAATTGCACTCTTTACATTAGTTTTCTTTGGTTATAAAAAACTCAAATGATAAAAGACACAAAAATAATTTTTGTGATAATTCTTACAATATTTATTATAACAATAGGGATAATTATATTATTCATAAACCAGGAAGGAGAACAAGAAGAGGTTAAAGTAACTCAAGATAACATCTCCACAATTAATTATCAAAACTATAATTTCCAATTCATCAATGAGAATATACAAAGAATACTCAGTAGTCAAATTAGGAATCAAGGGGTGGCATTCTATTTACCTCCGACAAGATACATCAACGTTTCAAAAGGACAATATTTTGGTGTAGCCTTCGCTTTAAACAATCCAAATCCCTCTGGAGAAAATTATTTTGTTTATGAGTTCACAGCAGATAAAAATACCTGCGCAAATGAATCTTGGATTAAAATGGGAAAAAATAGTTTTGGCAAAATTCCAGAAGGGTGGATTGACCATGCAACGGTCTTTTTTGAATTCCCTACTGATGCCCCAACCTGCACAGCAAAATATAATTTTGTAATCACCAAAGACGGCCAAGCTTATGACTTGAAACAACTTGAATTTAATATATTGCCTTCGGCATAATAGGTTGCTTCACAACAAATATTCCTAAAGAGCGCTTCGCGCATAAATAATCTAACCAACCCCTCCAAAGAGTTTGCAACATTACTAAACTTCCTAATTTGCTCTTGACTATTAATTAAATCACAAGAGTGAATAGTGAGCAGAGCGATTGATTTATTAACTCAAAATAATTTCCAAAAACATCATAGTCATTGCGCTTAGGCTGCAATGATTGGGCCGACCACACGCGGCGTGTGCCGGCCCTCTTATAATATTATAATATTAACTCCACAAAACCCCAAGTCTAAAAAGAGCACACCCAATCCAAATAATCAAGATTAAATAAACACAAGCCCATGCCCGAGTTAAAGGCAAATGTTTCCACAATCCCCTAAACTTCTTCTTATACCATTTCGGAAAAAACCATGCCCCCGCATTCGCGAATAAACTATCTATCAAGAACAAATACCAAATCACTCCCTCTACTCCCATCTAATATAATAATAGCATTTATTCTTTATAAAGCTTTACCGTCGATTTTTGACATAGATTAACTTTATATATTATTTTCACATTTTTGATGTATGGACTTTGGGTTTTGGAAGGACTGGAAGAGAGTTACAAAACTAGAAAAACAAGCAATAAAGTCTGTTAAATCTGCAAGAAAGATTATTCTCAAAAATATCCCTCAAGAAGAAATTATTGCCATCTACCTAAAAGGAAGTTTTGTTCGTCGTGAAATGAACAAATATAGCGATGTGGATTTGACAACCATGCTAAAAAGGTCTAAATATGTGGGGAAGATTAAGAAACTAGAAAAAGAGTATAGAAAGAAATTTTCACCCCCGATTCAATTAGGCAGTCTTTCTTTATGGGAGTTAAAGAATAATAAAAGATTAAAGATAAGAAAAAATACCGGAACTGCTCCAAGTAGAGTGATTGAACATTTGAAAAATTACAAATTAATCTACGGAGAACCATTGAACGTTGAATCATTACCTAAAGGAAGCCATGAAAAAAGACTAAAAAACATGATAGGGATCTTCAACTCATGGTTCTTACCAGATTATAAAAAAGGCAAGTTCCACATTCATGAAATTTTAAAACAAATATTCTGGCTTATAGAAAATGAACAAAAAGTCTTGGGCAAAAATCCACCACATAGCTGGAAAAAACTAACCAAATCAATCAAAGATAAAGACCACATAGTTCATGATACTTTTAAGCTATACTTCAAAACACCACATAAAAGCCTAGAAGAGAAAAGGGCATATATCCAGAAGCTAGAAAGATATCTTAAAAAATTAGAAAAATTTCTTACTCCTTCCCAAACCACAAAATCCCTATAACTAAGACTATCCCTCCAAGGACAAATCCTCCGAGAACATCATAGACATCATGGACTCCAAGATATAATCTTGTAAATCCCGTAATTAAAACAAGAATTCCTGCAATCACCGAAGACAAAACTTTAATCTTCTGAGATTTATTCCTAGATATTAGGTAAGCAAGAGAGCCAAAGAAAACAACAGAAATTGTTGCATGTCCACTTGGAAAAGCATAACCTGTCTCTTGAATAAGCATATCCAATGGTCTAGCCTTCTGAATAAATTCTTTAAACAACTTTATCAAAATTCCTGCAATAATTAAAATAGAAGCAAAGAAATATCCTCTTCTATTCATTTTTCTCACAAACAAATAAAGTGCAATCGCTAGACCAATTATTACCATAGCTAATGGTTCAAAAATTATCCCCACAAAAACTGAAAAATTAAATAAGTTTATCATATAATACTCACCAAAAAGATATATTAAAACCTACCCTTTTTATTTAATAGAGAGGTTGTTTCTTCTTCTTTGTTATTAGGTTCCACACCTTTCTCAGCCCACCTCGAGAACCCCCTTCAAGCCTCGGTTTTTCCGGCTCAATATGACTTCTAATTTTCCTTTCTTCAACTTCTTCTTCTAACTTAGATCTTCTAGCTCCTTCTCTTTTAACCTCAGCCCTTACCCCCTCAACGTAGCCATCTTCAAGTTCCCTAACTGACTCTCCTCGCCCCAATGCCTCCAATTTCTTCCTATAAGGCTCTGATATTGCCCTATCACAATCACGCCAATATTCCACTGAAGTCTGACCACCATATTTGTGCTGGTTTCTAAGCCAATACTCCTGATAAAGGATGCTTTTCAATTTATCAACTACATAAGTACTCAAAATAGTCATCTTAAAATCAGTAACGATAAAATATTAATAAACCTTTATCATCTATAACATATAAAGAATCTCCATCATCATTAAATATACACGAGAAAGTCTTTTCAAAAAAACCTTTTTTTTCTATAAATTCTTTATAAATATGTGTTGCATCATCTTTTATAGTAAAATTAAAGCTCTTATCACAAGAATTTCTTATTCTCAACAACTCTCCATTAGTACATCTTTCACCAGGCTCTTTATATCTTAGTTCTATCAATTCTAAACAACCAAAATCAGGAGATTTTTTCCATAATCCTGTCTCCTTCTCCCTAGCAACATCTTCCAAATCCAAAAGCTCTTCAGAATGTTTATCCTCTCCATAGTAATAAGAAAAAGCAAGCCCATTTTTGACAAGTTCCCCATTAACATAAACCTCTCCAAAATAGATATGACCAAGAATTCGACCATATTGGTCCAAACCATAATCCTCAAGCTCCACAGATTTATTCAAAACCAAATTTTCTAAATGATTCTTAGCTTCGAGATAATAAGACATTCCCTTTTCAGGAGTATTTATTCCCTTTAACCTAATCTTCTCACCACCACTAGTTTCAACGGTGTCTCCGTCGATAACCCTAACAATTTTAACAGATTTTTGGACTACAACTTCTTCTGTCGCCATATAATAAAGAACTCCTGTTACAATTACTAAAATGACTAAAATGTAAGTCTTCCTCTCCATCAAGAAATATAGACAGGAAGGTTTAAAAGTGTAATTTTTGTCAAATGAATATGAGTTCAGTTCGGATAAAGCTGCAAAGTGTAGAGATCGATAAGTTAAACGAAGTTATTGATCGGATAAAATTTATTGCTAGCAGCGCCGGCATGCCCATTTCTGGCCCAATTCCTCTTCCAACAAAAAAGTTAAAAGTAACAACAAGAAAATCTCCTTGTGGAAATGGTACAGCAACTTTTGATCGATTCGAAATGAGAATCCATAAGAGAATCATTGACCTCCCAGCAAATGATAAAATTCTTCACAGTATAATGAGGGTGAGTATTCCAAGAACAGTCAAGATCAAAATAGAGATGGTAGACTAAATACACCCCTAAAAACATGACATTTATAACAATACAACTTTTATCAGTCCTGTGGGGATTAGTTTTTTAAACACCTCTTTCTCTGAACACAACATGTCAAAGAAAATTTATGTCGCAAGGCATCCTGGAGGCCATTTTCAATATATTGCTTTAGATGTTGGAGAAAAAGAAGAAGATGTTAGGGCGGATTCTTACAATCATCCCGATTTTGATAGATTCTGTGGGGAAGTAGGAAAGGTAAGAAAAAGAGGAGACCAATTAATAAATTGGGCACCTAGATATTCAGATGAAGACGAATGTGACTCTCTTAGAGGTCTTGAGCCATTAGAAACACAAGACATGAGGGCTTTGGAAGAAAGAACAGACCCCACAATCCCAAGTGTAGAAGACCTAAATAAAATGTTTAAACTTTAATCCTTAATCTTATAAACACTTCTCCCAATATACTTTAATGGTGAAATTAATATCTTGGAATGTAAATGGGATTCGCGCGGTGATTAAAAAAGGATTCGTAAAATTTGTTGAAAAAGAAGACCCAGACATCCTATGCTTACAGGAAATAAAGGCACACCCCGAACAAGTTGATATGGAATTGGCAGATGATTTCGCACACCATTTCTGGAACCCTGCTGAAAGAAAAGGATATGCAGGGACCGCAACATTCTCAAAGATAAAACCTATCAGTATCCAAAATGGAATAGGAATCCTCGACGAGGAAGGCAGAGTACAAACCCTCGAATTCGAAAGTTTTTATTTAGTAAATGTTTATACTCCAAACTCAAAAGGAGATTTGTCAAGATTAAATTTTAGATACAATGAATGGGACATTGCATTCAAAAAACATCTAAAAAAATTAGAAAAAGATAAACCTGTAATCTTTTGTGGAGACTTAAACGTCGCTCACCATGAAATAGACATTGCAAGACCAGACTCAAATAAAACTACAGCAACAAACCCCGGAAGCCCAGGATTCACAGATAAGGAAAGAGAAAGATTCCAAGACCTTCTTGACATAGGTTTCATAGACACCTTCCGACACAGCCATCCAGACAAAGTAAAATACTCTTGGTGGTCCTATAGAATGAATGCAAGAGCAAGAAATGTCGGCTGGCGTCTAGATTATTTTGGAATAAGTCCCGAGCTTCGAAAGAAGATAAAGAAAACAGATATTCTCAATGATGTTCACGGAAGCGACCATTGCCCCGTTTTGTTAGAATTGTCCTAAGCCAACTTTTAAAAACATATTTTCTTCATCAATTATAAGCAAAGCCCACATCGTATAATGGTATTGCACCGGTCTAGAAAACCGGGCCTTCACTGGCATCCCGGTTCGATTCCGGGTGTGGGCGTTTTCCCGGACATCGAACCTTCGATTCCGAGCTTTTAGGTCTGAACAAATGAAAAGATTATTGCAGACCTAAAGGCGAGCAGGGTGTGGGCGTTTTCCCGGACATCGAACCTTCGATTTGCCTCAACAGAGGTACACCAAATGGGTGCCGAGCTTTTAGGTCTGAACAAATGAAAAGATTATTGCAGACCTAAAGGCGAGCAGGGTGTGGGCGTATCTTTGAGCAGGGTGTGGGCGTATCTTTGAGCAGGGTGTGGGCGTAAAACCTTAAAAACTAATTTTATTCTGTAATAATAAGCCCACATCGCATAATGGTATTGCACAAGATTGGAAATCTTGACCCTTCGGGGTACCCAGGTTCGATTCCTGGTATGGGCGTATCTTCGAACCTGGGTCCAGGTTTGAGCATCTTTGCTCTTCTCGAACTACTACAAATATTTTGAGAGAAGAGTGAAATGCGAACAGATTCCTGGTGTGGGCGTATCTTTGAGCAGGGTGTGGGCGTATCACTTATCCGCAATCACATACCAATCCCAAGGAAGCATTTCTTCATCAGGGAATGCTTTTTGTCCAGCCTTCTCAAATTCTTCCCAAGGATAAAAAATCTTTTTGATTATTATATTTTTAAATCCAGCCTTATTTAGTCGCCATAATATCTCAAAACGATAATATGCTTTTTGTTTTCCCTCAAAATTTGTTATTCCAAGTAAAAAATCATGTTCCTTCCTTTTAATAAAACTTCTCACTATTTTTCTTACGTCTTCTATTTTTTTCTCATGTTTTTTATCAATCTCCTCATGTGCTAAAAGAAGTGATTCATAAGAAAAAACCTCCATAGAAGGTAACACGCAAAAAAACTTCCCTTTTTGTTTCAAAGAGTTATATATCTCTAAAAATATCTTATCTACTTTATGAAGGTCTGGTGTAAGTATTGAATTAATGGAAGTTATAACATCAAAAGAATTATAGAACTCTCTAAGGTCAGATATATCTTGAACAATAAATTCCACATTAGAAAGGTCTTTATTACTCTTTTTTGCCCTTTCTATCATTTTGGGTGAAAAGTCCATACAAAAAACCCTATTAAAATATTTAGACAAAAAAGGTGACAGCTCTCCAAGTCCACAACCTAAGTCAGCAACAGATAGTTTCTCTTTGTGATTAATAATTTTTAAATCATTAAGCAAAGGACTATTCTGGCTGTCCCTTATAGGACTGAGTATCTCTGTGTAATAATCTTTAGAAATACCGTCCCATTCCTTACTATCCATAGATTAACAGGGGTTTCCAGTTATTTAAAAATTTCTAAAAAAGAGGATACCCTAAAAAGCCTTAAAAACACCCTCACTTATCTATTAATCATGGACATTTCCCTCCCAGAAATAGAACAAGACACCATCCATTTTAATAATGAACTTCTTTTTGCCGAAATTGGCGGTCTGATTGCTTCTCCCATATTTGGATATATTGCCTTTCATCTAAAACCTACTCCAGACTTTATTTCTTTTTTTGCTGTACTAGGTTCTATTATTGGCTGCGCAGTTTTTTGGTTAGTTACAAGAGTTAGAAATCATAAAAAACGTGGATGTTTCTCAACAGGTAAAATAGCAAAAGATATGTTATATTACACTCCTGTGGCTTCTTTCACAGCATTTATGGTTTATCAACCAACTTTATTTATGATATCTAGCCACCTTTTAGAGACAGGGCATGGGGTTTGGGAATCTATATTAATAGCACAGCTTTTGGCATTCCTTTTGTTTGGAACTATAATAAATATTTATAGATATTTTTTGGAAAAGTTTACTGGCAGAAGGCTTTAATCAAACTCTCTCACCCAACTTTCTAGCCTTCTTCATAATTTTTTCAAATCTTTCATTTGACATTCCTATCCTTATCTTTGAAAAATGAGTTACCCCAAAAAGCTTCATCTTGATTCCCATAAACCCAAAAGTTCCAAACTTCCATAAAAGGTTATCTGTTGGACCGGGCAATCCATGAAGCCACCAAGGACCACCAGAGGTCTTAATTATCTCTGCAGTCTTCCCAGTTAAGAGTCTAGTTGGTTTTCTCATCCCCTTCTCATATTTAAATCCAAAACTTGGAAGAAAAACTTTATCCATCCAGCCCTTCATAAGGGCAGGCATTGTATGCCACCAAACAGGATAAATAAAGACTAGATGGTCAGCCCATTTGATTAATTTCTGAGACTTTTTTATATCTGACTCTAGGTGGGTATCATTAGAATATCCATCCCAAAGGATTGGATCAAATTTCAAATCTCTTAAATGAAGTTCTTTAACAAGGTTCCCTGAGGAAACAGCCCCCTCATAATAGGATTTAGAAATAGATGAAGACAGACTATTCCTCTTGGGATGACCAACTATAATTAAAACTTTCTTTTTCATGTTCTTCTTTAATTACGAGATTATTTATTATCTCCGTAAGCTCCAAAGACCCAATAATTTGATGCAATTACTATATGCATGATTAGGCTAGGAATTCTTTCTGGACTAAATGTTAATATTCCTGCAATAACCATAATAATTATTGGTGGGATTACTGACAAACGAATCTTGAAATTAGCAATAATTGCAATACCTGTAGCGATTTCAGCAATAATTAACACCCACGCAAAGAACAGAGGAGCTGGAAAACCAAATCCTGATAACATTCCAGAAACTGCATCGGCACCCATTATGAATAACTTTGATAAACCAGGGATTAACATTAATAATCCCAAAAGGATTCTGTTTGTAGTAACTGAGTACATAGCCGTATTTTTTTTCATAGTAGACCTCCTTTCAGAGAGTTTAGTTTTAAGTAGTTCACTATAGTTAACATCCTTTATAAATCTTATGGAGTCACCCAAAATCATTATTCAAAACTCGGACATCTGGACTCCACAAATCAACTTTATCACCCTTAAACCTCACACCTCTAGCAACCTTCTGAACCAGGTCTCTTCTGGCCTTGTCCATATAGAACTCCATAAACTTCTCTGGCTGTTCTTTTTTTAATATTCTCCAAAATAAACCCTGAATATTAGGATAAGGAAAACGAGTAATTACAACAGAATTACATTTCTCTCCAGGAAAATCAACACCACGAGAACATTTAGTAGTAAACAAAACCTTTGTCTCTCCAGAAGTAAACTCATCAACCGAGGAATTCCCAAACCTTTGTAATTCATGAAGTCTTTCTTTAGTGATAAGATTATCAAATTTATATTTTTTATTCTCTTCTTCAGTCGGCAAATCCTTAAAAGCACTAATATGAACTAGTGTAGGTGGTTCTGCATTTGCCATACAAACATCTAACATTTTCAAATATCTCTCTCGAGTAACTGTTCCATTCTTAAAATTGGCAAAACTGCAATTCCTCTCAAGCCCAGTTCTACATTTTCGGGTCTCCCCAGGGTTTTTAGTTTCTGCTTCAATAATCTTAAAATTTTCAAGTCCAAAAACATCTCTCAGGACTTCCTCAGAATGTAATGTCCCAGACATCAAAACTAAAACATTATTTGCGTCAACCAACTCCCTAAATTTCTGTGCTAAATTAATAGAGACCAAATTTACAAAAACATTATCCTCAGAAGAAAAATTCTTTTCAAAAATCCCTTTCTGTTCACTATCTTTCTTAACTTTCTCCATAGAAATGTAAGTTTCTTCCAAAAGGTTCTCAAAAGTCCTGACAATCTCAACAACATTATTATAATAACTAACTTCTTCTTCCTCAGCCAAATCCTGGCTCTCCAAGATTTTCATAACTAAATTGTAAACTGGAGAGCCATCAATTTTCATAACATCCAACTCTTCAGGATTAAATAATAAATCATTAATCAACTTCAAAATTTCCTTAGCCTTCAAAAGTTTATCTCTATCAATTAAAACTAAATTAGAAATAGACGAGTGCAAACGGCTCAAATTAATTCTTCTTTCATTTGCAAAATTATCCATAAACTCATCACATTCATCGATAATATCTAAATCACTTTTGGGTTTTCTACCCATTAACATTTCTAAATTATACTTCATACTATTGAAAATTAAAACATCTGCATCCACATAAGCCTCATATTGATCGTAATAAGGACAACCCTTCTTTCTTTGAAATAATGCATATTCCTTCCCACAAACAGCCATATATTTTTTTCTTGTAAAATCACCCAAACCCCGGGGTTCAATATTGGATGGCATAATTGGGGCCCAGTAAGGACAAGCCGGAGCAACATTCATTCTTCGAACATCTGAAGCAGAAGAAAAATCTTCTCTATCCGTCGCAGGATTTTTCTCAATATATTTTAAAAGTAAATCATTATTCCTTTCTTTAATTTCGATTATACAGGGAATCTCAGGGTCATTTGCCCTATCACCCCCAAAATTACAGGGAAAATTTCCTCTACCCTTTATCACCGCAATTTTTAAAGGGTTTCCATCTTTCTTCAAAAGAAACTTCTTTTTAGTATAATCATTCTCATATTGGTCTTGTAATGATTTAATTGGAACAACAATAGAAGTTTTTTTAAAATGCCTAGCAAGGTTTAGAGCAATAGCAGATTTACCCGTTCCACAAACACCATGAATAAAAATAACTTTATTTCCATCATTAATAGAATCTAAGACCTCCTTGACTATATCTGTCTGAGTTTTTCCATTAGAAAAAACAAGTGGCTCAAGTTTCTTTCCAGTATAATCAAATAAACCAGCCCCTATACCATAATCACTCTCTTTTTTTTCAAATAATGACCACATAATTCGCCTCGTCAAAAAGAATCGAACGACCACCTTATAAATATTGTTGTGGTTTTTTAACAAAGTTTATAATACACAAAATCCTGTTAACATCATGAAACATTTAAAATTGCCGTCGTATAAACAAACACATGGTTATGATTGTGGAGCAAAAACAACACAATCAGTTTTATCTTATTATGGGATTGAGATGAAAGAGGAAAAAATAATGATAGGCGTAAAAACAAATAAGACAGGAACACCTACCTGTGGGATAATATCTTTTTTAAAGAAAAAAGGATTAAGATGTATAGATAAAGAAAATTTAACAATTAATGATTTAAAGAAACAAATTGATAAGGGGAATCCTGTTATTGTTCTTCTTCAAGCATACTCCAATAAACCAATAAAAGATTGGAAAAAATCCTGGAATTCCGGACATTATGTTATTGCCATAGGGTATGATAAAGAAAAAGTAATTTTTGAGGACCCCATGTCTTCAAACAGGACCTATTTGGATTATAAAGAATTGGAAAAGAGATGGCATGATTTGGTTCAGGATAGGGGAAAGATTAGGAATTTTGGATTAATAATAAAAGGAAAAAAACATTATAATAATATAGGAAAGATTATTCCCATGAGATAACTAACCTCTAAATTATCTTGGTTGATTACTCCAAAAAGACCATTTTCTCTTAGAGCCATTCTTTTCCCCATTTCCATTCTTAATCACACCCTTCTCTAGAACACCAATCTTTCTATCGCTTTCCTTCACTATTTCCCTAAGGGACTTTAGCTCCTCCCTGTAACCCAATATTTCATTCTTAAAAGAAATTTTAATTCCCTCCTCAATATTAGCAAGGTCTCCAGTCAATACAAGGTCTTTTTGTATCTTCCTTACAGAAGCCAAAGCAATCTTCAACTGAAGAATATTCTGATTAAATTCATCCACATTATTTTTTAACTTCTTTCGAAGTTTATCCTCATCAATCCAAGCATTTTCAAATTTTCTTTCTCTTTCCTTCAAAAAACTTCTCATCAAATCAACAGTTTTTGTCAATTCATTAATGTCTTCCCTAATCAAAACAAAAGAGTTCCGAATTCTTCCATCAAATTCATTTATTTTTCTTTTAAGGGTTACCCTAAGATCTTCTTTCATTCAGAATCATAAAATCCCAAGAATATAAGTATTATTGTGATTAATCCCTATTTTATAAAATCCTTCATCAAAAATGAGTAGTAATAAATTGGGAGAAAAAGAACAAATAAAGAAGGGATAAATCTATAAATAAAAAAATCCATACACTTAAATGAAAAAAGAGATAGCTTTTCTGTTTGTAATATTAATAATTAGTCTAACAATTGCCCCATTAGTTTTCGCTGAGGAAAGAACTGTGCTTAAACCAATAGGCTATGAGGACCCTCAAGGGACCCCCGAAAAATTCACTTCAACAATCACTGGCGCATCGGTAGGAAATATGGGGAGAACTGGAGTAACAGTCTTAATTGTTTTAGCTATTTTAGTAGTAATTCTTCTAGTTTATATGCTACTTAGAAAAAAGAATTAATCATAAATCCTTCTTAACATAAATTCCATTACTATCTAAAACATAGTCCAAATTTTTATAATACTCTCTGACACCAATACCAGATATTACTCTAATCTCTTTATAACCGTTCTTCTTGGCTATCTTTTCGGCTTCGATCATTAGTCTCTTCCCAAGGCCCTTATGTTGCCATTTTTCTATAGATTTTTCTCCAATCTTAAGTGTAGGTCCATAAACGTGAAGCTCACGAACCATCGCAGGGGTTTTTTTATCTTTCTCAAGTCTGAGCCTTAAAAGACCAAAAAGAACATCATCTTTGTTAACTGCTTCAATAAAAAACTCTTTTCCTGAAGAGGCAGGGTAACTTGTTGTTTTTATTTTAATATCTGTATTGACTCTTCTACCATCTCTTAATGCAAAACCAATTTCTCGAAAACGAATCTCATTAATTTTAACTTTTCCTGGCCGAATCTCCGATTCTATGTCTTGCCTCATATCAATATTCTTTATACCTGCAACCAAGTAATCTAATGGAATTTCCCTCATAATCCTCATAATCCTACAATACCTTGGGGTCAACTTAAGCATCTTAATAATAATCTCTTTTGTTTGTTCTTTCGAATAAGGCAAATACTCTCCACCATAATAAATCTCTTCAAGGAAAGCACCTTTTAAGACCTGACAAGGGTAAATCTTTATTTGGTCTGGTTTGAACTTTTCAGAAGAAAAAAGTTCTTTGAACATTTTAATGTCCTTCTTTGGATTACTCCCGGGAAGCCCTGGCATGATATGGTAACCAATTTTAAATCCGGCCTTTTTTAACCGTTTAGTAGCATCGACAACTGCCTGAACGTCATGGCATCTATTAACCTTTTTATAAATATCATCATCAATTGCTTGAACACCCAACTCAACTCTTGTCGCCCCCCACATTAACATATTGGCAACATCTTTATCCGTACAGACATCTGGTCTTGTTTCAATACAAAGGGCAGTACACCTGTGTTTCGCAGTCTCATTTAATTTTTTTGCCTCATCAAGAGACCTAGAAACTTTTTCATTAAGGGCATCATAACATTTCTTGATAAAATCAAATTGAAAATCTTTTTTATAAGAAAGAAAGGTTCCACCCATTATAATCAATTCAATCTTATCTGTTGGATGTCCCATTACACTAAGGGTTTCCAATCTAACTTTAACTTGCTCAAAAGGCGCATATCCACACGCCCTTGCTCTAAGAACAGCCGGACTCTCCGGAGTATATGATTGTGGAGCCTTTAAGGTAGGACAGTAAGTACATGCCCCATGGTCACACCTTCTAGGAGGAAGCATAACCGCCACGGGCGCAACACCAGATAGAGTCTTTGTAGGCTTTCTGAATTTCATGAATTAAACAGAAATTATAGGTTTAAATGTTTTAGTTTATAATCCAATATCCAACTTAGCCCAATTATCTCCAGAACTCTGGAAATATTTTTGAAATTTATAGGCTAAAGGGTTACCACCTGAAGAATAAGGATTTGCCCTTCCATCACTAAACACCCAGTTAAAACTCATGTCTGATAAGCTATGGGTGGTAATTGAAGAACCATCATAAGAGATGGCTATAGAATTTGATGCATCAAAAGAAGCAAAATCACTATTTATACGTTCAAAATTCTTTGGTTCACTAATACACGCGGCAACATAATCAGCACTAATAGCTGGATTGACCACTATCACATTTGATACCACCGAAGCCATTTCATCATCATTAGAGGCAACAACCCTAATAGGTATAGTTCCACTCTCAGAGAAAGTATAATTATAACGACGAGTTCCTCCCAAAGCGTTTGTTTCATCAGGGATTTCAGTAACTGGATTTTCATTAATAGTCAAAATCACATTAACCAAATCATCTGGATCATTAACTTCAAATTCAATTGTAACCTCATCTCCCATATAAAATATCTCTCCACAATCAGGACTAATAATCTTCAAATCAATTGGTTGGTCAACACCTCCCGGAACAATGTCTAAAGAGTTAGCAGAATCTTTACCATCTATACTAAATTTAAATGCATAATTTTCCTCCTCACCACCCTTATCAACATCTCCCTGGGTAATTAACCAAAATCCTATGAAATCTCCATCATAATCTCCAGTCCCATCCTCTCCAAGTATAGTAGTTACACTATCATCAAAAAGTGGATCTTCTTCAAAGACATCAAAAGAGGTAAACCCCCGTCCACCACCATTATTATACCATAACATCACTAACGACCCAATACTTGATGTAGCAATTGGTTCTCCAGACAAATCTGTCCAATAAGGATCATTATCATTAATAGTTCCCCAAGTACAATTATTCGCCCCATCTTTTATACAATAATCACAGATTCCCCCAGTTTCTGGAGTACAGGTGTTAGAATTATTCGCCCCTAAATCACATTCCTCTATCCCATCATATACTTGACCATCACCGCAATAGGTTGTATCAACATAATCTTCTTGACAGGTTGAATTACAAAAACTACAAGACTGACCATAACCGGAAGTACAAACATCGTTAGGGATATCACATTCTTCTCCAAATGCAGGCTGTTCCATACCATCTCCACAAAATGTAATGTTCAAATCCTTACTCTCTTCTTGATTAATCCAAAATCTAAAATCATCATAATCATCAGTTCCACTATCAATTATATCTGATTTTAGAATAGTCCAATTATATCTCCATTTAGTTCCAAATGCGCTTCCCTGTGCATTTGAAAATATAGTTTCATCAACATCAAAAATAGTTGGATCATATTCATAAATATCAAATGTAGAGTCTGCGGTTCCATCATAATCTTGTGCAGAAGCATAAACTGTATCCCCGACTCTTGCCTGAGTTATAGTTGTTCCACTAGAACCTTCCCAACGATACTGGTCTCCATCATAAGTCTTCTTACAACAAATTTTATTACTATAACTTAGATTGCTTGCCCCTAAAGTTCCAGGATTAGAACTCATCCTAGCAATAACAGTCCTAGAAGTATCATAACATGTTAGACTAGAAGTAGTATCTACAACACAGTCTAAATTGCCATAACAAACACTTGTGTTATAAACGCTTGAAGAAGAATTGGAAGCATGAGCATTGGTAGTCCCACTCAACCAAACAATATTATCCTTCCCATAACAATTATGGACTGCCGTCGTGTTCCCAGTATAGGCTCCAAAAAAATCAGAATAACAAACATCATAATTATAAGGGGATAGGTAAGTTCCTGCATGAGAACTATAACTTGCATCATAAAGTTTAAAGATAGTATCACTATCTACACAACTTCCAACTGCAGAAACTAAACTACTGAATAATACAACTCCTAAGAACAATAAGATTACCCCTCCGAATTTCATTAAAAGTAAAACTACAAAGCTATTTATATATTTGTTGTTTCTCTTAATAACTATGAATCAAGAAGCAGTGTGGGATTTACTTGCAGACCATTGGAGACTATTTAGAAATAAAGCCTCCCCATACGTAAAGAAATTTCTTAAAGATTCAAACGGGAAAGTATTAGATCTTGGATGTGGAAGTGGGAGAAACTTCAGTAAAAGGAAAGAAATTCAAATTTATGGTGTAGATTTTTCCAAAGAGATGTTGGGATATGCTATAAAAAAAGCAAAAAAATTAGGAATAAAAGTTAAACTAAAAAAAGCAGAGGCACACAAAACAGGATTCAAAAATAATTATTTTGATGCAGTACTACTCCATGCCGTCCTCCATTGTATAGATTCTAAGAAGGGAAAAGAAGAGGCACTAAAAGAAATTTTAAGAGTTTTAAAGCCGGGGAAGAAGGCATTTATTAGCACCTGGGGACCGAACGCCCCAAGAATTAATGGAAGAACAGGAAAGACTTTTGTCCCATGGACGATATATGACAAGAAATTAAAAAGATATACCTACATCTACAAAAAAGAAGAATTAGAAAAACTCTTAAAAAAAATTGGATTTGAAATAATCAAATCATGGGAAGATAGGAACATTAATCTTATAGTTAGGAAACCTACCCTTTCTTAATACCCATAAAATCCATCAAACTACCTTTATCAAAAGAAATCTCTTCACCCGTAACCGAATTCAGTTTTATTCTAACAATACCCATCATATTATCCATACAAGTCAAATTCCATTGCCCTTCTTTTAGGATGGCAATAATCTTATTAAGAACCATTCCAGAACCATTCTTTTTTATTATTTCTTTACAAACATCTTTTAAATCATCAATGTCAAATTTCAAATCAAGAGAAAGGGGCACAATCTCCTTCATTTCTTCATCAAAAATCTTAGCCGCCTTAAAAGGAAATTCAAACGCCGCCATCTTCTTTTCTTTGGGAAGATAAAAGTCTAATTGAATTTGTTCGGTCCGATTTTCTAAATCCAAAATAAAAAATCCAGCGGATAAATATGCTGAAGGATTTTCAGAGATAAACTCTCCATATCCTTCAGTTTCTTTCAATTCTTTAAACAATTCTACAACTTTCATGAAATTATATTTCAAATCTGTTTAAAACATTATCTGCTCCCAGCATAATTTAAATACACCTATTTCTAATGGTTAAACATGAAAAAAGAGGTTAACAAATTCCTTTATTGGACCCCAAGAATTTTATCAATTATATTTATCTGTTTTTTGGCCCTCTTTTCCTTTGATGTTTTTGGTATGGGGCTCAGTTTTTGGCAAACAATTTTGGCGCTATTCCTCCATAATATTCCATCCTTTCTTTTATTTGTGATTTTATTAATCTCTTGGAAATATGAATGGGTGGGAGGAATTGCTTTTATTATTGTGGGATTATTATATATTTTTCTCTTATTGATAAATCCCCAATTAGAATGGTACATGTTCTCTTGGTCATTAATCATCTCTGGCCCAGCATTTTTAATAGGAATTTTGTTTTTTATAGGTTGGTTCAAAAAGAAAAAATAAAATAAACTTCTCTAATTACTAAACAATCTGGCTAGAATCAATATTTCAATTAGTCCGACAACTAGAAGGATATAGGCTGCGACAGTATATCTTTGTTTTACATCAATTATTCCCAAGGCATCTCCATCACCAAAAGTAACTCCAGAGCCTAAGTCTACCTTTAATTTACTAATATCCTGGGCATTAAGATTAATAACCTGCACAAGAAATACCAAACCAATAACTAGAGTAATAACCGCCTGAAACATCAAAACCAATTTTGTCCAGTTCATGTTTATGTAAGATAAAGATTGTTTATAAAATAATCGCTCACGCCAATCTCCAGTAAGGTGCTCGCGTAAGAAAAAACATGAGGTAATGCCGCAAACTCTTAACATACTTGGCCAACTCATCACAAAGAAAGTATAACACATTCACTAATGTTCCTAGAAAGCGAGAATTTAGATGAAGTCAAATTCGAACGATTAAATCTCTTTCCTAAAAATCTCCTCTCTAATCATCTCAATAAACTCCTCCAATTTCATCAACTTGATTTCATTACTTTCCCTTGAACGAACAGCAACCTTCTTTTCTTTCATTTCCTTTTCTCCGACGGTAACGAGATAATTAAATCTTTGAATTTGAGCATCACGTGCCTTCTTTCCAATAGACTCATTTTTATCATTAATTTCAACTCTTATACCATCGTCAAAAAGTTTTTGATAGACTTCTTTAGCAAAGCCCAAAACATCCTCATTCATATTCATAACCATTACCTGGTTTGGAGAAAGCCACAATGGAAATTTTCCATCAAGGTGCTCTGTGAGAACTCCCAAAAACCTTTCAACTGAGCCATAAATAACCCTATGAAGCATTATAGGTCTTTTTTCATTTCCCTTCTCATCTGTAAATTTCAATTCAAATCTTTCTGGAAGAGCAAAGTCTAATTGGATGGTTGATAATTGCCAAGTTCTCCCCAAGGAATCTTTAGCATGAAAATCAATCTTTGGACCATAAAATGCTCCATCCCCTTTATTAATTTTATATTTAATTTTCTTCTCTTTTAATACATCTTCTAATATTTTTTCCGCAGTATCCCAATCCTTATCCGAGCCAATTCTTTTTTCTGGACGAGTAGACAACTCTAAATGGTCAAAATCTAAATTAAATACTTTGTAAAATCTTTTAATTAGGTCAACAAGGTTAAATATCTCTTCCTTAACTTGTTTATTATCCTTACAAAAAATATGAGCATCATCTTGGGTGAATTGTATTACTCTAAATAATCCTGACAAAACCCCTGATAGTTCCACTCTATGAACAATTCCAAGTTCTCCAACTCTCAATGGTAAATCTCTATAAGATTTAGGGCTACTATTATAAACAAGCATTCCTCCAGGACAATTCATTGGCTTTGCAATAAAGGGTCTTTTCTCATAGCTAGTTATAAAATTATTCTCTTTATATTTATCCCAATGACCAGAAACCTTCCAGATTTTTGAATCCATTATTTGTGGTGTGGATATTTCTTGATAATTCTCTTTTCTATGTTCTTGTCTCCAAAAATCAATTAGCTGATTTTTGATAAATAATCCTTTATCGTGCCAGAAGACCATCCCCGGGGCGACGTTGTTAAAACTCCAAAGATTCATTCGGCCCCCCAAAATTCTATGGTCATTTTCCTTCAACTTTGATGTATCCAATTTGGCTTTAGAAATTTCTCTAAGTAAATGCTTTATTTCTACATCACTTAACCCTTCCTCAGCAACCTCATCTCCCCCCACAACAATGGACCTAGACAATTCCGAAAGGGGATGTCCTTTGACCTTCAATTCAAATTCTTTATAATAACCAAAGGGGGCAGAAACAACATCAAACCCATTTAAACCAAGAGCAGTTTTATTCAAAATCTCGACGGCAAGAGGGGGACTCCCCAAATTACTAGATAAATGTGCATAGGGATATAAAACAATATTATTCGTTTTAACTTGAGATGAAATATCTTTAATATCTTTAACCAAAGCATCAACAGATTCTAAAGAATCTCCTTTCTCGACTGCAACCATCACAACTAAACAGTCCTTTGAAGAACCCTCTAGCTTCTGTCCTGGCGCAATCTCATCAACCGATTTTAACGCTTTTTTCAAAGCCTTAAACTTAATATAATCACAATGTAAGTTAAGTGTTTTCATAAAAACCTAAGTTCTGGCAAGTTTATAAAATTGTCTCTTATCCCAATTACCCTTACAATAAACTTTTAAATAGGGAGATTTTCCAGTAGCCCCATGGGAGAACTAGTAAGAGTATCTGAGCCGGGAATGTTAAAACCAATAGAACATTCTTTAATAAGAGGAGATATAAGAAGAATTTATAGAAGTTATTTAGAAAGACCAAAAAAAATAGTAGTACCAACAAAAGAACTCTTAGGGTCTAGTAGAAGGCTTGTATTATTAGATGGACACCATAGTTCCTGCCTAGCAGATACTCTCCAAGAAAGTGGGTATAGAGGGGTAGAATTATATGCTTGGGTAGCAGAATCTCCAGGTGATGAGATTCCTGAATTACCAGAAGGATTTGATCAAAGAAACAGGGAAGAGCAGAATTATAATATTGCACGACATTTTAGAAATGTCCTCTTCTTAAGAGGATATGTAAGGAGAGAATTTAGGTTGGAAACAGTAAGAGATCTTAGAAGAAGACACCCTTACCTTGGGTCGGAGAAAGAACTCCTTGCCTTATTACAAGACGAACAAGAAGAGGATTGACGGTCTAAACAAAAGAATTTATAAATCTCTTACTCTATCCCCTAACATGGTCGAAGAGGTGATAGATAGGTGTCCAACAGGGATTATAGGATTTGATAATTTATGCCAAGGAGGATTCGTTAGGAATTCGGATAATCTTGTCATAGGGGGACCAGGTTCAGGAAAATCAACTTTCCTTTTACAATTTCTTTGGAACGGATTAAGTAAATACAACGAGAATGGTCTTTATTGCTCGTTCGAACCAGATATCATGGAAACTATAAATGATGGTAGAGCATATGGTTGGGACTTTGCAAGACCAAGCAGTGAAGGTAGAATGAAATTTATGAGGTTTTCTCCACAAACCTCTATTGCAGAATTAAAGACGGAACTAACATCAGTTATTTCAAAGAATAATCTAAGAAGAATTTGCTTTGATCCAGTATCTGTCCTCGCCCTAAATTTAAGCGACTCTGGAAAGATGAGACAAACAATATTTGAATTATCCTCATTAATGAAAAGATTAAAAGTTACAACCGTCTTTGCCGATGAAAGTTTAGAAGGAGAGGGAATGCAACCTCAAATGGAAGGAGAATGGACAAAAACAGACATTCTAAGGTTCCTTTCAGATTCTGTAACAATTCTTTACGAATCAGGTATAACTGGTTCCGGAGACCGAGCAATTAGAATAGCAAAGATGCGAAGAACCTCACATGAAAGAAAACCTGTCGGAATGAATATCACCAAAGAAGGTATTCAAATTTTAGGAAGCAGAACTCTTCCCCAAAGCCCTATCTACTAAATAAAAACTCCTCAACTTTCCCTTTAGCTTCTTCCCGCTTCTTTTGATGTTCTTTCAAGAAAGCATTTATCTTTTCAATCAAATAAGCCTTCAGCTCCCCAGTTAACATCTCACCAGATTCGTATTTTCTTTTAATCTCTGCCAACTTTTTATCATCTGGTTCAAATATTATTTTAAGATATTGAAAGGAAACATCAACATCAGTATTTCCGCCCTTTTTTCTATGTTCTTCTGTGGTTTTTTGTCCACCCGAAAAAGCATATTTATTAATTTTATTTTTTACCGTTGCTGCGTCATCTGTTGTTAAAATTGCACCAGTTTCTTCACTACTACTCATTTTCCCTTCCATTCCCTTTAAAGGAGGCAAAAGTTTTCCATGAAGAATTGCTGGTTTTGGATAACCCAATTTAGGGTAAACATCACGAGCCACCCTAAAATGTGGGTCCTGGTCAATTCCTAAAGGAATTAGGCAAGGAATCATTTTACCTGCTAAAACACTTGGAAGAATTGCTGGAACAGCTTGCATTGAGGTGTAAAAAATTTCCCCTATATTTCTATCATTAGTAAAACCAAAAGCGGCCTTAACTGTCGAAAATGTTATTTTTTTAGCAAACTTAATCGCTTCAGGATACAAAAGGTTGGCATGCCAGGTGTCCACTATAAAATGAGTCTTTTTAGGATTAAAACCTAAAGCAATCACATCTAACATATTTTCCTTCGTCCATTTTTGAATCTCTTCATAGGACTTTTGTTTAAATAAAAATTTCTCATCATCAGTAAATTGAAACCAAACTTCTACATCAAATTTATCCTGCAACCATTTAGTAAACATCCAAGTACCCAAATGGCCTAAGTGTAGTGGTCCGGAGGGACCACATCCAGTGTAAATAAAAAACTTATTTCCCTTTTCATATTGATCTAAAATAGGTTCAAAGTCTCTGTGTGCAAAAAAGAATTCTCTTCTAAGCATTGGATGAATCTCTCCTGTAATTGATTTGATTCTATTCAATAAATCCTTATCTATCCTCTTCACACCAAAATCCCTAATCAATTTATCATAATTGACTTCTCCAGTTACTTCCCAAGGGTTTACTACTGATTTCACCATAACCTAGCCTCGCTTTTATTATATTTAAACTCTTTCATCTTTCTTAGGGTTGTCTCTATTAACATATCAGTAGTATCTAAAACCCTTTGATTGTGTTTAACCAAGTTGCCTAAATCAGTACACGCAAGAAGAACTTTTTCAGCACCCTCTTCTAATAGATTCTCAATAACCCGTTCAAGATATTCTCTATCGCCAACCTTTGAAGTTTTATTTATTATTCTAAGGATAATTCTTGAAATCTCCTCTTGCTCAAAATCGCCAGGATAAACTATCTTAACACCCTTTAACGAGCTATCATAAATTTTCTCCTTTCTTGTCTTACTAGTACAAAGAACTCCTATCTTTCTATAACTCTCTCTAACCTCTCTAGACACCTCTACCACTAAATCAACAAATTCCAGCGAGGTATATTCTTTCAAAGTAGGCATCAAAGAGTGAAGAGTATTACAAGGAAGAACAATAAAATCGGCCCCCGCAGATTCTAATTGTCTAACCGATTTTAAGAGATAAGGCAAAATCAATTTGGCATCGCCGCCTTTAGAACCGATTTCTTCCTCTAAATATTTAGGAAACGAGACATTAGAAATCAAAATTCCACGGATATTCCTTGGACGTTTGCATAGCCAAAGCTAAGTAAATCTTTGCAGTCGTTTCAGGCCCAAGGCCCCCAATTATACCGGGTGTTTTCATAAAAACAAAAAGAAATAGTTCTATTTAAATCTAACTCACATCTCTAAATCCCAAGGCCTATCAGCTAGATAGTTCTCTACTGCAAGAAGGGTGTCTTCAGCCATTCTTAGTCTTCCATACACAAAAGAAATCCCTATAACTAAGAAACCTAATACGCAATAGGCTAGGGCCCTATCCAAGTCTGGATAAAGCGCAAAGTACCTTAGCCCGGCCAAAATAGTAAAAATAAACCCTCCTAGCATCCCAACAAGGCTCAAATTGTTAAATTTCATAAATAATCCAGATAATGACTATTTATAAGAATTGTTGTGGTGTTTCTAAATATTTAAATAGTGAAACGGCCTAGAGATTTCATGATAAAAAAAGTTTTGGTGATTTTGTTATTTTTTGGTTTAATTGGTTTTGTAAATGCAGCAATTTCTCTCTCAGAACCATTAGAGGTTTATAATCTTGGAGACAGATTATACGTAACTGCAGATGGATTAGTCGGGGCCGATTCCGGAAATTTAAATATTGATTTGGTTTGTGGGGAACAAAAGTCAAACCTTTTAAGAATTTCAGCTAGGGCATTTTCAAAAGAATTAGAACAAACATATCCCTTGCCCTACAAAATTTTAAGTAAAGAAGATTTAGAAATAGAAAATATATCTTCAATTATTGGTTCCTGTCAATTAATAGCTACGATGGGGTCAATGGCCACTTCCTCAAAAATATTTACTGTAACGGATAATATTATTGTTACACCAAACCTAGATAAAGCAACTTACAATCCTGGCGAAGGAATTCAACTAACTATAAATGCTATAAAGGAAAATGGAGATTTATTAAATGGATTTATTCAGGTAACAGGCTCAGTGGATTTAACAAAAGCCATAGTTGGGGGCAATATCACAGAAGTATTCTCAATGCCAGAAACCACAAAGGCAGGAACTTACTCCATTGAAATAATTGCTTACGACACCTCTACTGATGGAGTTCTTAACCAGGGAAAGGGGGAGGCAAGTTTCACAATAAACCAAGTTCCTTCTTCACTAATCCCAAGTCTTTCCGAAACAGATGTATTGCCTGGAACAGCTTTAACCTTTGGGGCAGAGATTTTTGACCAAGCAGGAGAAAAGATGGAAGGGTCAATCTCAGCAAGGTTACTCTCTCCAGGCCTCGAAGAATCAGAAAAAATTGTTTCATCGGGAGAGTTTATAACTTTTGAGTTTCCTCAAAATGCAACCGCAGGGTCATGGACCATATTTTCTTCATTTGGAGATCTTAGGGAAAATTTAGAATTTAATGTACTAGAATTACAAAAAGTAGAATTTGAGATTGAAGATGGTATCTTAACAGTAACCAACGCTGGAAACACATTGTATAACAAAACAATTGATATTATGATTGGAGAAGACAAAAAAACCCTAGAACTCCTCAATATTGAAATTGGAGGAATAAGAAAGTTTAAACTAGAAGCACCCCAAGGAGAATATAATGTTGCCGTCAACGATGGAGAGAGCTCAATAAACCGTCAAGTTATGTTAACAGGGAATGCAATATCTATTGAAGATTTAAAAAATGTAGGAATCTTTACTAACTACTCTTTAGTTTGGATTTTTTTAATAATCATTCTTGGTGCCACGGGAGTAATATTTTTTATGAAATACAGAAAAACAAAAACCCTCGGGGGGAATAGTAAGATGGTCTCTGGAATAAAAGGATCATTCAAATCCATGGCTTCTGAAAGCATAAATTTCACAAATAAATCTCCTTCATCACAAAGCTTAGATTCCGCAAACTACAAATCTGAAGATAGAAGCATGGTGGATTTAACAAGCAAACAAGCAGGGAGTGCAGAATCTGCCCTAGTAATAAAAGGAGAAAAATATACTTCAGCAATTGTAGCAATAAGCATAAAGAACTCAGAGAGTTTAAGTGATAATTCTAGAGAGGAGTTAAAACAAATAGTTAATGAGTCAAAAGAATCAAAAGGCCTTGTTGACTGGAGAAATGATTACGCCTTTGTGATATTTTCTCCACTAGTAACAAAGACCTATCACAACGAGGTTCTAGCAGTAAAAACCGCCTCTAGGATCCTAGAAAAAATAAAGTTACATAACAAAAAATTCAATAGTAAAATAGTGGCCAACTTAGGAGTTCACTCAGGGGAATTAATAACTTCAAGAGAGGGTGGGAAGTTAAAATATACTGGGCTTGGGAATACAATTTCTTTTGCCAAGAGAATCGCAGACTCTGATAATGATAAACTATTAATTTCAGAAGAGATAAGGAAAAAGATGCTTAGAGATTTAAAAGTTGAAAAAGCACAACAAATCGGAGAAAAACAAGTTTATTCTGTCTCCGAAATCAAAAACAAAGAAGCTAACGAAGCAAAGCTTAAAGACCTCTTAAAAAGAATGGATAAGTGATTAATTAGTCCTCTCTTCTATAGGTGTGTGCAAAATTTCTACCCCCAAACTCAATCAATTCTAAATCATCAGCCCAATCTGGATTTGCACGTCTAGGATTAAAATAATGTGTTTGGCCACAATTCAATTCTGGATGTTCGCCAGCTATAGCTCTACCAGCTATATCTAATAATTCAAACCATCTTACTGAATCATCGGATTCGGGATCTTTTAATGCAGCAAGTGTTTCGCTACCCTTATTAAAACAAGAATATTGCCAAGGGGCATGAACAACCGCCCTTAAATCACCTTCACCATTCCAACGATGACCATCAGTAGAACGATTAATAGCAGAGTAAGCAATAGCAAAATTTTCGGCATTAGATTCCCCCCTAGCCTCTCCATAAAGCATTCTAGCAAGAGCAATTTGTTCGGTATCTTCAGAAAAGTCTTCAGTCCTGTAATTAACTCTTTCCGGGACAACAGGGGCAGTTTCAACAACAGGTCCCTCTACAGCCCTTTCAAGAGGACTAGCTGGTCTTTCGGATCCTCCAGAAATTGCAGAACCTGAATAGTGAGTTGCCTCCCTATTTGACCTTCTTTGTTGAATACTATCTAATTGACTATATAGACCTCCTGAAAGCCCAGCTATAGCTCCAACATATAATGCTACTTTCAATGGGACAGGTATTCTACCACTTTTTGCCATTATTAATAGATTTTTTTACACTATTTAAACCTTACTATTGTCATTACAAGATAGGGGTAACACTCTCTTAAGCTAAAATAATCTAACAAATTTGTCCCAAAGCCCTAACAATATTTAACTCAAGGTCTTGATTTGCCTTTGAACACCCAAAACATCATACTATAAAAACAATAAATTCTTGTAACACTCATGGACCACTATTACATCCAAGAGAATGATCCTTCACATAAAAGAAAGGTTTTAGCAATTTCTATTATTATTCTTCTTGCCTTATTGTTTTTAGTTATTTTTTTCTATAACTCTTTGTACAACTTAATTCAAACAACACCCTTTCTCCGAGAAATGATGGACTACATCCATTATAACTTCATGAATGTAACTCCTATGGGCCTACTTTATGAACATTTTATAGGGGGAATATTCTTTATGCCTTCAGCAGATGAATTAATATTCTACTATGGATTAGTAAATGGAAACCCTATTTTCTTTTCCCTTTTTACGTGTATGGTAGGATATATGCTCTCACAAATACTTAATTATTTTGTTGGTTTTAAAACAAGCAACTTTATGTTACATTTTGTTTCAAAGAAAAAAGTGTATAAGGCTAGGAGATGGATGAACAATTATGGGGCTTATGGAATATTTATTTTTAACATTATCCCTATTTTTCCCGCACCCCTATTAATCTTCGCATTAGGAGTAACAAAATATAACTTCAAAAGACTGTTTATAATAACTCTCCTAGCAAAGATTTTAGAATATCTAGCTATTGCGGGAATCTTTTTATTGTTCTCCGCATGATTTTTAAAGTCCCTTATCCTTAAAACGACATGAGAAGACCCCACCAAATATTAAGAACTGAACGACCTCTCGACAGAACAATTAATTTAAGAAAATTAATCGGAAAAAGGGTCCTTTCCAAGGGGGGAGAGATAGTGGGAAGAATATCAGAGATAAGAATAAATCCGGTGGGCTTTGGTCTTGAGGGGATTCTTGTGAGGGGGAACGTTCTTAAGAAACAGATATATATTGGAAGAAATTACTTTTCAAAGATATCTAAAGACGCTGTAATTTTGAATATAGAAGTTTCTGTTTTAATTAAAAACAAAAAAGTAATAACCTCTAAAGGTGAAATAATTGGAAGGGTCAAAGAGGTTGTAAGAAATGGGACGAGAAATGATCTAAAAGGAGTATATGTTCGCTCCCTGTTCAGCCGAGAGTTTTTTATCCCGGCATCTAAAATGGAATATGTAAATAAATCGATAGTATTAAAACCAAAATATGAGACAACAAAAAAGTATTTCTGGCAAAGCAATAGTTAAAGCAATAACTTCCGAAGACATATTGGGAAAAGATGTTATAGACTCGGAAGGAGCTTTTATTGGGGTTGCGGAAAAAGTATTAATTAACTCAAAATCTTTAGATTTTATTGGGATATCTGTAGATAAGGGAATTATTAGGAGTGGATTGACCATCGGAAAGAATTACATTAGTAAAATAACCCCTCATGCCATTTTTTTAAAAATAACAGTGGTTTATGATGTAAAAGGGAAGATTGTTTTTGATAAAAATGGGGAAAAAATTGGAGCGGTTTCATCAATAGACATTTATGGAGAGAAAAACAAGATAAAAATAATTTATGCAAAACCTACATCCTCATTATTTTTTTCTAAGAAAAGAATAGCAATCCCTATAGACTCTATAAAAATTGTTGGAGAGAATGTTATGCTGAACATAACCAAAGATCATTTGCCTAAACAATTTGTCCCAAAGCCCTAACAATATTTAACTCAAGGTCTTGGTTTTTCTTTAAAAACTTATCAAAAAGAGCCCGAGTTCTAGAGTCTCTTTTTCTAACATCTCCTTTAAGGCCAACCAATTCAGCATAAAGTTCAACTTCTTTATCTGAAAGGAAATAAAGGGGCCTATTCTCTGGTTTTGGACCTTCAAATTTACCCATCAAGATTTTCTTGAAAATCTCTTCTGCAACAAAAGATAAATTATCTGAAAAGAAAACAGGTTTCACTCCAAACTTAACAGTAAACTTCTTTTCCAACACCTTCTTCAAAACAGTAGTATTCAGGTCCTCGGACTTCTTTAATATAATAGCTTTGTCCTTTGGAAGCATATCATACTTCCGAATTGTCCTAAATACTTTCCTCTCGAAGTAATCTAAAAACTCTGATTTGTTCAGTTTTCTTTGATTAGTAAATTCCCAAACATATTTGTTGGTCATTTTTGGTTTAACCCCTTCTTTTTGTAGAGGATAATCATTAAGATTAAAGCAAAAAAGGCCCCCAGCACATCTAAAACGATATCATAAAAGGTATCTACCCACGGGCTTAACCAAAAAGTAATACTAGAAGAAGATTTTATTAGAGAATCAGTAAGGACCACGCCAACAAGAGGAACATTAAAAAAGGTAAATAGGAAAATCTCTATTAACTCCCAAATAAGCCCAATAATAAGCACTCCAAAAAAAGAAAAGTAAATCCTCTTATTTTTATCTTTAACAAAATCTCCCAACACGTCATAGGTAATAAATATTATAAAAAACGGATTTATAAAATGGAGAATCTTGTCATAATAAACTGTTGTGTAAAAAAGCCTAAACAAACTTTCCCCTCCCAATTCTAATAACATTATAATCCCCAAAAAGACTCTAGAGGTATTCGATAAATTTTTAATTTTAAAAAAGCCAAAAGAATAAAGGAGAAAAACTAGAAGATAAAGAGGAATTCTCCAGTAAACTCCAGAAAAATAATCCCTAATAATAGAATAGGCAAACAAGAGACTAATTATTAAATGGGAAATCTTAGCAACCAGATTAAACGGATATTTCACAATTTCCACCCATCAAATTTATCTCTCTTTTCATTTTTCATCCCATTGAATAAATGAAAACATGCGAGGTTTTTGAGTTTTATAACTTCCATTCATTGAATTTATCTCGCTCATTTTCATTATCTCCAGTAGAGTAAGCTTTTTGTAGTTTTAAAGCATTTTCCTTCCCCTTTTTATCAGATGAATAAACACTAGGAATTCCCTTTCCACCAACAATAGTTTCTTTAAAATCATCTAAAAAAATACACTCTTTTTCATCTCTGGCAACAACAAACCAAACTCCGTCGATAAAAAAATGTCTGCCCATCATGGTGAGTGGCAAAGTCTTTTCATTAATAAAATCTTTTTCAAATAAATTCTTTAACCTATTAGCCGGACTTTTCTCACATAAGAAACAACCACCTCCAGGATTTGGGTATTTAATCCCATATTTTTCTGCAAGTGCCATTTGCATTTTTCGACTTCTCCCATTTATTCCAATCTCAATTAAGGGTCTTTTAATCTCAAAACCAATTTCTTTGTCTATAATTCTCATTCCGCTTTGGGTTTGACTCATAGGTCTCTGACCAACCACCTCTCCGGTAGCAATAACTTTAATCTTTTTCTCATCAGCATATTTTTTTGCTTTCTTAAACATAAATATCTTACAATCCTTACAAGGATTAATTCCCGCCCCGATTCCATATCGGGGATTCTTAATAATCCCAATATATTCCGAAAGAAGAGGCTCTTTAGTAACATCTATTATCGTCATCTTCACCCCCGAAGTCTGAGCAAAATTAAAGTTGCATCCCTCCTTGCAACACCCACAACCAAAAGGCAGAGCAAAGTACAAAGCCTCTACCTCATAGCCTTCATCTTGCATAAGCTTCACAGCAAGTCGGGAGTCCAACCCTCCTGAATATAATACAAGTGCGCGTTTCTTAACCATATTTATAAATTAGAAAGATAAGTTTTAAGCTTTTGGATAAGCCATCTCATGAAGTTTCTTCAACTTCTTATTTTTACGAATAGCAACCAATAAATTATTAATCTCTCCAGCAACACCATTCTTTAAATCCATTGGATGAAGTTTCTTTGAAACAAAATCTTTTTCAATACTTTCATAGTTAGAATACTCTATGTTCCCACCAAACTTCTCAGGTCTTTTAATCACAAGCTTCTCTCCCTTATCTCCTTTGATAATCATGATAAAGTATTTCAAAAGCGCCATTATGCCGTTATTAGGGTCTCCAGCAACACAGTCAGCACCGTTAATTCTCTTTTTAACAGATTCTTCATCATCCATCAAATCAATTTTTGTATTCCTCTGACTGGAAGACATCTTCTCACCAACAAGACCTCTAATTAGGGGATTTAATAGTTCAATCCTTCTTTCATATCCAATCTTGGGTAAATATTCCCTAGCAAAGACCATAATCTTCCTTTGGTCATTCCCACCAAGTTGAGCATCAACACCCAAATACTCTTCATCCAAAGCTTGCATTAGGGGATAAATTGCTCCAGAAAGTTTTGGATTATCACTAGCCTTAACAACTTCACTGGAAGCCTTTACCGCATCATGAATATTGGAAAAAGTACTCATCTTTAATAAATCTTCAAAATATTTATTATTAAGTTGTAATTCACTACCCTTAACAAACTCCAATTTCTTTAAATCTACACCTAATGTCTTAAGTATTGTTTCTATAGCTTCTTGATAATAGGCAAATCTTTTTTCCAATTCTTCCCATGGAACAGAATCGAGGGCGGCATGGAGGTCTGCATTTAGAATTTTTACCCTACACCCTGCCTTTAACAAATCCGCAATTTTTAACATAGGGAAAAAATAAGCAATAGAAATGCTTCCCGTGGGCATTGTTCCCCAATATACAACAAATTCCTTCTTAGAGTTTAATTTCTCTTTCAACTCTTCTTCTCCAATAACTTCTTGAAGATTCCGCGTTATTAAATCAAATCTCTCTTTTAGGTTCATAATAAGATAAGGGGTCCTTCGTTATATAAATTTACCTAATCACATCCTCTCCAGTCTAGCAATTCTTTTCTCTAGAGGTGGATGAGTCATAAACAACTCTTTTGTCTTGCTAGGATTAGCAATAAATAGAGGGGCAACAGCTCCAGAGACTTTCATAGGCTTATTTCCTCCAATCTTTTTCAAAGCATTAATTAATCCTGTCGGCGTCCTCATAAACTTAACTGCCGAAGAGTCCGCAGCATATTCTCTCTTTCTAGAAATTGCTAATTGAACTAACGCGACAACAATAGGGGCCAAAATAGCCAGTGCAATGCCCACAACCATCCAGATTGCACCATCCTTATCATTGCTGCTACCTCTCCCACCCCCATACCAAAGGCTTCTCAAAAATATCTGTGCAATAATAGATATCATCCCTACAAGGATTGCAGTCAAAGTCATAAATCTAATATCATAATTAGCAATATGACTCATTTCATGAGCTAAAACACCCTCCAATTCTTGTTTACTCAAATTCTCAAGAGCACCAGTAGTCACACAAATAACCGCGTTCTCAGGATTCCTTCCTGAAGCGAAAGCATTAATCTGGGGATTGTTCATCACATAGAGTTTTGGCTTTGGAACTCCAGACGCAAGACTAAGCCCTTCCACAATATTATGATACTGATGATATTGAGAACCATCAGCAAGTTTACCACTAACCGAGGCGATGGCAAGCTTATGGGAATTATAATAACCTCCAACAACATAAAGGATTGAGATAATTGTCCCAAAAACCAAGATAATAAAAAAGTAATCTCCCCCGACGGCAAGACCAATCACATAAGTCAAAAGCAAAAGCACAATAAACACAAAAGTCAAAAGAAAAAATGAATTCCTTTTATTTCGTGCTATCTCATCATAAAATGAAACTCTTTCCATAAAATAGAAAGAACAAAATAGTTTATAAGATTAACCTATACACTATAACATATACTTTATAAAATATACTTTAGAATATACTACTTCTTATAAGACATTTTCTCTAAGTCACCAACATCGGCTTTTTCATCCCCAGACCTATCTCTCCCAGGGTGTCTTCTTCTTATCCCTTCGATATATTCCCTTCCATTAAATGGTGTTGTGACTGTTAACCAAGGGTAAGTTGCTCTCTTATTTTGAGCGAAAGAATCGAGTGCGTATCCTAAAGCCCAGAAAATACCAATACTATCTCCCTGACAATCAAGACTAACACCACTAATAGCACTACAGGGACCGCCACGAACAATACGAAGTAAAGCCTTTTCACTAAGTCTATCCCCCCTTTTTACCTCATAAATAGTTTCATTTGGAATAGAAATTCTTTTAGAACTATCTCTGGTTACCCTATAACTATTCTCTCCTATAACCTTAAACAATTCTCTTTCTAATACTTCTACAAGGAACCTCTCAGGGGAAATACCTTCAACCATAGATAATTAAAATTCGACCTTAGGAACGGCCTTTTCTGCTTCAGAAATTTTCAAATATTCTCTCTCTTTGAACCCGTATATCGAAGCAAACCACATTCCAGGAACTGTTTTAGTCATAATATTATAAGACATAATTCCATCATTATAATATTGCCTTGCATATGCAACCTTGTCTTCAATAGAGGAAAGCTCTTGTTGTAATTGTAAGAAGTTTTCATTTGCTTTAAGGTTTGGATAATTCTCTGCAAGTGCAAAAATTGATTTCAAAGCAGACTGTAATTTATTACCTGCCCTCATTTTCTTTTCAATACCCTCAGCAGAAACGAGAGCCTTTCTAGCATCAGTAACTGTTTTAATTGCCGCACTTTCATGTTTCATATACCCCTTAACAGAACTAATTAAATTTGGAACCAAATCTACTCGCTTTTTTAACTGAACACCAATCTGTGAAAGAGAATTATCAATTTGTTGGGATAATCTAGCAAACCTATTGTAATAGGCAAAAAAAACTATAGCCAAAACAATTACTACTATAATAATAACCCAAAGGACCATATATTGTAAAAAGATATTACCTTTATAAAGATTACTAGAAAAGCTTAATCCGAAAGATTTATAAATAAAGGTTAACTATTGTGAACATGGCATATTTGTTATCTCAGGAAATTGAAGTCTGGTATATTATACCTGCAATAAGAAAAGAACTTGCAAGACTATTAACTAAAAAATACGAATTAAGTTATGAAAAAGCAGGGAATATCCTTGGAATAAGTAAGGCTGCCATATCTCAATATTTATCTAATAAAAGGGCTAATAAGATTAAACTTAGCAACGAAACAAAGATAGAGGTAGAAAAATCTGCAAAAATAGTTTTTGAAAATCCCAAGATGGCAGTCACAGAAATGCAAAAGATATTGAAATTTATGAAAGATTCAAAATCTTCTTGCGAGGTTTGCAAAAAATATAATAAAGAAGTTCTTAAATATTGTAATGCAGACCCAAAACATATGGGGGCCTAGATTATGAAAAACAAAAAAATAACGAGACATACAAAATTTGCAGATTTAGTGGATTCGAACTCCGAAGCAATGGAAATTTTAGCAGAAGAAGGGTTAGGGTGTGGTATGTGTCCAATGGCACAATTTGAGACAATTGAACAAGGGGCAATAGTTCATGGAATAGACCCCGAAGAATTAGTCGCAAAACTAAATTCTAAAAAGAAAGATGGATAAAAAGTCTACATACTTTGATAATGCCGCAACAACACCTGTAGATAAAGAAGTTGTCAAAGCAATGCTCCCCTATTTTAATCAAATTTATGGAAATCCGGGAAGCATGCATTCGGAAGGTTTGAAAGGAAAACAGGCCCTAGATAGTTCTAGAGAAACAATATCTAAAATTCTTAATTGCGAACCTGAAGAGATAATTTTTACAGGAAGTGGAACAGAAAGCATTAATATGGCTATAAAAGGAATTGCACATCATCAAAACAAAAAACTAGGAAAAGGAAACCATATTATAACACAAAAAACTGAACACCCTGCAGTTCTTGAAACCTGCGAATTCTTAGAAAAAGAAGGATACGAAGTAACTTATCTTGATGTAGATCGATATGGTTTAATTAGCCTAGACGAATTAGAAAAGGCAATAAAAAGTGAAACTATTCTTGTTAGCATTATGTATGCCAATAATGAAATTGGAACAATTCAGCCCATAAAAGAAATCTCAGAAATTTGTAAAAAAAATAAGGTTTTATTTCATACAGATGCCTGTCAGGCTTCCGAATATTTAAACTTAGATGTTAAAAATCTTGGTGTGGATCTCATGAGCTTAAATGCGAGCAAAGTATATGGTCCAAAAGGCATAGGCCTCTTGTTTTTAAGGAAAGGCGTAACTCTAACACCTCTAATTCATGGAGGAGGACAAGAAAGAAGACTTCGAAGCGGGACAGAGAACATTCCTTTAATAGTTGGATTCGCAAAAGCATTAGAAATTGCATCAAAAGACAAAGGACTAGAGTGCGAAAGATTAACAAAACTATCAAACAAATTGATTGATGGAATTTTAAAAACCATCCCAAAAGCCTTCTTAAATGGACACCCCACAAAGAGATTGCCTAATAATGTGAATATAAGTATTTTAGATATTGAAGGAGAAGCAGCACTTCTCTATCTTGATAAAGAAGGCATCTGTGCCAGTACTGGAAGCGCCTGCACAAGCAAGACTTTAGACCCAAGCCATGTAATTTTAGCCCTAGGACTTCCTTACGAGGCCGCGCATGGAAGTATGAGATTTACTCTAGGAAAGAATACTACAAAAGAAGGAATAGAAAAACTAATAAACCTTTTTCCAAAAATAGTAAAAAGACTCCGAGATCTCTCCCCAGTAAACTTGAAAGCAGAAGATTTTAAAGAATATCTCAGCGAAGATAACAAAAAAATTAGTGGAGTAAATAAATAAGATGGAAACACACGTTGACGTGAAAGCAAAAGTAGAGGGGAAGAAATGGTTTTACAATGATATTGTTAAAAAACACTTCTTTAATCCAAAAAATTTTCTAAAAGATGAAGCAGCCGCTAAAGAATATGGAAAGACTGCAAGTGGTGTTGGTCAGGTTGGTAGTCCGGCATGTGGAGATATGATGAAAATGTGGATTAAAGTTGATAAGAAAGGAAACAAAATAAAAGAATGTAAATGGCAAACATTTGGTTGTGCTTCAGCAATTGGGAGTACTTCTATGCTTAGTGTTATGGTTACAGAAAAGGGTGGAATGAAAATCGAAGACGCATTAAAGATAAAACCACAAGATATTGCAAATAGACTAAAAGGATTACCTCAAAGGAAATTTCATTGTTCTGTCCTTGGGGACAAGGCCCTTAGAGAGGCAATTAATAATTATTTCAGAAAAAGTGGAAAAGAAGATAGGGTTGTTGTGCAAGGAGCAAAGATTATTGATAAAATATTAAAGATTACAGACAAGGATATAGAAGAGGCGGTTTTGGAAGGAGCAAAGACATTAGAAGACGTTCAAAAGAAAACAAAGGTTGGAATAAAAGACAAAAGTTGCATCCCCGAAGTGGAACAACTTATTAGATTCTACATTGAAAAATATTTTGGATAAAAAAATAAAAAATAATGAACCTCCAGTCTCCCTTAAAGGAGGTTCATTGAATATGATTTGTGATAGGGTTTACTTTTTCTTTTTCTTAGCTACCTTCTTCTTTTTCTTTCCGCCTCTAGCCATTACAGCTTCACAGACATTTCCTTTTCCGTCAACGTAATACAAATGTCCTGGCCTTCTAGTAACCACGCCCTTTACAATAATTTTTCCCATTTTTTTTAACCTCCTTTTTACCTATTGACAAACAATACTTCTCCGAACACAAATTTCTATTTAAACCTTTCTATCTCTCTCCATCGTCGAAGATTTATCATTTTTTGGTAGTTATAGGCACCTCTAATAGATACTTCCCTCTTCCAGAAATTCCTATTTTCCAATTTTTGACGTCGACAATCTTTGTTGCACGCATTTTTTCATCAAGCCAAATTGCCTTAAATGGCCTACAAAAAATCCCTGTAATTGTGAACCATTTTTCTTTTTTTAAGCTAAATAAGAGTGGTGGAGAATTTAATCTAAACATTAATCCCGTCGAAAAAACAGACACTTCCTGAACCTTAATTTTCCTTTTTTTCCCATTAATAAAGTAGTTTATCTCATTCAAAACCATCTATTTACACTTCCCTTATTTTTGAGATTACAATAATGATCATAAACTTTCTTGACAGATTCATCATGAACTCTATCATGATGAACAAATCCTCCTCCAAAAGTTTTAGGTATATGCATTAATTCATGAATTAGGGTTTCAATCTTTTCTCTTTCAGATAATTTATCAAACCTTTCAGAAATAACTTCTATCAAATAAAATCCTTTTATTCGTCCCATACCCATCTGCATTGCCTTTCCAAGAGAATGGCAACGGGCAATAGTCCCTCGAGAACTTGAACCAAAACTTCTCAAAAAAGAAACATGTTCCAAAAGGATATGATTCCATCCAAGAAGTTCAACAATCCCCCTAGCAACCTCTCTTAGTTCGGGTGCATGTGTATATTTAATTCCCATTTTTTATTTCAACTAATTTTGTCTTAGACGTTTTCCCCCGAATTATTGCAACAGGACATTTAAATTCTTTTTTTAACAAGCCAACTAATTCATCATTAGCCTTGTTTTTTTCTGGAGAACGCTTAAGGAAGACCTTGTACTCTTTTTCAGAGATTTTCAAAATCTCTTGACGACCAGAATTCGGAACGACTATCACCCTTATTTTCATAAGTTATTTTAGTTAAGGAGTCTTATAAATATAGCTTCCCACTTCTAAGTGATTCAATCCATCCCATAAATCCCCACGATAACTAAAGCCAATATACTCAAAACGTCAACAATCATACAATATGTGCAAAACGCTTTCAAAATAAAAACTTGCAGATAGATAAAGTAAACTGCAAGAAGGGAGGCAATCACAACACCAACCAAAATAATCAATTCCTTTTCTTTTCTCGGCCTAAACATATGTGACAGGGTGATAAAAAACAAAGCAATAAAGGCCACAAGCCCAATGTAACTATTATTCACTCCTAAGATTTTACTGTAAGTAGAACTCTGAACAAAAGAACATCCAGAAGAATTGTCGTTTGGAGCACAAAGGTTAGATATTGGAACAAACGCCAAGAGTGCAGAAGTAATGATTGCAACCAAAAAGATTGTTAAAAGCATTTTATATTTCATAAATTTGAAAAGAATATTTCATTAATAAATCAATCGCTCGCACCAGGACAAGTCCAAAGTGCTCACTTTTAGAAAACATTTAGTAAATTCTCAATTCTTTAACATACTTTTTCAACTCAACTCTGAGCAACGTATTCACAAATGCGCAAAGCGCTCGGGTAGGATATTAACGATGAAGTTGCCCAACTTCATCTTCTCCTTTGTAAAATACTTAGACGAGAGCTTCTTTTTGAAAGAAGCAAATCTTCTAAAATTGCCATCCTGACATAAAGACCATTTTCGGCCTGACGAAAATAAGCGACCCTCGGATCATTTTCTTCAACCTCGAAAGGCAAATCTATCTCTGTAACATGTGGTAAGGGATGCATTATTCGGGTATTTCTTCTTAGCAGATTAATGTTTGATAAATTAATTTTATAACATCCATTTGCCTTATCATACTCGGTTTTACACATACGCTCTTTTTGAATTCTAGTCATATAAACTACATCTACAAAAGGTAGAATGGAATTCATATCCTCTCTTTCTTCAAAGAAGATTTTATGTTTTGTTAAATATTCTTTAATGTTCTCTCCAACTTTCAAATGGGGAGGAGAAATAAGGATAATCTTTATGTTCTTAAACTTCCCAAGAAGATAACAAAGAGAATGGACTGTTCGACCACTCTTTAAATCTCCAACAATTGCTATCTTAAGATTATTTAATCTTTTGAATTCTCTATAAATTGTATAGAGGTCTAGTATTGCTTGTGTGGGATGTTGGCCTTTTCCATCACCCCCATTAATTATGGGCACCTTGCTTATCATAGAGGCACTAAGCGCTGCACCCTCTTCACTTGACCTAAGAACAATAATATCTGAATATGCTCCAATAACCCTAATAGTGTCTTCCAAAGATTCTCCTTTTGAAACAGAAGAAAATTCTTTTGCGCTTTCAGTTCCAATTACCGAACCCCCTAGCTTCAACATTGCTGATTCAAAACTAAGACGAGTTCTGGTGCTGGGCTCATAAAAAAGAGTTGTTAGTAATTTATTCTTTAGTGTAGACTTCTGATGAGCTCTTAAAAAATCAGCTCTTTTGAAAATCTTAAATAGAGCATCCACACTTAACTGTTGTGATTCAACAAGATGTCTTACCATCAAAATTACACAAATTTATCAAAGATTATAAAGGGATGTATTCTAAAAAGTATATTTTTGAAAACAATACTCATAAAAAGGGGGTTTATCTTTTAATACTATATTTTCTCTAGTCTCAAGAAGTCATAATCTCTATACCGTCTCTATGATTTAATGGATGGTCTTTTCCTACCGCTTTTTTTGTCCTAACATCAATAGCCCTAACAAATCTATCTCCAATATCAGTATGGAGAGAATATGCAAAATCTAAGGCTGTTGAGCCACTTGGAAGAAGAAAGCAATCAGGCAGAACATTCCCTTTACTATCTGCTAACCTTGACCCCGCAGGAAATACCGCAATATATTTTAAGAAATCAAATACTGCTTTGTCCAAAACTTCTTGAACTCCAGTGGAACCAAACTTATCTAAAACATTTTTCTGAATAGAATCCAAAGCCTTTTTTTGTGCCTCATTAACTTTTCCCTCATTGATTTTAAAAGAAGATTCTCCTTGAATATATTCAATCAATCCTGCATTTGCAGCCTGTCTTAAAGAAAGTTCTGCATCAGAAGAACATGGAATAATTAAAATATCTCCGAATTCTTTTTTCAACCTTTCCAAATTTTCAGAAGCTCCACTCTTATCAACTTTATTAGCAGCAATAATCATTGGCTTTGTCATATGTCTGAGTGTCTTAGTAAATTCTTTTAGATTATCCTCTGACCAGTCTTTTGGTTTAGTGGGGTCTAGCTTTAATTTTATTAAAACTGCTTTAACATCCTCTTCAGTTACTCTCAATCCAGAAAATTGTTTTGCAACGGCTTCGGCCAAATTCTGTTTATTTGTCTGAATTGTCCTTGCCATCTTCTCCCAAACTTTTTGGAAAATCCCTCCATACCATTTGTTTAATTCATTTTCTAACATTTTGGCATCTTCAACAGGGTCTCCACTTCCCTCATTTCCCCTTGAATCTGTGGTTCCTGAGATATCAACAATATGAATAAATAAATCTGCCTGTCTTAAATCATCTAAGAATTTATTTCCAAGACCCTTACCTTCACTTGCTCCTTCAACCAAACCAGCAACATCCATTAGCTCAACCGGAACAAACCTAATTTTTCCATCACAAAATCCGGTTCGAGGATTACATTTAACTCCCAATTCAGTACAAAGAGATTTAACACGCACATAACCCATCCCATGATTTGGTTCTATGGTAGCAAAAGGATAAGGGGCAATTAAAACATCTGCTAGCGTAGCTGCCTTAAAGAAAGTAGACTTCCCACAAGAAGGTTTCCCAACCAAACCCAATAACATAATTTAATGGAGGAGTCATTGGTTAAAAAGGTTATTATAACACATACTCCAAAGATATTTAAGGCAATTTTTCAAAAACATTTTATGGTTAGGTATAGAACAATCCAAGATGATGGAAGAAGATACTACTCTCCAGCAGATTCTCATGGTGATTACTCTGTTCATCCTTCTATGAGGCAAGCCCCAATTAGAAATTATAGGGCAGAATACCTTAAGTAGAAATATTATTCTCTATTTATTTACCACACCCATAAGCAGGCACCAATCTAGAATCTATTTGCACCATAAAAGAACTATCTATTTGAAAATAAGCACACACCCCTCCCAAACCAGGACAAACAATAATATTAGAACCCACTTCATACATATTACATACTCTTGCATCTTCCCCTTTAGAATCTATACCCATAGCCCCACATCCTCCAAAATCTTCATCGTGAACCTTGAGGGTTAGAGGTTCTGTTTTTATATTAGCCATTTTAGGTTCCTTACTAGGAATGTTTAACATTTATATTTCCTTGGGATAGTTTTTCACTCCTTCAACTAAAACACACGCCCTAACAAAAGCATCAAAGAGGGGAGATGGCTTAGTGGGATAACTCTTAAATTCTGGGTGTGCCTGTGTTGCTACAAAGAATTTATGGCCTGGGAGCTCAATAAATTCTGCAAGCCTTCCATCGGGACTTTTTCCAGAGATTACAAGACCATTTTCTTCTAAAATTTTATGATAAGAAGGATTGACCTCATATCTGTGTCTATGTCTCTCACTAACTTCATTTAAACCATAAATCTTCCTAATAAGGGAATCTGGTTTAAGGAAGGCAGGATATCCTCCAAGTCTCATTGTTCCCCCCTTAGTAAAAATTCCAATCTGTCCAGGCAGTATATCAATCACTTTATGTTCCGCGTCAGGGTCAACCTCAGAGGTATTAGCATTCAGGTTACAAACATTCCTTGCATATTCAATAACGGCCATCTGTAAGCCATAGCAAAGCCCCAGAAAAGGGAGATTATTTTTCCTTGCATACTCGATAGCCAAAATTTTTCCTTCAACACCAGAATTACCAAATCCTCCTGGGACGATTAAACCATCATATTTAGACAAATCAACACTTCCCTTTTCTATATCTTTTGAATTAACCCAATGAATTTTTATTTTAACATTATTTTTCACTCCTGCATGTTGTAATGCTGAAGAAACCGACAAATAAGAGTCTGTAAGTTGGAAGTTACCTACGTCAATATATTTTCCTACAAGGGCAATGTTAACTTCTCCTTCTGCAAAAGAAATTCTTCTAACCATTTCGGCCCAAGTTTTCCAATCCGGTTCTCGTCTTTTGGAAAGATTAAGTCTTTCAAGAATTCTTTGTCCAAACTTTTCCTTCTCTAAATCAAGAGGAACAGTGTAGATTGTCCCAGCAGTACCCTCTCCAGTAACGTCTGGCATGGAAATAACAGAATTTGGAAAAACATTACATGAAGATTCAATTTTTCTCTTTCTTATATCATCTAAAGAATATCTCCCTCTACAAAAAATAAAATCTGGTTGAATTCCATTTTCTCTGAGTAATCTGATAGCTAATTGGGTTAGTTTTGTTTTCATTTCATCAATATGGCTTGGAATAGGCATGTAAGTAACAAGGATATGACAAACATTCTCCCTTCCTAATTCTAACTCCATAGATTTTGAAGCGAAAAGAAAGGGGAGGTTTTCATAGTCTCCAACAGTTCCTCCAATTTCTACTAAAACAATATCATAATTTTTTGATGCCTCTTCTATTCTTCTTTTAATTTCTTCTGGAACGTGGGGGATAACTGAAACCGTTTTTCCCAAATAATCTCCCCGCCTCTCTTTTTCAATAATTGTTTTATATATTTGACCTGTAGTAATGGCATTATTTTTTAGAATGGGTGTTTCTAAAAATCTTTCATAGTTCCCTAAATCTTGGTCAATTTCTCCACCATCTTCAGTTACCCATACTTCCCCATGTTCTGTTGGACGGAGGGTTCCAGCGTCGCAATTTATATAAGGGTCTATTTTTATCGCAGTAACTTTATATCCATATTCTTTTAGTATTCTCCCAACCGACGCTGTTGCAACACCCTTTCCGACGCCAGAAATAACACCCCCAGAAACGAAAATGTACTTCACCATAAAATAAAAAACGAAGGAGTGTTTTTAAGAATTTGTATACTAAAAAGTGAGCCTATTGGAATCTTCATCGAATAAAATCAAGACCTGCTGCGGAAAGAGAATATTTTGTATCTGGTCTAGTTGCACAATTAACCAATCCCTTATGTACGCATACATCAAGTCCTATTTGTGCACTATCTAATTCCAAATAAATTCTCTGTTCTTCTCTTCCCAAATGTTGAAGTCTGGGATCAACAACATCTCCTTCTAAGATTAGAGGTTGAACTCCATGATGTAACATTCCTTGCCATACCATTCCAATTCTCTGTGTTGGAGGAAACCCTTGAGTTCTTTCCGAATCCCTCCTAAAATATTCCATAATAGCTGCTGCATGCTTTGCTGGCCCAGGCCCCACAATCCCATCTATTAATCTAGAAGTATAACTTTTTCTCATATCGCCTGACATACCTAATTGGATAAATGAGAGTTTTTAAGAATTATTATACTTTAGTTAAACATGTGCCTACCGGGTCAAATCTTTTCTATGAGCCTACTGGGATGGGTTCACCAGAACCCCCTACAGGGTTGAACGTAGTTCAATTCATTTAGGCATTATGCAATCGAAGATTGCATACATGAGCCTACTGGGATTTGAACCCAGGACCTCCGGCTTTCTTCGAATGAAGAAATGCTAAGATTCTAACGAATCCCATTCTTATAAGACCGGCGCTCTAAACCAGGCTGAGCTATAGGCTCCTATGCTCTCCAAACTAATCAAGAAATCAAATATAAAAAGGTTTAGCTTTCTTCCCCAGCATTCTTTATCAAGCTAGAAGAAGATTGTATCTTTGCTCCCAAACCATCAACAATCTTACAACCAATTTCCTTACAAATAGGGGTCTCTGGAATCTCTCCCTCAAATCTATCACCACCTTTAGCAAAGATATTTGGCCTAACTATTTTTATTGAATTGATAACTGAGGAGTCTTTATCAACAGAAGCAAAAACTTCATCAACACATCTGAGTTCTTTAATAATAGCCATTCTCTCATCTAGCTTCATAAATGGCTTTCCTTTCTTCAGAACAGCTTGCTCATCATTATTAACAATAACAACCAGTTTATCTCCCAACTCTTTCGCCAACTTAAGATATCCTATATGTCCAATGTGAATGGGGTCAAAATATCCCGAGGCTGCAACAATAATTTCTTTTTTCATTCTAGAATTCATTTTTTACAAAAAGCTAGGCCGTAAGATCCATCATCTGAAAACTTGGTTATTACTTCATCAAAATAAATGTTCAAAAAACCAGTAAAATCTTCTTTAGAATAATGATAAGAAACAGCAACAACTATTTGGTCTCCCTTCTGAAATCTCACTTCTCTTCCACCAAATTTAATATGGTAATCTTTTTGTATATCGTAATAAAATTCTACACGATGATTCTTAAATCTTACATTCAATTTGATATCCTTTTGATTAAAACCTAATTGCTCTGGAATCTTCACTAAGAACTCATTGTTATATTTGTTAGTTGTTGTAAACCTCACCATATCCTCTTCAACAGTTTCATTTTCTATACCATTCCCAATAACTAAACTATCTCCTGATTTCATACTCGTTCTAATCTGGTAAAGTAAATCATGAAATTCAAAATTACTGAGCGTATTACCTAGCAAGAGAAAGAGACTCTTAGGGTATTCTTTATCGCTTATTAAATTTGTAACATTCTCTAGATTTTCAAAATCCGAAATATTCCATTGAGACTTAACAATCACTCCTTGGTTTAACTTAGAGATATTTTCTATTGCTTTTTTTACCATAAATGCACTAATATCAATAGGGCAATAACGAACTTTTGTTTTCTTTCCAATTTCTTCAATAAATTTAACTGCCTTCCTACCATCACCACAACCCAAATCAATAATATTCAAAGGAGTATCTCCAACTCTATCAACTATTTCTTGTATATTCTCATTTATCATAATCTCTTCTTTCGGCGCAAAACCAGATTTATAATCTTGAGAATCTAACAAATCAAGATAGGCCTGTGCCTGATAAGGTTTCAAATACCATAACTTGGAATCTGAAACGTCCCATATTCTTGTATTCCCATCCAAAGAATAGCCCCTTTTAATTAACTCCCGGAATATTAATCCATTAATCTCTTGAGGTTTTGAACCCTTCTTCATAACTTTTTAGGGGAAAAAGCCTATTTATGTGTTTGTATTTTTAGATAAAATATCTTGTACCTCTATTTTAGTAAGCTTTAAAAACGAAATTCGTCCTTTTAGTTTAATAAAAGACTTACGTGCTCTCGTAGTCTAGTGGCCAAGGATACTGCCCTTTCACGGCAGCGACCCGGGTTCAAATCCCGGCGGGAGCATAAACCCAAATTGGAATTTTGTGGGGACGCACCAAAAAGGTGGCAGAAGAATTTAAGCAATTCTGCCTTCAAACAAATATGAAGCGAGACCCCTACAAAAACCAAGAAAGGTTCATTTCTTGGAAAAAGAAAGTTGAAGAAAAAGGAATTTCTGAAATTAGCAAGGTGAACTCTGATTTAATTCTTGCTTACATAAGAGATATGGAAGTTGGCAGAAACATAACTCTTGGAACTAAGAAAGGACCAAGGGGGTTTAATCGTTTAATCTCTGTAAGGACGAGACTCGTTTATCTTATTAAAAAGTTCAAAGAAATTTATAACATCGATGATATCACCAAGATAAAAGAAGAGCAACTTCATTCTTTCTTTACTGATATGAGAAACGGAGTAATAAAGAGGATAGATGGAAAAGACTATAAGTCCTTTGTAGATTTTATTAAAACTTTCAAAGCATTCTGGCATTGGTATATCAAATCAAGCAGAAAAGAAGGGAATGCTATTATCGATATAACTTCTGATTTGGATAACTCTCGAGAAAAGCCAGAATGGGTTTATCTTACTGAAGAACAAATAAGGAAACTTTGTGATAATTGTAAATACGAATACAAAGTTCTTATTATGTTTCTTTTGGATACTGGAATGAGAGCTCCTTCTGAATTAATCAATATCAAAGTTTCAGACCTAAACAAAGAATGCAAAGAGCTAAACATTAGGGATGAAATTTCTAAAACTTTTGGAAGAAGAATCAAGTTAATGCTTTCTTCTGATTTGCTTAAAGATTTTATTAGAAATAACGGATTAAAAGCAGAGGACTATATTTTTGATATTGATCCTGCCTCAACTAATAAGTATTTGAAAAGATTAGGGCAGAGAATATTCGGAGAGGGTTTAAGTCCTGCTGGTGAGAAATATTCTAACCTTACGATGTATGACTTTAGGCATTGTTCATGTTGCTATTGGCTTCCAAGATATAAGAATGAAAATGCCCTCAAGTATAGGTTCGGTTGGAAGAAGAGCGATAAGATTCATTATTACAGCGAACTTTTAGGTATGAAGGATACAATAACAGAAGAGGATTTGCTTTTAGACCTAACTAAAACAGAAATGGAGAAGCGTTTGCTCGAATCTGAAAAGCAAAACCAAATTTTAATGGAAAAGTTTGATACAATCCAACAACAATCAAACGAAGGAGCTCTTTTGATAGCAGACCTTCAAAGAAAGATGAAAGAGTTGCAAGAAGCAAAGCAAAATCAATAAAAATAACTAAAAATTCTTTCATTTTAGGTGTATTACTATTATTATAATATTAAATAATAATATATACATACTCTCCGCCCCCGTTCGGCTTTTCGTTACACTTTTGGCACTCTTGGGCGAATCATTCAGAATATTCTACGTCCTCTTCTTCTAAATTGAAAGGATTATCACCACCATGATTAAACTCTTCTAATGAAAAGAACAAATCAATAAATTCCCTTGCCCATTGTCTTCCTTTGCCTTGAGAATATCTCATTTCTTCTGCAAGAGTTATCGCTTTAACATTTTTAAAAACATTATTCAATTTTGTGCCAGGTTTGAATAGACTTCTTCTTTCTTCTTTTGTGCTTTTCTTAGTATATTTCCATTTTTCAATTGGATCATCGATATTTTTAGTATGTGTTTGAAAATAATCTAAATCTATATCCAATAAGGCATTTTGTCCAATCTTTTCCTTGAAATTTGCCTCAAAGTCTTTAATCTCCTTAAAGTAGAAAGCTTTATGGATATTCCCTTTGGTATCTTTATAATTTTCAGGTAATCCATTAGGAAATTCTGCTTTGTTTATTAGGGGGCTAATTATAACAACATCTTTGATTATTCCTGTTTCCATACCCATAACTATGAAATCCTGTTTGTTATTTTCTTTAATATTGTTGCGAATTCTATTAATATCGAGAGATTTCGCAAGTTCTATGTGCTCTTTCTTTAAATCCTCTATGAAAAAATCGCAATGCTTATCTATTGTTATCAGTAAATTATCCTTTTGTATTGCTCTCTCCTTTAATGCCTTAGCCCAACATAAAAAAGATGTTCTATGCCTATCAAAGACATAATATAATTTATCAAAATAAGTAATTTCTTCCAAATGTAGCACATCCTCCATCATCAAATCAATTATGTCGCTATTCATATAATTTGGCATCTTAGCAAGTTTTTTAATTTATTGCTTAGAAAATCCCCCCTTGTAAATGCCAAATTTTAATAGACGAGCCAAGATGTAAAAAGTAAGGGTCTGGAAAACGGACGTTTTTAGCTGTTCTTGACTTGTTGTCCAATTAAGTAAACTATTCCAAAAGCAAATAAACCAACAATAATATCTATCGCAGTTTCAGATTTTAAAGTTTTAAGCAATATATCTGATAAAGCAACTCTACAAATCAGTCCTCCAGCAAACCAAAGCATAGAAACTCCTGGTCTTTCCCAAGCATCAAGAAAGATTAAAGAATATATTCCACTTGCTAAAAATATTATGCCAAATATAAGACTTATTTGAAAAGAAACATAAGCCATGCAAATAAAGATTATTCCTGCTAAAATCATTTTCATAATTTCCATTTTACAATCTTTTTAATTTAATTTCTCCTTTTTTTGATTCGCTTCTTAATTCCTCTCCTTCTTTGAAACCCGCTATCTCAATATCTTCTTTGGGTAAAATTACTTCATATTTAAAGTAATCTTCCCCCTCCTTAGATTTTCTACTCGGATGTTTTTGCAACTTCATAATAGATTATAGAACTACTTGTTTATAAATATTTAGACGTCCAAAGATTTATAAATGGTAGACGTCTAATATTAATAACAAATAACTTTAATAAATGGCAAACTCATATAATGGACAGAAGAGGAAAATGAAACCACTAATTAAATGGACTGGGGGAAAGTCTAATGAAGTTAAGCACCTAAAGGAAATAATTCCGAACTTTGATAGATATATCGAACCTTTTTTTGGGGGAGGGGCAGTATTCTTTTCACTCGAACCAGAAAAAGCAGTAATAAATGATATTAGCGAAGATTTAATACGTTTTTATAAAATTTTAAAAGATGTGCAAAAAAGAGAAAGTCTAAAAGTGAACTTGGATTTATATGTTGAGAATTGGGAAAAAGTTAATCACTTTATGGAATTTTTTCAAGAAAACTTATTAAATTTATATCGTGAGTTCAAATTAGAAAAGATTGATAAAATTCAACTAAAAGAAGAACTTATTAAGGAATTGAATAGTAAAATGGATAGATTTAATGGGTTATTTAAGGATTATTTTTGTATAGATTCTGGTAAATTGTTTAATGAAATTTTAAAAAATATCTTTTCTAAGCTCGTTAGAATTAGAATTATTGAGATTCATGAAAATAAAGATTTTAGTAGAGAAGAAATGATGGATCATATTGAAACTTCTTTTAGAAGCGGATTTTATACACATTTTAGAAATCTTCTAAATGATGCAAATGTGGGAAGTATACAATTAGACGAAGGAAAATATATTGCCACATACTATTTTATTAGAGAATTTTGTTATGGTTCTATGTTTAGATTTAATGAAAAAGGAGAGTTTAATATTCCATACGGGGGAATTTCCTACAATAAAAAGAATTTTAGAAAGAAAGTCCAGGAATTATTTTCTGAAAAAGCAATGAATCTCCTAAAAAATGCAGAAATACATAATCTAGACTTTGAAGAATTATTTAAAAAAATAAATCCGACTAAAAAAGACTTTATTTTTTTAGATCCACCATATCACTCGGAATTTAGCGAATATGACCAGAACTCCTTTGATAAAGACGATCAGGAAAGATTAGCCAGTGTACTTTTAAAAATTGATGCGAAGTTTATAATGTTAATTAAAAAAAGATCATTTATAGAAAAACTATATAGAGGAAAACCAAGAATAAGAATAAGTTCTTTCAAAAAAACATATCTTTATAATGCTCGTGGAAGAAACTGCAGAAATACTAGACATCTTATTATTTCTAATTTTTAATCTTAATTATTGTTTTCTCTCTTTAAGAATTGTAGACGTAACATAATTTTTTATCTTTAAAGATAGTTCTTCATCATCCAACGTATCGAGCACTATCTTTCCTCCCCATAAAACCATAATCTCCTTAACTGCATTAAATTCTTCACGAGACAATTTTGTCTTTTTCTCTAATTCCATTAAAGTTTTTAAAAATATTCTTACTAATCTGTGATTACTCGAGAATTGAACTGCAAAAAGAGCACTTCCTCTCCCATTAAGATCATTCAAACATAAATATCGAGTTAATTCAAAAGGATCTTGTTTATTTGTTTCATCATAAGTTATTCTACCAATCCACCACAGTCTTGCAAGTGCATTTAAGAATTTTGGATGATCTGGTCCAAAAAAATAATTTTTTTCAATAAATTTCTCCTTTCCCCCATCTTCTTCCTTTGCTTTTTCTAAAGACCATCTATGTTGCATGTATCTCCAAAATTGTTTATGACAAAGTCCCGCCCAAACTCTCTCGTCAGAAGCCTGACTATCTCTAAGTTCCTTTAAATTAGAATAAATAATTTTAACATTATTGAAATCTGTTTCGCTAGATTTTTGGGTAGACATATCTAATTCAAAGTCTGGAAAAACTTTATCATATTCTCCAAAATAAGATTCGTCTATCCAGTCAGAATTTTTTCCAGAGTATTTATCAATATTTTCAGAGATACTTTCTTTTAAAAAATTTATACCCTCATGAGTTAGAAATTTAATTTTCATTCTTCTACCGCCTCACTTTCTAATTTTGTTAAAGATTCTAATGACCGAGCATTTATAAAATCTAAGATTTGTTGAGACAATCTAAAAGAATCTTCTGTTTTTAGTTCCCCTTTTTCTAGATCTATTCCCTCTTCTTTAAGCTTTCTACGAATAACTAAAAACCATCTTTTATCCCCATACTCTACAGACCCATTTTCTCCAACATCCTTTAAATTATCTAGAACTGACATTAACGCAGGTAAAATAATTACCGAGCTCATTATATCCAAATAAAATTTACTTTTTTTATATTTAGAATAAACTTGAAATACATTATCGGGCAAGTAAATTTCTATCTTATCTTTAGTTAGCCCAATTTCGATTCCCCTAGGTACTTGATTTAAAGACTTTTTTATACTAAAAATAGAAGGGACGCTGGCTAATTTATCCTTTATGTTTTCAATTACTATGGGAAAATGCCTGCCAATAGCTAAAATATCTCCTTTCTCTAATCTAAAGGAGTTATTTTCATATTCTTTATTAAAATCTTTAGAAAAATATCCCTCAATATTCTCTTTTGCAACAATTAGCGGTAGGAAATATAGTGTTCCTTCCATTAAACCCGCGTTGATTAATAGTTCATTTTTTCCAATATTTAAATCTCTAATCTCTCTAAATTTTGTGTTTGAACATTCCAAATGAGCAATAATTTTTGCTCTTTTATTTTTTAAGAGATTTATTAATTCGGGATTGTCTAAGGTAACATCTATTTCGATTAAATATTTAGTAACAAGATTTTTAGTATTCACGATAGTATCGAATTTAGATGTTAGATAATCTTGATTTTCTTCTCTAAGCACTGGATGAGGAAAGAGCTTGCTTTCTTTAATTCTCATATAACTCTACCTCCAAGGTCCACCTTCCAGAATTTTTTAACTTAAATTCTACTTTGTTTAATTTATCTTTTAAAACTTGACCTATCGAGATCTTATTGCCAGAACAGTGCAGAGGAACTTCTTTAGTTTCGGAAATTAATTTCGCCTCTTCAATAACTGGGGCTTCTGTTTCTGTTTCTCCGCTTATTAAAATATTGGCTTCTATTGCAGAATGTTCTTCGGATAATGAGAAGAGTAGGTTACAAACATTGTCCTTATCAAAGAATGCCCTAATGGAATTAATGGTGACTTCTTTTTTAGATTCTTTAGTTTCATCTTCTCCAGGACCTCCTGAACTATTATTCCCCCCAGAAGTATTATTTCTCCCGCCACCAGGACTACCGCCAGGAGTTTTAATTATCATTTTTGTCTTTATTTTCTTATTATTTGTTTGAACTACGCCCTGATGAATTTCCCATGGGATGTCCTCTATTTTTTTCCTTTTTTCAACTTTCTCATCAAAATCATCGGGCAAGTATTCTCCCATCCCCTCGGCATCCAAATCATCTTGAGAATCATTATCTGCCATCTTATTTACGGAATCAGTAATAACATCAAAAATCATTTTTATTTTTTGATTTGCTTCTGCAGGATTACTGCCCCTATTGGCGAACCATCTGTTATGTTCAGGATTTTCTAATTTTCTAAAATACTCATTTACTTTTTTTCCCTTTAGCAACAATATTCCTGCATAATCTTCTACCCCCTTTGATTTTAATTTATCAAATATCTTCATACCATTATTTCTATTCATGGAAATCTTATTACATAGTCCCTCTTCTTTAGCCAGCGTTAGTAAGATATCATTTTTCTCAAAAATAGATGCATAATATTCTTCCGAGTGAATCATCCCGCTTAAAATATTGTAGTAGTCAATTATGGATTCCTTTACTAAATCTCTATATTTTTTAGAACTATATTTTTCGATAATCTTTCCTAATGAAGATTTATCTATTTTCTCATCATCTATTTTGAATATTAGGTCTCCCTTATATATCGCTAATAAAAATGAGTCTAGTAAAGAAGTGATTATCTTATCTTTCCAATCGGTATCAAAGTTATTAAATCCTAAGATATAAATATCCGTGCCCGTTTCATTTCTAATAAATTTTTTATCTAGTATTAATTTACCTTTTATATTTGAGTAATTTTTTGCTATCCCATAATATCCTCTTCTTCTAGTACTTTTCCCATCTTCGTCTTTACAAGTAGCAAGATGGGCAACACCCTGATGTGCTTCATTCTTTTCTAAGTCCATCGTGTTATAAAGAACGGTACGTAGACAAGAACATGCAAAACTCGCATGTTTACCTAATCCAAAACTCCCTCCTGCACCAGAAGGGTTATCTGAAACGCCAGTAGATTTAACGAGCTTCTTCCATCCAGTAAATGGTTCTTCTTCTTTCATTGCACCGCCCAACCCTGTAGTGTTAAAATCACTAATTCTTAAGCAGGAAATTTCCTTTGAGTTCAGCACTTCCCTCGCTTTTTTAAAAAAATTCTCAGAAGATTTATCTTTTTTTGTTTGACCCCAAAATTTTATTTGATTTTCTAAAATTTTGTCAAATTTCTTGTAATCTGGAAAATCTTCCTTTTTTATAGAAAATGAAGAGAATTCTAATAAAACAGGGGAATGTTCGTTAGTTCTGGCATCTAGTGAATTTTGTGCACATTCCTTTGAAATAGATAATAATGGATCATTCAAAAAAGTTTCTATATCTCCCTCATTAAGTCCTTCAATTTCTCCAGCTTCATCAATAGGAAATGCCCAACAAAATTTTTCGGTCATAAGCTAAATTCCTCTTTTTTGGGTTTAGAATTATTAAATTCGGATTTAACTTTTCTCCATTCTACATCAATGGCATAAATGATTTTGTTCGCCTGTTCTTCGGTATAGGAATAATTGCCCTTGTTAGCACAATTTTTTAAAAGCCTCATTTTATTTAATATTTCTTGAACTCTTCGGCTTGCTACTTTCTTAAATCTTTCTTCCTTACCATTTACTTTCTCGTCTTTAGACTTTGTTTTTCCGAACATATAAGATATACATAAATTACCATTTATAAACATTTCTGTTTTATAGATTATATTTTTAATATATATAGAATATGTAGTATACAGATTATATCTTAATCTATACCACTCGCCACCTCAATCAGTAAAGAATATTCTCTTTTTATTCTAACTACCACTACTACTAATACTATCACTAAAACTACCACTAAAATTTATTCTTAGAATTACTTTATCTCTTTAGCCATCTCAATCAGTAAAGGCTTAAGCTCTTTGACATAATTATCAAAGTCTTCTTTGTTGAAGGGCTTTATTACTAGAGGGCGAACTTCATTATATTGAAACTCTAGGGTTTGAAGCTTATCCCTTGCTAAAATAAGATTATCCTTATATTTTTCATAGCTGTTTATTGAATACATTAGCTTCTCTTTTGTCTCTTTTAGGAAGTCTTGGGGTTTTATATTAAACCTTTGATAAATGAATAATAAGTCAATAGCGTCTCTTGATTTGATAGCTTTTCTGGTTAGTATTGAACGAAATTTCTCAGTCACAATTTCTTTTAAGTCATAGACTTTCATCTTTATTATTTTATAGAAGTCCAGAAATTCCTTAAAGTAAGCCTGATCTTCTTTTGTGAACTGGCTAGGTTTGATTAAAGGATTTAGCTCTTTTGTTTGTGGAGTAAATATTATCTTTTCTAAGAAGTTAATCTGAATTTTAATAAAAGAAGGCTTTCCTGTTAAAACAGAATCATAATAAACTTTGAAAGTTACGAGTTTATTGTTATTGCCAATTTCAATAAAGTTTCTATCTGTTTTATCAAATTTAAAGTCAAAGCCAACATTCTTTAGTTGTTCTCCTAACGCATCTATTTTTTCCTTGCAAACTTTCTTTATACTCTTAGTTGATTTTCCTTCCCAGAGTTTTTGATTTGCAAAAGTAAAATCAAGGTCTTCTGAAAATCTAAAATAATCAAGATAGGCTTTAGCCAGGCAAGTTCCGCCCTTGAAAACATATTCCTCAAAATTAAGTTTTGAAAGCAGAATATTAAGATAAAAATCTTTTTCAATCAGCTCTTGAGCAGTTATATTTGTTTTATCCTTAACTGAATTCAGAAAGTTCTTGAGTTTGTCTTTATCTATTTCCATTATAGCATCTCTTTTATTTTCTTTTTGACTATTCTATTATATTTATTTGATTCCCTAAGAAAAAGCGACTTATTAAATTTATATTCTTTTAGGTCTACCTCTTTCTTTAGGTAAATCAAGTCTAAGAGAGTTTTTTCTATATTGCTATAATAAAGAGATATATCATTTGCTGTGTTTTCTTTCTTTATATCAAAGAATAAAGAAGGTTTTAATTTTACAAAAAAGAAACTAGAGCCAGCTATTTTCATTGGCTTTGTTCTATTAAACTTATCATTAACTACTATGTTTACTGGAAAAACTTCATGAGTTAAGCCAAGAAACTTTAAGGCAGTATTCAAACCAAAATACCACTTAATTCCTTTCTTTTCCAAGCCGAGAGCTAATAACTCATAAGGGGAATATTTTAAAGAATTTAATTTCTTTTCTTCGTAATCTTTTAAATAATAAACTCCTCTAAAAATAGTTATTAGATAACCTTTGTTTAACATGACCTTTCTTAATGTATCTTTATCAAATTTATACTTAGTTGCCAAGCTATCAAAATCTTTTCTTGTAAGGATTTTACCCTTTGCTTCTCTTAAAATTGTATCTATCTTATTCATAGCTTAATTCACCTTATTAGGTGAAATATAATATGTTTATAAATCTTTCTTTTAGCTTAATTATCTTATTCCATTACTCCGTTATTCGCTCTAATATGAGTATAAGAGTATTAACGGAAGCGAAGCCCACTCCCCCATGTGCCCTTCATCTCCGTTATTCAGCAGAAATGCCAACTAAAAAGCTTTCAAAATCAAACTTGGGAATAGCTATTCTAACCCTTCCACGACGATTAACAGCAGGCTTCCATTGAAAATCAAAAAGCCTTAACATTTCTAAATCATCTAAATAAGCTCTATATTGCCTATCTCCAACCTTACCAAACCGCTCCTTTTGGGCAAGTAAACCATAGGTTTCGTAGGCGTTTGGGTATGTGACTGCAAAGCCATTATTTTTTCTTGACTCTAAACATAAAGCAACAACAACCCATCTTAAATGCCTTGGAAGAGTTGGAAATACTTTATCTATTTCAGACATCTGCAAGTCCTTTATTGCTTCTTTAATAATTTCTTCTGAAATTTTATCTTTTCCAAGCATTTCTGTAATAACTGCTGTTTTTTCTAAAAGTTTTATTGCAACTCTTATGTCTCCCCAAATATCTGAGCTAAACTTAGATATTGTTGCGAGGGTTTCAATATCATAACTTCCCTCAATCATACCCTCTTCTGCTTTCTGTTTTAATATTTCAAGAATATCGCCTGGCTGATAGGCACTTAGCATTTTAACTTCTAACTGCATCCTGCTTCTTAACATTCCCTGCATTTTTCCAAAGATATTTGGATCATTTGAAATAAGAATAAAACTAACTTTCCCATAATTGAGTAACGGAGAGAATATATCCACATGATTATCTTTCTTTTCTATTAGTTTATCAACTTCATCAAAAACAAAAACTAATTTCTTTGTTCTTTTAGTTAAAAGCATTCTTTTTAATTCATCAGCAAGTTCATCTCTATTTTTTCCTTTTTCACTAAAAGGCTTATCTCTTACAATTTCAAGGATGTGTTTTGAAATTGAAGTATAGCTATTTGTTTCAGAGCAATTTATGTAAACTGGAATAATTTCATTACCTAAAATTTCTAAAGCTCTTTTTACAGAACTTGTTTTCCCGTTCCCCGTTACTCCGCTAATGAAGAGCCGATAAACCTCGCTTAATCTTATTTTATTTACTATTTCTTCAATTAAATTATTTCTTACAGGAATAACCGAAGGAATGCGGTTAATGTCAAAGACACCCTTATCTTTTAGTATCATTCTAACACCTTGGCTAAAATAACCGCACAAACAGCCCAGGATCGCCCCACAAACGCCTTTAAATTCAAAGATCCCATCGGAGCTGGGCATTTATCTATGCCTTTATTGGATCTTGCCATTTTCTATAAGTTTTTTATTTAATTCTTCTAACATCATCTCAATTTTGATTAATTTTGAATTTCTTTTTAGTTTCTGCCTACATAACTCCGCTAAAGAAATTTCTTGCATTTGAGCTTCCCTTATCAAAAGCTCTTTAGTTGAAGTTTCAATTACGAAGTGAATCTTTGTGTTTTTCCTTGCCATCGTGAATTGCTTTGATTTGATATTCTATTTCTTCTATCATAAATTTTAATTTTGAAATCATCTCTTCCAATGTTCTGCTTATTTGCTGGCTTACTATTTCTGGTTCCATTTTAAAGCTAAATCTGCCCCCATTTTAAGCACATTAAAGGATTACTAGGGGTGGATCCCCATAATATTCCCCTAGTAATTGTGACTCTGCTTTTTTCCATATTTTTTATTGCCTTTTTTTATTTTTAAATTCCTTAAAGGGATATCTCAGATTTTTTTCTGAGGTATTACTGAGATATTTTTGATTCATGCTTTGGCGAAGAAGTCTTTCTTTAAAACAACATTATCTGTTTATATTAAGTGTTGAATTATAATAATAGAAAATGCTCTATTGGAGAATATAAATCAGCATTGACAAGTTTTAAAAATAGGCGATCTCTTAGAATCTTAATAAAATTGCGTCCCTGCAAATTCCAAGCTGGCGATTTACTCGGCGGGAGCATAGCGACCAGAGGGTGCAATCTTCGATTGCCGAGGCGGGAGCATTTTTATAAAGGTGCAAGTATTTATCTTAGAAAGATGGTGACAACATACAAAATCAAACCAAATCTCTCTGTATTAGAATTTTCTAACGGAACATGGAAAAAGTCTTTAACAGAATTTCCCAATGCAATTGAAGTGATTGAACTATTCAAAAAACATAATAATCTCCAATTGATTCAAGATCCAAAAGACAAAGAATTCCTAAAGAATAGAATTAATATTCTCCCAGATGGGCAGGTATTAAATCAATACTACTCTCTTTTTTCACCAGATTTAAAAATCCACGACGAGAAATCTCATTCTCATTGGGATGTAATTTATAAAAATCCCTCTGGAAGTTACGCCTATCTTTATACCTTAGAGAAAGGAAAACTCTCTAAAGAATCGAAATATAAAAAAGTCTCAGAATTCGCAAAATGTCTTCCTCGCCTTAAGAAAAATCTTATGAATGTCTTAAGAGAAGATAGTCTCGCACTTCCAATGTTGATTCTCCTCAAAACAAAAATGCGTGTTGGAAATGAAATTTATTACAATAAGAACCAACATAAAGGTCTAACTACATTAAAGAAAAATAACATCAAAGTCTATGGTAACAAAGTAACATTCGATTATATTGCAAAAGACGGCGTTCCTCAAAAAACAACAGAAACTTTTTCTAATGAAATAATTAACCAACTGAAACAAATACTTAAATCAAAAAGTAAAAATGATTTTATCTTTACCAATCTTTCTGGTCATCCACTAAAAGACACTGAATTTGAAAAAGCATTTGAAAGATATTGTGGGAAAAAATTTTACCCTCATATAGTCCGTTCTCATTACGCAACTGAAGAGGCCAACAAATTTATCAAAAAGAATAAACACCCTAGTAAACAAGAGGTTAAAAAACTTTATATTAAAATTGCTGAAAAACTAGGACATAAAAAATTCTCTAAAAAATCTGGCAATTGGGAAGATTCCTATCAGGTAACCCTCCATCATTATATTCAACCAGAACTCGTTGAGAAAATTGCTCAGGCTATTTTTAGCGTTAAATAAAGTTCAAAATCTTCAACTTTTCTAAGCTATCCAAATCATTCAATTGTAACCTTTTACCTGATAGAGTGTAAAGGATGTCTCCAATGTAAAGGCTTCTTTGAATATTATAATTATAATCAGGATAGTAACCATACTTTAGGTAATCATTTTCTGAATCGTGATGACTTATTCTACCTCTCAACTCAAACCCATCTTCCAGGTTTAAATTATAAACATAAGCACCTTGAAATGTTATATCTCCATATTGGTTGTCTTCTTTTTGTTCTCCCTGTATTTCGGCAAGAGTTATTGGTAATACTAAAAGTTCCTTTTCTTTATCAAACAAAAATGCTTTATGGTTATGAAGAGCTTCAGAGTCTGTTCCTCTATCCCCGATTGTAACTTTATACATTTCAATAGGATTTTCTACATCGCTGACATCAAAGATTGCCATTTTAACACCTTGATACCATGCAAAATCCAAATTTCTAGCATCACTCAATTCTTCTTCAGCATCCACAGCATCTTTTCCAATTCCAATAAGATGTGTTTCATCATAAGGATGCAAGTAATCAGAATAACCAGGAATTTTTAATTTTCCAAGGACCATGGGATTGCTAGTGTCCCCCAAATCAATTACAAATAATGGGTCAACTTTCTTGAATGTAACAACATATCCTCTGTCTCCCATAAACCTCACTGAATAAATTGATTCTCCAGGTGCCAGGCCTTCTAGAGTTCCAGTTATCTTCAAATCTTCGTCTAATACATAAACATTATTTGTTGACTTTTCTTCAGAATTCCAAACCTCTCCAACGGTTGTAGCAATCCTAAAATAGTTATCATACTCATCCATAGAAAATTGATTTAAGATGTGGCCTGGAACCTCTCCATTCGCTTCAAACTCAATTTTCCCATCATCTAAACTGAATCTTGTTAAAACTGTCTTTTGTTTTTCGTCACCCAAGTTCCAATTTGTCTGAGCAATATAAAGATTATCTATAGATGCATAAACATTTTCCCCATATCCCAAAATTGTTTCTTTCTCAACTTCTTTATTTTCATCATCAATTGAAATTGAGGCTAATGTAAGGAAGTTTTGCGTAGGGGTATGGTCTATATAACCAATATCTGTGCAAGGAGCTATAGGCACAAGGTCTGTAGATTTTATTTCAGTTGCACCTCTTGCTTCAGCATATAATGGAACAACATCTCCACAAACCCAATCTTCATAAGAGGGATATGAATTCACAACAAAATAAACGTCCGAGCCTATCATCCTAGAAGTAATATAACCCCCTTCAAATTCAAGAGACCGGATTTGTTCGGGATTTTCCCTATCTGAAACATCAAAAAGTCTTACAGACACACTAGGAGAATAATAATAGGGCATTCTTTCTCCAACAGCAATTCCCATTTTTCCATAATTTTCCTGAGGATAGTCTTTTGTTCCAAAGATTAATATCTTATCATCACCAATAAACAATTCATTAGCATAAAAATCCCCAACTTTTCCTTCAAAAAGAATCTCTGCCGAACTTTCTGGATAAGCTTTAGCGATTATTAATTTCCCATCAGAGATTGCATAAATGTATTCTCCATCAGTCTTGATGATGTCTGCTTCATCAACTCCTGCAACCTGAACATTCGTTTCTGAATAATCAGCTCCTGAAGAACCACCAACATTACTTGTCGCAGCAGTTTCCATTACAGCAAGTTTTGCTCCACCGAATGCAGCAAAGACCATATCCCCAAAGCCTCCAGAATCCTTCGCACTTTCAAGAGCATCAAGCAATTCCTTCTCAGAACTAAATTTGTTAAACTTATTTAACATTGTTGGTTCGTCGTTTGAATTAAAAGGGTAAGCGACTATTGCAACTAAAGCTATTGCCACCAAAAATATAGACAATATTGCCTTCATATGTACCTCTAAGAAAGGCATCTTGTCTGGTCTGAAAACCATTACTTTATTAGAAATTGTATATATAAAAACTTTATTTCCTTTTGGACTCCAGTGAAAATCATGAACTTTTACTAAACCTGCTTTTTGCAACTTTTGAATATTATAATGAACTGTTGAAACAGGCAACTTTAGTGAATCGGCAATATCGGTGATAGTAGATTTATTCTTTTTCAAATAATTCAGAATTTTTCTAGAGGTTTCATTCTTCAACGCCTCAGCGAATGTTCCTGTCTTCTCATCATCCATATCGATTATATCAAAATCTTTTGCCATGATTATCTTAAATAAAAATACTATTTAAATCCTGTTTAAGCTCCAATCTCATTTGAAGCTATTTGGAGCTTTGTTTAATCCAATCACATTAATCATTAAGTGCGAAAGCAAACGAAGCGAGAACGCGCCTAATGAATGTTGTAGTCAATTACAATATACTTTAAATATCCAAAAACCTTCAATTAAATATGAATAATAAATTTTTATTCTTAGCAACAATATTCACTCTCCTTTCATTCAGTCTAGTAAGTGCCGATTTGACCTGTGGAGTGCAACATTATAATATGTACAATGATGTTTACAAACCAACCGTTTTAATGGGAACACCAATGGGTACATATCATACCGTCATAAAGGAACAAGCACCTCAACCTCCAATAAATCAATACAATCAACCAACCCCACACCCTACAATTACCGTTTACATGATGGAACAACAACAAATCACTCTAGACAGTTGTAGCAACAATGGCTGGGTGTATAATAACTATCAACAAAAGACGGCAACAGGAAACCAGGTGATATTCTATGGAGAATCTCTTCATCTAAATTCTTGTGGCAATCAATGAATCGAAAATTACTAGTCTCTTTATTTGCACTTTTGTTTTTGGCTAGTTTTGTATCTGCAACTCAATTTTATGATTACAAAGAAAAGATTTCCAAAACCTATTACGACAAGGAAGAAAATTCTGCTATAACAAGAACAATATCTGTCAGTTATGATAATGATGACAGATATTCTACCTACTACTACAGAAATGGATATTCTTATCGAGAGAGCCAAGACTATTGGGAAATGCATCACGATTACAAAGATGTTAGGGTAATTCGACTGGATATGAATCGTTATGACAACCGGGACGATAGATACGACCGATATGACAACAGAAGATACGACAATGATTGGGAATGGAGATACTCTAACGAAAAGCCAAACAGAGTCCAATATAGATATGTTCCTTATTTAAGAGATTACGAAGAAAGAGAATGTTATGATTATACTCCCCACAAATTATTCTATATTGGGTGTTAATAATCTTTGTAGCAAAACCCACACATTTATAAGTGGTTTTTTAGTCCACAATCTATGGAAGAAGAAACAGTAACTCCTACAGAAGAGACTGATGAGACTGCTGAGGCAGAATCAACAGACGCTCCTGAGGAAGAAGAAACAACCGAAGCTCCAGCTGAAGAAGCTGAAGTAGAGGAAGAAACAACTGAGGAAGCTCCTGAAGAAGAAACTGAATCTTCAGAATAAAGCTTCAATCTAAAACTTTTTTTATTTTGAAAAGCTGCCCAGCTCATTTGAGCGGGCGTTTTCGTTTTTGAAAAATGTTTGACGACCCCATCACTAATTTTAACCAGTAATTATTTCTTCATAAAATAAATTATCAGCCCAATTAGGAAGATAACAATAGTTATTGCCCATATAAAAAAGAAAGCGAATCCTCCAAAACCTAGTTCTCCTGGAATAATAAAGTAGGAAATAAGAGAAATGACAAAAGATATAATAGAACCTATAATGATTCCTCGTCCATTATACTCTTTGAAATATGTCTTTTCTAATATAAAAGGGAGTGTCAATATAAATATTAATGGTATCAAAAAATAAAGTACATAAACTAAATCAGGACTATATACATTAGAGCCTATAAAGAGAAAGAAGAATAAAAACAAAATTACGACCGCCCCCAAGATACTTGCTAACCAACTCTTCCATTTCATGAGGAGATTATAATTTAGAAGTATTAAAAACTTCTCATTGATTAGTTAATCTTAAAAAGTAACATCTACTGAGTGGGTCTAGAGGAAGATGTTTCATGTTTAAAACTTCTATTCAGAAGTTTTAAAAACCCTCAATCATTAGTTTAAACATGATAAGCACACGGAGTTATCGGCACTTCTGAACAAGTAGTTCAACCTAGTATTAACTCCAAAGCGAATCCCAATCTTTTTATATCTTATTTTCAACTAAATAGTGTTAACAATACTCTACCAAATTTATTATTTAGATTCGGTGGGGCACGCTGTGGTGGATGTAGTTTAGTGGCAGAACGTTCGGTTGTGGTCCGAACAGCCCGAGTTCGATTCTCGGCTTCCACCCTTGAATTAAAGAATCGAACAGTTCGATTTGAGCAAAACGCTTCGAGGAAAACAAATGAAAATAGATTTTTCCAAGATGCATTTTGCGAACAGGCTTCCACCCTTGAATTAAAGAATCGAAGGAGGGCGTTGCCCGAGCGAACAATTCGCTTTGAGCAATCTAATCAAGATTTATTTCAAGATTTATCTGATTGCGAGATGCAAATTGTGAGTAGATTCTCGGCTTCCACCCTTTTTTCTGGAGAATAACATGGTAGTGCTTAAACGCTGTGATTATGTTCATTGTTCCTTTGACAGAGGATAATAAGCAAGATTGTTATGAACTCTATAAAAGTGTTTTCAGTGGTGCGCCGTGGTTTGAAGATAGGGCCTGTTCTACGGCTGGGTGTAAAGCTCAATTTAGTGGGAATCCTAGAATAAGAGAAGACAAAAGAAAAAATACTTTTTTTCTTCCATATTATGGAACATATTGCCCTTCATGTGAAAATCCCCTTAGATTAGTAGATTATTATCCTGAGAAAGTAGATCAAGAAAAGATTATTGATGAAGCAATTCAATTATCTGGATTTGTTGGATATCTAGTAAATGTTTGTGGAAGTTTAGTTGGATTTAGTTGGGGATATAAAATTCCTAAAACAAGAACAGAAAGTGTAGATTTCGAAAAAGTGAGGCCCTTGCTTGAAGAAAGAGGAATCAATCCAGAAAGAGCATTTTATTGTGCTGAAACTGGAGTGATTGATGAATTCCAAGGAAGGGGTCTTGGAAGATTGGTCTCAACAAGAAGATTTGAGAAAGTTGATAAAGATGATTTTTCTTTTATTTGCAATAGGACTATAAATCCTGCTATGCTAAAAATCATGGACACCACTTTTGGATCAGGAAGAAAACTTTTTAACGATCCAAAAAATGGAACCCCTTGGTTTTGTTGGGAAAATAATGGGGGGATGAAAAATGAATAATATCAAAGTAATTGAGAAAATTGGAAAGAACCCTGGAAAGACATCTGTAGTCCTTGCAGGAGTGCATGGCAATGAGGTTGGAAACATCAAACTATTTGATAGAATAATTACAACGATAGAGATTAGTAACGGAAAAGTTATTTTTATCTATGCTAACTTAGAAGCAATCAAGGAAGGTAAAAGGTTTATTGGAATGAATCTCAACAGAGCATTTATGAAAGAGTTGCCTGAAAAATTGTCTAATACTTTAGAAGCAAAAACAGCAAGAGAAATAATTCCCTATTTGAACGAAGCAGACTTTCTTTTAGATTTACATGCTAGTAATAGTATGGATTCCAAACCATTTATTGTTTGTGAACCACAAAGTCTTGAATTTGCAAAGTCGATGCCATGTAAATTAATAACTACAAATTGGGATGGGTTTGAACCGGGTTCCACAGAATATTGGATGAATCTTCAAAATAAAATTGCAATGGGATTTGAGGGAGGATATTTGGGAGATTCAGAATCAGAGAAGAGGGCAGAAGCAGCCCTAATGAATTTTTTAATCAAAGCAGAGAACATAGAAGGAACTATAGAACCAACCCAGAAAAAAGAATATCTAAAGATAATTTTTCTTTACAAAAATAAAACCTCTCCATTCATTAAAACAAGAGATTTTGCAGATTTTGAAAAGATGGAAGAAAAAACCTTGGTAGGGAAAGAGGGTGAAAAAGAGGTTTATGCCGAACGAGGAGATATTCTCATCTTCGTTCGAGACAGAAAAGATTTAAATGAAGAATGTTTCCTTATAGCTAAAGAGATGGAGGTGAAAAGATGATAAACGTATTATTTATATGCAAGCACAATGTATTCAGAAGTAAGGTAGCCGAAGCTTACTTTAAAAAAATTAACAAGAATAAAAATATAAAAGCAGAAAGTGCAGGAATAATAAAATCAGATAGTTTAACTAAACCAGAAAAGATTTTAGTAAAGAAACAAAGGGAGACTGCAAAAAGCTTTGGGATAATGGTTCGGGGAAGTTCAAGAAATCTAAAAACAAGTTTATTATCTAAACAAGATATAATTATTATTACAGCTGATGACGTCCCAAATATCTTTAAGGGCAAATTTTATCTAAAACCAAACTTAAAAGTAATTAAATGGCAAATTCCTGATGTAAAAGGAACAAAAGGAGATGACAAAGGAATCCTAAATAGTATCCAACAAATAATCCAAAAAGTTGGAAGATTTGTAAAAGAGATGGAGATAAAAAAATGAACACCAATACAATAAAGGGCTTCCGAGATTTCATCGGAGAAGAAGCCCTAAAAAGAGCGAAGATTAGGTCAATCATAGAAGATTCTTTCAAACTTTATGGTTTCGAGCCTGCGGAAACGCCAGTAATTGAATCTGAAGAGTTTGTTAGGGGAGAGAATACTAATGACGAGGCTGTTTCTTCAATATTCAAACTAGAAGACCGTGGAAAAAGAAAATTAGCCCTTAGATACGAATTCACATTCCAACTAAAAAGAATCGCTCAAAATCAAAAACTTCCCTACAAAAGATATCAAATGGGGCCGGTCTTTAGAGATGAACCCGTTTCAACAAATAGGTTTAGGCAATTTACCCAATGTGACGCAGATGTAATTGGAAGCTCTCAAAAAGATGAAGCAGAAATTTTCTCTTTAATTAAGAATATATTTGATAAGCTAGGTATAAAACCAGTTATTTACTTCAATAATCGCAGACTCCTTAATGAAATAATGGTTTCTGAAAATATTGAAGAAAGGAAAAGAGAACAAGTTATCAAAGAACTGGATAAGTTAGACAAACTTCCTAAAAAAGAAGTTGCAGACAATTTAAAAAATCTTGGGGCTGAAAGAATTTTGAAAGTATTTGATCAAGGAGAAAAAGCCTTTGAGAAATATAATTTTTATAAAGAAATAAAAGAATTAAAGAAACGTTGTAATGATTATGGGATTAAAATAGAATTTTCACCTACACTGGCCAGAGGACTTTCTTATTATAACGGAACAATTCTAGAGGTTAGAACAAAAGAAATGAAGGAAACAATTTGTGCTGGAGGGGCTTATTTAACAGGGAATGTCCAATCATTTGGTTTTGCATTTGGTTTAGATAGGATGGCCGTTCTCTCAAACATTCAAGGAGATTCTACAAAAGTCCAAATAATCTCAATTGACCAAGATGCAGAAGCAATTAGACTAACAAAAAACCTACGAGAAAAGAATATATCGGTTAATTTAATTCTTGACAAAACAATTGGAAAAGCAATGGAATATGCAAATTCAAAAAAGATTCCCTATGTTATAATTATTGGCGCAGATGAAGTCAAAAAGAATAAAATTAAGTTAAAAGACATGAAGACTGGTAAAGAAGAATTAGTTAACGAAAAGACAGTTCTCTCCAATCTTGGCTAATTTTTGTCAATCCTTCTGCATGAACTATAGGCATTCCATTCTCATTTGGACCAATTAAAATATCTCTATTTCTTCCAGAGCCCACATACACTGCATCTTTAAGATGTTCTAATCTTCCCCTTGGTGTTTTATCAGAAGGGACATGTCTATACCAGTGATTGCTTATACAAACATATATGGTAGAATTACCATCCACATACTTTCCTTCATTTCTACTAACCATTTTATAAATAAAAACTATTTCAAAAAGGTACAAAACACCATTTAAAAAACTTTCCCCAAATTTAATTAAGGAGATGGTTCTGCTTCTTCTTCAACAATTTTAGTTAATCTTCCTGAACTTCTTTCTCTCTCCCCGTCTGGATTAATGAAGTGAAATACATCCTTCTCTACAAATGTTAAGACGGCTTTATGTCCATTAAAAGTTACAGAACCCCAAGAACTATAATCATAGGTTATTCCTTCTTCATCAACATATTTTCCAAATTCCATTATAAACTTTTAATCTTTAGATTCCTTTGTAGGAGCATCCCCTATAATCCGTGTTAATTTATCTACCAATCTCACCATTTCATCTGTGCCAGTTTCATAAAGCCTAATACCTTTTTTGTTTAAAACAATCCCTGCATGTGGCATCGGATCTGCACCTAAAAATGTCAAATGACCAAACCTCTTCATCTTTTCTCTATAAACCACCCCACCATCGAGATAATATATAGAACCAGTTTCTCCTTGGAATCTTCCGGGCCTCAATAAGGTGTCATCTTCCATCTACTTCAACTAAAGGACCAGAGGAACCTATAAGAAAATGCCCTATAGGTCTATGATAAATAACTCTTGGATTTTCGTCTCCAGGAAGTCTATAAACCTTAACTAATTGGAATCGTTCTGTCTCTTCCCCTACAGAAATCAATCTTCCTCCTCTCTCAATTCTATATTTAGTTCTTGACGAAACAATTCTTCTTGAAAAATGACCTCCTTGATATCCAAACCTCTCTAATCCAGGTCCCGTCGATTCGTAAAGCCCATCTAAAAGAAAAGGTTCTTCTAAGGAAAAAGGTCCTTCATTCAAATCTCCAACCCCTTGAGTATTTTCTATCATCAAACAATCTGATAAGTCTCCTTTAAAAGTATTCTTATTCTTCAGATTCCTCGTTAATCTCAGCCAATCCAATCTCTTCAGCCAACTCTCTCACTTCGTCGGGATGCATTTTTAGACCTAAATGAATCTCTTCAAAATGAATGGGCTGTCTAATGAATATCTTCCCATCATTAGCCAAATGTAAAACTGGAACAAAAGAGGCGAGTTTTTCTTCCCTATCTTGTGCAAGTTCAGAAAATTTCATATGGTCGTTCCCCTTCCCCATGTGGAATTTAACAAGCCCAAATATATTTTTTACTCTAATTTTTAATGGAATATGGGTTCCCTTAGGCATTACTGTCAAGGCAGATTCCGCTGCCTGTTTTCCCTTTATTTCTCTTTTTATTCTTCTATTTTCTGTATCGACCGCCTTATTGAGTGCACTCATCAATTCTTCCAAGGTTACCTTCCTATGTCTTGCCATAGGAGTCCTGGGAATCAATATTGGGAGCTCGTTCTCATCAATTTCAATTCTTTCCAGCTCATATTTCTCCTTTTCTACCCTCCCATAAAGCGCTTCATTTAAATCTACAATATAACTATTAACTAAAATTTCAGATTTTAATCTAAGTAAAAGCGAACAGGCAAGAAGGACTTTTGAGGATATAAAAAAATCAGCATCTTCTAATTGTTGGATTATTCCTACATATTTGTCGGCCAAAATCCCAATATCAATATCCCATGGATCTAATTGTTCGGTCTTGATTAAGTCATAAATTATTGCCTGCCAACCAAGCTCATCCCGAGTTATCATATCAAAGAACTGGTCTTGCCCAAGTCTCTCTTCCCTCTCCATTCTCCGTCTTAAGATAACATATTAATAAATGTAATTAGTATACTGATGTCACTTGCCAATTACAACAGATAGAAAAGTTTAAAAAGGAGGGGTACCTATCTATATTATCACCTCTTTTTCCCCAGGAGAGAGCGGTAAGGCAACTATTTTGATCGCTTTATCGCATCTCCTAGGGTTATATTATATAAGACCTAAGATGAACGCTTTGCGTTCAAGGCATTAAAAAATTGATGGAAATAACCATTACAAAAATTCTGGGGCTCTTCTCACCCCCTTTCTCTTTTAAAAACACTTAAATATCTCCTTATATTAGTTTTCTTAGGAGGTGAAAATGGCTAAAAAACAATCTTCAGATAATCTCTCAAGATATCAGCTTTGGAGTGGTTGGCTTGTAGTAATCTTATTTCTTTTAGAGACAATAAGTTACTCTGGAGACACCCTTAGATTTAGTACTAGTCCAATAAGTTGGGCAGTGTTAATAATGGGTGTATTATTAATAAAGATAGGAAAGAGATAATTTACTTTTATTTTTTAAATTTTTGTAGTAAGCACCGCTTACACACATTTAAATAGTCTCACAGATTAAGATACTTATATAATACTCAAATAAGTCTCCGGATTATCTAGCTCACATTATTTCTATCCAAATTTATTTAAGACCATGATAAGCAATACGCTTAGGGCAATAGATTCAGGATTAAAACGAAATAGATGTGGGCAGAACCCGGTAGAAGTATTAGGGAATTATTTCTTGAGCTCTAATTTGGGCTCAATATTTCTTTTTTCAAATTCGGTAAAGTGACATCTTCCACAATAAGATCTTCCTTTTCCAACAGATAAGAATACTCCAGGACCACATCTAGGGCAACTCCTAGCTTTTTTTGTAATCTTCTCACCTTCAACAGTATATTTTTTATACTTCACAGAGGTTTTCTTATTTTTATGTTTCTTTTTTCCCTTAATCTTAGATTTAATCGCCATCTTTTACCTCTTCAACTTTTGTTTCATTTGCAGCATCTTCAGCAGCTTTCGCTTCGGCTTCCTTCTTAGCAACCTCTTCGGCTTCTTTTTTATCCTTTGCCATTTTTATTCTAACTTTTTGAGGAATTGTCTCTACTTTATCTTTAGACTCTTTAGAGTCATACACAAAGATATTTGCGGTAAATGTTTGTCTTCCAAAATTTGAGTTTACCCTTTTTACTACTATTAAATCTTTATCCTTTCCGATAGCCTCTTTAATAGAATCCACATTAGGAGTTATCTCTGAAGTAATTCCTAAGACAATTTCTTCCCTATTCAAAAAGGGGTTTTTTTCTTGGCTGATTATTTGTGTTTTCATTTTGATTTTATCGCAAATTCTCCTTCGCTTCTCAAACCCATATTATCTGCCATCTCAGATTTTTCAGAATTAAATACATGAATTCTCCCCTTAAATGTTTCACTTGCAGGAGTTTCTCCACAATTAAGGCATTTGTCTCCAAAATAAATTGATCTACAATTCAAACATGCCTTGTCTTTAGATACCATTATTTCTTCTTCCCTTTAGTTTTAGTTGCCTTAGTTTCCTTTGCTATATCTACCTTTGCTCTTTTCTTTGCAACCTCTCTATCCACCTTAATCCAATCGAGTTTTCCCAAACCGTGTTGCCTCATAGTAAGCCCAATCTTTGGCTCTTCACCTTTATAGGAAATAGCGACTATTCTAGCCATACATTTGTCTCCAGCAACAAGCGTCTTCTTTCCATCTTTTCCACTCAAAATACCAGTATCAGAAAAAGAGACAAAATCATCCATTGTTTGTGAAATATGAATCATACCCATAATTGGACCCATATTTATGAAAGCACCAAAATTAGTTATTTCCTCTATGACTCCATAAACAACTTCTTGTAATTCTGGTTTAAAAACAATTAATTTAAATGTAGATTCATAATAGGCGGCCCCGTCCCCAGGAATAATTATACCTTCTTTTACCTCAATAACTTCTAAAACTGCGACAACAGTTCCAATATCTCTATCTTGAAAACCAGAATAAGATTCTTCAAGTTGAGCCCTTACAGCTTCATCAGTATCCATACCGAACTTGTTCGGCTCTACCCTTACATGATCCGTTACTAATACCTCATAGAACATGTTACATGAAGAAAATTTCGATTTATAAAGGTTATGTTAGACAATCTCTAAACTTTTCTTACCCCTAACTGTCAGAACTTTGTTGTCTATCTTAGATTTAAGGCTTTTGTCTAAGGTCGCCAAAACCATATCTCTCCCAGAAATATAATCAATTATTTTTTGGTCTATGTTAGGGTTATTTCCTTTTAATTCTATAACTTTTGGCTTCAACTTTTCTAATATCTCTAAAGAAACTTCTGCAGCCATTCTATCCTTTAAATTAGTTTCTCGTTTGTCCCTTATTTTTTTTAACTCATTCAGAACATCTTGCGGAACAATCCATTCAATCTTTTCACTAATCATCTGCTCAGCCAAGTTAACAAAATCAATTTTCTGCCTAGCACATGTCAAAATGAAATTTGTATCTAACAATATATTCATATTACTCAAATGTGGCGAAGATTTATATAACTTCCCTCCCTAAAAAATATATGGAAGAGGTACCAAACATCCTTCGGATTTTGAGGGAAACAAAGAAGTTTGTAGCCAGTGATAATTCTGATGAATTAAAGAACTTATCAAATCAAACAATCCACTCCGCAACAATTTCTCAAGACCCTGATAATATTATTGTAGCTGTTTTAGTTTACTCATTAGGAAAAGTGTTGGAAAGAAAACATTATGAAAAAATGGAGGGGTGGAAAGAATTCCATGCAGCTATGACAAAGAATTTAGATGCGGCCGTTGCCGCTCTTGAAAAAGAGGATATTGAAGGAACAAGACTTTATTTAGGAAGAATTAGGGATTCACTAAATAAAATTTCGGGAGATTTAGGGATGTATATTAAGGATGTATTTAGAAAAGCTGAAATAAATAAAGCGTTCAAATTATATGAGCATGGCCTCTCTTCAGAACAAACAGCCTCACTTCTTGGCGTAAGTCTTTGGGATATGGCGTCTTATATCGGCCAATCTACAATAAGTAACGCAAAAGCCTCTGTTAGTATGCCAGTTAGAAGAAGAATTAAAATAGCTGAAGATATTTTTAAATGAAGATAGAAATAAGAATTGTTTTGGCAAAGAAGAAAGATGCGAAAGAAATATTAAAGCTTTATATGGGAGAAAAATACCTCAAAGGAATGAAGGGGGTTGAATATGATTTGGAGAATATCAAAGACTATCTTGGAAGAAAAACCAATAAATTTTATATTGCACTTGATGGGAAAAAAATTGTGGGATGTATGCTTGTAGAGTATTATATTGATTATGTTTACCTTCATACAACAGTTGTAAGAAAAGACTATCGTAACCAAGGAATTGGTAGGGCGATGTTTGATATGGCCGAAAATGATGTTAAGAGAAAGAAAATAAAAATTATTGAAGCAATGACAGAAATCGAAAATACGCGAATAAAAAGAATACTTGCTCAAAGAAATTATAAAAAAGGAAATAAATTTGTCTACTACACTAAGATATTATGAAATACCTAATCTTTGACTCAGGCCCGATAATCTCATTAACAATGAGTGGGATGATTAGTGTATTAGAAAAATTAAAGGGAGTCTTTAAGGGCGAATTTATCATAACCCCTTCAGTTAAAAGGGAAGTAATTGATCGTCCGATGAAAATTCCAAAGTATAAATTAGAAGCGATACAAGTAAAAGATTTTTTGGATAGGGGAATCCTAAAACTTTCTTCATCAATTATTCAAGATGATAAATTAGACAAAGAAACAAAGAACGTTCTAAAAATAACTAATGGTGTTTTAAGAATAACTCAAACTGGAGAAAAGATAAAGATTATCCAAGAAGGAGAAGCTTCTTGTTTAGCTTTCGCTAATCTTTGTAAATGTGATAGTGTAATTGTCGTCGACGAAAGAACAACGCGTCTCCTGACAGAGGCACCACAAACTTTAGAAAAACTAATGGAAAAAAAGCTTCACACACCTCTTGACGCAGAACTTTCATTATTGGAGCCATTAAAACGCCACAGATTCATCAGGTCCCCAGAACTTTTATACATTGCATACAAAAAGAATCTAATTCCAATCAAAAAAAGTAGAGACCTTCTAGATGCTCTCCTTTATGGGGTTAAGTTTAAAGGAGCCGCAATCTCAGACCAAGAAATAGAAGAGATAAAACGAATAGGTTGATAAATTTAAAAACGCTTAGTTCTAGACTATCTTGTGGGTCCATGGTCTAATGGTAGGGTAACCGGCTCCAGCCCGGTTGACGGGGGTTCGATTCCTCCTGGGCCCATATTAATTATATTCCCCAAAACCCTTATAAATAACCCCTTCTTAAATAAAACATGGTAAAGAGGGTGGTAAAAAGAACTATTACTGAGACAACTTCTCATGACGGAACAAAGAAAACAGTTGTTAAGGAACATGCTCCAAAAAATATTTCAAGTTCAAAACCCAAGAAAAAAAGAATGACTGCCAGCGAGAGAGAGGAATTATTAATTGAAAACTTCGTCGGGTTACAACATGCGATGACAAATCTTTCTATAAAATTTGGTGCTTTATCAGATAACATTACTGGATTACTAAGAGTTTTTGAAGAGTCCGCATTGAACCTAGCCCATGGTGGAAAGGTAGATGATAGAGAAATGATAACAAAAATAAATTCTTTGTTAGACCAAAATAAAACTATTGCCAAAGGTTTAGTCTTGATGGAGGGAAAACTACGTGGTAGGTCCGAGGCCCCAGAAATGGTTCCTTCAATGCCCCTTGGCTCTGAACGTCCAAGACCCAAGCCACTTCCAAGCCTATGAATTCTGAAAGAATAGAATTTATTTCTTCCTCCCCTTTTGTTCAGTTAATAGTCTTTAAAGTTTTAAACTCTATTAAAAACAAAAAGTTCCCAAGAGAACAAAAAGAAGTTATCCATGCCGACCTAGTTCCAAGGTTTTCTGAAAGAGTTGTTCATGCTTCTATGGGAGAAAGGATTCTCCCTCCAAAAAAACCAACAGTGATTAGTCCTATTGGAATTCCAAGAAGACAGATTATTAGACCACCACAACGACAACATTTCAATAGAGCACCCCCCTACCATCAACAACACCAATTTATTCCAAGAACAATTCCTTTACCAACACAAAACACAATTATAACAAAACCAACAAACGACTATGGAAAACTAATGCCCCTCTTAAATGACCCATCAGTTTCCTCAATTGAATGCCCTGGCCCGGGTAAACAAATAAGAATAATTCGTGTAGGACAAAGACAGATAACTAGAATAGTTTTAACAGACAAAGAAATAAAAGAAGTTTTTGAAAGAGTTGCTGATTCTGCTCACGTACCACTATCAGAGGGTGTTTTCCGTGCAGCAGTAGATAACTTTTCTATTAACGCAATAGTCTCAGAGATGATTGGGTCAAAATTCATTATTAAAAAACAGACACCCTATGCGATGTTAGAAACAAGATAAAAAGAAGAAATACTTAGGGGAACGATTGATTTATTAACTCGCTTTTTTTTCATAAAACATGCAAAACGAAATAACATTAGAAAAAGTAGAAAAATATTTCAATTTAACAGAAACAGCCCTCGTAGAAGTTAAAGAAAAAATAATTCCCGGAATGGAAACCGATGCCCACGAAATAATTGAGATGGTAACAAATTACATCTCAGATGCACATCATTTCGAAGAAAAAGAAGACCTAATCAATGCTTTCGCAGCCCTAAACTATGCTCATGGTTGGCTTGATTCTGGAGTTAGACTTGGCATATTTGATGTTCATGACGATAAGTTGTTTACGGTTAAGTAATTCTTTTTGGGTATCCCTAGGAGGAATCTGAGTTGTTCTGCATATCAAAGGAATTAGACATTACTGAACTTCCCTAAAGCGAGCATCTAGGCGAAATCAGATGCGGGCGATTAATCTCATTACAAAACTTATATAAACCAAATTCTATATTATAAAACATGAGGCAGAAATTGTGGGTGATAAGCCTAGGTGGATCTCGAATTATTCCAGAAGAAGTTGACAATAGTTTCCTAATTCGATTTAAGAAAATGATTGATTCACACCCCACACATAAATTTGTTGTTGTAACTGGTGGGGGTTCAACTGCAAGGAAATATATTTCTTCATTAAAAAAATTGAATAAAAACACAAAAGACCAATCACTTTCCGGAATTGCTATAACTCGTTTTCATGCTGGGTTTATGAGTAGGCTCTTTGGAAAGAAAGCAAATGAAGACATTCCAAAGAATATGCATAAGGTAAAAAGCCTCCTTTTGAAAAATCAAGTAGTCTTTGCCGGGGCCCTAAGATATGAAGAAAATAATACTTCTGATGGAACCTCTGCTAAAATCGCCGGTTATCTCGGATGTCCATTCATAAATCTCACTAATATCAAAGGACTTTACACTTCAAATCCAAAAACCCATAAGAGAGCCAAATTCATAAAAGCAATTAGTTGGAAAAATTTTAATGAAATTGCAAAGAAGATAAAATATGAAGCAGGACAACATTTTGTTCTTGACCAATCGGCAGCAGAAGTAATAATGAATAAAAGAATTTCAACTTATATTGTAGGCTCCGTCGCATCTATTGACAAAATCATCAAGGGTGAAAGAGATTTTGGAGGAACCTTGATTAGAGGATAGATTTATAAATTACCCAATTTTCGACTTTTTATGGTAAAAGAAATTAGAAGACTATCAGATTTTGGGGCTTATAATCCTACCAGGTCTGATTTTAGTGGTTTTCCTACCACACCCGGATGGTATGTTGGTGTAACAATAAATAGAGATGCGAGTATTCAAGGAAAGGTAGCTCGGGGCGATTCAAATTTTAGGGAAAGATTGTTCTGGGAATTAGCTGAAGAACAACTCCAACAGAAAAGAAGAATGGAGGGGGTTGGAAGAAAACCTTGGGAAAGAAAAATAATTCTTCCAAGTACCCTGGAAGACCAACCAGATTTTTACCCATTTTTTCTTTATCATGTTTTCGAAAACATGGAAGGTGATGGAAGGGGAAGCCTTAAGGATCCCGACCAAGTAATCCTTTCTAGAGCTTATGAAAGTGATAGAGAAGCTATTGCTGACATGCCTGCAGTTTGGGAATATTACCTAGGATTATTGAGCAATCAAAGAAGGGCCTTATCTGCTTAAAAAGTACTTTTTATAAATCCCCTTTCCTATCTAAATCTATGAAAGACATCAACCTTTTCCCAACAAAAGACTCAATCTTCCTAAAAGAAATTTCTACAAAATCAGAAATTTCTAATAAAGACGAATGCGATGGCTACCTAATCAAATCTTCAGAGAAAGAATCAAGAAGAATCGTTGAATCTCTAAAGAAATCAAACAAACTAATTGCGTTCCTAGGGGGAGATGATGCCCTTAATCGTAGGGCAGTAGAGACCCTCAAAATTAATTATCTTATCTCCCCAGAATCTGGGAATAAGTCAGACACCCTAAAGCAAAGAGATTCGGGTATTAATCATGTTGTTGCAAAAGAAGCTGCAAAAAAGAAGATAACAATCCTCATAAACTTCTCAGAAGTTTCTAAAGTTAAGGGAAAAGAAAAAGCAAGAAGGCTTGCTAGAATCATGCAAAATATTAAGATTTGTAGGAAAGCTAAGTGCCAAATCAAAATAGCCAGCCTTGCAAGAGATGAAAAAGAAGTCAAGAATGAAAAGACCAGACAATCATTTGGAACCAGTCTTGGAATGTCAAGCGAACAAACAAAAAATTGTATAAGGTTTTAAATCAATATCTATAAAAACCTCTCAAACTATTATTCTTTAAGAGAAAAAGATGGTAGATATAACAGGATTAGTTTCAGGATTTGTTGGGGAAATTGGAAATCAAATAGGCCATCTTCCCGCAGAAGAATCAATAATTTTTGATATAGCATTGATACTTATCATTTCTGCTGTTTTTGCTTTCATTGCAAGGATGCTAAAACAACCATTAATCCCTGCCTATGTTCTAGCGGGATTGGTTGTCGGACCCCTGGTTCTTGGATTTGTTAAAAATTTAGAGATTATTTATGCATTTTCAGAAATAGGAATTGCATTCTTACTTTTCACTGCAGGATTGGAGATTTCCTTCAAGAAGATTAAGGAAGCCAACATAAAAAGAATTGTCCTAATAGGGGTTTTTCAAGTATTATTTATTTTTATTTTAGCAGTCCTATTAAGAAACTGGCTCGGCTTAACTACTCTTCAAGCATCCTATATAGGTATTGTCCTTGCGTTTGGTTCAACCATGGTCGACGTTAAACTTTTAGCAGACAGGGGGGAATTAGTTACTCTTCATGGAAGAATTATCTTAGGAATCCTATTATTACAAGACCTTATTGCAATACTTGCAATTATCGTTCTTACAACTGGAGGATTTAACATAATCCCCATCCTTATGTCTCTTGTAAAACTAATAAGTCTAATTGTTGGAGCAATAATCTTACAAAAATATGTTTTAAACAAATTATTTAATTTTGCGGCAAGATCTGGAGAACTTCTTTTCTTATCTGCCCTTGCAGTATTATTTTTATTTATCATTACATCCTACTTACTAGAACTATCAATAGTCATAGGGGCATTCATTGCCGGTGTCTCTTTAGCCAATTCTCCTTTTAAAACAGAGTTGGGGTCTAAGGTTTCCCCACTAAGAGATTTTTTTGCTATCCTTTTCTTTGTGGCACTCGGAATGCAGATTGTTTTCACAGGAGTTAAAGAAAGAATGGTACTATTCTGGTTTTTACTCATTGTAGGATTAATAATCAAACCAATTATAACTTTTATTTTACTAAAAACTGCGAGATACCACACTAAAACAAGTTTTCTCACCTCAATCTCTCTAGCCCAGTTATCTGAATTCTCCTTAATTATTGGAATGCTTGGGGTTTACTTGGGAGTTCTAGATAATTCAATATTCTCCACAATAATTCTAGTCACAATTATTACCATGGCCATAACCCCCTATCTTATCAATTTCAAGAGTTATATTTTCCACATGTTCAAGTACCCCTTCTCTTTCCTTAGGTTCCTTCCAGCTGGAGAAGGTATGAGCTATCATTCAGGTAATAAAAAAGAGATAATTCTAATTGGAGCACATAGGATGGGTTCTGTTCTCCTTGAAGGCTTAATGGATAAAAAGGATAAATTGTTAGTCATAGATTACAACCCTGAGATAATCTCTGCCCTAACTACTAAAAAAATCTCTTCTATTTATGGAGACATCTCTAGCCCCGAAGTTATCCAATTTATCAATTCAAGTTATGGGGTCAAAAAGATTATCTCCACTGCCCCAAGTTTTGAAGATAATTTATATTTACTTAAGAAAGTAAAACAAAAGAACCCTCACATAAAAGTTATTGTTACTGGTGGAAGGATAAGCGAAACCAATAAATTTTATGAAGAGGGGGCAGATTATGTAATCACTCCAAAGATTGTTGCTGGAGAGGAGATTATATCTCTCCTCAAGGCAGACGATAAGAAACTCTCCGGGGCTAGGAGAAAACATATAGCCCGTTTAAAGAACCTTCATAAATTGCTCTACTAATATGGAAAAATTGAAAGGTTTAACAGAAAAAGAGGTTACAAAAAGGTCTAGAAAATATGGACCCAATGAATTGGTAGAGCTCCTAAAAATTTCCCCATTAAAAATTCTTTTGAGACAAATAAAAAACAATTTTATTGTATATTTGTTAGTTATAGCAGTATTTCTTTCGTTTTTTGTTGGCAAATCTATTACAGCATTCACAATTTTGTTAGTCATAATTATTATAGTGGGTGTCGGATTTTTCCAAGAATATAGAGCCGAAAAAGCAATCTCTGCATTGAAAAAAATGATTATGCCAATTTCAATAGTTGTTCGAGAAGGAAAAGAAATTGAGATACCTTCTAGAGAAATTGTTCCAGGAGATATACTAATTTTAAGAACGGGAGAAAAGATACCCGCAGATTGTCTTGTTTTAGAAGCAAAAGAACTGAGAGTCAATGAAGCAATATTGACTGGAGAATCCCAAGAAATAAAGAAAATTGGAACAAAAAGTGGGAGAAATTACAAAAGAGAAAGTCAACTATTTATGGGAACTTTGATTGTTAATGGAAGGTGTGTAGCCCGAGTTTTGCATATAGGGATGAATACTGAATTTGGAAAAATAGCTGGAATGATTTCGGCAGCCGAAAAAGAACTTCCACTACAAAAAAAAGTTAATAACCTTACTAAATATATGGTCATTGTAGCGTTAACTGTTTCAATCTTAACTGGAATTGTAATGCTAATCCAAAGTACCTCCATATCTTCAGAATTAATAATAGATATTTTAATGGTTGTAATTGCCCTATCGGTTTCGGCATTTCCAGAAGGATTTCCTGTAGTTCTAATGACGACCTTGGCTACGGGAGCATATAGAATGGCTCAGAAGAATGCAATAGTTAACCGAATGTCAATTATTGAAACTCTTGGTGAAACTACAGTTATATGTTCTGATAAAACAGGAACTATCACTTCTGGGGAAATGACTGTGAAAAATATCTTCTGTGATAATCAATTATTTGAAGTTTCAGGAGCGGGTTATGAGGCAACAGGAGATTTTTTATGTAACAATAAAAAGATAGATATTAAGAAGAATAACTCGTTAAATCTTCTCCTAAAAGCTGGAGTGTTATGTAACGATTCTAAAATTGAAAGAAAGGGAACGAATAATGAATACCTTATGAGGGGAACCCCCACAGAGGCGGCATTATTAATTGCCTCAGCAAAGGCTGGAATTTTCCGAGACGATTTAAATTTTTTAAGAGGAGAAGAGATACCATTCAATTCAGAGAGAAAGATTATGTCTGTAGCAATTAAAGAAAAAGATGGGAATTATGTATACTCTAAAGGTGCCCTTGAGGTTCTCCTAAAGAATTGTAAATACATTCAAAGAGAACAAGGTATCTTCACCCTTCTTGAGAAAGACAAAAAACAAATAATAACAATGAATCTAAAATTAACTTCAAAATCTTTTAGAACTATTGCCATTGCTTACAAAAAAATAAAACAAATAAATAAAGACCATTTTGAACAAGAATTGGTTTTTTTAGGGTTAGTTGGGATGGAAGATCCTCCAAGGGAAGAAGTAAAAGAAGCCATAAAAATGTGTTATGCTGCCGGGATAAACATAAAAATGATAACAGGAGACAGCAAGGAAACCGCGATAGCTATAGCAAACCAAATCAATCTTAAAAGAGGAGAGATTTTTGATGGAGAAGAATTAGACAAAATGAGTGATAAGGAGTTATTTAGAATTGTTAAAAGTGCTGTTATTTTCTCAAGAGTTAAACCAGAACATAAACTAAGAATCGTTAGAGCATTAAAAGAACATGGAGAGATAGTAACGATGACTGGAGATGGTGTTAATGATGCCCCTGCATTAAAAGAATCACACATTGGTGTCGCAATGGGTATTGGAGGAACAGATGTCACAAGAGAGGTAGCAGATTTAACATTAAAAGATAATAATTTTGCCACAATAGTCTATGCAATCAAAGAAGGTAGAACAATTTTTAATAATATCCAAAAATTTGTTACTTACCAACTTTCGTGTAATTATGCCGAACTTTTGGTAATATTCTTAGGGATTCTTTTAGGATTACCCTTGCCTTTGCTTGCTCTACAAATCCTATTCATGAATTTAGTTACGGATAATCTTCCCGCAATTACTCTAGGATTTAATCCTTCTTCTCAAGATGTAATGAACAAAAAACCTCGAAAAAAGTCCCATATTTTAGATAGGCAACTCATTTTATTAATTTTAACTGGAGGAGCCACCATGGGGATTATTACTCTAGGGGTATTCTACCTTGTTCTGAATATTTTAAATCAAGGGCTCATTGTAGCAAGAACAACAGCCCTATTAACGCTCATCCTATTTGAAATAGCACATGCCTTTAATTTTCGGTCATTTAGAAAGGGAGTTTTGAATCGCTCTCCCCTAGTAAATAAACCCCTTGTTTATGCTTCAATAATTTCCCTATTTGCGACAGCCCTAATCATTTATACCCCCCTAAATAAGGCATTTGAGACCACTCCAATAGGACCAATGAACATCTTGGTAGCTTTTGTTGCTTCATTAATCATAGTATTAATTTTTGATATTATGAAAGTGAAAAGAGGAGATTTAAGTATAAATAAGGAAACCAAAAAGTCTTAGTTGCCGAGATTTTGTTACTTTACTAAACCTTAAAAACTCTAAATATATTCATCATACATGGAGGAAAAGTTTCTTATAGAATCTCTATCGCCCATAGAGCGGAACACCCTTCCACATCTAACTGGCGATTTTTCTAATCTAGATGAAATCTCCGAGAAGTCTGGACAAGACAAGACAACAGTCTTCCGTGCCACCGCTTTCTTAAAAAATAAAGGTCTTATTGAAGATAAAACTTCAGGGAAAAAACGAGTTGTTTTAGGTATTTTAGGCATTAATTACTTAAAAAAACAGCTTCCAGAACGGGCCCTTTTAGACAATTTAGTTGAAAAGAAAACAATACCTATTGGAGAAATCAAAAATGTTTGTGATTTGAATGAAAATGAGGCAAGAGTTGCGGTAGGAATTCTTAAGAAAAAAGCAATAATCCAAATTGATGGTGGAAGAGTCAATCTAGTTGCTAAGCCCGGAGAAATCCGTAATAAAATGATTGAAGAGCTTTTTATTGAGAAACTTCCCTTAGAATTAGATAAGTTAGAGGCACAAGATAAATTAGCCCTCCAAAATCTTTTATCTAGAAAAGACATTATTGAAGTTGAAGAACAAAAAACTATAGAAGTCAGATTAACAAAATTAGGAGAAGAAATTGCTTCAAAGGACCTAAACATTAATTTAATAGAACAATTAACTCCAAAAATTTTAAAACAGAGTTCTTGGAAAGGTAAGAAATTCCGTAGATATGATTTAACCTCTCCTTCCCCTAGGATTTACGGGGGGAAAAGACATTTTGTAAACCAAGCAATAGACTATGGAAAGTCCGTCTGGCTTGAGATGGGATTCAAAGAAATGAGTGGAGACCTAACAACCACAGGATTTTGGAATTTTGATACACTCTTTACTGCACAAGATCATCCAGTTAGAGAAATGCAAGATACTTTCTTTATCAAAAACCTAAAGGGAAAACTTCCATTAGATAAAAAATTAATTGAGCAAGTTAGGAAAGCACATGAAGGAGGAATTGATGGAAGTAAAGGTTGGAGTTATAAATGGGATGAAGAAGAATCAAAAAGAGTTTTACTAAGAACCCATACAACTTGTTTATCCACAAGAACCCTTAAGAAAATAGCAGAAAATAAAGAATTCCCTGCAAAATATTTCGCAATGGGAACCAATTTTAGAAATGAAACGGTCGACTGGAGTCACGGATTCGAGCTTTTACAAACAGAGGGGATTGTAATAGATAAAAACGCAAACTTTAGACACCTTCTAGGTTATCTTAAACAATTCTGTAAAAAAATGGGTTATGATAAGGTAAGATTCCGACCAGCACATTTTCCCTACACGGAGCCAAGTGTCGAAGGAGATGTTTGGGTAGAGGAAAGAAAGCAATGGGTTGAGTTAATTGCGGCAGGAATGTTCAGACCAGAAGTCGTCGTTCCATTACTTGGAGAAAACATTCCCGTCCTAGCCTGGGGCCCAGGATTTGGAAGAATGTTAATGAAGTTCTACGAAATCAACGACCTCAGAGAACTTTACAAGAATGATATAAATAAATTAAGAGAAATGAGGTTCTGGATGAAATGAAAAAATTAGTTTTAATTCATGGGTGGGGGGGAAGCCCAAATAGTGAACCTTGGTTTGAAGTCTTGAAAGCAGAATGTGAAAAGAAAAATATAAAATTTATTGCACCACAGATGCCAGATACTGATAATCCTGTAATGGATAAATGGGTTGCTAAATTAAAAGAATCATTAAAAGATTTAGACAATGAAACTATTTTTGTTGGCCATAGTATGGGTTGTCAAACAATAATTAGATATTTATCTCAACTAGATAGAAAAACTATTATTGGGCCCACAATCTTTGTTGCCCCATGGACCAAATTGGACCAAAAATCTATAGAGGAAGAAGGTCCTGAAAGTGTTAATATTGTTAAATCTTGGGTTAGTGTTCCAATAAATTTTGATGAAGCAAAAAGACACCTAAATAAAGTTCTCGCAATATTTTCAACAAATGACCCCTATGTTCCATTAAGCAATATGAAAATATTTGAGAAAATATTTGATGCAGATATTATTACAAAGAATAATGAAGAACATTTTAATAAAACTAAAGAAATAAAAGAAATAATGGAGTTTATTGAAAAATGACAATCCTAACAGTAAACCGTAAGGAATTTGAAAAGAAAATTGGAAAGGTAACAAAAGAAATTGAAGAAAAAATTACCAACATGGGAACACCCATAGAAGAGGTTACATCCACAGAAGTTTCTGTAGAAGTCTTTCCAAACCGACCCGATTTGCTAAGCCTACAGAATTTTGCTCTTGCAGTAAACCAATTCAATGGAAAGAGTGACTTGGCGAAGTTTAATATTCAAAAACCTGAAAAAGATTATCTTGTGAAGGTTGAAAAATCTGTAAAAAACGTCAGACCACACACAGTTTGTGCAATTGTAAAGAATCTAAAGTTTGATAATGAAAAAATAAAGGAGATTATTGACCTACAAGAAAAACTTCATAATTCAATTGGACGAAATAGAAAGAAAGTTGCAATAGGAATTTATCCTTTAGAAAAAATCAAACTCCCAATTACATTTTCTGCAAAAGAACCAGGAGATATAAATTTCCTTCCATTAGATTCTCCAGATAGGAAAGAAATGAATGGGAAACAAATTCTAAAAAATCATCCAACTGGAAAAGAATACGCACATCTTCTAGAGAATTCAGAAGTTTTTCCAATATTCACCGATGCTGATGGAAAGATTCTAAGCATGCCACCAATAATCAACTCGGAAGAGACTGGAAGAATAACCGAAAAAACCAAAGACATTTTTATTGAATGTTCGGGTCATAATTTGCACTATCTAAACAAATGCCTAAACATTATTATCCTTACACTTTCAGAAATGGGTGGAAAGATTTACTCTATGGACATCAAAGACCCATCAGGAAATCTAGTTACACCAGATATGACTTTTTCAGAAATGCCTTTCGAGATTAAAAACCTAGAAAAAACACTTGGAATTGAATTAACCGAAAAACAAACCAGGAACTTTCTTGCCAAAATGGGTATAGGATATGATAATAGAAAGGGAAAAAGCATAGCCCTAATCCCTTCCTATAGGGCAGATGTATTGCATTGGATTGATTTAGCAGAGGATATTGCAATTGCATATGGTTATGAAAATTTTGAACCAGAAATTCCTGAGATATCAACTATTGGAGGAGAAGACCCTCATGGAAAAAATAAAAGAATAATCTCAGAAATCTTAGCCGGTCTTGGCTTATTAGAAACTTCTTCTTTTCATCTAGTTTTAAAGAAAGATGTGAAAAAAATGCACTTTGATTATAAAGAGTTTATAGATATTGAGGACTCTAAAACAGATAGAGACACTCTTAGAATTGATTTATTAACAAATCTTCTACAAATCTTCTCTGAAAACTCTAACGCGTCTTATCCTCAGAAGATTTTTGAAATGGGAAGAGTTTTCGCTCTGGACAGTTCAAAGGAAACTGAAACTGGGATAAAAGAAACTGAAAGATTAGCAATTGCATTAGCTAATGAGGAGGTTAACTTCACCGAATTAAAACAAATATTAGATTATTTGTTTAAAATGCTTAACAAAGAATATTCAATTGAAGATGTTGAAGACAACAACTACATTAATGGTCGTTCTGGAAAAATTATCGTCGATAAAAAGACAATTGGACTAATTGGAGAAATTGCTCCAAGAGTTCTCAAAAACTGGAAGATTAAGATGCCTGTTGTTGCACTTGAAATTGATTTGGGATTTTTGAGTAACTAGAATTAAATTTAAGTGCTATCACAAAAATCCCCTCCAGATTCTCCTACAATCTCCATTAAAAGACGAGCAATCGAGCGGTTTTTCCTAATCTCTTCCATTTCCCTAGGAGTTTTAGATTCTCTTGCCCTTTCAACTAAATATGCGGATGCCCCTCTCATAAACCCCTTATCAAAAGTGACAAGAATCCCAGTAATTTCTGGAACAGAGAGGCGAGGAATAACTTCAGGGTGATCTCTTAAGATTCTATATGCCTCAGAGTAACAATCATCCCCAAGTTTTTCTCTGAATCTTTCAAGATAATTTAACATAATAACAAAGAGTAGTGAAGGTATTTAAGAATTATTGTGATAATATAATAAACTAACCAAAGTACCCTTTCTGTGTAGAATTTGAACTCTCATCAAAGTTGCCATTAAAGTTCTCAATTATTTTGAGAATCTTGTGTTTCATTTCTTGCCATTCTCCAAATGCCAGCTTAATAAATTCCGCTTCATTTTCTTCAGAATAAACAGTATCTAATTTCATAATTCCTAACTCTAGTCTTGAAATATTTTTATAAATCTCTTTAATCTCCTTTCGGTCTTCCTCACTAATCTTTCTTAAAACAGAAAAAATAAACATTGGGGGGGCATTCGGACTAATCAATGTCTCAAATAAGTGCAAATATGCAGCAAGCTTTTCATTTATTCCACGCCTTATTTCTCTTAATAAAAAATTTGATTCACTATCAAAAGTTTTCTCTATATCAAAATCTTCCGCCAACCCCTTAAATTCGGGCAAATCATATTGTTTTCTTAGTACCTCAAACTCCACCCTGTAGTCTCGTTCTGTTTTTTCCATTTTTTCGTTTCTCCTATTGAATAAAATGGAATCGAAGGTTCTACGAACCCACTTTTCCATGAATAAGTCATTAGGAAAGCATTTATAAATTTAAGTAAAGGAAAAAGATAAGAAATAATGCCGCAGTAGCTCAGTTGATAGAGCGCGTCCTTGGTAAGGACGAGGTCACGGGTTTGATCCCCGTCTGTGGCTTCTTGCTTTAGGGATCAAATGTTTGATTCCGAACATCTTTGCTCTTGAGCTAGAATATAATTAATCAAGAGTGAAGTGTGAGCAGTCTGTGGCTTATGTTCAAACCCGGGACGTCACGGGCGAACAATTTGCTTTTGCGAACTAATCTCAACTATCTTGAGCAAATGCAAATTGTGAGGTGATCCCCGTCTGTGGCTTATGGAAAGGAAAAGAGTATTGCTATCTGAAGTTCTTGCTAGAGGAATAAGATTATCAATTGATGAGGGTGGCAGAGAAGTTGCCAGAGCATATATTTATGTAATGAAGAACGACCTTCACGACCGCCCCTTTGGGCTAATGGAAGATGTATTTGTTGAAGAGGATATGAGGGGCAAAGGGTACGGAACCCAAATTGTTGAGGAAGTGGTAAGGTTAGCTAGAGTAAATAATTGTTATAAATTAATTTGTACAAGTAAACACCCAAACACGAGGGCCCATGAACTTTATAAAAGGCTCGGATTTTCTGAACAAGGACTAGAATTTAGAATGAATTTCTAATAAAACTATAAAAAGACTTCTCACTTTTAGATATCATGTGTGGAATTGTAGGATATTGGTCTGAAACAGAAAATGCGTTTGATATACTCCTAAACTCATTAAAAAAGTTAGAATATAGAGGGTATGACAGCTTTGGCTTTGCCACCCTAAACAACAGAGATTTAATGACTGAAAGGAAGGTTGGAAAAATTAGTGATACCCAATGTGAAAGACTCCCAGGGAATATGGGAATCGGCCATACTCGGTGGGCCACACATGGGAAAGTAAATGAAATCAACTCTCACCCCCATAAAGATTGTTCTGGAAAAATCGCTGTAGTCCATAACGGGATAATAGAAAACTTCAAAGAGCTAAGAGATTATTTAGAAAAAACAGGACATACTCTTAGGAGTGAAACAGATACAGAAATATTAGCACATCTTTTAGAAGAGGGTTTGAAAAAAGGAATGAGTCTTAAAGAATCTGTGATAAGAATTTCCAATTTAGTCAGGGGAAGAAATTCTTTTGTAGCCTTATCTTCAGATACCGGAGAAATGATTGCTTCCAGAAATGGTTCTCCACTAATCCTAGGTATAACTAATGGAAAAGAAGTGTTCATTGCCTCAGACATTCCTGCCTTTCTAGACAAAACAAAAAAGGTAACCTATCTAGATGACGGGCAGATTTGTTGTATAGGAGAACATTTAGAATTTTATGATTTTAAAACAGGGAATCAAGTCCAAAAGAGAGTTATTGAGATTGATTGGAAGGCGGAAGAAGCAGAACTTGGAGACTATAAACATTTTATGTTAAAAGAAATAATGGAACAAAAAGAAACACTCATTAGTGCTATGAATCAAAATAAAGAACATCTAATTGAAGTTGCTAAAAGAATAAATGGGGCTAAAGGGGTATTCTTTATTGGGTGTGGAACCGCAGCGAGGGTATGCCATATTGCAGAATATGTTTTTTCTAAGGTTGCAAATAAACACATAAATTATATTACAGCCTCCGAATTTGAAAACTATGAACATTTTCTCCTCCCAGAAACGCTAGTAATCGCCGTTTCTCAAAGTGGAGAGACTGCAGATGTTCTAGACGCACTTAATATTGCAAAAAGAAAGGGTTGCAAGATTATTTCAATTTTGAATAACCCTGGTTCATCAATGGAAAGAATTTCAGATTACACTTTCCCAATTAATGCGGGTCCAGAAAAGGCGGTCGCATCCACCAAAGCCACAACCTCTCAAATCGCCGTAGTAATTCTTCTGGCATACGCATGTATAGAAAATATAAAGGAAGCAGATAGAATCCTCTTAGACCTTTCAGGAAAGGTCAATGATATGCTAAACCCAAGATATGAGGCACATATAGGATATGTGGCCAAACAGGTCTATAAAAATAAAGACATATTCATAATTGGAAGAGGGATAAACTATCCTCTAGCCATAGAATCCGCAATAAAATTAATGGAGGTTTCCTATATTCATGCCCAAGGTTTTGCGGGGGGAGAATTAAAACACGGACCCATTGCCCTAATCGAAAAAGGAACACCTGTTATTGCTTTAATTGCTGAAGACAAAACTAAAGAAGAAATTTTAAGCAACGCTATGGAAGTAAAATCACGTGGGGCTATAATAATTGGAGTTAGTCCAGAAAAAAACGAAATCTTTGATTATTGGATAAAAACTCCTAAGGTCGATGAAGTGGCCTCCGTAATCGCAAACCTGATTCCAATACAACTTTTGTCTTATAATATAGGCATTCTTAGAGGATACAATGTGGATTATCCTAGAAATTTAGCTAAAAGTGTTACTGTAAGATAGACTAACCATCTGTCCTATTGATCTTAACAGCCCTTACAACCGCTCCAGTTGTATCAACTCCAACATCCCAGAGATTACCCACAGCCCTACCAATCCAACCAAAATAAAGGTAAACTCCTTTTACAACACCCCCTGGTGAAGATAGGTCTACTGTTTCAGAAGTAAATACACTAACTATAGAAAAATACAAAAAAAATCCCAATAAAATTATTAATACAATCTTTACCTTCCTAAACTGATGTTCTGTTTTAAGAAAAAATAACCCAGCTATAATAAAAGCAATTAGCACAATGACTGGGAGAGCAAATGACATGGTATAATAAGACTTTTGTCTTATAAAAATGTTTTTATACCTCTAGAGTGTAGTAAGTCTATGAAGAAAAAGAGGTTGAAAATCTATTTATTTAGACATGGAGAGACAACATATAATCGTGATGGACGGTTTACAGGGCATTTAGATGCCAAACTAACTGCTAAGGGAAAAAGACAGGCACTAGGGTTTGCTAAGACACTAAAAAGAAAGAAGTTTCAGGTTGCAATAAGAACAAGTCTATCACGTTCTAAAGATACACTAGCCCCAGTTTTAAAGGACCACCCGGAATGTGTCTTAGTTATTGAAGATAATAGAATGATTGAAAGAAGTTATGGAGACTTAGAAGGAATTACACATGATCAATTCAAAAAAAGGATTGGAAAACAAGAATATGACTTGGAAGTAGAGGGGGATGCAATCGAGAATCTTGAGCCAAAATTAAGAAAAAAAGTTGAAGAATTTTTAGGAAATGAAGAGTATAAAGCAATCCATAGGGGATTTGATGTAGCACCTCCAAACGGAGAATCCTTTAAAGATGTTGAAAAGAGAGTAAGAAAATTTATCAAAGACTTAAAGAAATTTATGAAAAAGAACAAAGTTAGTGTAGTTATTTCCGCACACGGAAATTCAATAAGGCTCTTTAGAAAGGTGGCCGAGGGAGCTTCTGTTGAAGAAACTGTCAAGTGGTTTATACCATATGATAAGATTTTCACATACGAGGTATAACATGAAAATCTCCGACGATGTTTACAAGATTTCAGGTGAAGGAAACGTATACTTAATTTTAAAACCAGAACCTATAGTAATTGATTCAGGGTGTATGTCTCAAAAAAATAGTATTCGTATACAAATTGAGAGTATCGTCCCCCTAGACCAAATAAAAAAAGTTCTATTAACACACTTACATTATGATCACTCTGGAAATGTTGATTTATTCCCAAATGCAGAGTTTTATGCAGATGAAGAAGAAATTGAGGACTTTAAAATAAATCATTTTAATTTTTTCTTCAGTCGTGTTCCAACCGAGGTCTATGATGTTTTAATGAATAAATTAGTTCCTTTTCAAGGTAGAATAAATGAGCTAGAAGTAATACAAACACCTGGACACACTAGGGGTTGCGTCTCATTTGTAGACCACAAAAACAAACTTTTATTCACAGGAGACACTCTTTTCAACAATGGCGTTGGGAGAACAGATTTAGAAAACTCTGTCCCAAAGAAGATGACAAAAAGTTTAAACAAATTAAGAGCTTTAATCAAAAAGGGATACAAACTTCTTCCCGGGCATGATTATTAATCCGAAAGGTATAAATTACCTAAAAAGAACCATATTAACCTAGGCCAGGAAAATTCTAAAAATGGAGGACGTTATTCAAAAACAGGAAGAGGTAAAATCGAAAGATTTGGAATACTTAAAGATTTTAAAAGCTTTAATGGAATTACCCTTCCAGGTAGGAAAGAATTTATTGATAGATTTTCTAAAGGGAGATTATAAGAATAAATCTATAATAAATAATCGGCTCGACAGACTACACACTTTTGGAACTCTTAAATGGGAAAGCACAGCAATTTCACAAAAAATAGACAATTTAATAATGAATAGGATGATTGAATGGGTCACAAGCGATTATAATAAATTCATAAAGGTTTTAGAAATAACTTCAAAAGGAGGGAAAGAAATTCTTAATCCCACACTCCAAAACAAAAGTTTAAACAACAAAATAGAATTCAGTGAAGCCGAGATAACAAAAAAAGAAAGAGACGAATTTGTAAAATTAGATGACTTTCTCAATGGATATAATGAAAATCAAAAAAAGGCAATTATCTCCATGGCATCAAAGATTCTTTGTGTTGCTGGAGCCGGTTCTGGAAAGACCACAGTCCTAACAAAAAGAATAGAATTTTTGATAAGACACAGAGAAATCAATCCAGAGAAAATTCTAGCCATTACATTCACTCGTAAGGCCAAGAATGAAATGGAAAAAAGATTAAAAGATAGCGGAATCTTCGGCGTAAAAGTAAATACCTTCAATTCATTCTGTGAGAGAATCTTAAAAAAATATGAGGGAGTAATTTATGGAAAAAGAATGGGCGTCCAAGGATATGGGGATAAGATTTTAGGAATGACCATGGCATTTGGGAGACTTGGAATTGAAATGGAAGATGTAATAAAAGAATACTTTGGACCACAACAAAGAAAATTCAAAACCCAAAATCAATTATTCAATAATTTTATGAATGATTGTTTTTCTGTGATGGAATATTTTAAAGTAACTGGAGAGAAAGAATATAATTTTAGCAAAGATGTAGAACCAAAAGACAAGAAAAATGCCGAGAGAGTTTACCTAATTAACAAATACTTAAAAGAGCATATGGAGATACAAGGACTTAGAGATTATTCCGACCAACTAATCGATGCAATAAAATTCTTAAAAGAAAATCCGAAAGAAGTTCCTGAATTTGAACATTTACTCATTGATGAATACCAAGATGTCAATGCAATGCAAGTTGAATTGATAAACTTACTTAAAGCAAAAAACATATTCGCTGTTGGAGACCCTAGACAGAGCATTTTTGGTTGGAGGGGTTCAGATATAGGATATATCTTAGACTTTGAAAAAGAATATGGTCAAAGTGAAGTTATACACCTAACAAAGAACTATAGGAGTAGCAAGAGAATAGTTGAATTTATGAATAAGGCAATTAAAGAAATGGGTCTTCCAGATTTAGAGCACCACCGTCAAGATGAATCAAAAATCAAAATCATAAATTTCGAGAATGAGAATGCAGAGAGAGAATTTGTAATAAGAAAAATATTGGAGTCAAAGGTTCCGAGAAATGAAATATTTGTCCTCGCCAGAACAAACAGACAATTACAAGAACTATCCCAAATAATGAAAATGGCAAATATCTCCCATGTCTTGAAGACAGATGAAGTAAGAAGACCTGTAGAAGGCAAGGAAGGTGATGTAACTCTTGCAACAATTCATGCAATAAAGGGACTTGAGGCAGAAAAGGTATTCCTAATAGGGGCAAATGAACAGAATTTTCCATGCAAGGCAACAGACCATCCAGCAATAGAAATGGTAAAGATGGACAATTACAATAAGACTGAAGAAGAAAAAAGGTTGTTTTATGTAGCCATATCTCGAGCAAAAAAGATGCTTTATATCACATATCCAGGGAAGAAACCCACTTATTTTATCAATGATGATATGATGGAGATGGGGGAATAAAAATCACACCCTCTCCTCGGAAACGCTAGGAGTGTGTAATGAGCCTAACGATTAAGGAATTAAACAATTACTTTATTCGTGCTTTATGATTAACTATCAAGTAGTAACAAATGGAAAGGTTTAAATATCTCCTTTGACTTATAGAAGTATGAATTTAACACAAGATAAACCAATAAAAAGGAGCAAAGATTTTCCAGGTGCTGTCGATGAATCCAGACTTGAAACAGCATTAAGAACTTCTTGGACTAGACAAAGTAGTTCTGACCCCGGGAATTGGTCTAGTGATAATCCTGCCTTTGCACAATGTGCTGCCACCTCCTTAGTTGTAAATGATTATCTTGGTGGGGAAATTGTTATTGCTGATGCAAATCTTCCCGATGGAAGTCAAATCTCTCATTACCTCAATAGGGTTGAGGGTGTAGAAAAAGATTTTACAAAAGACCAATTTCCTGCTGGAACTAGGGTTGTAACTAGAAACTATACTCCAAGAGGTTTCTCTTCAACAAGAGATGAGATGTTGTCTTATGGTATGAATCAGGTTAGATATAATATCTTAAAATCTAGAGTTCAAGAATCCCTAAGATAGTTCTAAACCCTATTATAATAATCTTTACCAAAAGTCTCACTAATTGGTCAAATCTTATCTAATGCTCCCGCCTCGGCAATCGAAGATTGCACCCTCTGGTCGCTATGCTCCCGCCGGGTTGGACCGTCCAATGATGCTTTCGAGGAGTGTTCCTTGTTTTGTGAGGTTTTGGTGTAATAGCATGATTCACCGTTGCTGACACGATATATAAAAGTTGTCGACCACGGGAGGGTGACAGATTAAAAATTTGATAGGTTAATCCATTAGTGTATCTTTAAAGTAGTAACAAATGCTAAGATTTAAAAGGTATGACTCCTTGTAACTTTTATGGTTAGGTACTATCATGGAACCGATATTGGGGCAGCTTTAGCTATAGCTAGAGATGGGGCGATAATTAGCCCTTATGAGCGATCATTAAGAAGTTTAGAGATTAGAAAGATGAAGGATGAGTTAATGAAGAGGTATTCCTGTAAAACTTTAGAGGAAGCCGTTTTAGCTTTTGCTTCAATCGGCTATAGAGATGGAGATGTAGAACATAGAGTAAAGAGGATAAGTCTAACTCCTTCTAAAATAAGTGCTAGGGGTTATGCTATCCAGAGTGGAAGTTCTGGGGTGGTGTTGGGTTTAGAACTTAATTCTAATGATCAAGAGGATACATTGTATCAAAGGGGGCAAAACCAGGCCATCTACATCCCAAGAGTTGAGTTGACTAAGCTGAAAGAAATTGAGGTTTTTTCTTCCTCGAAAGAAGAAATAGATAAGGTATTTGCTGCTTATGAAAAATGGGGGATTAAAAGATTAAAATGAAAAAGAAGATTAATATCAATATTGATAAGTCATCTTTAGCTAGATTTGAAAAACTTTTAATTGATGACTCATTAAGTAATAAAAGTCATTTAATAGAATTTGCCGTAACTAAAATACAATTACAATATATTTATATATTAAAGATAACCAATTCCTTTATGAATATTATTCTTGTACGCCATGGTGAATCCGTTGCGAATCATAAAGACATTTCTCAAGGAAAAGGTGATGATTGGGCAGATACCCCCTTATCAGAGAAAGGTAAAGAACAAGCAATAAAAGTTGCTGAAAGATTAAAAAGTGAGAAAATTAGTGTAATCTATTCTTCAGATCTAAAGAGGGCAGTGCAAACTGCTAAAGAAATAAACAAATTTCATAATGTAAAAATAAAAACTGATCCTAGGCTTAGGGATATGTTAGATGATGAAAATCTTGAAGAATTCATTAAAAAATGTGAAGAATCATTCAAAGATATAGAACGTGAGAACAAAAATGTTTTAGTAGTTGCTCATGGGTCCTCAGTCTTAACACTTCTTGCAATTACTACTGGAAGTAGAGAAGAGGGCGGAAAATTAGTAAGAGAGCATAGTGGAAAATATGGAAACACCTATGTTAGCCTAGTAGAAAGAAAAGGAAAAAAATACGAAATCAAGTTGATCGGTTGTAAGAAACATCTAGAATAAAAAGGTTAGCTTATCATGTCTCTATGCTCCGCCGGAGCATTGTACTTTCAGCAAATTTACCCAATAATTAGATGATTTCTACCCTCTTTTATACGTAAAATAGCACTCCCTGAAGGTATCATTGAGGGTATATGCTCCCGCCGGGATTTGAACCCGGGTCGCCGCCGTTCTCCGAAGGATTCCTCGCTTAAAGTAGTTGTCTGAAGTCAGACTGGAGTTATGGTCTCATCGACTGGAACTCCCCACCTCTTGAAGTTTAACTTACCAACTTCTATCTCGAGGAACCTCAAATTGAGAGGGCGGTATCCTTGGCCACTAGACTACGAGAGCCTAATGAAAGAAAGTAGTCAGTGGCTTTTAAAGATTACGCCATCGAGACTGAGAGGGTGAGCAATTCGCTTTTGACCTAATTTCTGTATTCGTCAAATGCAAATTGTGAAGAGGTATCCTTGGCCACTAGACTACGAGAGCTTTTACACGTAGTGTCTTTACAAGAAAATGAATAGTTAATTTTTAAATGTAATCCCCTCAATCAACCCATAAAAAAACTTAGAATCTTACTTAATCCCTCTGTGTAAAAAATCTGGGCGAAGCCAGATTTGGGGCAGAAAGCAATCTTTTAAAACTCCATAACCCTTGGATTAACATGGTGGAAATCAACTTCTTTAAAATCGAAAAGAAATGGCAAGATAGGTGGTCTAAAGAGAAAACATTTGAAGTAAAAGAAGACTCAAAGAAGAAGAAATATTACACTCTTGAAATGTTTCCCTATCCTTCTGGTGAAGGAATCCATATGGGACACACATTTAATTTTACGTTGGTAGACATCCTCGCCAGATTCAAAAGATTAAGTGGTTTGAATGTAATGTACCCTGTGGGGTATGACTCTTTAGGTCTTCCAGCTGAAAACGCAGCAATAAAAGTTGGAACCCATCCAAAAGAATACACTGACAAATCTATCCCTAATTTTATGAAACAACAAAAAGCATTGGGCCTAAGCTATGATTGGTCAAGAGTCATTTCTACAGCAGACCCCGAATATTACAAATGGGACCAATGGGTATTTTTAGAGATGTTCAAAAAGAGTTTAGCATATCAAAAAACAAGGGCTGTTAATTGGTGCCCAAGTTGTAAAACCGTTCTAGCAAATGAACAGGCACAATCGGGAACTTGTGATAGATGTGAAACACCTGTAAAAATCAAACACTTAAAACAATGGTTTTTCAAAATAACCGACTATGCAGATGAACTTTATGAGAACATAGACAAACTTGACTGGCCAGAGAAAACAAAAGCAATGCAAAGAAATTGGATTGGAAAAAGTCATGGAACCCAAATTGATTTTGAAATAAATAAAAAACCATGGCCAATATTTACAACAAGGCCAGACACAATCTTCGGTGTAACTTTTATGGTCATCTCGGCACAACATGAAGGGTTAATGAGCTTAGTCACAAAAGAACAGAAGAAAGAAGTTGAAAACTTCTTGAATAAACTAGGTTCGGTAAGTGAAAAAGATTTAGCAGAAATGGATAAGCTAGGAGCATTCACTGGAAGTTATGCGATCAATCCAGCCAACAAAGAAAAAGTTCCAATCTATGTTGGAAATTTTGTCATCGCTGATTATGGTTCTGGAATGGTAATGGCAGTCCCCGCCCACGACCAAAGAGATTTCGAGTTCGCAAAAAAGTATAAAATTAAAATCAAACCTGTTGTGCTAAAAGAGCATAATGAAAGTTATAGTTATGTTATGGGTATCAATGAAAAAGACATAGCCAAGATAGGGATAAAAATCATTGAAAAAACAGAAGAAGGATTTTTCAAAATCAAGATTCCTTTTGGTAAACTTGAAGAATATAAAAGTTTTATTAGAAAAAACCTTCAGCCAGGATTTTGGAATGAGTTTAGCACCCCTAAAGGATTTTATTTTATATTTAAACACAAAAATAAAAAATTAGAAGAATTTGAACTAAATGAAAAAACAAACGACCTGATTGATAATTATGGAATGACTTTTAATAATGAAAAACCAAAAAAGAATCCTGAAAATGTTTATTCATGGCTTGCAGAAAATGACTTTTACAAAGAATTACTAATTCACACAGACACAGGAACCCTAATCAGCTCAGGAAAATTCAATGGCCTTGATAACAAAGAAGCAATAAATCAAATAACAAAGGAATTTGGTAAAAAAATCGTCCAATTCAAACTCAGAGATTGGGGAATCTCACGTCAAAGATATTGGGGAACCCCTATTCCAATCATCCATTGTGAAAAATGTGGGACTGTTCCAGTTCCAGAAAAGGACCTTCCAGTAATCCTCCCAGAGAAAGTTAAGTTCGGTGAAGGAAACCCATTGGAAACGGCAAAAGATTGGGTAAATGTATCTTGTCCAAAATGCAAGGGGAAGGCAAAAAGAGAAACAGATACAATGGACACCTTTGTCAACTCATCCTGGTATTTCTTTAGATATTGTGACACCCAGAACAAAAAAGAAATCTTTGATAAAAATAAGGTAAATTATTGGTGCCCAATAGATACTTACATTGGTGGAGCAGAACATTCATGTATGCATTTAATTTATTCAAGGTTTTATACTAAATTCTTGAATGATATGGGATTACTAAACTTCAGAGAACCTATAAAAAGATTGTTCCATCAGGGGATGATTAACGACGAGAAAGGACAAAAACAGAGCAAATCTAAAGGGAATGTCGTAGAACCCCTAAAATTAATCCAAGAATATGGCTCAGATACTCTTAGGTTCTTTATAACTTCTGTAGCAGCCCCCGACAAAGGATTTAATTGGAGCACTAAAGGAATACAAGGAAGTTCAAAATTAATTAAAAGAATTATAAATTATTTTGAGGAATCTAAGGAAGAAAAAGATTCTCCAGAAGTTCTAAATAAATTGAATAAAACAATTTCAAATGTAGAAAGTTATTATGAAAACTTCCAATATAGAAAAGCAACGATTGAAATTAGAGAACTTTTCGATTTAATTGAAAAAAATCCTGCATCAAAAGAAACAAAAGAAAGATTTTTGCAAATTCTTAACCCAATCTGCCCACACATAACTGAAGAGCTTTGGAACAGGCTAGGGAATAAAAACCTCATTTCAACGAGCGAATGGCCAAAGGCAGGAAAAGTAACAGATAAAAAATCTGAATCAAATTTGGATGAAACAGTTATCAGAGACATAAATTATTTTCTTGAAAAGACTCCGACTAAACCAAAAAAGATTTATCTTTACGCAATGCATTTTGAAATAAAAAAGATAAATAAAGAAAAAATCTCTAAGAAAGTCGGCCTTCCCATAGATGTCTTCGCTGTCAACGACAAAAACAAATATGACCCTCAAGGAAAGGCCGGTAAAGCAAAGCCTGGAAAGCCCAGTATTTTTTTGGAATAATCCTTTTAAACCATCCAAGTTATTATAAAGTAGAACAAATTCTCTCCCAAAGGTTATCCTATGAAATTAAAAGAAGAATTAGAAAGAAGAAATGTACCTCCTTCAAATCCAGAAAAAAGATATCTCTTTAGGCAATTAGAATGTGTTGCTGTCCATAAAGAAAAACTAGAAGAAGAAAGGGGTCGAGAAATGAGTGATGATGAAGCAATAACTCATTGGGTGGAAAATGGATTCGCGAGAAAATTTTGTGAAACTTATCCCCATATTGAGCGAGATGGAGAAGAATTAACTTGTAGAGCTTTATACGATACGCTCGTCTCAGAAAAAGATGAACAACGCTAAACTTTTAAACTAAACACCCTTCAATAAAACATGGAAAAAGAGGGATTGTTTAATCACATTATTAGAGGTCAAAGAACTTTTGGTGAAAGAGCTGCTGATGGTTTGGCAAGTTATGCAGGAAGTTGGACTTTTATTTTAGGATTTGTTGTAATTTTAATCTTGTGGATAATGGCAAATGTTTACATGTGGGTAAATGCCTGGGACCCATACCCTTTTATTTTACTCAACCTTGTTCTATCTTGCGTAGCCGCATTACAAGCGCCAATAATTCTTATGAGTCAAAACAGGCAAGCCCAGAAAGACAGATTAAAATCAGGATACGATTACAGAGTTAATGTTAAAGCCGAAAGGGAAATTGAAAATATATTAGAAAAACTTGATTCTATAGAAAAAGCAATAAAGAAAAAGTAATCACTCTAAAACAACCTTAACTCTTCGAGCACCGGCACCAACAGAATCTTGCTTCTTTATTTTGAAGGTGCATCCTTGAAGTTCCTTTAGGCTCTTGACATGTGGTCCCGTACAAATCTCTTTACTTATTTTTCCATCTCCAATTGAATACACACTTATCTTTTCGGCAACTTTATATTTATCCTCAAAGATTCCAGCCGCACCAAACTTCTTTGCTTCATCTAAACTCATCTCATCTCTTTTAACCTCCGCGCCATCCCAAATCCACCCATTAACTAAATCCTCTAACTCCTTAACCTCATCATCAGTAAGTTTTCTGTCGTATGAAAAATCAAACCGAGCTCTTTCTGCATTGATATTGCTTCCTCTTTGTTGAATCTCCTTCATCCCTTCAAGTTTTGGTAATACTTTATTCATCGCGGCCAAAAGAAGATGTGTCGCGGTATGCAATCTTGTTGTCGCCTCGCTGTCATCAGCTAAACCAGATTTAAACTTCCCAGCAGCAGCAGTTCTAGACAACTCAGAATGTTTATTTAACGCATCAGAATATTCTTTTTCATCAACCTTAATTCCCTTTTCTTTAGCTAACTCCAAGGTCATTTCAATTGGAAAACCATACGATTGGTAAAGCAAAAAGGCCTCCGTTCCAGACATCTTTTTAGAACCAGCAACCTTATCAAAAATCCTGAGGCCTTGAGCTAAAGTTTTCAAAAATCTTTCTTCCTCATTAGCCAGCTCCAATGTAATTTTCCTCGCATCTAATTTATAATCTCCATAGAGTTCATAAACAACATCTGCAATACTCGTTGTAAAACTTTCAATCCCTAAAACCCTCCCATATCTAACGGCTCTCCTAATCAATCTCCTCAAAACATACCCTTGTTCCGAATTACCTGGCACAATACCATCATTAATTATAAAAACTGCTGCCTTGATATGGTCTGCAACAATCCTCATTGCCCTAGTAACTATTTCATCCTCCCCATACTTATGTTTTGAAATCATTTCAATCTTTTGAATAATCGGTTGCCAAACCTCTCCTAAATAATTATCCTCAAGTCCATTCAAAACAGCAAGAGTCCTTTCAACACCCATCCCAGTATCAACATTTTCCTGCTTCGCTAAATTATAATTCCCTTTAGTGTCTTTATTGTATTCCATAAAAACATCATTCCAAATTTCTAACCAATTACTATCTTTTGGATTAAATTTTCCAGGTAACTTTCCTTTGTTTGGCTTCCAATAAAACATTTCAGTATCAGGACCACAAGGACCTGTCTTTCCCGCCGGACCCCACCAATTTTCCTCTAAATATACAATTCTTTCGTTACTCACTCCAAGAGAAGCCCAAATATCTGCAGAATCAGTATCCTTATCTACTTCCCCATCTCCTTCAAAAACACTGAATGCTAGTCTCTCAACGGGCATTTTCAACACCTTAGTCAAAAACTCAAAGGACATCTCAATTGCTTCCTTCTTAAAATAATCTCCAAGTGACCAGTTTCCAAGCATTTCAAAAAAAGTATGATGTGACGTATCCCCTACCTCTTCAATATCTCCAGTCCTAATACACCTTTGAACCCCTACTAACCTCTTCCCTTGAGGGTGTTTCTGTCCTAGGAGAAAAGGAACAAGAGGGTGCATTCCTGCCGTCGTAAAGAGAACAGAAGGATCGTTCTCCGGGACCAAACTAACATTAGCAACCTCTTTATGCTTCTTCGATTTAAAGAATTTTAAATAAGTCTCAATTAACTCTTTTCTTTTCATTTTTTTATATCCTCTATTGAACAAAATGAAACATGAGACTTCCTCCCTAGACCTACTTGGTTGAAGTCACTTTTTCATGTTTAAACATAGATGAGGTAACTTTTAAATTTAGTTATTGAATAAACTTCCAAAAAATCACTTTAACCATTTAATAATCTTAACTTTTCTTGGATGCTCTCTAATTCCATATCTATGCTCTCTTTTTTAGAGTAATCCGATTTTTCTTTCTTTTCCTCACGAACCCCATTCATATTTATCTTTTTTGGTACTTTCGGATTTGGAAATCTTTCTTCTATAGTCTCTATAGTCTTAGCAATATATGAAAACAACCTATGTAACTCAGCATTAAGATCCGCTTTTTGTCTAGAGAGAACCTTTAGGTGGTGAATATGTTTCAAAATCCTCAATAAATCTGCCTGGCTGTTTAATATATCTGACTTTCCAGCCCTATATCTCTCATTATCAATCAAAACATAAAGGTCCTCCTGGGAGGCCATATTAGAATTGATTAAAGATATCAGAGTCAATATCTGTTAATCTAGATTTTAATTTCTCGACCTCTGTGGACCAATTATTAATTTCTTCCTCTTCTTTAGCCCGAACACCTTTTATTTTCTCTAAAACGTTTTCAATGTCAGTCACCTTTTCCCTTATTTCTTTAAAATTTTTCTGTGAAGCCTGAAACTTATCAATTCTAACGAATATAGGTTCCATAGATTTGGTAACTGGTTTGTTGTCTACAGAAGCATTTAACTCTAAAGTTCTTCTTCGGTTCATCTCAGGAACCCGACTTGGAAGCTTTGGAATTCCCATCTCATGAACATCAAAATCTTCCGGAATATCTACTTTTACCTCATTTTCTTCCAAAGATAAATCGTCACTAATCGCACTTCTCTTATTCACACTACCAGTCTCTTTTGTAAATGGAAGAACGGGCAAAGCAGGCAAATCCCTATTTTCATGAGAAATACTTGGGAGGTCAGGCAAAACTGGGGCCGGTGGCAATTCCGGCACAGATTCCTTTTTACTAAAGAGTCCCATAACATATTAAGGGGATAATTCGTTTTTATAGGTTTATAGTAACTTTAAAAGGACTACACAAAAAAAACCAGTTTTATCTTCGCTAAAAAAACCTTTAAGAAAGGTATTTAAAAGGAAATAATATTTATTAGTTATGCAAATCAAACTTCTACACGATCTCGTCGAGGAAATGGCAAATGAGGGGACCGGCAGAATAGTAGACATCTTATTTAGAAAAAAAGACGTTAATGAATTTACCATCGCAAAAAAGATGAATCTGACGATAAATCAAGTAAGAAACATTTTATATAAACTATCTGCAGATGGGCTTGTATCTTTTATTAGAAAGAAGGATAAAAGAAAGGGGTGGTACATTTATTATTGGACACTAAAGACTGAAAAGTGTTTAGAAAAACTTGAACAATCTCTTCTTTCAAAAATTAAAGATTTCAAAAATATCTTAGGGAACAGAGAAACAAAAAGATATTATGTATGTAAATCGTGTAATATCGAAGTTACAGAAGAGAAAGCTCTAGAAAATGGATTCACGTGTGAAGAGTGTGCCGAAGTTTATGAGCTTTCAGACAATAGTGGGTCAATCAGAGAAACGAAAACAATAATAACCAAAACAGAAAAGGATTTAGCACTCATTGTCAACGAACTGAGCACTGTTAGAGAAAAAGATAAGAAAAAAAGAAAAAGGGCAGATAAAAAAGAGCAAAAAGAAGTTGATGCCCAAAAGAAAATTTTAAGAACAGCTAGGGCGGTAGCAAGAAAGAAGATAGCAGAAAGTAAAAAGAAACCTGTGAAGAAAAAAGTTTCAAAGACGGAAAAGAAACCTGTGAAGAAAAAAGTTTCAAAGGTTAAAAAAACTAAAAAGAAAAAGTAATCTATTAAATGGCTAAGTGGTTTGATGAAAAATATAGAGAAGGTAATCCAAGAACAGGGATAGTTAGAAGAGGAATTAGGCCAGTTGGTATTAACATGCCAAAACTTTCGTACACAAGTATAATAGTTATAATCAATGTAATCGCCTTCTTAGCATTTATTCTCTTGGTAAATAACAGCAATACAGAAGAGGCCCTGGCACTCACAGCATTACAACCCTCAACAATTCTTTCGGGAGGGGCAATCTGGACCTTCATAACAAGTATGTTTATGCATGCAAACCTTACACATTTATTTGTAAATATGATTTCTCTAATGTTTATTGGGAATTTTGTAGAAAAATTAATTGGTAAAAAAAGATTCTTAGGAATTTATTTCGCAACAGGAATTTTCGCGGGGATATTTTTTGTAGCAATTGCGGCATTGACTGGAACAGATTTAAACATTTATGCCGTCGGTGCTTCTGGAGCCATCTTCGGACTTGGAGGACTTTTAGCAGTTTTAACACCAAGACTCCCAGTTTTGGTATTTTTTATAATCCCCCTTCCAATGTGGGCCGCAATGACCTTTCTGATTGTGGTAGTCTGGATAATCTCTTCGGGTTTGGGAATTCCAATTGGAAACATAGCACACCTTGGAGGACTTCTTCTAGGAATAGGTTATGGGTTTTACCTTAAAAGGAAATACCCTAGAAGGACTAAAATGATTAGCCAATACTTCTCTCGATGAAAAAGAAAACAAACTCTCTGAGCAAAAATTATTCTCTCTGTTGGAAATTCCTTAAAGAAACAAAAAAGTATATACTCTTTGCAATAATTCTTTTTGCCTTCTTTTTTATAGTCGGATTTCTCTTTCCCATATTTTTTCGAGAACAAATTATTAATCTCCTCATAGAATTGGCAGATATCTTCTTTGGGAAAACCCTTATAGAAGGAATTATAGCCATCTTCTTTAATAATCTTCAAGCAAGTTTTTTTGCAATAATATTTGGGATAGGATTTGGAATTATTCCGTTAATTATAGCAGTAACCAATGGATATCTTCTCGGCTTCGTTTCAAGAGAAGCATCAAACATAGAAGGCCCTTTAATTTTGTGGAGGATTCTTCCTCATGGGATATTTGAACTCCCTGCAGTTATGTTCTCTATAGGGATTGGATTAAGGTTAGGAGTATCATTGTTCTCAAAAGAAAGAAAAACAAAAAAAGAATTTAAGGAAGCAATAAGATTTTTTATATTTGTAATCATTCCATTATTATTAATCGCCTCTATCATAGAGGGGTGCCTGATATTCTTAATGAAGTAAGTATAGCAATCTTTTTATACTAAAAGAAATTAATAAAGATATCAAAAGATGGTAAAGAAAAAAGAGAATTCTAAAAAATCATGGGGATTGACGATTTTTATCATAATACTTGTCATTTTAATTATAGGGTATTCAACAAATTGGTTTGGACTTAATAAAGAAGTAAGAATGAGTCCATTAGAAGATTTGGCGAGATGGGTGTTCCCTGGAGATAATGAAGAAGAAGGAATTATCAATCCCGTTCTACCAACAAATGAACTAAGAGATAATCAAGCAAGTTTAGCTAATGGTATAAGACCTATAGAAGATGTAAATATGGTCTCACTCATTCCTGGAGGGGCACTCTCCCAAGCACTAGTAGTTAGTGGTTGTGTTATGTGTAAGGAATTTGGATCTAAGGAAGGAGGTTATACCCTAAATGATGACGATGAAATTGAAGCAATGGACGACGCCATAGAAGCGGCCGAAGAACAAGGGAAAAGTATAGGAGGATATACTACCGATGATAATTTTAAGTATGGAGGTATTGCGGGACCAGAGGATTGTTTTGGTGACTGCGAAACACCCCAACAGGAATGTCAGATGGTATTAAGAATTCCTTCAGAGGGAGATGTAAAAATTACTTGTTTATGTGCACCCCCAGATAATAAGGGGAATATTGTGAATGTCAATGGAAATAATTATTTCATTTTAGAAGATGGAGGAACCAAAATAACTGAAGTAAAAGTCAATCCTCCTAAAGGGAAATGTGGTGGAAGTACTAAAGTTATCGTAGGTTCTATCTCCACCAGTGAAGGGTATAATGTTGACAAGGATGAACAGAATAATAATTTGAAAGAACAAACCAAAGCTAAAAATATAGTTAAATCAAGATTGCAACAACTATGTCAAGAAGAAGTAGATGGTATTAAGGATTGTCCTACTGCAAGTAAAGAATTTTGCTCTAACCAGATTAAACCACCTGTAAAGTCGTGTACTGCAACACTAAATAATAACTTAAAATGTGGTGCTTCACCTTCATATGTCGTTGGACAACCTAGAGGAGTAGTTACGGGAACATTATCACCCACTGGAGAAGCAGTATGTACTTGTGCCCCTTAAGAAGTTTAACACCAACATCTCAGACATTTATTTCACTACTGCCCATAGACGAATTTTCTCAGAAATTCTTATAAAGGTGTAATTTTGTAGTAGTACTATGTCTAAGATTACTTTCACAAACAAAATAGTCTTTCTTTTAACATTAGTCTTATTAATTGGACTTTCAGCAATAGTAACTGCAGCCGCAAGCCAAACTTGCTATGATAATGGAATTGACCAAGCAGATACAAAAACTATTCAAATGGAAGGAAAAGGTTCTGGAACATATAAGTGTCCTGGAAACATGATTGTTAGTGGTTTTGCAATGGATGATAAAGATGACCGACATGCAACTGCCTTAAAATGTATGAACACCTCTGGAGTTCTGGTAAGCCATACAGAAACAAAAGTAAAACTTACTGTAGATGGAAAAAATTCTTGTGGTTCTGGGAAGATTATGACTGGTGTAATTTATGTTGATTCTGGAGACGACCACATAAGCCATATAATCTGTAAAGCAGCAAACAATATAAGTTCTAATAGTAGACTAATTGTTTTGGCAGGAAAAAGCGGAAATTCTTTCACAGTATATTCTGACGAAGGAAATGGCCAAGTTGCTTGGGGAATCACTGCAGTAAACCAGAATAGAGACCCCCAAAAGAATCTAAGGGGAATGTATGCTTCTAGGATAAATATGGGAATTCCCGGAGAAGGAATACAAAAGTGTGTCCAAACAAACATTTGTGACGCGGGATACGAAGCGGTTCTTAAAACAACAAAAACTCTAGATGCAACAAAATCCGCCACAGCAGGGGACACACAAAGAAATGGATTCAAACTTCCAGTAGGAGAATATGTATTTGAATTATATTCTGGAGCATGGAGTAGATGGAATTCTGATAATAAGGACTCAACAAATGTTGGTGGGAAAAATGGATACACTTGGTTATCAGATGCAAAAGTAAGATACAAAACTAGTTCAAACAACTATAACGGATTTTTCCTCGGAGAAGATGCCTATTACAAAAACGCATCAGCCGCACAATCTGCAAACGCAGGAGCCCTACAATTCGCAAACATAACATATAGTAGCTGGCTATCTAACAATGTTTGGGTATGGATAAAAGACACACCAATAACTGACAACAGGAATGGAGAAGGGAAGGTTATTGTAAAGGTTTGGCAATGTAGTTTAATTCCACAATGTAGGGATGGAATTGATAATGATGGAGATGGTGTAACTGATTATCCAAATGACTTTTCATGTTCAAGCGCAAACGACGCAACAGAAGGCACACCCCTTACACAATGTCAAGATGGTATTGACAATGATGGAGATGGTGTAACTGATTTAGCTGACCCTGGTTGCCTAACAAACCAAGGGAATAACGAAGGCTCTGCAACAACACAATGTCAAGATAGTGTTGATAATGATGGGGATTCCTTAACAGATACAGCAGACCCTGGATGTTGGACAGATGTTACAAACCCAAGTACTTATAATAAGACAAGAAACAACGAATCAACAGCAACCTCCCAATGTCAAGACGGAATTGATAATGATGGAGACAATGCAACAGATTATCCAAATGATTTCTCATGTTCGGCACTAACAGATAACAACGAAACAAATCCTCTTGCCCAATGTCAAGATGGTGTTGATAATGATGGAGATGGTGTAACTGATTTAGCAGACCCTGGATGTTCAACAAATCAAGGAAACAACGAAAGTTCAGCAACAACGCAATGTCAAGATAGTGTTGATAATGATGGAGATGGTGTAACTGATTTAGCAGACCCTAGTTGTTCTATCGCAACAGATGATGACGAATCTAAGGATGTAACAGCTCCTGTAATATCTAATATTCTTACAATTCCCTCATTACCCCTAACAAACTTTGGACAAAGTCAAAACCTTTCAGTAGATTTTGATAGCTCAGAATACCTTATAGACATCACATTTAACCTTTATGATAGCAACGGCACCCTCGTGAACACCCAAGGACCAACAAGCATTCCAAATAACTCTAGTTTGCCTGTCCTATATATTATACCTGCTGGATTGTCTGTAGGAGACTACACTCTAAACATGACTGCAACTGACCCAAGTAATAATTCAGCAACTGTGAATGTTGGAACAATATTAGTAAGAAATTATCAATGCTCTGATGGAACTGACAATGACGGAGATGGTTACATAGACCTAGCAGACTTTGGATGCTCAAGTGCTACAGACGATGATGAAACAAACAATGGAACATTCCAATGTAATGATGGAACTGACAATGACGGAGATTCGTTCATAGACCAACTTGATGCTGGATGTTCTGCTTGGGATGATGATAATGAAACAAATACCATTCCTCCAACAACCCCTCAATGTTCAGATGGAACTGACAACGACGGGAATGGATTAATTGATTTCCCCGCGGACCCAGGCTGTATGAATGCTTCGGATAATGACGAAATGGATCACTCTCATATTCACCAATGTTCAGATGGAATTGACAACGACGGGGATGGTTCAATAGACTTCCCTGCAGACTTTGGATGTTCATCTTCAATGGACGATGATGAAGTGAATAACAACTTAACATACCAATGTTCTAATGGTCTAGATGATGACGGAGATTCATTCATAGACCAATTAGACATGGGATGTTCTGCTTGGGATGATGATAATGAAACAAATACCATTCCTCCAACAACCCCACAATGTTCTGATGGAATTGACAATGACGGAGATGGTTACATAGACTTAGCAGACTTTGGATGCTCAAGTGCTACAGACAATGATGAAACAAATCCTATGGCACAATGTCAAGATGGAATCGACAACGACGGAGATGGAGATATCGACATGGTAGATTCTGGATGTATTAATAGTCAGGACAATCGAGAATATAAAAGTTCTTCAAACAGCAGAAGCACATCAAGTGGTGGAAACAGCGGCCAATGTATTGAGGGAAATTGTGGAGACTTTAATGATCAAATAATCCCACAACTCCAGGTTAAAACTATTGAACCAATTGTATTGAACGCAGGGGATTCAATTATATTAGGTAGTGGAGAAACAACAACCAGATTAATAACTGGAAACTCAATTGCCCTTGATAAAGACAATAGTGAAAGCCCTACAGCATCCACAGCATCAACAGCAAACGAAGGGATCTTACCAATAATCCTTAAATTCCTAATAATTGGAATCATAATTCTTATAGTTATAATTATCTTGATAGTTGTGCTTTAGAAATTAATAATTTATTCTTTCAAACTGCTAAGACTCATAACTAATAGGATTGCCCCAAGAATAATCAACATCCAAACAAGACCACCCTTAAAAAAAACAGATGCAGCATCACCAACACCCCAAATATTCACAATCCATGCAGAAATTGGTGCAAGAAACAAAATCAACCCAAAAATTATCCCAATAAATTTGTTCATTACATAAATAAACAAAAGTGCTTTATATATATTTTTAGTCTAGAAAATATACTTTAGGATGACTTAAACAAAGTTTTATAAATAACTTAGACTAGTATAAAATATGAAAAGTGACTTCATTGAAGTCTCATGTTTCAATTTATCAAAGGAGAAGATGAAAATATGAAAAAGTGGGTGAGCTATACAATCGCAATATCTGGCTTAGTGATAATGGCTATAGGTTTTGGAACATTCAAACTTGAATGGGCAATCCTGAACACCATAAGTCCTATGATAATAACAATAGCTGGAGTTATCCTAATCGTCGTTGGAGTTTTATTCTCTCTAATGGGAGGGTCTGGAGGAAACCAGGCCGCAAGAGAAGTTCCTATTTATGAAGGAGAAGGAAAAAATAGAAAAATTGTAGCCTACCAAAGAAGCAGTGATGATTAAATTTATTTAGAAAGATTATCCGATATTTCTCAAGGCCTTTTCCATTTCCTTAATCCTATCCCCCACACGCTCTGCTGCGGCAGTCTGTGGAGGAGTAGCAGTCAAATAATTCATTTGTTCCTCTCTCATCTCTAAGATTTTTAGAGTCATCTTATCTCGAAGTTTTGTCTTGGCTCCCACACTTCCCTGCCTATAATCTGCCAATCCAAACCACTTATGGATTGCGTTATCAAAGATAAAAGAGAGTATAACAAACCCCAAACCAATCCAGTAGATAATATTTGTTATTCCAATTTTTGAGCTATCATAATACCAAAGAGCAATAAACGCCGCTGCAAAGATTACCCATCCGGCCCGACGTCCAAATGTTTGGAAATTATTACTGTTATGTAGAAAGAAGAAAAATATTGCTAATGGTAAGAAGACTAAGATAGCTACACTTAAAGCACCATAAGGAATTCGAATACCTTGAATTAACTCATCAGGCAAATATCTAACAGCAAGAATTGATATTGCTAGCCCTATTATAAAATTCAGTCCTTTTTTATCAGAAAGAATCTTGTTTTTATTAAGGATAAAATAAATTACTATAAATGTAAGGAAAAAAAATAAAAGCTTAGTATAAATCAGCTCTTGATTATCATAGGGGGGTGTAAATAGTACCAACGAGATAAACTTAAGAAGAACTCCTACCAGTTCCCCTATCCAACCCAAGAGAACTCCCACTTTTTGAATTTCTCCACTAACATCTGCGGCACTCACAAGTGAAAAGGAAAATAAAGTAACTAGAGAAGTTAACATCTTTTTTTTCATAATTCTCACAACCCATCAAAGTTTAAAAACATTTGTTTGATATTAAACAATCTACCAGCGAAATATTTATAAAGAAAGATTAACTAAAGAAGAAATGAAAAAGGGCTTCAACAAAAGAGGACAGAATATATTTGCAGGAGTTGTCGTCGTTCTTCTTGTTATTTTTTTCGGGATTCTTATCTTTGGTTGGATTGACAAGGGCTCTGCAGAAGGGGGCATGAATCTAGTAAGTAGTATATTTGTAGATATTCTTGGGCCATTATTTAAGGGCTTGCTAGGTTTTGATGGAACAAATGATTTTATGATGGTCTTAGCCTTCCTAATGGCTGCAATAGTAGTAGTATCAACTTTAGATTCTATAAATATTTTTGGTGAGTCCAAATCTGGACACCTTGTAAACTTCTTCGTTGGAATGATTGTCGCAGTCATAGGTGTTAGATTTATGCCTTCAACCCTTTGGAATGGATTATCATCTCCTGCAAGCGCATTTATTGCAACAATACTCGTAGGATTACCCTTCTTAGTAATGTTCTTCATAACTATGAAGATTAAGTCTCGTTTAGCAAATAAGGTAATCTGGTTAGTTTATTTTGCATTCTTAAGTTACCTTATAGCTACAGGGACATTCGATGTAGATGGAGCTAAGGCTACAATGTGGATATATATCATCTTCGCATTTCTTTCCCTGGTAATGTTAATCTTTGACGCAAGTATAAGAAGAATATTTTACAAAGAAAGAGTTGAAACAGGAATAGCTCAAGCAAAAGGAACCCAAGCCCTAATCCAAATACAGAAGCTAAAAGCCTTAATACAAGAATATCAAACTGTTATTGCAGACCCTAATTCTGATCCAAAAACAAAAGCAGACGCTAGGAAAGCAATGATGAACACTGAAAAGACAATAAGAGAGTTATCCGGACTAGGAAAATAATTAGATAGTCTTCCTAAAATTCCCAAATATTAAACATCTTTTGTAAGTACATAATGTCTAATAATCTCAAAAAAAGAAATTAATTTATTTGAGAAAAATTTTATTTAGAAAAAGATAATTCACCAGCGAAATATTTATAAAGAAAGATTAACTAAAGAGGAAATGAAAACGGGCTTCAACAAAAGAGGACAAAACATATTTGCAGGAGTTGTCGTTGGTATTCTTATTATTTTTGCAGGGATTTTTCTTATCGGTTGGTTTGCTCTAGAGGGAGGTACCGCAGAGAAAGGTATGAATTTGGTAAGTGAGTTATTTATGACAATTTTAGGTCCGATATTCAAAGCAGTTTTAGGATTAGACCAAACAGGACAGAATAATGCCTTCTTAATGGTTTTAACGTTTCTCTTAGCATCTATAGTTATTGTATCAACTCTTGATTCTGTAAATATCTTTGGTGAATCAAAAGCAGGACACCTTGCAAACTTCTTTGTCGGAATAATCGTCGCAATCATAGGTGTTAGATTTATGCCTAAAGATCTTTGGATGTCTTTAACATCTCCGGCAAGTGCATTCATTGCAACATTACTTATAGGATTACCTTTCTTAGCTATGTTCTTTATAACTATGAAGATTCGGTCTCGTTTAGCAAATAAAGTAATTTGGTTAGTTTATTTTGCATTCTTAAGTTACCTTATCGCCACAGGAACCTTTGGTGTGGAAGGGGCTAAAGCTACACTTTGGGTATATATTATATTTGCTGTACTTTCCCTATTAATGTTCTGGTTTGATGCAACCTTCAGAAGATTAATCTACAAAGAAAGAGCAGACCTAGGCATCTCTAAAGCCAAGGGCTCTCGAGCCTTGGCGCAAATAAATACTCTAACAACAAGTATAGAAGCCTATCAGAATATTATTGCAAATCCAATGGCATTACCTGCAGACAAAGTGGCAGCTAGAAAGCATATAAAAGAGATTGAAAAGACAATAAGAGAGCTATCTGGATTGAAGAACTAGTTATAGAAATTATCTCCTTGCCCTATATATTCTCCATCATTTTGTTGAGATATCTAGAAATATTATATTAATACAAAGGCAGAGATAAAAAAGTAAAGGGTGAGCTAGGATTCTAGCCAATCTAGAAACATACAGAATAAATCCTTAGAAACTTTAATGTGAATATTACCTCCTATACTTACAAATAGAATCTATAAAATAAACATTCCTAATCCCTCAACCCTATGGAGGACCCATTGTACCATCATTTACTACCTCTTGTACTTCTGCCATGGCCTTTAACTTAGACATCTGAGTTCCGGCAGCAGTTCCTTCATCTATGGCATCTCCTATCTTTTTCTTTCTCACAACCTTATTTACAACAATATGGAGGAGAAAACAAAGCCCTATAGCTCCTAGAATCACTAAGATTGAAGGAAAGGTACCAAGACTTTCACTTTTAAAGCTAAACAATGAAAGAGCCAAGGATTTTATAATTCCAAAGAAAGAAAGGACAAGAGTAAACACCAAGGAAACTACACTTGAAATGGTTCCAGAAGATGGAGTAAATAAGTGAATAACATTCTGAAGAATTGAAAAAACAATAATAAATATGCCTATTAAAACAATAAATAAAAAGATACTTAAGTTATCCCCTGAGGTCACTTTAAATATAATTTCAGAACCAGACTGCATCCATTTAGGAACAGAGATTTCTATAGGAAATGATACTTTTGATTTATCAAATAAATTACTCCCAAGTTCTTTTGATTTATCAACTAAATTAACTCCTTCTCCATCAGTCACAACACTTTCACCTGAGTCACCCGAACCAGCCACGGGAGGATCACTCTCTTGAGCAAAAATAATGGGGAGAATTAATAAAAAAACAAATACCAACAATATTAACTTCTTTTTCATATTTTTGTCTTCTCCTTTAATAAATTGAAACATGAAACTTCAATGAAGTCATAATTTCATGATTTATTTAGTTAATACATATTTAAAACTCTTTCTAACAAAGTTTAAAAGTAAAAGAGACCTATGATTTTTATGAAAAGGGGAATTTTATTAGTAATATCACTCTTAATTATATCTTTGATGTTTTATGTTGTTGCACAAGACCCTCCAATAACCTCTGGGAGTGATAAAGATGTTGCGCAAATAAAGGAAATAATAGACAACGACATCCCGCTAGATAGTTCTGGAAATTTTAATAGTAGCAAATTTGCACCAATAAAATCAAAGGCAGAAGAAAGAATAGACTCAATAAACAAATGGTTTGAAGACAGTGCCCCTTGGTTGGCTCTTGTCTTTGGAATAATCCCCGCAGTTTCTTTGCTTTTCTTCTCCACTGTTTACATATGGCTATGGTTGTTCCTTAATCTTGTTCTTAAAGGGAATATATCTAATCTTCTTGTTAAAAATATATGGGCGCACTGGATTGGGCTTGCCCTATTTATCACTCTCCTAATTACAAAGGCACTTCCAGCCATTGCTAAAGGAGTTTACAATCTAGGAGAGATAATCTGGAACTGGGTGCTCCCCTCTGGAACAATCATATCTTATATTGTAATGTTCCTATTTGTGGTAGGCTTCATATTTATCACAACAATGATTACTCAACTCCTTGGAAAACTAAGTGAATGGATTGCTAACAGGGGCGAGAAAAAAGAAACGGCAGAAGCCAGTGAACAAATACAAGAAGATAAGGAAGTCCTACATGCAGAAACAGAAGCAATACAAGAGAGCAGTAATCCTTAAAAAGACCAATATTTCTAACTATTAACATCCAAAATTATAGGAATCTCCTAATCCTCTGTCACTATTAAAGGACAACATAATCGAAAGATTTTTAAAGGGGTTTTTTTATAAATATTCATACAAAAGTAGTAACATAATGCGAAAGCATACCGCTCGAACGACATCTGTCGTTCTTCGTACCACATATTTCACCTTAGCGACACTCCAGAAACACAGCGGAACACCCTCGAAATCAGTTAGAAATAACCGATTTCAACAAAGGGTATCATTCTTCTATGTAGCTAGAGCTTTACTAAAGACAGGGTTTTCCGTCGAGAAATCACCAATTTCACGTCGGTAAATCAGTGAAATACCTATATGTTACTACTTGAGTCCTAGTTCTTGATAGAAATAAGAAGTCACTCTAACCCACCACACCTTCCAAGGTGCGCCTGGTTCTAAGCCCAGGAACTTGCATGGTGCAAGAAGTCAAGCGAGAAAACACTCGTTGTGTAATCTCGTGGGAAGAGAGTAAGCTCATGCTCGCAAGAGCGGAAGGAAGAATCCCGTGAAGCGCATCCTGTTCGCACTGGCCCTCATCGCCAGCCTGACCCTCACCGGGTGCATGACCGATCGCCACCAGAACTGCGACCGCCACGCTCTCGACCGGCCGACCACGACCCTGACAGTCGTTCCGGCCCCGACCCCTGTTGTTCCGGCTCCGGTGCCCGCCCCCAGGCCGGCCCCGGTCGTCTACACTTCCTCCCTCCCCACCTCGGGAGAGTGGACCCTCGACGGATGGAACGTGGGAGCCATCCGGATCATCAAGGGCAAGGAACTCCCAGTCAACATCTGGTTCGAGGCCTACGACGCGAGCGAGCAGCGAATCCGCTGCGAACAGCAAGTCGACAAGGCCACCGCAGAGAACCTGTGCAACCTGTTCCGGAACGGCTGTCCGCTGTGGCTGGAGTTCACGACGAAGGACGCCAAGTTCCTCCGGCGAGGAGACGACAACATGACCATCTGGACGACGGACTTCGAGTTCGCCAAGATGGAGAAGGTGGACCCCCGCGGAGAGGACCCAAAGGGAGCCCAGCCCATCCAGCGGACCCCTGCCGGAGTCGGTCAGGCACCCGCGGCCACCCCTCCCGGGAAGACACCCGCAGGTATCGCCGCCCCAGTCAAGAACCCGTAGCTTCGGCGACGGCGTGCACCAATGGGCCCGGTGCTATACAAATAGGGCCCATCATTTCTACAACCAAGCTCTTCGGCCGGAGGGACGAAGAGCGCTCTAACCCACCACACCTTCCAAGGTGCGCCTGGTTCTAAGCCCAGGAACTTGCATGGTGCAAGAAGTCAAGCGAGAAAACACTCATTGTGTAATCTCGTGGGAAGAGAGTAGGCTCATGCTCGCAAGAGCGGAAAGAAGTTAGACATGAACGGAGAGCAGGACCTGAGGAGGGGAACAACTCCAAGAGAGTTGGAGATTCCCCTGGCACCCAACGAGTTCATCTGGGTGCAGGACACCAAAAAGGGAGATGTCCGGGTCTGGGTCGGTCCCTGCCTGGTCAACCTCACCAGCGACGACAAGGTCGTCGTCCTGGACGGAGACGACAGGTTCGTGGAGGCGCCGGCGGACAAGGCGAAGCAGCGATTCGCCACGGCTGACGAGAAGTCCTACCTGGTGCTGGCAAACCCTACCCCTATCAGCAACCGGAAGCTCCCGGAGACCGGTACGAAGAACTCGGGGGAACGACTGGAGGTGGGCAAGACCGTCAACATCCCCGGCCCCATCTCCATCCCGCTGTGGCCTGGCCAGAAGGTCCAGGTCGTCCCGGGACACGTCCTCAAGACGAACGAGTTCCTGGTTCTCGAGATCACGAACCCGGAGCAGTTCGAGGAGGGCATGAAGACCGCGGTCATCGACCGGGTCGTCCCCACATCCGAGCAGAGCAGCACCAGGCACGGGCAGACCGGCGGCGGCGAGCAGACCGGAAGTGGAGGGCAGACCGGCGGCGGCGAGCAGAGCATCAAAGACACCGAGCCCACGCTCGATGGCGACGATGGCGACGACGAAGGTGGTAACACCTCTTCGGAAGAGCCTTCCGCCGGAGAACCCGAAGACGAACTCGAGCAGGCCGCCTACACACGCGGCCAGCGGGTCGTCATCAAGGGCACAGTGTACTCCTATTTCATCCCGCCGACCGGCGGTCGCGTCATCCCCGAGGACGGGAAGGAGAAGTACGTCCGTTCGGCCGTGACTCTGGAAACCATGGAGTTCTGCGTGCTCCTCGGCGAGAACGGCGAGAAGCGCTTCCTCCGCGGTCCCAGGGTGGTGTTCCCCAAGAGCACCGAGACCTTCGTCACCAGCGACGAGGGCAGCCGCGTCTTCCGCGCGATCGAGCTCAACGATGACATGGGCATCCACGTCAAGGTCATCGAGGAGTACACGGAGAACGGAAGGACATACACGAAGGGTGAAGAGCTCTTCATCACGGGGAGGGACACGAAGATCTACTTCCCCCGACCCGAGCACGCGGTCATCACCTACGAGAACGAGAGCGGCGAGAAGCAGGAGAAGCACTTCGCCGTCATCATCCCGAAGGGTGAGGGTCGATACGTCCTGGACAAGGTTGAGGGGACCATAACTCTCATCCGCGGTCCGAAGCTCTTCCTGGCGGACCCCCGCAGGCAGGTCCACATCGTGAGGGGTCTGACCGACCGCCTCGTCAACCTGCTCTTCCCCGGCAACATGGAAGCGCAGGTGCACAACCGGCAACTCCGGGAGATCTCCAAGGCAATGGGCAGCCAGTCCGCGATGCTGCGGGCGGCCTCGTTCACCGCTGGTCGTCGGAGGGGCTCGGAGGAGTTCTGCGAAGAGGCCTACGCTGCCCCCATCGGCAGCCACGCCGAGGAGAAGTTCGCCGGTGATGAGATCAGCCGTCGCGGTGCATTCACTCCTCCCCGGAGTCTCAAGCTCGACACGAGGTTCCAGGGCGCCGTGGGCGTCTCGGTCTACGAGGGATACGCTGTCCAGGTGACCTCCAAGACGGGCGAGCAGAAGGTCGTGGTGGGTCCGGAAACCGTACTCCTTGAGTACGACGAAGGCGTCACCATCTTCAAGCTGCTCACCGGAACCCCCAAGACCGACGACAAGGTCAAGGAGGACGTGTACCTCCGCATCGCCAACAACCCCGTCTCAGACGAGGTCACGGTCGAGACGAGGGACTTCGTCCAGTTCAAGGTCCGCATCGCCTACACGGTGGACTTCCTGAAGGAGCACAAGGATCTCTGGTTCTCAGTCGAGAACTACATCCAGCTGCTCGTCGCCACGATGCGGAGCCTCCTTCGGAACATCGCTTCGACCCACTCGGTCGAGGAGATGCACGATGTGGGCATCAACATCGTCAGGGACGCCATCATCGGGAAGCAGGGCGCAGACGGCAAGCGTCCCGGCCGCACCTTCCCGGAGAACGGGATGCACATCAAGGAGGTGCAGATCGAAGCGATCCGCATCGTCGACGGAACGGTAGGAGAAGAACTGCGTGCGGCGGAGCTGGAGGCCGTCACCGGCACTCTCAAGCTGAAGGCCGCTCGCAGAGAACTCGAGCTCACCACGAAGCTGGAGGAGATCGAGCGCAGCAAGGAAGACGAAAGGGCCAAGACCGCAAGGGCGATCGCGGAACTGAAGGAGGAGGAGATCGAGCGCAGGACGTCGCTCGCACTCGCCGAGATCGGTGCCAAGACCGCGATGGCGAAGAAGGACCAGGAAGACAAGTTGGACCAGAGGACCTTCGAAGACGACGCCAACTTCGCGATGAAGAAGGTGGCGGCGGAGAGGGAGGCCAAGCTGGCCACCACGAAGCTGGAAGCCGACGTGGCTCTCAAGGCTGCGATGGCGGAAGCCGACGTGGCTCTCAAGGAGAAGCAGCTCCAGGCCGACGTGGCTCTCAAGGAGAAGCAGCTCCAGGCGGAGATCCTTCACGAGAAGGAGCGCCTGGAAGCCAAGCTGGCCGAGCAGGAGAGCCACAGCAAGATCGCGGCAGCGGAACTCGAGCGCAAGAAGGCCCAGACGGAGGAGAACCTCCGCGTGGGTGGCATCGAGCTCGAGCGCCGTCTCCAGGAGGCCAAGAACGACGGCGACATCACCAACGCTCTCGTCTCCGTCATGTCCGAGAAGATCGCTCCGGCCCTCAAGGACCTGGGCGACAAGAAGGTCCTCGCCGAAATCGCACAGATGTGTGCGCCGATCGCCATGTTCGGCAAGGACCAGACGGCCCAGACCATCCAGAAGGTGTTCGGCAACGTGCCGGGCTGGGAAGGACTCGTGGAGGCCATCATGGCCGCGCGTCCCAACACCGGCCGGCGCGACTAGCCGGAACCGAACGCCGACAAGCACCCCCGGGCCCGGTGCTATACAAATAGGGCTCAGCCACAATTCTACAACAAGCTCTTCGGCCGGAGGGACGAAGAGCCCTTAATGCAACCTATCTTGAACAGGTGTTTAGGATAGCCGGTCCGCAGCCCGGAACCTCGCGTGAGGTATGCAGACGGAGGAAGGAAATTAGACACATGAGTGTCCAAGAGACCCAGGTCCTGAGCTTCGATGAGAAACTCCGCAACTACGTGGAGCTGATCGTGAGGCGTGGCCTCAACGTCCAAGAAGGAGAGTTCGTCGTCGTGGCCTTCGAAGAGTCCGACGTCAGACTCGCCGAGATGGCCTCCGAGGTGGCCTACAAGTTGGGGGCACGCAACGTGGACCACCGGTTCGGCTCCGAGATGCTGACCGCAATCCAGCTGCGCCACGCCCCCGAGCAGGACCGCAACCTCGTACACACGTGGCGGCGGATCCAGATGGAACGCGTCATCGAGACCCAAGGGTGCTTCCTGGGCTTCCGAAGCCAGAACCACCCCGACGTCTTCAAGGGCCTCGAAGAGGAGATGCAGGCCTACACGACGACGACGATGACGCTCCTGAACCGCTGGCGCGAAGAAGGCATCAACCGCCGCATGGTGGCATGGTGTCTCGCCGGCCCGCCCTCTCCGGGATGGGCCGCCAAGGTCTTCCCGGACCTCCCGACGGACGAGGCTGTCGCCGCCCTCTGGGACGACGTCTTCTCATTCACATTCGCCGACTCGCCCAACTGCCTCAAGCTCTGGGACGCACATGTCGACACCCTCATGGATGTCACGGCCCGCCTCAACGCGATGCGGATCACGAACCTCCACTACGCCGGCGAGGGAACCGACTTCACCGTCGGCTTCCATCCCAAGCACGAGTGGATCTCGGCGAAGAAGGACACGGCCAAGGGCAAGATGGTCACCCTGAACATCCCCACGTTCGAGACCTTCACCACCCCTGACCTGCGGACCGCGAACGGCGTCCTGCGCTGCACGCGCCCCAGCATCGTCCACGGCAACAAGGTCGAGAACCTCGTCCTGTACTTCAAGGAGGGCAAGCTCGTCAAGATCGAGGGCAACAACCTCGACTCGTACGAGAAGATGGTGGACACCGACGAGGGAGCTCGCTTCCTCGGCGAGGTGGCTCTCGTGGCCGTCAAGCGCTCCCCCATCTTCCAGACCGGTCGCGTCTACCAGCACACGCTCTACGACGAGAACGCGTCGTGCCACGTCGCCACCGGCATGGCCTACGCCACCGCTCTCCGGGGTGGTGACAAGATGGGCAACAAGGAGAAGAAGGAAGTCGGCTGCAACATGTCCAACACCCACCACGACGTCATGGTCTCGGACATGGACACCATCATCACCGCCACGCTCCAGGACGGCCGCGAGGTCGTCATCATGGAGAACGGCGACTGGACCAAGGACCTGCTCGAGTTCCCCCTCACCTAGGGGAGGGAAGTCAGCACGACCAAGCCCCTCCCCCCAAAGACAACTGCGGGGGGCGGGGCCGACCACAACATCAGGAGAAACTCCCGAAGTGAATTACATCGGTGACATTGGAATCCTCCTCTTCTTCGGAGCCGGCCTGTGGGCGATACTTCGAGTGAAGAAACATCCCAGAACTCGGAGGTAGATTCCTCACCCCTATGACACTAGTCATCATGGGAGTGAACCCACAAGACTAGTTGCTCGGCTGAAAAGCCAAGCGGAAGGAAGAATCATGAGCTCCGACCAGGCGATTCTGAATCGCCTAGAAGCGGCAAGCGTACAACTCGAAGCGCTCCGGAACAGTCGGGTTCTCCCACACTACACCGGCAGCGACTTCCAGCTGGCTCTGCTCCTCACTCTCCTCGAACTGGGGGACGAAGAGCTAGTCCCTCGACTCGTGAGGGCGGAACAGCAGCGTCGGCGACTTCACACCCACATCATGGGCCTCGACGGACCCGTGAACCTGACGCTCGCCCTCTTCAACAAGGACGAGCCCATGGAGGGAGAAGAACCATCCAAGGGAGGCTGCCCTCACATCGGCAAGGACGGCAAGTGCCGGGAATGCACTCAGGAAGAAACGAACGAGTGCAACAACTGCGACTCGCTCTTCCCCCATTCCCGTCTGACCCCTTGCAAGGATGAGGACTGCGAAGCGGCCTACTGCGACGACTGCAAGGACCAGAACCTCGACGAGAACGGCTACTGCGAGGACTGCCGCGAGTTCGAGTGCAACAGCTGCAACAACACATTCCCTCGCGAGTCTGCCATTCACTGCAACCGAGACAAGGAGTGCAAGTCCCAGGAAACCTACTGCAAGGCATGCGCACAGAAGTGTCTCGACGGCGAAGGTCTGTGCGCGGACTGCAGTAAGGATGAGTGGGTCGACTGCAACAACTGCGACGAGAACATCAACATCAAGAAGGTCACCTTCTGCAAGGGGAATCAGGAAGGCTGCAACACGGCTTACTGCCCCCACTGCAGGGACGACAACCTCGACAAGGGTGGCTACTGCGGAAATTGCCGCGAGTTCGAGTGCGACATCTGCGGCATGACCTTCCCTCGCGAGTCTGCCATCAACTGCAAGGGAGAGGGATGCAATTCCAGACGCTACTGCAAGAAGTGCGCGAGGAGACTCCTCAACTCACAAGGAGAGTGCATGAGCTGCAGTAGGGAAGACGAGATCACCTGCGACGGCTGCCAGAACATCTACACCAAGTCGCAGACCACCCGCTGCAGAGGAGAGGACTGCGAGAAGGACTTCTGCAAGAAGTGCGCCCCCGGCCACCTCACCAACGGCAAGTGCGAGGACTGCGAAGACAAGTAATTCGTCGTCGACGCAACCAAGCCCCGCCCCCCAAAGACAACTGCGGGGGCGGGGCCGCACCCTTCACAAGAAAAGGAAAGATTATGTATCACGTAGGAATAATCATAGTTTGTTTTTTGGTCGCCGTAATCGTCATCTTCTTTCTCCTTCGAGAAGTAGACAAAAGGGATCACAAAAAGTTCCGGGACGAGCAGGAAAAGTTCTGGGACGACAATCCATAGGACAAGACCAAAGGCAGAAGAGGGAAGCGATGACTTCGATGCGCTTGCCCTCTTTGACCAAACAAAAAATTTAAATACTATAGTGCACTATGTAGTGTATGGTATTAGACAAAAAAATAATCGCCGCATTGAAAACAGGGGGCGCCCCCCTAACACAAAAAGAAATCGCCGACAAAGTCGGCGACATAAACCGAGCTGTTTTGCTCGGTTACCTAAGATGTTTAGTAGACCTCGAAAAAATCAAAGCAAAAGATTCTGGTAAGGCCAAGATATACTACCTTTGAAAAAGCGCTTCGCGCATAAGTAACCCTCATTCTCTTAACATGCTTGTTCAACCAAAAAAAGCCGTTTTACATTCACTAATCGCCGAAGGCGAAATAAAAAGTATAATCCAACCAACTCGTTAAAGAGTTTACAACATTACTAAACTTCCCAAAGCGAGCATCCTGACGCAAGGCGGATGCGAGCAATTACCAAACCTAAACCCTAGAATGATTCTTCCTTATAACCCACACCAACACAAAAACAATAATTAAAGAAATAATTAGAGTTATAAAAGAATATGAAACAATTTGAGAAGTTCCAATCACTGCCCCCGTAAAAATATTATCTCTAATCGCCCCACCAGAACCTAATACAATGAATCCAATTGAAGCTACAAACATTGTCAATCCAACAGCCAGCAAAAGACCTATTATCATATTTTTATCAAGAAATAGATTTATATAAACTTTTAGAAAAACTCTCCCAGGCCTTTCTGCTTCTTTTCCTCTTCAACCTCTCCCAACTTCTTCAGCCCAGAATCAATCCTCGCTTCCGAAAAATCATTATCTTTCAGAATCTTTTTGACCTTCTCAACATCAATTTTTTTAAACTTTAACTCTCCTTGAAACCCAGCCTCATACTCATGAAATTGTTTAAAGATTTCCTGCCAATCAAAATTAAGAGGGTTAGTGCTAATCCTATCAACATGGTCAAATATCTGAACGGGATATTTGTATTTCTGAACAACTTCCAACGCCCTCTTCTGCCCAAGACCCCTAACACCACCTGGATTATAATCTGTTCCAACAAGAATCGCCAAACAAATTAATTGGTCTTTATCAATTTCCAACTTATCCAAAACTTGTTGAAACTCAATTAATTCAATATTAACATCTACATAAATCCCAGAGGCAGTCCTTTTTTTCCTCGCAAGAGTCAAATTTCTCACAAGATTTGGAACACCATAAAGAAGAGCATCGTAATCTTGTGATGCAGCAGCCCAGACCTTTCCAGACCTGGCCAAGACCGAAGCCTCTGCCTCTCCCTCTCCAGGAGATTGAATAACAGGTATACCCATCGCTTCAAGCAAGGCCTTACTATCTTCAATAATTTTATCGGTAATCTTAACGAACCTTCCAGAATACTTTTTCATAGAATCCTCATCCCCCATCTCTTTAGCACTTTCATACTTCTCTTTAGCGATTCCTTTAGCTTCTCTTCTCCTCTCAAGCTCTGCTGCCTTCAATTCTGGTGGCTTCCCATCAAAAACATAAACCGGTTTAACACCTTCCTGCAATAAACTAATATTTCTATAAAATAACCCGGAAAGATGAGAAGTAATATCCCCCTTATCATTCATCAGAGGAGTTCCATCCATCTGCCGAATTGTAGTCAAAAATTGATAAAGAGTATTATATGCATCAATTGCAATTATCTTTCCCTTCAAATCTGAAATAGAAATCTCTCTCTTTGGAATAATGTCCGATATCTGAACGCCCATATAAAACAAACAACTTAGAAATTAATAATACTATCGGTTTCTATCTTCGCCTTTGATATCCTTCCCACCTATCCTGAAAAACTCTTCCAACCTTCTCAGGTGATGCTCTATCAAGAGGAATAATTTCTCCCCCACTAACTCGAATTTTGTGAACACCATATCTTTCCAATAATTTTCTCTTATCGGCTGTTCGTGCAAAAACATCACCAGGACAATAATCTCCCCTGCTAGCCTCTTCACCAAAAGCCATATAATCAAATTTAGTGGGCTTTGCTCTAAAATCCTCTCTTTTATCTTCTTGAGCCACCATCTCGTCAACCATAGCCGCCTCAGCAACAGCCATAACCCTTCTGCCTCTTGCCTCAAGAGCCCCTACCTCATAAAGCTCTGGATCTTCAATCCCTTCAATACCTAAAGCATTACAAACAGTATAATATGCAAAAGCATCACGGTCTTCTAAAGCCCTAACTCTTTCAGCACCCAATTCAGAGAATCCTTTATCAAACTTTGTAGCTAAATCATTTGATTTTGCCATACATTACAAATGCATTTATTATTTATAAACTTTACGATTTGTATACCTAAATAGTGGTGACAGATAGAGCTTCAAAAAGCATATAAATCTCTTAAACTAGTCCAATACATGAAAACAAACTTCATTCCCGTCGATTATGATTACTTTGATTTTAAAGACAAGAATTACATTCAATTAATCGGCCGAAACGAAAAGGGCAATAGGGTCTGTGTAGTCGACACCTACCAGCCCAATTTTTGGGTAATCTTAAAAAAGGGTTTTGAGAAAGACGCCAAAAAAGTAGCTGAGAAGATAGATAAGATAGAGGTTAACAAATTATCTAGAACAACAAAAGTCCTAAAGACAAAAATTGTAGAAAAGAAATTCCTTGAAAAAGATGTAACAGCAATCCAAGTCTTTGTAACCAATCATAAAGACACCCATGATGTCGCCTCGGCAATAGGTGATATGAAAGAGATAGAAGCTAGAAGAGAATACGATATTCCCATTATCACAAAATACATCAAAGAAAACAAAGTTGAGCCATTGAACTGGTACGAAGTTGAAGGAGAATTAATTGATATAGATGAATTCGGCGGAATCGCAGGTGCGTTGGATGTAGAACATTGCATAAAAGCCCAAACAATAAAACCAACAAAAGGAAAAGAATTCATTCCTAGAGTCCTCGCGTATGATATTGAAACAGATGGAAGAGATTTCGGAAAAGGAAGTCTATTGGCCGTTTCTCTCTATGGAGAAAACTTCAAAAAAGTTTTAACATGGAAAAAATGCACTGGCGATCCAGATTATGTGGAGTTCTTTAAAACAGAAGAAGAAGTAATTGAAAAATTTGTAGAATATATTCACCAATACGATACGGACATCCTAACAGGATATTTCTCTGATGGTTTTGATTTACCTTACCTCAAAGCAGCAACACTAAAAAACAAAACAGATTTCCCATTAGGATTGGATAGAAAAGGCCCAACTTTTACAAGAGGTAGAATCCCTTCAGGAAAAATAACCGGAATTGTTCATATAGATTTATACAGATTCATCAGTGCAGTCTTCGCACAATACCTCCAATCAGAAACTCTCTCTTTAAGAGAAGTCGCAAAAGAATTAGTTGGTGAAGAGAAAGAAGAGTTTGATTGGACAAAACTAGAAAATATGAAAAATCAAGATTGGAAAGCCCTCTTCTCCTACAATCTCCAAGATTCAAAAGTAACTTACAAACTAGCCCAAAAAATATGGCCAGATATTTTAGAATTTACCAAAATAATCAAAGAACCTATGTTTGATGTCACAAGAAGCAGAATGGCATCTCATGTAGATAACTACATTCTTCACAACCTAGATAACTTCAATGAAATTGCAGAAAAAAGACCAATGAATAATGAAATTGGAAAGCGAAGAGACATGGGAAAATATGAAGGGGCCTTTGTTTTCACACCAACACCAGGCCTTTACGAAAATATTGTATTCTTTGATTTCACGAGCATGTATGCCTCTGTTATGATTACCTATAATTTATCCAAAGCAACTTTTATTGAGGGAGATAAATTCGAAAAGAAAGAAGGATTTTTTCCAAAAATGATCCAAGATATAATTGAGAAAAGAAAGAAACATAAAAAGGAACTTGCAAAGAACCCTTCTGGAATGTTAAAAGCAAGGAGCAATGCCTACAAACTATTAGCAAATGCTGCCTATGGATATCAGGGATTCTTTGGTGCAAGATATTATTGCAGAGAAGCTGCAGCAGCAACGGCAAGACTCGCAAAAGAAAACATATTAAGCACCATTGAAAAAATAAAAAAAGAAGGTTACAAAATAATATACTCAGACACAGACTCTATAGCTTTCCTCCAAGAAAAGAAAACAGACAAACAAGTCTTAACATTCCTAGAAAAAATAAACAAAGAACTCCCAGGAATTATGGAATTAGATTTAGAAGACTTTTACAAAAGGGGGATTTTTGTTTTCAATCGTGGTGGAACTAGTGGAGCAAAAAAGAAATACGCACTTCTTGACAGAAAAGACAAAATGAAAATTAGAGGATTTGAAACTGTTAGAAGAGATTGGTGCGATCTTGCTAGAAGACTTCAGAGCGAAATCCTCACTAAAATTTTGAAAGAAGGAAATGGAGAAAGCTCATTAAAACTTCTAAAGAAAACAATCATAGACCTAAAGGGTAGAAAAATAGATTTAGAAGATTTAATGATAAAGACACAATTAAAGAAACCAATTAAAGAGTATCAATCTAAAGGTCCCCACGTTATTGCCGCAGAAAAAATGTTAGCAGCTGGAGAAAAAATTGACTCTGGAATGATGATTTATTATTTCATTGGTGAATCAAGTACCAAAGGAAAAAGAGTTGGAGATAAAGTCTTCCTCCCAGGAGAAAAAGCAGAATATAATATCAATTATTATCTAGACAAACAAATTCTCCCTGCAGTAGAGAACATCTTTGAGGTCTTCGACCTCAATGTCAAAGAAATCCTAGACGGAGAAAGCCAGAAGAAGTTGTTTTGAGGAATCTAATGTAAAAGATAAGCGACCAAAGGAATGTAATATAAAATCCCGCAAGATTAGGTAACTCAAAAACAAAATTGTTAAGTTTATCCAACTCAAATTAAAAAACTTCCCAACTCATCAAAAAGTCTTTGGCATTACTAAATTTTTCTGTGTGGAAAACTACAACAAAGTCTAGTTTGAAACCCTAAAACAATAACTACTTAAATAGAAAAAACTTAAAAAAATTAGGAGGTAAAAAATGAAAGATAAAAGTGAAAATAAGACAACGGCTTATCTTGTTACCCTTATAGGAATTCTTTTAATCCTACCAATGCTTGGAGTAACTGCTCTAGGGTCAGTTTCAAGCGGAATAGCAGGATGGGTAATATCATTAGCTATTCTTATTATGGGTATAACCCTATTAACAGGAAACTAATCCTTTATTTATTTTTTATTTTATTTATTTAGTCTGAACTTTATAAGAACATGAATCAACTAACAAATATTATTCTAGCCACCATAATTATCAGTTTAATCTCTCTTGTAGGTGTAGCTTTTTTATCTGTAAGAAAAAAATTCTTAAAAAACTGGATGAACCTTCTTGTTTCTTTTGCAGCAGGAGCAATTCTAGCAACTGTCTTTCTAAATCTTGCCCCTGAATCATTTAAGCTCTTAGGAAACTTCAATTTTGTCCTGATGGGAATAGTTTTATTTTTCATTTTAGAAGCAGGAATCCATTGGCACCACCACCACGAAGAAGAATGTGAGGACTGCCTTCACCCAGTAGTTTTCTTAACACTTATCGGAGACGCGTTTCATAATTTCCTTGATGGCGTTCTAATCGCAGCAAGTTTTCTCATAAATGTAGGTGTGGGAATCTCTACAACAATTGCAATAGGACTCCACGAAATCCCACAAGAAATCGGCGACTTCGCAATCCTTGTTAATGGCGGACTAAAAAGAAGCAAAGCTCTGCTATTCAACTTCCTTTCAGCGCTCTTTGCATTAGTCGGAGGAATAGTAGGATTCTTCTTCCTAAATAGAATCCAAGGGCTCTTACCTTATGTTGTCTCCCTTGCCGCAGGCGGATTACTCTACATCGCAACCACAGATGTTTTACCAAACCTTCATGAAGAAAGAAACTACAAAAGGATAATCTCTCAAATCCTCGCCTTTATCTTTGGAATTTTAGCAATAGCATTTATTTTAAGAATTTTTCCTGAATAATAAACTCTAAAAAGTTTATAATCAAGAAACAATAACAGATAACAAAGATTTATATCTTTGACTTAGGAAAAGTTAAAAACTCGGTTAGCAAGACTATTCTATGGGCAAGAAAGAAGACTACTCTGAATATCTCAAAGAGAAATTCCCTCCAAAAGAGGCATTCGTCAAAAGAATGGAATCTTTAATTGGAAAAGAAGACACCAAAAGATTCTTTGAAATCTCTTACACTCAAACCCCCATATCAATTAGATGCAACACTTTAAAGATTTCTGTGGATGAACTAAAGAAAAGGTTGGAAAATTATGGTTGGAAAATAAAACAACCCTTCAAGGAATTTCCTGAGGCAATGGTTATTGAATCAAAGCTAAAACCGGGAGAATTAGGGAAAACAAGAGAACATTTATTAGGATATTATTATGTTCAAGAAATAAGCTCCATGCTCCCAATGTTTGTCTTACAACCAGAACCGGGAGAAATGGTCCTTGACCTTTGTGCAAGTCCGGGAAGTAAAACAACTCAGGCAGCTGCAATGATGGAAAACGAAGGAACAATTATTGCAAACGAAGTAAGTATGGGAAGAGTTGGGATACTAACCACTAACCTAGAAAGATGTGGTGTAATGAATACAATAGTCACAAGAAAAGAAGGTTCAGCATTCTGTAATAAACTCCTAAAAGACTCTCAAATTAAATTTGATAAAATCCTTGTAGACGCCCCATGTACTGGAGAAGGAACTCTTCGAAAAAGTCCGGGAACTCTTCAAATATGGAATATCAATATGATAAAAAAGATTGCGGGAACTCAAAGAAGGCTAGCAGATTCTGCAATAAAGATTCTAAAAGTAGGTGGAACAATGGTTTACTCAACATGTACACTCTCTCCAGAAGAAAACGAAGCAATAGTTGACCACATAATCCAAAACTATGATGTTGAAGTCGAACAAATCGCCCTCCCATTAAAGTTCAGACAGGGAGTCTGCGAATGGGAAGGAAAAGAATTCTCAAAAGAAGTCAAAAAATGCCTTCGCCTCTACCCCCAAGATAACGACACAGATGGCTTCTTTGTATCCAAAATAAAAAAACTAAGTGATAAGGGGTGCGGGAGATGAAACTAATAACTGTCAGACACGGAAAAACAGTAGCCAACCAGGAAGGATTAACACAAGGATGGCTTGATAACCATCTAACACAGTTAAACAAGGAAGGAATAGAACAAGCGAAAAAAGTCGCAGAAAGGCTAAAAGGCGAAAAGATTGATGTTATCTACTCAAGTGATTTAGGAAGAGCAAAAGATACTGCAAAAGAAATAGCCAAGTACCATGATTGTAAATTAGTTCTTGACAAGAGATTAAGAGAAATAAAAAAGGGGATATATGAGGGGGGTCCAGGAGAGAAACATTGGGCGGATTTTGAAAAGTATGGATTGAACATTAAAGAGTGGAAACCGGAAGGGGGAGAAAATGAGGAAGAGTTTAAGGAGAGGATTATTGATTTCATAAAAGAAATAGAAGAGAAACACAAAAATCAAACAGTTCTAGTAGTCTCTCATGGAGGAACATTAGCAGTAGTTTCAAGACATTTCCATAATGACTGGCATTTTCAATTCGGATTAAAACAAGGAGAGAAAATGAAACATCATCATGACAACACGGCAATCAGTGAATACACCTTCGATGGAAAAGAATGGAAAGAAACTAAATTCAACTGCACAAAACACTTAGAATGAAAATCTTCCCCCTAGACAAAGCAAAAAAGAAGAAGTTTCTGGCTGGTATACTTGATTTGGGGATGAAAAAGATTCCTCAGCTTTTAATTAAGACTGGAAAGGAAAGTATACGCGCGTATTCCGGAAATTTATCAACAGAAGAGGTCTGGGACATCTGGAGATTGCTCCCAATTGAAGGAATTGGGCTCTATATTGGAAAGGAAATGATTAATCAACATGGTGTTAGAGAGATTAGATTGAGTTTAGACGGCCTTCACACTTGGAAAGACCAAATAACTGAAAGAATTATTACCCTAACAGAAGAGCAAGAAGAAAATTGGTTCAAGGGAAAAAATATTGAATTAGACTCAAACGAGGGCTTAACAGGATTTGTGGCTGTTCAATCCGCTGATAAAAAAGATTTCATTGGAACTGGAAAGATAAGCAACGATGGAAAAACCCTCTTTAGTTTCCTCCCAAAAGAGCGAAGAAGGAAGTCAAGCTCCATCTAGCCCAGTATAGTAATCTATTTAAATGGATAATCACAACAATTTTCATTACAATCATATTCACAAATACCAAAAAACACACCTTCCTTCGATGACCCCGTCATCTTAGAACCACCAACGACGATTCCTAGCAACACCAGAAACCAGGAAGAAGATTCGAGCAATCGAATAAGAATTCTATTTCTAGTTGTTGCTGTGTCCGTCGCTGAGAGGTGTTTCAGGTATTTCTCACTGAAATCTAGGGCCAGGTGGGGTCGTCTTGTGCATTTCCTGTCAAGGTCTTCGGCAATGTCTTAGCTTCACCCACCTGGCCTGAAAATCGTGCCGGTCCGCCCCTGTCTTCTGTCCTGTGGAGCGAATGAAGCCCGCAATGAGAATCACACTTCCGCCCCTCGGTCACCACGAGAGTCTGGAAGGTAGTGTTTGTGGGCATACCCTCCGCCCAGGTCGGCACTCTGAGCGACCGCGCGTAGCAAGAGGTCTCCTCCCCTAGATGTTGTAGGTAAGCGGGCCGGCACACCGAGACCTTTTCCTTTACCTGATGGGTCCGCCGTCTAACACGAAAGTATTGGCGGCGGAGAACCCTATCTACTCGGCATCAAAACCGCCCCCTAAAAGCCCCAGTACCCCAAGGGTAAGTTGCCCAAAAGGGAACTGAGGGGGCGGTAGTTCCTTCTTGAAACCCATGGTCCTATCACACTGGCGGCGATCCCGGAAAACTAGGCACTGGCCTCACGTGCTAGTAAGGCGAACCCTAACCACCCTGCAAGGGATAAGTGGCTAAATGGGGTTCTCCAAACTGGTTAGAGGTACACCCTTGCCATGTAGTGGGTTCCCCCCTTTGATAGGGCTAGTCCCGTCGGTGTTGCTCACGGATGCGAGGGAGGAAGCGGACAAATCCGTAGAATCTCCCCGAGGAAAACCTACTTCTGAGAAAAAACCCATACTGTGAAAGGAAGGGTAAAAAAAACTCAGGATGAAGGATATCCAAAGGGACAAAAGGGCCCTCCAAACGGAAGGAAGTGACACCGGCGGGACACCAGAAATCTTGGGAAAGTGCGGTGGAGCGGAAGTTCCGTTTCATCGAGACAGTACCCAGTCGCCCCCAGCACCTGTCGGGTGAAGCATCCCGTCAATTTCGTGCATCCAGCGCGACTAAGCTGCTGGGGGCGACTAACCCATCTTGACTTGCCAAGGCCCTCTCCTCCCTTGGTGGGTCTCTCTCCCTGCTCAAACCAGGAAAAGTCGTGAGAATAGCACGACGACCGACTACCCTCCTGTCTTGGTGGTTTGGCAAACCCCAAGGTCGTTTCATCCCTGCCCTGCGCTTCCCACGGCGCCTCCCTTCCCTCCCTCGGGATGGAATGGCACGGTAGGTCGGTCCCCCTCTCCTAGAGGGTCTCGTTGTCCTGAGGAGTAGGAGAAAGTTCCCTGCTCACCCCTCCTCGTCCGTCGTAGCCCGCCCCCCCTCTCCTACCCTGGGTTTCTTTACCAGGAGGGGGCGGGCTGATGTTGGATGAATTTTTTTATTTATCTTATAGTACACTATACAGCACACAAAGAACACAACAACCCTCTTGGAACCAAACCCGGGAGCCCCGGGTTAAAAACGGCCGTAAAGGCCGTTTCCACAAAACCTAAATACTTCTTTTAACATAAAATAGGATGAATAAACATGAAATTGAGTCTTATATCAAGGCAGGACAAATTGCCTCAGAGATAAAAAAGTTCGCAAGAAACCTAGTCAAACCAGGAATGAAATTAATTGACATAGCAATTGCAATAGATGACAAGATAGAAGAAATGGGGGCCGAGACCGCCTTTCCAGTTAATTTATGTATTGATGAAATCGCTGCACACTTTACCCCAGAAATCGGCTGCGAAGAAGTTGCAAAAGGACTTTTCACAATAGATATTGGAATCGCAATTGATGGCTACATCGCAGACACTGCAATGACCATAGACCTAACAGAAGACAATAGACATAAAGAAATGATTAACCTAAATGAAACAATAATGAAAAATCTTTTTGAAGTTATCAAACCTGGAATAGAAGTTAATAAAATTGGAAATTCGGTTCAAGACACAGTCCAAGAATGGAACAAAGAAAACAACACCCAGTTCTCTACAATCAAATCCCTTTCAGGACATCAATTAGGACAACATATTATCCACGCAGGACTAACAGTCTCAAATAACAGAACGGACAACAAAACAATCCTAGACAATATCGCAATCGCAGTAGAACCCTTTGTTACAACAGGTATTGGAGATATCTATGAGGGAAACCTCGGAGGAATCTACGCCCTAATATCCGAAGCACAAGTTAGAGATAATGATTCAAGAAAAGTAATCCAATTCATCAAAGATAATTACAAGACCCGGCCATTCTGTTCCAGATGGCTAGAGAAAGCCGGCCTCCCAAGATTAAAATTCATCTTACCAAACCTAGTCAAACAAGATATCTTACATCACTACCCTTTGTTGATAGAAAAAAGCAAGGCCCCAGTCAGTCAAATAGAAAATACCTTTGTAATTGCTGAAGGAAAGGTTCGAGTAACGACGATTTAAAAGAATGTTATTTCTTTTTTGCTTCAACAATCTCATACTCTGGAACTCTACCTTCTTGGATGTAAGGAAATAATTCCTCTAAATGTTCAGGAACAACTCTTATTCTGTGCTCTTCCAACTTTCTTCCCAGCTCATCTGGGCTTCTTGGAACTCCTCCGTTTTTGAAATCATCGGCGAGCTCCAAACATTCGTCTCTAAACTTTGGAGTGTCTAGAACTTTGCTAGTCAACCCAAGCCAAAGAATTCTCGCAGTCCTCGGAAAGGCCCTCCCATCACTCCCTTCCAATATTCGCGGGTCAAATCTTAAATAACTAGTTTTTTGGATGTATTTGTGGCTCATCTTATTTGTTTAAATTAATCAGACTATTTAAGAATTATTCTTATTGATAATCTATATTCAAGAACTCTCCAGACCCTGAAGAGGATGTAATTTTTCCCATCACTGAAGATAAGGTTAAGATGACTACTTTTTAAACAAGAGATTTAGCCTTCCTCAACATCCCTCTTCTTTGTAATATCTTCTGGAATTCTATATTCTTCCCATCTAACTCTCTTTTTATCAATAGTTTCTTTCAAATTTTTTTCTTGTGCAGAAAGTTTTGATTTTCCAGACTTCACTTCAACAAAAACAACTTCATCAATGTTCTTCCCATCTGCACCTTTGAAGACAATCAAATCTATTGGCTTTCCAATAAATCTAGACTCTGTTGGAGAAAAAGGAAAGTCTGGCAGATAAGGAGCGAGTTGTTCAGAGAAATGCCCTCCAAGAACAGCCCTAGACCTATTAATCGCATCTTGGCGATATCCTGGCAAATCTTCCTGCCATTTTCTGTCCATCATTCCAGCCCCCGTGCGATGTCCAACCTTATAAGCAATATATACAACAACTAACAAGATGACGACAAGGATTATTGTGGTAAAGTCCATGTTTTATAAAAGAAAGGAGAGTTTAAGAAAGTTTTCCCTTCATCAAATCTCTAATCTGAAAAACAACAGCTTCATCCAAACCTACTTTTGGGTAGGGAGCATAATTTCCCCTAGGATTTGGGTCAACAAAATCTATCCCTGCGAAAGTTCTAGATGTTTGATATCGAGGTATTAAATGTGCATGAAGATGGGGTGCTTCATTCCCGAGTATCGCCACATTAGATCTGTCATGCCTAAATAATTCCCTTGTTGCTCTTTCCCAATCAGGAATAACCACTTCAAATAATTCCAATATCTCTCCTCTAGAAGCATCAGAAACTAAATCTGCTTCAGGTCTCCTTGCCCAGGCATAAGCCCTCCCGATGTATGGAGACTGTCTCTCATGAAGAAATAAATCCCATAAATCATATGTTTTCAATTTAAATCTTTCAAAATCTTCTGCCATAAAAAACAAACCAATCCAAGGTTTTTAAGAATTATTGTGTTCTTCTTTCATCCCGCTTCTTCATCACAAAAGCCAAAAAATTGCTCTCTAAATGGTCCCCTCCATGAGCTGGGTCTTTGAGATTATTTCTTAAAACAAGAAATTCTTTACCATTGGTAATAAAAGAAATTATCTTTTTATTCATAAAACTCCCAAAACCTTATAACTTTTTATTACAAAATCTTTAAAACTAGTCTTTTTTTCCCACAAAGGATTAAGAATCTCCTTCAAATCATCAAGCCAAGGATAATGTGTTGTTCTATCAAACTTTCTCCACCCCAACTTCTGGAATTTAGGATTATTAATTAAAATATACTCAGGGATTACCTCACTAATATTCCATGCATTCCACTTTTTCTTTCCTGACTTCCACATAAACTCTGTTTTCTCTTTACCAAAAAGCTTTTCCAAAAATTTCCAATAAACAAGATGTAATAATTCTTCAGCCATAACATAGACGAATAACTTCTCATTTTCTCCCTTGTAAAGGGGAATAGTAACTTCATTTTTCCCAAAATAAGCCCCGCAAACAACATTAGTTAAATAAGCATTATACTCCTTTTCAAACATCCCAGGAAAATAATTCTCTATTTCTTCCCAATAACTACTCCCTACTTCCCCCCATAATCTCTCAATCTTAACTATCATCCCCTCCAACTTTTCTTTTTTTCTTTCCAATATCGGCGTAATTATCTTTGAGAGTTCTTCTCTTAGTTTCGGAGTTAATTTCTTACTCAGAATCATCCTTTCAACCAAACTTTTACTTAAGGGAATAAATATACATTCGGCCTCATTCTCATACCTTTCTTTAGCATCTCCCAGTGTTCCCCCTAGATTTTCTTTTAGAGAATAAACAAACTCTGCCGCCTTTTCAGGCTTTGGAATGCTAAATTTTATTTTTGGTTTCATCCCAATTATGCTAATTTTAACAATTATAAAAACTCTACCTTTCCTCTCTTACATCTCTCTTCCTCTTCATCTCTCCCTCAAATCCCCTATCCGTTGGTTCATAGAAAACTTCATCTTTAATTTCTGAAGGAAGATGCTCTTGTTCTACTTTAGCATCTTTGAAATCATGTGCATACCTATAACCTCCACCATAACCAATGTTTTTCATAAATTGTGTTGGAGCATTACGAATGTTTAATGGAACTCCCAAATTTCCGGTTCTCTTTATCACTTCTTTTGCTTTGTTAACTGCCTCGTATACCTTATTTGACTTAGGGGCGTTCGCCAAATATATTGCACATTGAATCAAAGCAGTATTACATTCAGGATACCCAAGAAATCTAACTGAGTGCATTGCATTAACCGCAACTCCTAAAGCATTCGGGTCCGCATTCCCTATATCCTCACTTGCAAAACGAATCATTCTTCTGATTATATACTCTGGGTCTTCTCCAGCCTCAATCATCCTCATAGTCCAATAAATACTCGCTTGAACATCAGAATCTCTAAGACTCTTATGCATCGCAGAAATAATGTTATAATGTTCCTCTCCACCCTTATCATATCTCAAAGACTTTTGAACAGATGTCAAAATAATTTCCTTAGTCACTTCCTTGCCCTTAGTTAATGAACTAACCAACTCTAAAATATTCAGGGCGGCCCGAGCATCCCCATTAGATAAATTAGCAATTAGTTTCTTATTATCTTCATTAATATTCACATCATTAATCCCCTCTGGATGATTAATCGCCCGATTCAAAATAGAAAGTAAATCTCCCTCATTAAGAGATTGTAAAATGAAAACTCTGCTTCTTGAGAGCAATGGAGAAATAACTTCAAAACTGGGATTCTCTGTAGTCGCCCCCACAAGAGTAATTACCCCCGACTCAACAAATGGAAGCAAGAAGTCCTGTTGTAATTTATTAAATCTATGAATTTCATCCACAAATAAAATTGTCTTTTTCCCCATCAATCGAGAAGAATTTATAGCCCTTTCAATGTCTGCCTTCCCAGCCCTCACAGCACTAATCTCCACAAGGTCATAACCGACCAATTTAGACATGAGCCGAGCAAGTGTCGTCTTCCCACATCCCGGCGGCCCCCATAAAATAACCGACCCGGGCAGCTTATTATCTTCCAACATAATCCGAAGAGGCTTCCCCATCCCCAGCAAAGCCTCCTGCCCTATTACTTCATCTATGACTCGCGGACGTATACGATAAGCGAGGGGTGAGTTGCTATTAACTTTCATGTTAAACCCCCACATCCCCCAAATATAAATATTGTGGGGGTGGATGTTGGGGGAAAGGATTTTATAGGGATAGTTATTGGAGATTGGTATGAATACTATTTTACTATTCTCTTAAAAAAAGAATTTCTCGCTGCCAAATAAAATTGATACAATGCAACCAGGCTAAAAAAAACCTTCCATATTGTCCCATCGACATAAAAAACTAAGAGAACTAATAAAACAACAAATAAACTAAGTTGCTCTTGAAACATCTGCCAATTTAACCTAAATAATTGCCACCTAAGAGCTTTGTTATCCTGTAAAACTTTTTTTAACCTTCTTTTGAATATTTTATCTAAGAAGCCAAGATTTTCAGGATAAAAGTAAATACAGGGAACCTTATTCTTTTGGTAAATATCCCTCTTTTCTTTATATCTTGCCTTATGTTTTTCTATACCCCATTGCCCAAAAAATTCAACATGAACTTTATATTGAGTCAAATAAAAGTCAGAGATTCTCTTCTCATAAGAATCTTCTATTAAAGGGCCTATCTCCTTTTGGATCTCATATTTGATATCTTCCGAATCCAAGTAGTCTTTTATTATTTCTTCCCCCTCTGTTAGATCATATTTTTTCTTTTTCATTATTTTATATTCGGGGCACAATCCTCCACACAACCCTCAAGTTCCAAATTACATAACTCAACTTCATCAAAGTCCATCCACGCATTTCTTTGGTTATCATAGACTATATTAAAAAACATACATGTTTCTTGGTCAGAAACACACCATTCAACACAAGAAGTGTAATCCTTAATTATTCTTGAATTGTCACTAGAACCTGAATTCAACCAGAATAATATAAAACCCAAGATTAAACAAATACCAATTACAACACTCAATTGGGAAGAATCTTGGCTTTTCTTTACCATAGATTTAACATGTGGAACACATATAAAAGAGTTACTATAACCCCGATCTAAGCCAAATCTTTAATTGTTTTTGCTTTTAGAAGTTTGTTTAGGGTAGTATATATCCTACCCTGAACATGACCCCTTCCCCTTCCAAGATTGTCTTTCTTTATAGTGTTTTTTAATTTAATCATCCGCTCAAAAAGAACTAGGTGGAATGGGGGATTTGCATCTGGAAAACAGTAAAGCCAATAACCAAAACCAACCTCACCCTTACTCGCCTCCTTAAATGATTTAACCTTAGCATAATGAGTAATTTTCCCACCAGTATAAAACGCAAAATACTTTAATATCTTCCTCGATCCTTTTGGAAAGGCAAAAAAGTTTTTCTTTTTTAGAATGTTCCAAGAGTAATCATCTATAGAGACTACCACTACATCCCTTTCATCAGCCATTAATAGATGAAGAAGAAGATATTTATAAGGTTTCTTGAATTCCAGAATTGTCGGGAATAAAGTCAATCCTTATTACTCCCCGGAGTTTCTTTTTCTTTCCAGAGCTAGTAGATTGCATATAGATATCAAACTTACATATTCTATCCTCTTTTAGATAAAAGAGAACACTTATACCCTGGAAAGATATTCTAAGATTCTCCGGTTCCTTTCTCAGCTTCTCGAAAATGGAAGAAAATTTAGTACAATAACCCTTAAATTCTCCATTTTTATTAACCACAGTCAAAAGAAGATTAGTTCCTCCCCTCATTTCTGAAAGTAAATTTTTAACAAAAGATATTTTGTCTATAGAAAATTCCCTACTCAAAATCTCGGCTAATTTTTGAGCTCCCCATTTCCCAATAACCTCTGATTTAACCATATCTTTTGAATAAAGATCACCCAATTCCAAATAATTCTTTTTTTCTTCGTTATCTAAAAAATCTTCAAATCCCTTACCCGTAAAGATTTTACAAAGAGAGTTTGGAGTAAAATTCCTAACATTAACTCCACTAAAATTATTTTGGGTTTTAAGAGAATATCCTTTCCTAGATCCGTCCACCAATTCTAATAAAATATCGAAATCTTCTCCACCTTGTTTTTTATTTTCCTCCCCAACAACTTTGGCAGTTTTTATTTCTTGTCCCACTAATTCCCTAATCTTTTCAGAAGCTTTTTTACTTGCTAAAATCACCCTATCTTGATCTATTTTCAATGAAAGCCGATTTAGATACTCTTTTGATTTCTTCTTTAAATTTTCAGAATCATCTAAAAGGGAAGCTGTAGTCCATTCATGTGCTCTCCCAATTGAATCTATCTTTTGAGGCATGAATAATAAAGGGGTGTATGCTATTTAAGTAAAATGCACTTCCATCTAGACAAAATTATAACTTAACCACTCAATTTTTTATCTCTTTTCATAATCTCTCGGGCTATTTCTTCAACAAGTTTTGGAGGAACAGCATTTCCAATTTGCTTTACAACATCTGCTCGATTCCCCGCGAACATATATTCTTTTGGAAAGCCCTGTATCTGTGCCAATTCCTTGTTTGTAAAATCTCTTAGAAAAAAACCTTTATTATTTTTTATTCCTACATATAATCTTGGTTGAAAACTATATCCACAATGGATTGTCTTGGTAGGAGAGTCTAAGTTTGCCATCTCTATATGGTGGGGGGATATTCTTCTACCAAAAGAAATTTTCCCTTCTTTTAATTTCATTAATAAATAGGGATGTGGTTTCCCTGTTGGCTCTTCATCAGAATCATAGAATAATATATCCTTTTCCTTTAATTCATGAACCTCTGAGGGATTACTTTCAACAGAATTTATATTAGTTAGTTCAATTAAATGCCTTATTGTGGGTAAATTATTCTTGGTGTGTAAGGGTTTTGGAAAACCAAACTCTATACCCTCTTTACTACCAACAAAGAAAACCCTCCGCCTTTTTTGAGGGACTCCATATTCTTCCGCTTTCAAAACTTTTGGTTTAGCCATTTTATAACCGATTTCTTCAAATGCTTTAACAATAACTTCCGCTACATCACTTTCCCCATCATCAGTTTTTCTATGTAATAATCCGGCAACATTTTCTCCAATTATCCATTTAGGTTTTATTAATTTTGTAGCTCTAACAAACTCCCAAAATAATTTATTCCTTGTATCGTTTGGGTCTTTCTTTCCAGCATGAGAAAATCCCTGACATGGAAACCCGGCAAATAAAACATCAATTTGCCCCTCATATTTCCTAAACTCTTCATCAGAAATCTTGGTTATATCTCCCCCAACATCTTGCCCAATAAAAGTAGATTCTGGAAAATTGAGTTTATGTGTTTCAATTGCCCTCTTCCAGAATTCAACAAATCCCACAACCTTAATTCCAGCGTCCTCTAAACCTTGGGTATCTCCTCCACACCCAGCAAATAAGCTTATTGCCTTCCACTCTTTTTCCATATCAACCCCTAACCTCTTTCATTTAAAATGTTTTGTATACTCTTTTTAATTATGGAACACTTAGGCGCCTAAACTTTATAAACCTTTCGGCGCCGATATCTTTAAATAATATTTCCTTTTAAAAAGGGGATGAAGCTACAAAAACACTATACTCAAAAGGGAAAGAAATATCCTAAATATGAGGTGGTAATCCCAAAAGATGTAGTGAAAGACTCGGGTTTTAAAGAAGGTGATGAATTAGAAGCAACAGCAACAAAAGGAGAGATAAAACTAAAGAAAAAATGACCACACACAAGCTCTCCCCCTCCGCCATTAATCTCATGAAAGACTGCCCCCGCTGTTTCTGGCTTACACAACACAAAGTATGGAAAAGACCTTCAGGCCCCTTCCCATCTCTTCCCTCGGGCATGGACAAAATCTTAAAACACCACTTTAACAAATTCCGAGACAAGGGAGAACTACCTCCAGAACTCTGCGAACACCAACACTGCACAAACATGAAGCTATTTGATGATGAAGAAAAGATGAAAGTCTGGCAAAGCAACTTTAAGGGAATCTCATTCACAGACAAGGCCGGAAACGAACTTCATGGAGCAATAGATAATATCCTAGTCAAAGGCAAAAAACTAATCGTCCTAGATTACAAAACAAGGGGCTACGCCCTAAAAGAAGATACTGCAGAACATTACAGACTCCAACAAAATACCTACAACTTCCTCCTAAGAAAAATCGGCCATGAAACAGAAGACTTCTTCTTCCTTTTATTCTATGTTCCAAAAGAAGTCGCCACAACCGGCGAAGTCATCTTTGATACCGAACTAGTTAAGATGAGGGTTGACACCAAAATGGCAGAAAAAGCCTGGAAGGATGCCTTGAAGCTGTTGAACGAAGATTGTCCAAAGAAGAGTTGCGGGTGGTGTGATGGGAGATGACTTATTTTAAAAATATTAAAAGAACTACAGAAGAAATAATTAATCACAACAAACATATTTTATCTGTTAGTGGAGGGAATTTTGGAATTATAAATAAGTCAACTTTAGAGTTTGCAGTAGATTCAGTAAATAACGAAATAGACCCAATAAAACAAGCAGGAAATTTTCTTTATTATGCAGGAGCAGGACATCCTTTTGAAAATGGAAATAAAAGAACTGCGTTTGAGATAGCAAAAGGAATTATGGCTTCTGGGGCGATAGTTATTGATGCCTCTGAGACAGGGATAATTAATTTTGTTACTGGAAGTGTTGCTCAAGGAAAAACAGATGTAAAAACAGTTACAAATTGGCTCTCTTCACATTCAAGACTTACAGATGAACATCCCGAATTTAATAGGATAACAAAAGAGAATATAGATAAAGATAAGGAGTTATTAAAAAAGCTTGATTAAAATTTCTGTGTAAAAAGCAGGTCCTTATTCAGACTTTCTTCCCAAAACATCTCCCACATCCCCCTTTGTGGTTTTGAACAAAACCACAACCCTTAAATAATTCATCAACCCTGCTAACATAAAGAGGTAAAGATAGTAAAACATGGGCGCATCATCTTCGGGGGGATAAATGACAGAGGTTTCTAGTTTATAAAATGGACCCAACTACTATAAATGAATTTGTTTTACCCGCAGTCCTCGGCGGTATCGGTGGACTAACTAGGGGAATTGTCGGACTACTCAAAGCATTATCCTTGCGGAGAAAAATTCTTTGGGGATATTATGGTATAACTGTTCTAGTCGCCGCAATCATCGGAGTCTTTGTAGGTTTAGTATTTAATTTTGATTATCGGTTATCTTTATTAGCTGGATACGCCGGCACAGACATTTTAGAAGGAATTTACAAAAGCTTCCAAGTCCAAAAGGTCTATGTTGGTAAGAAGAAGTAAAACAAAAGACTTTTAAACATAGACTCATTCTTAATATTAACATGACCCCCAGTGATCCGAAAGGGTCGCTGGATGATTTTTTCAATGGACAAAATTAACAAAAGAGGACTTTAAATGAACCAAAAACTCCTCAACTATGTTCTTGAAGCAAGGCGAAGAGGTTACAGCGACCAAATGATAAAGAATCTACTTCTCAAATATAATTGGACAGAAAAAACAATAAAAGAAGTCTTCTCTGAACTCAATAAAGAATCAAAAAAGATTATAACAAAAAAAGATGTGGGTAACAAAGTCAAAACATTCGCCTACTTGGATAAATCAATCATAGATTCATTAGAAAAAAGGGCGGTCAAAAATCTCTTTACCCTAAACGAACAAATCGAAGATATTTTGAGAAGAAGCGTTGTCAATCAAAAGAAAAGGCCCTCTAAAATCACCGACAACATCGATGATAAGCTACTAACAATCTTTTCTAGAAAGAATACGGGACCAAAGAAGAGGTGAATTGTCTCAGATATCCTATATTTAGCAACATTTAAATATCTCAATCGCTAATTAAAAATATGGTAAATGCGGTTTTAGAAGCTTTAGCTGAAGAGGCCCCTAGTGTAATGACTGCCGGAGAAGAAGCATATCTCTCTAGCATGATGCCCGAAGTAAGACAGGAAGGATATACCTGTGTTTCGGGGTGCAGTAATTGTGTCAGTTGCGATGGCAACGATCGCTACGCTTCAAAAGAAAAATAGAATTTTAATTAGGGCCTATTTAAGAGGTTGTTTTAGATAGAAAGGTATTCAAATGACAAAAAAGCAACTGTTCATTCAATGGGATTCGACAAATGATTGTAATCTTAGGTGTCGCCATTGTTACCATAATGAAAAGGGTGAAAAAGCCCATAGACAAGAAGACTCTGACTTAATGAGTCTCTCCGAAGTAGAAGACATGGTTGATGATCTTGTAGATACATCTCAAAGATGGGGTATGGACCCAAGGTTTCACATTTCTGGTGGAGAACCTCTAAAGCGAAGGGATTTATTTAAAATCTTAGAGTATACTCAACAAAGGGGTGTAGCCACAAAAATTCTTACTAATGGAACCCTAATAACACCTGAAAAAGCAAGAGCATTGAAAGAAAGAGGAATAAAAAGATTACAAATTTCAGTTGATGGAGACAGAGAAAGGCATAATGATGTAAGACAAAGACCCTATGCCTTTGATAGGGCTATGCAAGGTATTGCTAATTGTCGGGCAGAAGATATAGGAGTTACAGTCTCTTTTACAGCCATGCAATCAAACAAAGACCATATTGAGCAGGCCATAAAAGATTCTATAGAGGCTGGAGCAGATATATTTGGAATTCAGTCCTATGTTCCAACAAGAGAGCTGGGAGTTAATGACCCCGAATTTATTGATGCAAAAGGGATGTATGATATTTATAAGGTCCAAAGAGAATTAGAAGAAAGATATGGAGATAAAATATCTCTCCTCGAAACAGAAGTCTTATGGCACTTAATGCATTGTGATGACCCTTTAAAAGAGGCTTCTAGAGAAAAAGGAAAATATTTAGGGGGTTGTGGTGCAGGATTTTCAGGAGTTGCAGTTCTTTCTAATGGAGTAGTTTATCCATGTAGAAGACTCCCAATAGAGATAGGGCATATTAGTGAAGGACTAGTTAGGCTTATCACAGAAAAGAAAGTCATGAAAGATTTAAGAGATTTGGAGCGTTTAAAAAAAGAATTTGGTTGTGAATATGTTTCTCACTGTAAGGGATGTAGAGCAATAGCATATGCAACAACAGGAGATTTTATGAATAAAGACCCTATGTGTTTTAGAAACCTAGTTAAACCAGGAGACCTCAAGGACAGGTATACAAAAGATGCAACCAGCTAAACCTATAATTGTGGAGATTATGCAAAAATTAAACCCTACATCTGTTTTGGATATCGGCTGTGGTAAATGTAAATTTTCTCAAAAATTTATTGACTTGGGAATAAATGTAATAGGAATTGATAGAAAACCCACAACCCAATCATCAGAGAATTTCACATTCATCCAACAAGACATATTAGACTTTAAATTCGAGCCGAAATACGATTTAATTGTTGGGACGGGGATTTTACATTTGTTAAAAGAAGAAGAAGCTAAACAATTAATAAAAAAAATGCAAAAAAACACTATTAGAGAAGGCTTCCACTTTCTAATTTGTATGTCTAATGAAGAGAATCCAGAAAACGAGATTTATTTTTATCCAGATGAAGAGGTATTAAATAAATTATACCCTGATTGGGAAATCATTTACAATACCTCTGTGCTTTCCAAAGAACATGGTAAACCCCCACATCGACATAAAATGATTTTATTTCTGGCCAAAAAGGTTTAACATGGAAGATTTTAATCGGAATTTTTCAGAGGTTTACGAAGTTGAAGGACAAAAAATTGTATCTAAAAGACACCAAAAGCCAATTTTCCTAAGAAGAGAATTATTCTTTTATGATTTGTTCCAAAAAACAGGATTAGTTAGAACGCCAAAAGTTTATGGGGTTGAAGGGCTTTGTCTCAAAACACATTTTATAGAAACTGAAAAAAAAGACATTCTTCAAACAGCCGCAGAATGGGCAAGAGTCCATTCATATTTTATAAAAAATCCCCTTCCTAATAATCGATTGTTATTCCCCCATAACATACAGGCTGTTGCCTCATTTATTCTTGAAAATAAGGATGCCTTCGGTGAACTTGGGGCTCTTGTTGAAAAAGCACTATCTGACTTAAAAGTAGAAATGGAATTAACAACAATTCTTCATGGAGACTTACAGGACAAAAATATGGTCACATTTCAGGGGCAAAATTATTATTTTGATTTTGAGTTAAGTGGACTGGGACATCCTGGGAGAGATGTTGCCTCAATGATAATCTCTAACCCAGATAGAAGGAAGGAGATAGAAAGAATTTATAGAACAAATATTGATTTTGATTATTCTCTTCTTGGAGAAGACACAAATACATGGCTAATAGCAAGAGCAGCAGAATTATATTTAATACTTAGTAAAAGAAAAGGTCCAACAGAAGTAAAAAGGAGGATTAAAAGTAGATTATTAGATATTATTCAAAGTTCTAAATAATCTTTTATTAAAACTCAATAAGATGCCTACATTTGAAACTAGGTCAAAAGTTTATCCATTTACTACAGAAAATCTTGCAGGATACATGCCTAATTTAAATTTAGAAGGAAAGAAAGTTCTAACAGTCACAGGTTCTGCAGACCATATGATAAATTCTTTTTTATTTGGAGCAGAAGATGTTGTTTGTTTTGACATAAATACTCTTGCTACTTTCTTTGCAGAACTTAAAATTAAAGCATTAAAAAGGTTAGATTTTGAGCAGTTCAAAAGATTCTTTTTACTAGGCGATGGAGGAACAATGGATTTTAAGGTTTACTCTTCCATAAGAAACGAATTATCTCTTGGTTGCGTTAGATTTTTTGATGGAGTCTACAGAATCAATGAAATGGATGGGGAAGAAGTTCGAAGATCAAAGTTATTTAATAAAAGATTTGATATTGATAAATTAAGAATTCGAAGTAATCCTTATTTACATTCAGAAGAACAATATGAAGCAGTTAGAGCAAGAGTAAAATCGGAGGTTAAATTAATCAACTCATCTGCCAAAGACTTAGCATCTAAATTAGATGAAGAATTTGGGGTAGTCATGCTCTCAAATCTAGCCGATTATACTCAAAGTATGTTTCCCCATAGTCCTAATCATCTAGAAAGATTCTGTAGGAAAATAGTCTCTCCAATAAGAGATCATTTAAGCCAGGGAGGGGTTATTTGTGGCGCCTATGTTTATGATGCAAGCCCGATGGGAGAAAAAACCCCAAGATATAAGGGTCCTGTAGATGACCCTGCAAAAAGAAGAACAAGTTTTGAAACTTTAGAAATGGCTTATGAAGAAAGAAAATTTCCATGTATTGTCCCAGGTAAAGAAGATAGGGAAGATTTAGTAGTTATATTGACTAAATAACTTTGGTTTTAGTTCTAAAACTCAATCTTTTCTAGAAAGAATACCGGGCCGAAGAAAAAATAATCTAACCTTAAACACCAAACCACCCTCTAACTTGGGCTCGGACATTATCCATCAACCTCAACTCAGTAGGATTAAGTTCTTCTAAAGAATAACCAGGTGTTGTAAAGAATTTCATTGAATCATATCCTCTAATATCTGTTCTATGTTCTCTCTTTAAATCAAAAGATATTATAGCAAGTTCAGCTCCACTTCCTTCACCATAGGAAGTAGATATATTTCCACTAGTCGTTGCAGATCCTGGGTCAGAAATATGTTTCCCAGTAAGACTCCCCAAATTATTTCTTTCAGGAACAATATTCTCATTACTTGAAACTCGATAATTAATTGTTGTAGCAGGTCCAATTCCTCTGGCCACATGAGTTAAAAGGCCACCAACTTCTTTATGATCAATTGATCTAGGAAAATTAATTGTTGATCTAGCCATCAATTTCTCAATATCGCTAACTTCTCTATCTCCTGCCATGAAAAACAAACCAATTATAGGTTTAAAAGAATTATTGTGGTTAAAAACACAATCACATATTTTCCATAGACATCACTCCCTCGATGTCGAATACAATGGTTTTAATCACCATAATAAAACATAATTAAATGATTATAAAAACTTGTTTTTTCAATCAAACCCCATTACAATCTTACAATCTCCAGGACATTCCCTAAAGTTCTCTCCATTATCACAGGTTCCATCGCCACAGATGTTTCCACAATCTCCACCCGTTTGTTTAGGACAATACTTATCACTTAACGAATCATCTTCTCCAGGAGAGCATATTCCATCGCCACACTTTATCCAATCACAGTCTGCAGGACATTCTTGGGGATTTTCTCCCTTATCACAGGTTCCATCGCCACAAATGTTCCCGCAATCTCCACCCGTTTGTTTGGGACAATACTTCTCACTTAAAGGATTGTCTTCACCACAACTATATCCCTTACATTTTCCATCTCCACAAGTTCCACAACAATCATTATAACAATTCTTTGGATTCTCTCCAGCCTCACATTTATTATTCCCACACTCTGAACCCAAATCATTAATCTCATTTTTAGGAGCCTTTGGTTTAACAAATAGGTTTTGGAAAAAATGGAGAATTCTAAACTTGATATTAGAAATGAAACCAACACCCCTATACTCAATCCCTCCAGTGGCCAATGCCTCTTGAAAATCTAAAGTACCTTCCATTAACTCATTAAGAACACCGCTACCAACATAAATATTAAGTGATGGCTTCTCGACTCCACCATTTCCCTCTTCAATAATCTTTCCTTCTGAAGTAATCAAATGATAAGACAATTCTTCATCAAGATAAACATCTATTCTTTGATTTCCAAATATCCTATCAACAGAAGACGTTCCCGCGATGTTATCATTATAATAAGTAGAAAATTGAGATATTTCTCTGCTCTCTGCGCTAACAACCAATGATAAAAAGACAACTATAAATAGCCCTATAAAAGCCAATCCTCTTTTCATTACAGAACAAGATAAACTGATTTTAAAAACACTTCCAATTACATATCTTCCATTGCGGGAGCATCATCTAAGAATTTTGCTTCTAAACCGAGCTTTCCAAAATAATCACACATTGCAATACACGCAAACTTCTCAGTAGAATAATGTGTTCCTCCAAGAATGTTGATTTTATGTTCTCTAGCAAAATCATGAGCTTCTACAGAGGGTAAGTAAGTAGATTTTGGCTTAGATATTCCTGTAACAAAAACATTTACTCCTTCTCCAAACAATTCTTGATGAGTTAAAATTTCATTGCCCCCTCCAGCCACTATCCCCACTAATCCTCCAACTATTTCATCATCTCCATAGCTATATAACGAAACATCATGCCCAACAGCTTCCGCAAACTTCTTTTGTAATTCTCTCACTGTTTGAATATTTGTTTTACCAATCACCCCAGCCATTGCACCATGATATGGCAAGAAAGATTTTACAGGAGTAATACCCAAAGCCTTTGCTAAAGCAAACGAAGTACCCTGTTCCATATAATTATCTAAAGGCACATGTAAGTTGTACACAGAAATTCTTCTCGCCTTAAATTCCTTAAGTAATTCAGGATTCATATTCTGCCAAAGCTTAGGCAACGCAGGATTCCAAACTGCCGGATGATGAACAAACAACATAGCATCTTCTGCGCCATCATCTAAAATTTCTTGCATAACTTTATCAGAAGGAAAAACAGCAGTATACACCCTCTTAACATCCTCAGTAAAATCACAGGCTAGTCCCATCCACCTTTCCTTATACCTATCAGTAAGAAACTCTCTTACGTTCCCAGTTTTATGCTCTCCACTCCAATCATCACTAAGCTCAGGAGTTATGAAATCTCTTTCCAAGGCCTCATAAATCTTTACTGCTTTCATAAAATTAACACCATTTAAGGATATAAAAATCTTCCCAACTACCCAGCATATTTCGCACTACTCTCTGCTAAAGCTGCCTTCGCCGACCTAAGATACTTTGCTTCAACTTGTTTGTATCTCTCTTGATCGTTCTTTGAAACCGAAGGTAGAACTTTATCCATTGCCTTATCAAAATATTTCTTTGTTACAATCTTTGAATTAATATCATCTCGGAGAGAAAGCATTGCGGCTTCTCTAACTAATGCTTCTATATCTGCACCAGTATACCCATCAGTATCTGCTGCAATTATCCCTAAATCAACAGACTTATCTAAAGGCATATTCTTTGTATGAATTTGTAAAATCTTTAATCTGCCAGCCTCATCAGGAACATTAACATAAACAATCCTATCAAATCTTCCAGGCCTCATCAATGCAGAATCTAACATATCAGGCCTATTTGTCGCACCAATAACAATCACATTAGCCAAATCTTCAATACCATCCATCTCAGAAAGTAATTGATTCAAAACATTCTCCGTTACCTTTGCTCCGCCACCAAATCCTTGTCCTCGCTTTCCAGCTAAAGAATCAATTTCATCAAAGAAAATAATACATGGTGAAACTTGTCTGGCTCTCTCAAAAATCTTTCTAACTCCTTCTTCAGATTTTCCAACCCACATAGACAACAGCGAAGGCCCCTTTACTTGAATAAAGTTAGCCTCAGATTCTTTAGCAACCGCCTTCGCTAACAAGGTCTTCCCTGTTCCAGGAGGTCCATAAAGTAAAACTCCTTTTGGAGGCTTGATTCCCATTCTTGTAAATGATTCAGGAAATTTCAAAGGCCATTCAATTGCTTCTCTCAAATCCCTTTTAACATCATCAACTCCACCAACATCATCCCATCCAACATTTGGAGTCTCGACCAAAACTTCTCTCATAGCAGAAGGCCTAACTGTCTTTAACGCCTCTTGAAAATCTACACCAGAAACTTTCAACTCATTTAGAATACTTTGGGGGACTTCTTCCTCATCTTCTAAATTAAACTTATGGATATTTTTCCTAAGAACATTCATCGCTGCTTCTTTAGCCAAAGAATTAATATCTGCACCAACAAAACCATGTGTTTTAGAAGCTAACATATCCAAATCAACATCTTTAGTCAATGGCATCCCACGAGTATGAATCTTCAAAATTTGTAATCTTCCAGCTTTATCTGGAACAGAAATCTCAACTTCTCTGTCAAATCTTCCAGGTCGCCTTAATGCAGGGTCAAGGGAGTTAGGTCTGTTCGTTGCACCAATAACAACAACTCTTCCCCGAGACTGCAAACCATCCATCATAGTTAGTAATTGTGAAACAACTCTCCTCTCAACTTCTCCATGAGAATCCTCTCTCTTTGGAGCAAGTGAATCAATCTCATCAATAAATATAATCGAGGGTGCATTCTTTTCAGCTTCATCAAAGATTTCTCGAATCTTCTTCTCAGACTCTCCATAAAACTTCGACATAATCTCTGGACCATTCAATAAAATAAAATGTGCATCAGATTCATTAGCAACTGCCTTTGCCAATAATGTCTTTCCAGTTCCAGGGGGTCCATAAAGTAAAACTCCTTTTGGAGGTTCAATTCCAAGTCTTGAAAAAATCTCTGGTCTCTTCAATGGCAATTCAACCATCTCCCTAACTTTTGTAACCTCTTCTTTAAGTCCACCAATATCTTCATAGGTTATATGAGGAATAGAATCTTCAGAAATATCAACGGCCTTGGGACTAAGAGTAACTTGTGTGTTCTCAGTAATTATACAAGGTTGCGCAGGACTAGTTGAAACAATTGCAAATCTAATCTGTGTAAATCCACCATTCATCCCTCCGAATCCCATTTGATTAAACATTTCTCCAATATCTTTTCCAAATAATTCTCCAAAGTCTTCTGACATCACATCCTTTCTTCTCTGAGAACCTCCAAGAACGACAATATCTCCTTTTATGACTGGCTTCCCTAAAAGCCCCCTCTTAATATTCTCAGGGTCTCCTTGAACCATAATTCCTTGTTGTGCAGGAGCAATTGTAACCTTCTTCGCTTCCTTTATCTCAACCATTCCACTTACTTCTACATTCTCACCAATGCCCGTCTTAGAATTCTTCCTTGTAATTCCATCCATCCTAATAATTTCTTCTCCCATGTCAGCAGGATATGCCCTATCAACAATAGAATAAGTTTCTCTCTCACCCTTTATCACAATAATATCTCCTCTACTAAGTCCCAACTCTCTCATCAAACCAGAATCAATCCTAACAATTCCCTTGTAGGCATCGTCTTGCAAAGCCTCAACTACTCGAAGTTTAATACTTTTTAATGTAGGTTTTTTCTTAGGCGCCATTTTATTCTTCTTCCTCTTGTTCTAAATCTTCTTCATTTTTAATTACTTGTGTTCTATTCCTCTCTGGATGTTTTGAATCAGTAAACTTCCTAGCATGGATTACTGGCTTTCCATTCCTAACAACCCTTACTTCTCTAGCACTAACGACATGAGACTCATCATCTTCATCATCTTCATCCTCTGACATATTAAATGCTAAACTCAATCTTCCAGCCTTTTCAAAAGACAATTTTACCATATCATCCATCATCCTCTCTTGTTCTCTCATAAAATCAACAATCTCTCTAGGAATTGAGACCGCATACGAATTCCCAACCATCCTCATCTTAACTTCAAAATCCTTCTTTTTTAGTCTTTCAAATTCTCCATATTCCTTCCCATCTGCAGGATGAACAATAACCTCATTACATTTATCACATCTCTTTACCCTAAGATTAAAACCATTACGGCTAACTAAACCATTCTTCATTTCCTTTCCGCAACCATTGCAAAGAATCTTGTTGTCAAATATATCCCCCATGTGTATACACACAAATATACACTATTTAAATGTTTCTGATGAAACATCTAATCCTTAACAGCAGTACACTCAATCTCAATCAAAGCACCAGCAGGTAATTCCTTAACAGCCACTACCACTCTTGTTGGGAAATCTTTAGAAAAGTGTTTAGAATAAATAGAATTCATCTTATCATAATCTTTCATATCAGTCAAAAAAATTCTGGTTTTAATTATATTATCAATATTCCAACCAGAATTTTCAAGAATCTCTTTAATAATTTCAATTATCTTAGATGTCTGATTCTCAATTCCTTCTTCTAATTCTTTTGTCTCTGAATTAATTCCAATTTGCCCAGAAATCTCCATAACATATTTACTATCATGAATAATTGCCTTCGATAAAGGAAAGTCTCCTTCAAATGGAACAATCTTTTTTATCATAATTATTAATCAAATAAGAACAATATAAGTTTTGTGGTAACTCTTATAAATACCTCACTCCTCTTTCCTAAATGGAAAACGAGGGTAATTCATTCAAAAGATTCTGGAAATTCTTAAACAAAGACACTTGGGCATCCTTCATAGTCACACTTGTCCTCGCGTTTTTCATAATTAAATTCGTCTTCTTCCCCCTCCTATCCCTTTTAACAGGAACACCATTACCTTTAGTTATCGTCGAGAGTTGTTCAATGTATCATCATGAAGAGGGTTTTAACAAAACATTTGAAAGTTCTGTCTATGAGGAAAATGGAATCACCATTGAAGACACAAAAGGTTGGGATTTCCAAAATGGATTCTCGAAAGGTGACATAATATTCGTAGTCAGTCCAAAAAATGCCAAAGTGGGAGATGTAATAATCTTTAATGGGAACTCTCAATACCCTCTAATCCATAGAGTAATCTCTGACGAAGGAGTTTATGCAACAAAAGGAGATAATTACAAAACAAACTCTGAACAATTACCTGTAGAAAAAAGCATCAATAAAGATTATGTGATAGGAAAAGCCTTATTCAAAATCCCCGCCATTGGCTGGATGAAACTTATTTTCTTTGAAGGCAGAAAAGCAGAAAGAAATAGAGGCCTGTGTAATTAATCACACATTATTTCTCTCTTATAAAAAATAGTGCCTCTAAATTGTTCCCTTTTTTGGGATAAAAAAGATTGATAAACTTGATTTAAAATAGCAGATAATTCCTCAGCAGTTTTTTCATTTGAATTGTTAGGATATTTTGCTTCCATAACATACCTCATGTTAACTTCATTAGATTCACCAACTATTTGCAATAACTCTAAATCACTAGTTAAACTATCTATTCCTTCCATAAACATAAGTTCTAACTCATTAGGGGTGTGAACACATTCCCTAATAAAAGGAAGTTCTTCTTCTATATCTCCTTTTGATGCGTTACAATCAAAAAATGCATATGCTTTACCTATTTTATCTGCCATATTTTACATAAATAAAACTACTATTTAAAACCTTGTATTGTTACTACTTAAAAGAGATATAAAATTATAATATTAGAAACTATACTCTAAATATTAAGTTGTATTAACTTATTTCCATAAAGGACGAACATCTTATCAAAGACTGATGTGAAGGGTTAACCAAAAACTTAATATAGAAGTGTGTCATGTATAACCAATGGAATTTTGTCCTAAATGCGGCTCTCTTCTTATGATGAAGAAAAAGAAATTTGGATGCCCTAGATGTAATTATACCTCAAAGACTAATTTAAAATTAAGAATTAGCGAAGAGATTAAAGAACAAAAAGAAGTAGCAGTAGTCAGTGATAAACAAGGCCAAACCGATCCAATTACAGATTTCAAATGTGAAAAATGTGGTCATGGGCGATCCTACTTCTGGATTCAACAAATGCGTTCCGGCGACGAAGCAGAATCCAAATTCTACAAGTGTGTAAAGTGCAAGAACACCGTCAGAGAAGATGATTAACTACAATCTTGAAAGTCTTCTAGACCTTTCTTCTTCACTCATGCCCCTATTTAACAAAACATTCCCCAAACCTCTAACCCTCATAGTCCTTATTTCTTTTATAGGAAAAGATAAATAAACATCTCTATGAAATCTCTGAGGATTTCCCATCACCATAGCCATACCTCCCCCCTCTACAATAGTAGACCCATTCAAAACTAGGTCATCTCCCAAATCTTCTCTCTTGCAAAAATCGGAAAGAGTAGCCGCATCATGATGACCTACAATCCCATAAAAAGCTCTCCCAACCCTCGGAGAGTCTTCCCAATCCTCCGGTCTTTTTATATACAAACTCTCTCCAGCACCTATATCATCCATATTTGTATGAGTACCACACCACCCCTCATGCCACCTAGCATCTAAAAAACCTTTTTTTAAAATTCTTGCAACGAATGGCCAACTTCTAAATGCTAAAACTCCATCATATCTCCTACTCACCAACTTTCCATCTCCAACAACTTCTAAATCTTCAAAAGGATATTCAATAATTCTTGTTTCTCTTTCATCCATACTAACCCTTACATCTTCATCCATAATTAACCAGAATACTTTTGGTTTAAAAGAATTATTGTGATAACAAATGGCCCTGAGGGGATTGCTTCAACAGAAGTACCTAATGGGTTGAACCCAGTGTTTCAAATGGCCCTGAGGGGATTGCTTCAACAGAAGTACCTAATGGGTTGAACCCAGTGTTTCAAATGGCCCTGAGGGGATTTGAACCCCCGACACCTAGATTAAGAGTCTAGTGCTCTAACCAAGCTGAGCTACAGAGCCTTTTGACAGAGTAGTTCATGGTTGGTTTCGAAGCTTGCTTCGAGAGCGAAGCGACTAACCAAGCTGAGCT
>JANLHN010000009.1 GCA_024654505.1 Nanobdellota archaeon | reverse complement strand
ATCATCAATCCCATCCGCATCAATTGCGACCATAAGAAAATTCACATCTTTCACCGCACCAGCATTGGGATCTTGAGCAGCCAAAACCTCAACATATCTCACTTGAGGAGCAGTATTCCCTAGAGTTACAGTCACAGTAGTAGTATCTGATGTCGCTTCCCCAGTAATACTATTCCACCAATTTCCAAGCCCTGCAGAAACAAAAACTCCAACAACAGCAATAATCACAATTGCGAACACTAAAAGAAATTTTCCACCACTTCCAGAGTTGTTCTTCATGCTTCTTCTAGAATATTTTAGTATATAAACATTTTGTTTTTTCAATCTCTATGTCTATTTGAGACTTTTTTGAAAAATATAAAACCAAAAACCGTTTTTTTTTTTCCATTTTTACGACGGAGCTTAATAAAATAATTTCTAAAAAATAATTTCTAAAAAATAATTTCTAAAAAATAATTTCAAACAGAGCATTCAAAACTTTAAAAAAAATTTTGTTAATTCCGTTTACGAAAATCTTAAACTAAGTTTCATCCATACTCAGAATATTTTATCCACACCAAACACCCTATTATTGCCTTCAATATATAAGATAAGGAATTTATGCCCAATTAACTTATCTTTAACCCAATCTTCCTAACTACAGAATGGGACTGAGGAGAAAGGTTCAGCCCAACCAATCAAAGAGAATATCTGTGAGGCTGTCGAACTCAGAGTTCGATAAATGGGACTGAGGAGAATCGAACTCCCGACACCACGGTCTTCAGCCGTGTGCTCTCCCACTGAGCTACAGTCCCATAAAAATAAAGAGATAACATTGGTTTTTAAGGTTTCGCAAGAAGGCTTAAACTCATTACATGGGCTCCCTTAATTATTTGATTTGTTAATGGGTAAGTTTTATAAATAACAATAACTATCCTCTCTTATGAAAAAGAAGGGTGCAATCGAACTCTCCATTGGAACAATAGTCATAATAGTATTGGCGATGTCTATGTTAATCTTAGGATTAGTCTTAGTAAAAAATATATTCAGTGGGGCAAGTTCCAATATCTTGCAGATGAACGATAAAGTAAAAGACCAAATTAATATGTTATTCGTCGAAGACCAAAAAACAGTAGTTTATTTGCCAAACCAGAAAGCAGAGATTAAACAAAATGAGGATTGGGGAATTGCATTTGCAATTAAGAACCTCCAGGGAGGAACCATCGAAGCAGGAAGATTTAGTTATGATACAATAGTTTCTGACCCGGATGTTAGAAAAAAATGTGGTGTAAGTGAAAAAGATGTAGAAAGTTGGATAAAAACTGGGAGAAGTGACCAAACAACAATAACTCCTGGACAAACATATTATGGAATAGTCAGATTCTTTATTCCAGAAGGAGCCCCGCTATGTACTGTAAGATTTCATCTAGAAGTTAAAAGAGATAATCAACCTTATGACACTGCATTCTTTGATATAGAAGTAATTGCTTAGTCTACACTGCTTACCAATCTTTAAAAATCACTTTTCACTTCTCGAAGTATGATAAAAATAAACAAAGAAGCACCAGCATTTGAGACAAATGCTTTTCATGAGGGAGAAATAAAAAAGATTCGCCTTGGTGATTACAAGGGGAAGTGGGTCATCCTTTTCTTTTACCCAGCAGACTTCACATTTATTTGTCCGACAGAAATTGGAGACTTAGCAGACAATTATGAAAAAATAAAAGGAATGAATGGAGAAATCCTTAGCGTCAGTACAGACACAGAATTTGTTCATAAAGCATGGCATGACAGCTCTGAAATGATAAAAAAAGTAAAATTCCCTATGATTGCAGACCCTACGGGAAATATTTGTAAAGCATACGAGACTTATATCAATGAAGAGGGATTAAGCCTAAGAGCAACAGTAATCATTGACCCCGATGGAATCGTTAAAACATTCGAAATTCATGACAACAGTATCGGAAGAAGCACAGGAGAATTAATTAGAAAGCTTGAAGCAGCACAATTTGTGAGGGAAAATGGTGGCGAAGTTTGTCCGGTAAATTGGAAAAAAGGTGAAAAAACCCTCAAACCAGGCCTCGATTTGGTTGGAAAAATTTAGTTAATTTTATTAATCAAATCCGATGATATATATCATGAAAATCCTAGCTATTGGAGACTTCCATGGAAAATTTCCGAAGAAGCTACAAAACTTAACAAAACAAGTTGATTTAATCATTAGTGTGGGAGATTACTTCCCGGGATATTCTGGAGACAATTTTTTAATAAGGGATGTTCAAAGTATAATTCGGCTTCTTCTTGGAGAACTAGACGAAAAACATATCAAAAAAGAGATTGAACAAGTTAGAAAAATTCTCAAAAAGTTAAACTCCTCAAAAGCCCAAATTGTAACAACTTTTGGAAATTATGACAACCATGCATCTGAAGATACTTCGGACAGAACAAATATTGACAAAAATATATTTTCTGAAATAATAAAAGATTATCCTAATCTAAGAAGAGTTGATTACCGAGCAGTCAAGATTGGAGAATTAACTATCATAGGTGCCTATGGGAGCTCTTTTCCTGGAGACCCGGAAAGTAACTCCTATAAAAAATCTAAAAAGAAACTAAAAGCTCTTTTCAAAAAACATTCAGTAGAAAATAGGGAAGGAAAAGTAATCTTTATCGCCCATAACATGCCCTACAACTGCAAACTTGATAAAATTAGGGATAAAAAGGCTCATCCGATAGTCCGAGGAGAACATTATGGCTCAAAACTCATCAGAGAAATCATAGACCGTTACCAACCCTCAATTTTCATCGGAGGCCATATGCATGAGAACCACGGCATGTGCAAAATAAAAAAGACCCTAGTCATCGATGCCGGCCCAGCAATCGACGGCAAGGCGACAATTATTGATTTTGATGAAAACGCCGGAAAGGTTAATAAGATAAAATTCATTAAATAATCATGGCCCTAAAACTATACAACACACTAACAAGAAAGAAAGAAACATTCAAACCAATCAAAAAAGGAAAAGTTGGAATGTACACCTGTGGTCCAACGGTTTATTGGTTTGCTCATGTTGGGGCTTTCAGAAATTTTATCTTGGCAGATTTAATAAAAAGGACCTTAAATTACCACAAACTCAAAGTCAATCACATAATAAACATAACAGATGTTGGCCATTTAACAAGCGATGCGGATGAAGGAGAAGATAAGATGGAGAATGCTGCGAAGAAAGAAGGAAAGACGGCCAAAGAAGTTTCAGAGTTTTATTTTAAAGAATTCTATAAAGATTTTCAGAAGCTAAACCTAATTGACCCTACAACCTGGCCAAAAGCAACAGAACACATAAAAGAACAAATAGATTTAATAAAAAAACTAGAAAAAAAGGGATACACCTACCAAACCTCTGACGGAATTTATTTTGATACTTCCAAATTCAAAGATTATGGAAAATTATCTAAAAAGAAAGTAGAGGGGCTCGAAGAAGGAAAAAGAATAGCTATGAAGGAGAAGAAGCATAAAACAGATTTTGCTCTTTGGAAATTTAGTGATAACAATAAAAGACAACAAGAGTGGATGTCTCCGTGGGGAAAGGGTTTTCCTGGATGGCATATAGAATGTTCTGCAATGTCTTCAAAATATTTAGGTGAACAAATTGATATACACACTGGTGGAGAAGACTTAATCCCCATTCACCACGAAAATGAAATCGCCCAAAGCGAATCAGCATCGGGTAAAAAACCTTTCTCAAGATTCTGGGTTCATTCTGCATTCCTAACAATATCTGGTGGGAAAATGAGTAAAAGCAAAGGAGAAATAAAAACAGTCACAGAATTAGAAAAAGAGGATGGAATCCCGCCACTAGCCTATAAATACTTCACATACTCTGCACACTACAGAAAACCCTTAAGCTGGAACCAAGATGCAATACAGTCTGCAGTAAATGGTTATAAAAGACTAAAAGAAATAATCAAAACACTAAAAGATGATAAAAAAACAAACAAAGCCTATCTCAGTAAATTCGAGGAAAGAATAAACGATGATTTAGACATGCCCGGAGCAATGGCTATTCTCTGGACAATGTTAAGAGACCAAAAAGCAGAAGGCAAAATAGCAACGATAAAAGAAATGGATAAAATACTCGGATTAAACCTCTTAAAACAAAAAGAACACGACATCCCAAAAGAAATCAAAGCATTAGCAGATGAAAGGCACAATGCAAGAAAAGAGAAGAATTGGAAGAAGAGTGATGAGATTAGAATAAACCTGGAAGAAAAAGGTTGGAGAATCCGAGATAATGAGGATGATTATTCTTTAGAAAAGGTATAAAAACAAAACTTAATTGATAAAATAAAGATGGTGACTGAAAAAGTAAATTGGAGATTTTCATGTTTTCATTTATTCAATGGGGGCGACGAAAAATGAAAGAAGAGTTTGCATTCATAGATCAAGATTACAAACCCACTAGAAAAGATTTAATCTGTCTATTCAAGGTGACACCCGATGGAATGAGTTTAAAGGCTGCAGCAAATAATGTTGCTTTAGAGTCTTCTGTAGGCACATGGACCCCCGTTTCTTCAAGTAAAAGTTATGTGAATAAATTAGGCGCAAAAGTTTTCGCAATCTCTGGAAATTTTATAAAAGTCGCGTACCCTCAAGACTTATTTGAATTTGGGAGTATACCAAACATTCTTTCATCAATTGCAGGCAATGTTTTTGGGATGAAATGTGTTAAGGGATTAAGACTTGAGGACATCAAAATTCCAAAAGACCTTTTAAAAAGTTTTCCGGGGCCTCGTTATGGAATTGAAGGATATAGAAAAATATTGAAGGTTAAAGACCGTCCACTCGTCGGAACAATAGTCAAACCTAAATTGGGCTTAAACACAAATGACCATGCAAAAGTTGCCTATGAATCCTGGATTGGTGGATGTGATTTGGTAAAAGATGATGAAAACCTTTCTAGCCAAAAGTTTAATCCGTTTGACAAAAGAGCAACTAAAACATTAGAGATGAGAGATAAAGCTCAAGAAGAAACTGGAGAAGAAAAGGGATATTTATGTAATGTAACTGCCGAATCTTTAAAGATGCTTGAAAGAGCAGACCTAATAAGAGACCTCGGAGGAAAATTTGTTATGCATGATATTTTGACTGCTGGATTTGCTTCTCTCCAAACACTTAGAGAAAACACAAAATTAGGAATTCATGCTCATAGAGCCATGCATGGAGCATTAACAGAAAATCCAGACCATGGTCTTTCTATGCTCACCATCGCGGATTTCGCAAGATTAGCTGGAGTAGATAGTTTACATATTGGAACAGGTATAGGAAAAATGAGGGGAGGAAAAGTAGAAGTTCAAGAAATCAATGAAGAGATGGAACAAAGAATTGTTAAAAAAACAAAAGATAGATTAGAACAGAATTGGGGAGATATGAGGCCAGTATTCTCTGTTTGTTCTGGAGGAATTTATCCAGGCCATGTTCCCTATCTCATGCAAAACTTTGGAAAAGACATTATCATACAAGCGGGTGGTGGAATTCATGGTCATCCCGATGGAACAAAAGTCGGAGCAACAGCATTAAGACAAGCAGTTGATGCCACAATGAATGGAGAAACCCTCGCAGTTTACGCCAGAACCCATGATGAACTCATGCGCGCACTGAATCATTGGGGAACTGTTAGATTCTGATAAGAGGTCACTTCGTGACTAATACCTGTTCGTCGCCTTCGGCGATTAAGTAATATAATGCAACCTTTAGAAAAAGTTTAACAAGTATGTCATTGGGTTTGAGCCTTACTTAATTTCTCCATGTGGAAAACTGTGGCGAAGTCCAGTTTGGAGCGAGTATAAATGGCTCTGGGTCTCACAATTTGCATTTCGCAAAAATATCTTAAATAGTTGTTTTACTCAAAGCGAATTGCTCGGTGCTGACGTCAGCACTCAAATAAAATGGCTCTGGGGAGTGCTGACCTCCCGGCCTCCGCCTCATGAGAGCGGCGCTCTACCGCTGAGCTACAGAGCCATGTAAACACCTAATAATTCCAATTTAAAAGAGTTGTGTTATCTAAAATACGGACCATTAAATAATATCAATTCATCAGAGAGTTTGTGACATTCACAAATTTTCTCTGTGTGGAAAAATCTGGCAAAGACAATTTTGGAACAAATACATTACTAAAACAAATTACCCATCCATTTCCCAATCTTCCCAAAAAAAGTTTCACTGAATAAACTTATTGGTCCAGACCGTTCACAAGAAGCACAACTACCACCACAGTCAATCTTTGCCTCATCACCATCCAAGGCACCGTTATAACAAGAATCACAATACAAATTGTTATCAATAGTTCCAACCCTAATATTCAATTGAGGATTTGTATCTGTCCCTTTGTCAATCCTGGCGATAATACTTTCATCCAACTTATTAAAAACATCCACATAATTTTTGTTACATTTAGTAAATTTTCTTGTGTAGATATCAACACCAGTAGAGCATATTGCTTCTTCTTTTATAGCGCCAACGCAAGATTTTCTGTCTATGCAAACTCGTGATTTGAAACCCTTTAACTCTGTAGCTTCTGTTTTTTCAATGTCTAGAAGCCCATAATCAACAGAACAGTCTGACCAATCACTACATTCAATCTCAGGAACACAAGTTCTGTTGAAATCACAAGAAATTTTCTTGGGAAGATTAAACGAAGTCCCACAATTATTGCTATCTACACAAGTAGGTATAGTAAATCCATTAACACATTCAGACCATTCACACTTCCAATTTTCTAAACAAATATCCCCACAAATTTCTGCAGTATCTGGAACATTCGTTGGGATAAAACAATTATTCAAATCTTCACAAGACCTCCTTTGAATTCCTCCAGAACAAGATTCCCATGAGGAACACTCCCACGTCGATTCACACTTAGTTTTCCACGCCTGTTCCTTCATAGCAAGTTCAACCAGATGATCCCTTAAATCTTGGTCTTGAGGTCTATCTCCTAAATCCTTCCCTCCAGAATAATCTTCAGAAACAACACCTTCTTGAGAAACACCATCACAATCCCTCACAAATAATCTTCTTGGAACTCCACACTCAAAACCTTCAAAGTTCTTCTCAACCCCTAATGAAACATAAATATTCCGAGGATTCTTCAGAGCAGAAAACTGATAAATTTCTATAGATTTCTCTGCAGGAATATCTATTAAATCATAACTTCTCTCCTCCACATCAAAAAAAGAAACTTCAATCCCTTTAACATCATACTCTCCAAAAGAACTACGTTTGGTAATCAAATAAATGATATTTGTATTAAAATTATAACAAGAATCAAAGGAAAAACTTTTCATTCCGTTAATATCAACACACTTGCTCTCCACCCCTGGCTCGTTCAAATAAAGATTCCATATAATAAATATGAATATAAAAATTAAAAAAACAAATACAACAATCCAAAGAATCAACTTCCAATTTTCTTTCAGCGTTCCAAAAAAACTATTTACAATATTATCACCTTCAAAAAAGAAGTTCATGCCAATATAAAAATGTTGTTAAATAGACTACAACTTACAGAATTATCTAACAACTTTTTAAAAAATATTGGTTACGCTCTAAAGAGTTTTAGCATTACTAAATTCTCTTTAATGAAAGATTTAAAAACTACAATCCGCGAATAGAAGGATGGTAAACGGAATCGAAAGACCTTTAGATTTGCTGAATTCAGCAAAAGGTAAAGAGATTTTGGTGCAGCTGAAAACCGGCAAGCAATTTGTCGGAACTTTGCTAGCATTCGACATCCACATCAACGTGGTTCTCGACAATGCTAGAGAGATAGAAGGTGGAGAACAAAAGACAAGTTACGGCTTGACCTTCCTTCGTGGAGATACAATTATCTTCATCTCGCCATCAGCAGCATCTAAAGCATAAGAATAAGTGTTTGTCGAATTAATTTCACTACGACACGAATTCTAGACAACATATTGTTAGTGTGAACTTCACAACACCAACTTATCAAAATCTTCAGCAACGACAGTTTCTTTGAAAACTTTCTTAGCCTCAGACAAAATCTTCTTCGGAATCATGTCGTATCTCTGGCTTAAATGAACAAGTATTAACTTCTTAGCCTTGGCCTTCTTTGCAATTGTAGCTGCCTCAACACTATTCATATGTCCATGATCTCCTGCAACCTCTCCATCATCTTCAGAAAAAGAAGCCTCACAAGTCAAAACATCTGCATCATTTGCTAATTTAATTGCATTAGGAGTATACTTACTATCCACAATCATTGTTATCTTCCTCTGTGGTTCAACATACATTAATTTCTTTCCATCAATCTTTTTTCCATCAATCTTAACAGTCTTTCCCTTAATCAAATCACCCATCAACGGAGAATTTGGTAATTTCAACTTTTCCAATTTCTTCCTATCCAAACGATTTTTTTCTTTAACAGAAAAAGAATAGCCATTAGTAGGAATTCCGTGTTCCATTGGCATAGATTCAACAAAAAAATCTTTCTCATCAATAAATTTTCCCTCGCTAACTTCATGAACTTCCAATCTCAGTCTTCTATCATCAATCCCAAATAAATTCAAAATTTCCCTAATCTTTTCCTTAGAACCTCGAGGACCATACACCTTCAAACATTTACTATATCCATTCATTGCCATTGTTTGAAAAAGTCCTGGAATACCTAGAGTATGGTCTGCATGCCAATGACTAATCAAAATCTTCGTTATTTTACACATATTTATCTTAGCTTTTCTAAACTGTCTCTGCGTTCCCTCACCACAATCAAACAAAATCATTTCATCTTTATATTGAATCAAGGTCGCCGAATGGTTACGCCTAGCTGTCGGAATCGCACTTCCAGTGCCTAAGAAAGTAACTTCTATTTTTTCTGCCATGATAATTCTATAGAAACGGAGTTTTTATTTGTTTAGAATTAATAAATTTCCTAATAAGAAGATGTATCTAATCCCTTCTTCAAACTTTCAACCTTATCTAACTTTTCCCAACTAAAATCTTCACCCTCTCGACCAAAATGCCCATACGCTGCAGTTCTCTTGAAAATAGGTCTTCGAAGATTCAAATTAGCGATAATTTTTTTGGGTCTTAAATCAAAATTTTCATAAACTAACTTTAGAATCTTTTCTTCTGGAATCTTATTTGTCCCAAAACAATCTAAACTAATAGATGTTGGTTCTGCAACACCAATAGCATAACTTATTTGAACCTCACATTTATCTGCTAATCCTGCACCGACGATGTTTTTGGCAACATGTCTAGCAGCATAAGCCGCACTTCTATCCACCTTTGAGGGGTCTTTTCCAGAAAAAGCACCACCACCATGTCTCCCAACACCACCATAGGTGTCTACAATAATTTTTCTTCCAGTCACCCCAGTATCTCCTTCCGGTCCACCAATCACAAATTTCCCTGTAGAATTAATAAAGATTTTAGTGTCCTTATCCATATAATTCCCACAAACAGGACGAATAACTTTTTCTAGTATTTCTCCCTTCAAATAAGATTCTGAAACTTCTTCTAAATGTTGTTGGGCAATAACGATTGCTGAAATTCTTTTTGGCTTATCATCAACATAATCCACAGAGACCTGAGATTTACCGTCGGGACCAAGACCCTTAATAATTCCCCCCTTCCGAACCTCTGCCAACCTCCTAGTTAATTTATGTGCAAGCATAATGGGGAGAGGCATAAGTTCTTTAGTCTCATTACAAGCATAACCATACATCATCCCCTGGTCCCCTGCACCTTGTTCTTGATGTTCTCCCACACCCTCGGAAACACCTTGAGAAATATCCCTACTTTGTTCATGAATATTAATCCAGATTCCCGCACTCTTGTAATCCATTCCAAATAAAGGATTATCATAGCCAATTTCTTTTAGAGTTTGGTGTGCAATTCTTTGAGCATCAAAAAAACCTCTAGTTGTAACTTCTCCAGCAATATGAACACTTCCAGTAGTAACCATTGTTTCAACAGCTACTCGTGAATCTGGGTCCTGAGCAATTAAATTATCAAGTATGGCGTCGGAAATTTGGTCACAAATCTTATCTGGATGCCCTTCAGTCACAGATTCAGATGTAATTGTATAATTTTTCATTAGAAAGAGAGCATCTTTTCTTTTTTAAATAATATTGCTTTGGAGAATATACTTTAAGCAGACGCCAGGAATTGCACCTGGGATCAGAGGGTTGCAGCCTCTTGCCTTACTGCTTGGCTACGCCTGCGTTTTTGATTGCAAGAGGCTGGCAGCCTCGACTCGCAATCATGTCTTTTCTTATTTACAGACGTATTTGGAAAAGACCTAATTGTTCGGCCTTACTGCTTGGCTACGCCTGCATAATTATTAGTTGTAGAAATAAATTACTCCTGCAACTAGTAACTAAGATTCTTTCGATTATAGATTTTTTAAACTTAACTAAAACGGCCCTGGCGGGAGGGGTCTGCCCCCGAGCGAAGCGAAGGAGGTATGGCCTCGGCAGAGGTCCCTACTGGGTGAACCTCGGTTCAAATTAAAACGGCCCAACTCACAATCATGTCTTGAGATATCTTAATTTAGCTCAAGACCTAATTGCTCGGACAGGATTGTTTCACCTACTCGCAGGTTCAAATTAAACGGCCCTGGCAGGATTTGAACCTGCGACTTCTAGCTTAGAAGGCTAGCACTCTATCCAGGCTGAGTTACAGGACCACAGATTAACTGCGAAAAAATTATATATAAAGTTATTGAAAGGCCCTTGTAGTGCCTAATTATAAATAAGTAATGCCTAACGTAGTGCCTAGAAAGATTTAAATATCAAATTGTAGTGGGTAAGGTATGTTCGTCGTAAAAAAGACAATAAAAGAAAAAGATTACTACTATCTCCAACAAAGCAAAAGAGAAAACGGAAAAGTCATTTCAAAAACAATCGCCTATCTTGGCAAAACAAAAACCGGAGCAGAAAAGAAAGCAAAAGAATTTAAGGGAGAAGATAAAAAAGATGAGATGGAAGAGAAAAAAATCATAATTTCAAAAGAATTAACAATTGATGAACTCGCAAACTTCTGTAAAAGAAAGGGTTTTGTTTATCCTTCTGGGGATTTATATGGTGGGCTCGCGGGATTTTGGGATTATGGGCCTGTAGGAAGTGAATTAAAGAAAAATATAAAAGATGCTTGGTGGAACTTCCATGTCCACGGAAGAGAAGATATAGTAGGAATTGATGGAAGTATAATAACAAACCCTCAAGTATGGGAAGCTTCTGGACATGTAGGAAATTTTGTTGATGTTGAAGTCTATAATAAAAAGACAAAAGAAAAAAAGAAAGTAGACAAGCATGAACTAAAAGACCTTGGTCCAGAATGGGAAAACAAAGGAGAGTTTAATCCTATGTTCACCACAGAGGTTGGACCTGTAAAAGAAGATTCAACTAAAGCATACCTTAGACCAGAGACAGCACAATTAATCTTCGCAGATTTTAAAGCCGTCCAAGAAAATGCCAGACTTAAACTCCCTTTTGGAATTGCGCAAATTGGAAAGGCGTTTAGAAACGAAATCGCCCCTAGAAACTTTCTTTTCCGTTCAAGAGAATTTGAACAAATGGAAATCGAGTATTTCATCGACCCTGAGAAAAAAGAGGAATGCCCTTGGGTAAAAGAAGTAGAAAACTTTGAGATTAACATTCTATCAGCAGAAATGCAAAAAAATAAAGAAGAACCAAAAAGAATGAAAATAAAGGAGGCCCTTTCAAAAAAAATAATAATGCTCCCATGGCACGCCTACTGGTTAGCGACGGAAGTAAAATGGTTTCTTGATTTAGGAGCAAACCCCAACAATTTTAGAATAAGACAGCACGAAAAAGAAGAAAAATCACATTATGCTACAGACACATGGGATGTAGAATATAAATTCCCTTTTGGATGGAAAGAACTTCAAGGAATAGCAGATAGGGGCACATTTGATTTAGACCAACATGAAAAACATTCTAAAAAGGATTTGAAAATAATGGATGAACAATCGGGAAAGAAAATTCTCCCAATGGTTGTCGCAGAACCATCACTTGGAGTTGAAAGAGCATTTTTAGTCTTTCTATTTGATGCATACTCTATAGACAATAAAGAACAAATAATCTTAAGATTAAATCCAAAACTAGCCCCTGTCAAAGCTGCAATCCTTCCTTTAGTAAAAAAAGATGTAAAACTTGTAAAGATTGCAAGAAGTATATACGAAGACCTAAGAAAAGAATGGAATATTGCCTATGATGAGTCTGGCTCAATCGGAAGACGTTACGCTAGAAATGATGAAATAGGAACACCCTTCTGTATAACCGTCGACGAAGAATCTACAAAAAAAGAAGATGTCACAATAAGATTCAGAGACACTGGTGAGCAAAAAAGAATAAAGATTAGTAAATTAAAAGAGACCTTAAGAGATTTGATTTCAGGAAAGAATGATTAAAGGAGTCATATTTGACATGGATGGTGTCATTTCAGATACCCAAAAACTACATGCAAAAATAGAATCAGAGATATTTAGCAGATTTGAAATTAATCTATCCCCAGAAGAAATTACAAAAAAATATGCGGGGGTTAAAATAAAAGAATTTTTTCAAGAAGTTCTAAAAAACAAAGAATATAATCTAGATGAATTAATAAAAGAAAAGAGAGAAAAGATGATTGAGCTAGCATCAATTTCAGTAGACCCTATCCCTGGCTCACCCGAATTAATCAAAACCTTGTCAGAAAACAATATTCAATTAGCCGTTGCATCCGCTTCCCACATCAATTATGTTAAAATCGTTTTAGAAAAACTAAATCTAACAAAATATTTTAAAGTAATTATTGGAGGAAATTTAGTAAAACGAGGAAAACCTCACCCAGAAAGCTTCCTTCTAGCTGCAAAAAACTTAAATCTCTCTCCAAAAGATTGTTTAGTTATTGAAGATGGAATCAGTGGAATGAAAGCTGCAAAAAGAGCCAAAATGAAATGTATTGGATTAGTTCAATCAAAAAAAGAAAAATATCCTACAAGAAATCTAGTCTCATCATTGAAAGAAATCAACATAAAATACCTTCAGAACCTTTAACCCACAAATCTTATATATCCCTTTTTATTACTTAGTTCAGGTGATAATATGACAAAAGTTCTAGCATTCGTTTCTATAAAGGGTGGAGTAGGTAAAACAACACTTGCACTCGAAACTGCAGCAGCACTAGTCAAACATTTCGATAAAAAAGTCCTGCTAGTCGACGCTAATTTTTCGGCGCCAAACATCGGGTTATATTTAGACCTCACCGAGGAAAACACGCTCCACCATGCATTGGATGGAACCCTTTTACACAACGCAATTTATGAGTCTCATGGAATAGATGTTGTGCCAGCCTCAATGTACTATGATGGAGAAGTGGATATATTCAAATTAAAGAAAATACTTAGTAAATACAGGTCAAGATACGACTACATAATTTTAGACTCCTCTCCAAATTATGAGGAGCTGAAACCAGTAATTGCAGCAGCAGATAGAATATTTTTAGTAACTTCTCCAGATAACATGACTTTGAAAACAACATTAAAGGCGGCAAAAATAGCTAGGGAAGAGAATACTCCTATTGAAGGGATTATAGTAAATAGAATAAGATCCCCAAAACATGAACAAAGTCTAGAAGAAATAGAAAGAATTTCCGAGATTCCTGTTCTCGCGAGGATAAAAGACCATAAAGTAATGGCCCAGGCAATAAATGAAAAAACCCCAATAACCTTCCTAGATGAAACAAACGTTATAGCTAAAGAGATAAAACGCTTTGCATCGGCAATTTGTGGAACCCCCGAAGAAGAGGGATTTTTCCAAAGACTCCTCGGTCTTAGAAGCAATGTTCAAAAAGAAAGAATTAATAGAGAGTTCCTAAGACAAGGGTTCTACAGAAGTGATTAAGAAACATATTTAAACCAACTTTTTTTGAGTAAAACATGAAACAAGGAAGAAAAACTTCTGGCGGAAGATACAAAAGTCCAAGGAAGAAAAAACGTACGGGTAGGCAAAGTCAATCAAGAATTGTTAAACTTGGAGATAAAAAAACCAAGCAAATTCGGGGACGTGGAGGATCTAGGAAGTTGGCCTCCTTTTCTAATAAATACGCAAATGTAGTTTCTGGAAAAAAATCTAAAAAAGTTATGATAAAAAATGTTATTGAAACTCCATCAAATACGTTCCTTGCAAGACAAAATATCCTTGTAAAGGGAGCAATAATTGAGACCGAACTTGGAAAAGCAAAGATAACCAACCGACCTTCCCAAGAAGGCAATGTCCAAGCCGAGCTTTTACCTCTTGACTAAAGAATCAAATCACAAGAGGTGGGGGCGAGTTGTTCTAATCCAAGAGTAATTCTTCAACCAAAAGCTTTAAAAAGGCACTTCCTTTTTAAACCTTACTATGGCGGATGTTAAAAAGTGTCCAGAGTGTAGTAGTTCTAAGCTTATTTACGATGAAACCAAGGGAGAAGTAATCTGTGGAGACTGTGGTCTTCTTATCGAGGAGAAAATGGTTGATACCTCTCACGAGCTTCGTTCATTTGATAAGTCTGATAAAAAATCAAGGGGAGGAGCTCCAATTTCTCTACAAAAGTTTGACAAAGGCCTAACAACTAATGTAGGAGAAATCTCAGATATTTACAGACTAGATTCTACACAACAAACAAGAAAGTACCTAAGATTAAAAAAATGGCAAGAAAGAGTCTCTACCTCAATAGAAAGAAACCTTAGACTTGCAATGTCTGAACTTAGAAGAGTTGCTTCTTTTTTAGAACTTCCTTCTGTAGTTAGAGATGAATCTGCAAGAATTTACAATTTTGTTTTACAAAGAGGTTTAGTCAGAGGAAGGTCTATGGAATCGGTTATCGCTGCTTGTATCTATGCTGCTTGTCGTTCCTACAACATCCCAAGAACACTTGACGAAATTTCAAACGCAAGTGAAGTTGAAAGAAAAGAGATAGGAAGAACCTACCGATTCATAATTAGAAAAATTGGCCTTAAAGTTACTCCAAGCTCCCCAAAAGATTATATCTCTCGTTTCTCCTCAACACTTCACCTTTCCCCACAATCTCAAAATGAAGCCTTAAAGATATTACAAAAAGCAGAAGTCTCCGAATTGACCTCTGGAAGAGGTCCTGCGGGGATTGCAGCCGCCGCCCTCTATGTCGCAGCCCTAATCAACGATGAAAAGAAAACTCAAAGAGAAGTTGCAGATGTTGCAGGCATCACAGAAGTTACAATCAGGAACAGATACAAAGAACTTTTGGAAAGACTTGAACTCGAAGATAAGATGAAAATCAAAGAAAACGAGAAAAAGAAAAAGAAGGGATAAATACCTTTTTATACCGATTATAATTCTAAAACATATCCACACGAGGAGATGCCGGAAGGTAGCAACAAGTTGCTTCAAATCCGTCACCTTTTCACATCTGAGGAGATGCCGGAGTGGTCAAACGGGCTGCGTTTAGGCCGCAGTGGTTCATACCTGCGGGGGTTCGAATCCTCCTCTCCTCATATTATATATTCAAACCCAGTGTTCGATTCCTTCGTCGTGAATGTAATGAACAACGAGCGAGGATTTTCCTCTGGACCTACC